>NZ_JBVJFP010000013.1:0-259167 GCF_055587785.1 Streptomyces sp. NPDC046379
TCCCGCAACAACCCGGACGGCCCCTACGGCGACTACTACATGTGGGCCGACGACGACAAGCAGTACCAGGACGCCCGCATCATCTTCGTCGACACGGAAGTGTCCAACTGGACCTTCGACCCGGTCCGCAAGCAGTACTTCTTCCACCGCTTCTTCTCCCACCAGCCGGACCTCAACTACGAGAACCCGGCCGTTCAGGAGGAGATCATCTCCGCGCTGAGGTTCTGGCTCGACCTCGGCATCGACGGCTTCCGGCTGGACGCCGTGCCCTACCTCTACGCCGAGGAGGGCACCAACTGCGAGAACCTCCCCGCGACGCACGAGTTCCTCAAGCGGGTCCGCAAGGAGATCGACGCCCACTACCCGGACACCGTCCTGCTGGCGGAGGCCAACCAGTGGCCGGAGGACGTCGTCGACTACTTCGGCGACTACACGGGCGGCGGCGACGAGTGCCACATGGCCTTCCACTTCCCGGTCATGCCCCGCATCTTCATGGCCGTGCGCCGCGAGTCGCGCTACCCCATCTCCGAGATCCTGGCCAAGACGCCGGCGATCCCGTCGGGCTGCCAGTGGGGCATCTTCCTGCGCAACCACGACGAGCTGACCCTGGAGATGGTCACCGACGAAGAGCGCGACTACATGTACGCGGAGTACGCCAAGGACCCCCGGATGCGCGCCAACATCGGCATCCGCCGAAGGCTCGCCCCGCTCCTCGACAACGACCGCAACCAGATCGAGCTGTTCACCGCGCTGCTGCTGTCCCTGCCGGGCTCGCCGATCCTCTACTACGGCGACGAGATCGGCATGGGCGACAACATCTGGCTCGGCGACCGCGACGCCGTCCGCACGCCCATGCAGTGGACCCCGGACCGCAACGCCGGTTTCTCGTCCTGCGATCCCGGCCGTCTCTTCCTGCCCACGATCATGGACCCGGTCTACGGCTACCAGGTCACCAACGTCGAGGCGTCCATGGCGTCGCCCTCCTCGCTGCTGCACTGGACCCGCCGGATGATCGAGATCCGCAAGCAGAACCACGCCTTCGGACTCGGGTCGTTCACCGAACTGCCCTCGTCCAACCCGGCCGTCCTGGCGTTCCTGCGGGAGCACGGCGACGACCTCGTGCTGTGCGTGCACAACTTCTCCCGCTTCGCCCAGCCGACCGAGCTCGACCTGCGCGAGTTCGCCGGGCGCCATCCCGTGGAGCTGATCGGCGGGGTGCGCTTCCCGGCCATCGGCGAACTGCCGTACCTGCTGACCCTGGCGGGCCACGGCTTCTACTGGTTCCGGCTCCGCGAGGACGCCGTCTAGGCCAGGTCCGCGGACGCCGCCGAAAGCCGCGGGCGGGGCGGTTTCCCCCGTCCCGCCCGGGGCACGCATCAGTAACACCCCGCCCACCCGGGGAAAGGACGTACGCCATGTCGGACGCCGTCACCCGCGTCGCCACGACCACGACGCCCAGCACGAGCCTGCTCGGGTCCCTGGACCCCCTGCTGCGGGAGTGGCTGCCGCGGCAGCGCTGGTTCGCGGGCAAGGGCCGCCCGGTCACCGGGTTCTCCCTGGTGGCGGCCACCGAACTGCTGCCCGCCACGGGCAGACTCGGCCTTTACCACCTGCTGGTGCGCGCCCACCAGCCGAGCGCGCCGGTCCCGGGCGCACCCCCCGCCCCCGCCGACTGCTACCAGCTGCTGATAGGCGTGCGCGAGGCGCTGCCGCCCCGGCTGGCGCCCGCGCTCATCGGCCACGTCACCGAGGGTCCGCTCGCCGGACGCACGGCGTACGAGGCCCTGCACGACCCCCGGCCCGCCGAGGTGCTCCTGGAGGCGCTGCGCGCCCGGGCCCGCATCGGCTCCCTGCGCTTCGAGCGCGACGCCGACCGGGAGATCCGTTCCGGCCTGATGCCCCGCCCGGTGACCGCGGAACAGTCCAACTCCTCGGTCGTCTACGGAGATACGTTCATTCTCAAGTTGCTGCGCCGGATCGTGCCCGGCGTCAACCCCGATCTGGAGCTGCCGCTCGCGCTGGCCCGCGAGGGCTGCCCGCGGGTGCCCGCGCCGACGGCGTGGATGCGCACGGAGCTGGCCGGGGAGTCGTACGTCCTCGGCGTCCTCCAGCCCTTCGTCCGGGGCGCCGCCGACGGCTGGGAGCTGGCGCTGCGCGAGCTGGCCAAGCGGCAGGACTTCGGTGCGCAGGCGCGGGCGCTCGGGCGGGCCACGGCCGAGGTCCACACGGCGCTGGCCCGCGCCCTGCCGACCGTCACCCTCGGTCCCACGCAGATCCGGCTGATGGTCGACGGCATGGTGGACCGCCTCGACGCCGCCGCCCACGCGGTGCCCGCGCTGCGCCCGTACGCGCCCGGGCTGCGCGCCGCGTTCGACGCGGTGACCGAACTGGCGGACGAGGGCCAGACCTGGACCGCCCAGCGCGTCCACGGCGATCTGCATCTGGGGCAGTGCCTGCGCTCGCCGGGCGGCGACTGGACGCTGATCGACTTCGAGGGCGAGCCGGCCCGGCCGCTGGCGGAGCGCCGTATGCCGCAGCCGGTCGTCCGGGACATCGCCGGGATGCTGCGCTCCTTCGACTACGCCGCGCACTCGGTCCGGCCCCCGGCCGAGGACTGGGCGCAGACCTGCCGGGCCGCGTACTGCGCCGGGTACGCCGAGGTCGGCGGGCGGGATCCGCGGACCGACCCGGTGCTGCTGCGGGCCCATGAGACCGACAAGGCGGTATACGAGGTCGTGTACGAGGCGCGGCACCGCCCGGACTGGCTCCAGGTGCCGTTGTCGGCGATACGGCGCCTCGCTTCCGACCGACCGACCTGACCCTCTCCTAGGAGGCTCCGCCCGTGACCCCCCGTACCTCGCCCAGCGGTCCGGATCCCGAGAAGACGGCCGAGCAGCCGCCGGCCGAGGAGAAGGCGGCCCCGGCCGCGGGCTCGACGCCGGTTCCGGCCGCGCCCGCGAAGAAGACCGCGGCGCGGAAGAAGGCGCCTGCCACCGCGAAGAAGGCGTCCGCCACCGCCAAGAAGACCGCGGCCGTGAAGAAGACCGCGGCCGCCCGGACGCCGGCGGACCCGCAGGCGGCGCCCGCCGCCCGGAAGGCCCCCGCCGAGAAGGCGGCGGACAAGAGGACGGCGGCGACCAAGAAGGCCGTGACCGAGAAGGCAGTGGCCGACAAGGCCCTGTCGAAGAAGGCAGTGGCCAAGAAGGCGGCGGCGAAGACCGCCGCGGACCGGACCGCCGCCCCCGCCAAGAAGACGGTGCCGGCGCAGAAGGGCGCCGCGGCGAAGAAGACGGCCGCCCGGAAGACCACGGCGAAGGCCACCGCCACGGCGGCCAGGACCACCGCCGCGAAGACCACCGCCGCCAGGACGACGGCGAAGGCCGCCGCCGAGGCCGCCCCCGCCGAAGCCGCACCGCCGAAGACCCCCGCCGCGCGCAGGCCCGCCGACGCCGCCCGCCCCCCGCAGTCCGCGCCCCCCGTCGACCCCGCCCTCTCCCCCGCCGACCGCACCCGTCTCCTCGCCGGCGCCCACCACGCCCCGCACTCGGTGCTCGGCGGCCACCCGGTGCCCGGCGGTGTGGTCTTCCGCGCCTTCCGCCCGTACGCCCTGGCCGTCACGGTCGTCGCCGGGGAGCTGAGCGCCGAGCTGCACGACGACGGCGACGGGTTCTTCTCCGGGGTGCTGCCGCTCACGGACGTGCCCGCGTACCGGCTGCGGGTGCGCTACGAGGGGACGGTGCTGGACACCGAGGACCCGTACCGCTTCCTGCCCACGCTCGGCGACCTCGACCTGCACCTCATCGGCGAGGGCCGGCACGAGGAGTTGTGGCGGGCGCTGGGCGCCGAGCCGATGACGCACCAGGGCGTGGCCGGCACCCGGTTCACCGTGTGGGCGCCGAACGCGCTGGGCGTGCGGGTGGCCGGCGGCTTCAACTTCTGGGACGCGACCGGCTTCCCGATGCGCTCACTGGGCGCGACCGGGGTGTGGGAGCTGTTCGTGCCGGGGATCGGCGAGGGCGCGCAGTACAAGTTCGAGATCACCCGCCCGGACGGCTCGAAGACGCTGCGCGCCGACCCGATGGCCCGCCGTACCGAGGTCCCGCCGAACACGTCCTCGATCGTGCACGCCTCCGCCTACGAGTGGGGCGACCAGGAGTGGCTGGCGCGCCGCGCCGAACGCGCCGCGCACGAGGCGCCGTTCTCCGTGTACGAGGTGCACCTGCCGTCATGGCGGCCTGGGTTGACGTACCGTCAGCTCGCCGAGCAGCTGCCCGAGTACGTCAAGGAGCTCGGCTTCACCCATGTCGAGCTGATGCCGGTCGCCGAGCACCCCTTCGGCGGCTCCTGGGGCTACCAGGTCACCGGCTTCTACGCCCCCACGGCCCGCCTGGGCACCCCGGACGACTTCAAGTACCTGGTCGACCGCCTCCACCGGGCCGGCATCGGCGTGCTGATGGACTGGGTGCCGGCGCACTTCCCGCGCGACGACTGGGCGCTGGCCGAGTTCGACGGGCGGCCCCTGTACGAGCACTCCGACCCGCTGCGGGCGGCCCATCCCGACTGGGGCACGCTGGAGTTCGACTTCGGCCGGCGCGAGGTGCGCAACTTCCTGGTGGCCAACGCGGTGTACTGGTGCGAGGAGTTCCACATCGACGGGCTGCGCGTGGACGCCGTCGCCTCGATGCTGTACCTCGACTACTCGCGCGAGCCGGGCCAGTGGACGCCGAACGAGCACGGCGGCCGGGAGAACACGGACGCGGTGGCGTTCCTCCAGGAGATGAACGCCACCGTGTACCGCAGGGTGCCCGGCGTGGTGACCATCGCGGAGGAGTCCACCGCGTGGGACGGCGTCACCCGCGCCACCCACCACCAGGGCCCCAGCGGCTTCGGCGGTCTCGGCTTCGGGCTGAAGTGGAACATGGGCTGGATGCACGACTCGCTCCAGTACATGGGCCACGACCCCATCCACCGCAAGTACCACCACCACGAGCTGACCTTCTCGATGGTGTACGCGTACAGCGAGAACTACGTGCTGCCGATCTCGCACGACGAGGTGGTGCACGGCAAGCGGTCGCTGGTGTCGAAGATGCCGGGCGACTGGTGGCAGCAGCGCGCGAACCACCGCGCCTACCTGGGCTGGATGTGGGCCCATCCGGGCAAGCAACTGCTGTTCATGGGGCAGGAGTTCGCACAGGGCGCGGAGTGGTCGGAGACGCGCGGGCCGGACTGGTGGCTGCTGGACCCGGCGTACGGGGCGGCGGCCGACCACCAGGGGGTGCGCGATCTGGTGGGCGATCTGAACGCCGTCTACCGGCGGACGCCGGCGCTGTGGGAGCGCGACGTCCATCCGGACGGCTTCCAGTGGATCGTGGGGGACGCCGCCGACGACAACGTGGTCGCCTTCCTCCGGCTGGACGCCGCCGGGACGCCGCTGCTGTCGGTCAGCAACTTCTCGCCGGTCGTCCGCCCCGACTACCGGCTCGGCGTCCCGGACGACGTCCCGGCCTGGCACGAGGTCCTCAACACCGACGCGGCCCGCTACGGCGGCAGCGGCGTCGGCCACCCGGACCCGGTCAAGCCGGAGGCCACGGGGTGGCACGGCCGCCCCGCGAGCATCCGGCTGACGCTGCCGCCGCTGGCTACGGTGTGGCTGCGGCCCGCCTGAGCGCCTCGGGCAGGTCCCCGGTGTGCAGGACGCCGAGCCGCTGGGTGGCGCGGGTCAGGGCCACGTAGAGGTCGCTGGTGCCGTAGCGGCCCGGCTCGACGACGAGGACGGAGTCGAACTCCAGGCCCTTGGCCTGACGCGGGTCGAGCAGCACGACGGTCCGCGTCAGGTCGGGTTCGGCCCCGGCGGTGACGCCGTCCAGGTGGGCGGCGAGGCGGCGGTGCAGGTCGCGCGGGGCGATCACCGCGAGCCGCCCCTCGGCGGGGGTCAGCTCGGCGACCGCCTTCGCGACGGCGCCGGGCAGGTCGCCGGCGTGGCGCACCCAGGGGCGGATTCCGGTCGAGCGCACCGAGCCGGGCGGCTCGAAGTCCGGGTTCTCGGCCCGTACGACGGCCGCCGCGAGCTCCATGATCTCGGCGGGCGTGCGGTAGTTGACGCCGAGGCGGGTGTGCTCCCAGCGGTCCTCGACGTACGGCGCGAGGATGTCGGCCCAGGAGCCGACGCCGGCCGCCTCCGCGGTCTGGGCGGGGTCTCCGACCAGGGTCATCGAGCGGGTGGGGCAGCGCCGCATCAGCAACCGCCACGCCATCGGGGACAGTTCCTGCGCCTCGTCCACGATGATGTGCCCGAAGGCCCAGGTGCGGTCGGCGGCGGCGCGTTCGGCGGTGGAGCGGTGGTCGTCCTCCTCGTGCCGCTCGGCGAAGCGCTCGGCGTCGATGATGTCGTGCGCGGACAGCACCTCCGAGCCCTCGGGGTCGTCCTCCTCCTTGTCCTCGAACTCGTAGGTCCGGGACGCGTACGACACGTCGAGCACGCCCTGCGCGTAGGCGATCTGCGTCTCCCGCTCGCGTTCGGCACGGGCGCGGGCGGGGCGGTCGTCCTCGCCGAGGAGTTCGGCGGCCTCGTCCAGCAGCGGCACGTCGGCGGCGGTCCAGGCGCGGGTGACCGGGCGGCGGACCGCGGCGGCGTCCTCGGCGGAGAGGTAACGGTCGGGCTCGGCGAGGAAGTCCGCGACCAGCCGCTGGGGCGTGAGCACCGGCCACAGCCGGTCGATGGCGTCCCAGACCTCGGGGTTCTCGGCCAGTTCGTCGCGGATCTGGGTGATGTCGCTCGCGTCGAGCAGGCTGGAGCCGTCGTAGGGGTCGGTGCCGATGCGCTCGGCGACCATGTCGGTGAGGGTGTTGAGGATGTGGCCCTCGAAGTGCTCGCGGGCCACGTTGTGCGGCAGCCGGGCGGCGCGGGTGCGCTCGCGGGCGACGTTGACCAGGCCGTCGTCCAGCATCAGGACCTCGCGGTCGTGCTCGATGGCGAGGACCGGGTCGGGCAGCGTCTGCCGGTCCCGTACGACGGCGGCCAGCACGTCGGCCATGTCGGCGCGGCCCTTCACCGCCGCCGCCCCGGGCGTGTCGGCGGCGGTCGCCCGCACCCCGGGGAACAGCTCCCCGACGGTCGCCAGCAGCACGCCGGTCTCGCCGAGGGAGGGCAGCACCTCGCCGATGTAGCCGAGGAACGCGGGGTTGGGGCCGACGATCAGCACGCCGCGGCGGGCGAGCAGCTCGCAGTGCTCGTAGAGCAGGTACGCGGCTCGGTGCAGGGCGACGGCGGTCTTGCCGGTGCCGGGGCCGCCCTCGACGACGAGCACGCCCCGGTGCGGGGCGCGGATGATCTCGTCCTGCTCGGCCTGGATGGTGCGCACGATGTCGCCCATCCGGCCGGTGCGGGCGGAGTTCAGCGCGGCGAGCAGCACGGCGTCGCCGGTGGGGTCCTCGTGGCCGGTGCGGGTGGCGTCGCCGAGGTCCAGGATCTCGTCGTGCAGGGCGGTGACCCGGCGGCCCTCGGTGGAAATGTGGCGGCGCCGGCGCAGGCCCATCGGGGTGTGGCCGGTGGCGAGATAGAACGGGCGGGCGACGTCGGCGCGCCAGTCGATCAGGACCGGGGTGCGTTCGGCGTCGTCGGCGCGCAGTCCGATCCGGCCGATGTGATGGGTGACGCCGGAATTCAGGTCGATCCGGCCGAAGCACAGGGAGCCGTCGACGGCGTTCAGGGCGGCGAGCAGTCCGGACCGCTCGGCGACCAGGACGTCCCGCTCCAGTCTGGCCTGCATCGGCTTGTCGCCCTGCGCGAGGGCGTCCGTGACGGCGGCCTCGGTGTCGCCCCGCAGCAGGTCGACGCGCGCGTACAGGCCGTCGATGAATTCCTGCTCGCGACGCGTTTCATCGTCTGGAAAAGCGACGTTTGACAATTCCACTCCCGCCCGGATATACTTTGCCCATCGAACTTTTCGCGTTTCCGTAACCTCTTCCGGCACGAAGTCGCGAATCATTGAATATACGCAGAGAAATCCCCCGGGCGCAATTACCGCCCGGGGGATTTTCGTTTGCCGTCGGGTTACGGATCGCCGCACGGCCCGACGAGGGTCACAGCACCTCGTCCAGCTCCGCCAGCAGTCGGCGCCTGGGCCGCGCCCCCACCACCGACATCACGGGCTCACCCGCGCGGAAGACCATGAACGTCGGCATGGACAGCACCTTGTAGGCGTTGGTGGTCTCCGGGTTGGCGTCCACGTTCAGCTGCACCACCTTCAGCCGCTGCGCCTCCTCGGCGGCGACCGCCTTCAGCACCGGGGCCATCTGCCGGCAGGGCGGGCACCAGTCGGCGGTGAACTCCACCAGGACCGGCAGGTCCGAGCCGATCACCTCGGCCGCGAAGTCCTCGTCCGTCACTTCGATCACGACGTGTGCCCTCCCAGTTCGCAGACCGGCTCCGGACCGCCCGGAACCGACGCCTCGGCGGCCAGCGACTCCCGCGCCCGCTCGGCCCGGGCCAGCTGCGCCCCGACCTCGGCCCGCACCGCGCCCAGCTCTTCGATCAGCGCGTCGAGTTCGGCCAGCTTGCGGCGGTAGACCGCGAGCGAGGCGGGGCAGGAGTCGCCCTCCGGGTGCCCGGCCCGCAGACACTCCACGAAGGGCCGCGTCTCCTCCAGGCCGAACCCGAAGTCCTGGAGCGTCCTGATCTGCCGCAGCAGCTTCAGGTCCCCCTCGTCGTAGGTCCGGTACCCCTTGCCGTCCCGCCGCGCGGGCAGCAGCCCCCGCGCCTCGTAGTACCGCAGCGCGCGCGCCGTCGTCCCGGCCCGCGCGGCCAGCTCACCGATTCGCATGTCCCGACGCTAAGCCCTGACGCCGACGTCAGGGCAAGGCCCGCGCCTGCGGGCAGGGGTGCGCCCCGCGCCCCTGGGGAGGGGGGTGGGCGCGGGGCGCGGTGGGGGGAATCCGGTCGAGGGGGCGGCGATGGCGTCAGGCCTTGGCCAGTTCCTTGTCGCCGCCGGCGGTCGGCCCGGCCGGCGCGGCGTCCGCGTCCGCGCCGTCCGTGTGGTCGTCCCCGTGGTCGTCCAGGAGGGTCTTCTCGTCGAACGGCGCCCGGCCCGCCAGGACCTCCGTCACCCGGTCCCGGTCGATCTCCTTGGTCCAGGTGCCGATCAGGACCGTGGCCACCGCGTTGCCCGCGAAGTTGGTCAGGGCGCGGGCCTCGCTCATGAAGCGGTCGATGCCGACGATCAGGCCGATGCCGTCCACCAGGGCGGGCTTGTGCGACTGGAGGCCGCCCGCCAGCGTGGCCAGGCCCGCGCCGGTGACGCCGGCCGCGCCCTTGGAGGCGACCAGCAGGAACAGCAGCAGCGGGATCTGCTCGCCGACGGACATCGGGGTGCCCATGGCGTCGGCGATGAACAGGGACGCCATGGTCATGTAGATCATCGTGCCGTCGAGGTTGAAGGAGTAGCCGGTCGGCACGGTGATGCCCACGACGGGCTTGCTGACGCCCAGGTGCTCCATCTTGGCGATCAGCCGCGGCAGCGCCGACTCGGAGGAGGACGTGGACAGGATCAGCAGGAACTCCCGGCCCAGGTACGCGAACAGGGACAGGATGTTCAGGCCCGAGACGATCTTCAGCAGCGCGCCCAGCACCAGGAAGACGAACAGCACGCAGGTCACGTAGAAACCGAGCATGAGCACGGCGAGGCTCTTGAGCGCGTCGAGGCCCGCGGAGCCGGTCACCGCGGCGATGGCGCCGAACGCCCCGATCGGCGCGGCCCACATCACCATGGCGAGGATGCGGAAGACCAGCCGCTGGATGTGCTCGATCCCGCGCAGGACCGGCTGCCCGGCCCGGCCCATCGCCTGCAGTGCGAAGCCGGCGAGCAGGGCGATCAGCAGCGTCTGGAGGACCTCGCCCGAGGTGAACGCCGACACGATCGTCGTCGGGATGACGCCCAGCAGGAACTCCGTCGTGTCCTTGGCCTCCGCCTCGACCTGCGCCTGCCCGGTCTCGCGCACCGCGTCGGTGACCGCGAGGCTGCTGCCCGGCTCCAGGAGGTTGCCGACGAGCAGACCGATGCCGAGCGCCACCAGCGACATGACCAGGAAGTACGCCAGCGCGATCCCGCCGACCGCGCCCACCTTGGCCGCCTTGCGCACCGAACCGATGCCCAGCACGATCGTGCAGAAGATGATCGGCGAGATCATCATCTTGATCAGGTTCACGAACCCGGTGCCGATGGGCTTCAGCTCCACCGCGAAGTCCGGCGCGATCAGGCCCACGGCGATGCCGAGCGCGACCGCGACGATCACGGCGATGTAGAGATAGTGGGTGCGGTCCCGCTTGGCGGCGGGTGCGGCAGGTGCCGCCGGGGGTGTGCCGGCCACGGCTGCCCTCCTTGACGTCGTCGTCGGTGTCACCGGCGTGCGGCTCACGTCCGGGGGATGCCGTGACTATGGCGCGCCCTGTGAGGGCGGTCACCCTTGCGTTCATTTAGTTCACGCACGGGCGCCGGGGCACACTGGCGCCATGCGCCTCCCGTCCCTCCCCCGGCCGCGCAGCCTGGCCGGGCAGCTGTTCGCGATGCAGGCCGTGCTGATCGCGGTGCTGGTCGCCGGGTACGCGCTGTTCGCCTACGTCAGCGACACCCGGCAGGCCGAGGAGGCCGCGGGCCGCCAGGCGACGGCGGTGGCCCGGGCCGTCGCCGACGCGCCCTCGGTGCGGGAGGCGGCCCGCGCCCCCGACCCGACCGCGGCCCTCCAGCCGTACGCGCTGCGGGTCGTCCACGGCACCGGCGTCGACTTCGTGACGATCATGAGCCCGGACGGCATCCGCTGGACCCACCCCAGCGCCGACCAGATCGGCGGGCGCTTCCTCGGCCACACCGACCGCGCCCTGCGCGGCGAGACCTTCACCGAGACCTACACCGGCACCCTCGGCCCCTCGGTCCGCGCGGTCGCCCCGATACGGGACGGCGACCGGATCACCGGCCTGGTCAGCGCCGGCATCCGGGTGGAGGCGATCAGCGAGCGGGTGCGCGGCCAGCTCACCGCCCTGATCGGGGTCGCCGCGGGCGCGCTGACGCTGGGCGCGATCGGCACGTACGTGATTAACGCCCGGCTGCGCCGGCACACCCACGGCATGAACGCCGCCGAGCTGAGCCGGATGCACGACTACCATCAGGCCGCGTTGCACGCCGTACGGGAGGGACTGCTGATGCTGGACGGGCAGTACCGGGTGGCGCTGATCAACGACGGCGGGCGGGAGCTGCTGGGCCTCGGGGGCGAGGTGGTCGGCCGTTCCGTGGCCGACCTAGGACTGCCCGCCCCGCTGACGGGGGCGCTGCTGGCGTCGGAGCCGCGGGTGGACGAGGTGCATCTGACGGCGGACCGCGTGCTGGTGGTGAACACCTCACCGGTGTCGGGCGGCGAGCGCCGCGGCACGGTGGTCACCCTGCGGGACGTCACCGAGCTGCAGTCGCTGATGGGCGAGCTGGACTCCGAGCGCGGCTTCACCCAGGCCCTGCGCTCCCAGGCGCACGAGGCGGCGAACCGGCTGCACACGGTGGTCTCGCTGATCGAGTTGGGCCGCGCCGAGGAGGCGGTGGAGTTCGCCACGGCCGAGCTGGAGCTGGCGCAGGCGCTCACCGACCAGGTCGTCGCGGCCGTCGGCGAGCCGGTGCTGGCGGCGCTGCTGCTGGGCAAGACCGCGCAGGCCAACGAGCGGGGCGTGGAGCTGGTGGTGTCGCCGGACAGTCGGCTCGACGACGGGCTGCTGCCCGAACGGCTGCCCGCCCGCGACCTGGTCACCATCCTCGGCAACCTGATCGACAACGCCGTCGACGCCGCGCAGGGCGCGGTGCCCGCCCGGGTGACGGTGTCGGCGCTCACCGAGGACGGCGAACTGGTGCTGCGGGTCTCGGACACCGGCGACGGCGTGGACCCGGCCCACGCCGAGGCGGTGTTCCAGCGCGGTTTCTCCACCAAGCCGGCCGGTCCGGGCGGGCGGGGGCTGGGGCTGGCGCTGGTGCGGCAGGCGGCGCACCGGCACGGCGGGACGCTGTCGGTGGCCGGGGCCGAGGGCGGGGGCGCCGAGTTCGAGGCACGGCTGCCGCTGACCGCCGCGCCGGCCGCCACGCGCGCCACGCCCGCGGGAGCCGGCGCATGACCGGGGAGCGCGAGCCCATCCGCGTCCTGGTCGTCGAGGACGACCCGGTCGCCGCCGACGCGCATGCGATGTACGTCGGCCGGGTGCCGGGGTTCGTCGCGGTCGGGAAGGCGCACACGGGCGTGGCGGCCCGGCGCGCGCTGGAACGCACGCCGGTGGACCTGCTGCTGCTCGACCTGCACCTGCCGGACGTGCACGGGCTGCAACTGGCGCGCTCGCTGCGGGCGGCCGGGCATCACGCGGACGTGATAGCGGTGACGTCGGCGCGGGACCTGGCGGTGGTGCGGGAGGGCGTGTCGCTGGGCGTCGTGCAGTACGTGCTGAAGCCGTTCACCTTCGCGACGCTGCGCGACCGGCTGGTGCGTTACGCCGAGTTCCGGGGCGCGGCGGGCGAGGCGAGCGGCCAGGACGAGGTGGACCGCGCACTGGCGACCCTGCGCGCACCGGGCCCCGCCGCCCTGCCGAAGGGGCTGAGCGCGCCGACGCTGGAGCGGGTCACGGGCGCGCTGCGCGAGTCGGCCGAAGGGCTCACGGCGGCCGGCGTGGGCGAGGCCGTGGGCATCTCGCGCATCACGGCGAGGCGCTATCTGGAGCATCTGGTCGACGCCGGCCGGGCCGGCCGCAGCCCGCTGTACGGGCAGGTGGGCAGGCCCGAACTGGTGTACCGCTGGGTGCCCGCGACCCCGGAACCGGGCCGCTGAACGCCGGCCCGGCGCCGCCGGGCGCCGGACGCTGCCGCCGCCGAGCCAAGGCCGGTCGCCCCTGGGCCGGCCGGCACATGCCGCCGCCGGCCGCCCCCGAGCGCGCCCCCGACCGCCCAGCGCGCCCCATTGACCGGACTGGACCACGCTCTTACGTTCACCGTGCAGCCATCCCCGCGCCACAACGACGTGCGCCCGCAGGAGGTCATGCCCGTGCGCCCCACCGCCGCCCTGCTCTCCACCGCCCTCGCCCTCGCCGCCGCCTCCCTCACCGCCTGCGGCGGCGGTTCCGGAAGCGACCCGGACACGATCGAGGTCTCCTTCAAGCAGTCCACGGACAACTCCGTGAAGGTGATGGACACCTACCTCGCGGACGTCAAGGAGCAGTTCGAGCGGGCGCACCCGGGCAAGAAGGTGAAGCTGGTCCCGATCAAGGCCCCGGACGCGGAGTACTACACCAAGCTCCAGCAGATGCTGCGCTCCCCCAAGACCGCCCCCGACCTGGTCTACGAGGACACCTTCCTCATCAACTCCGACATCACGAGCGGCTATCTGCAGCCGCTGGACCCCTACCTCGCCCGCTGGAAGGACTGGGACCGGTTCATCGACCCGGCGAAGGCCGCGGCGCGGGGCGAGGACGGGAAGACGTACGGCGTGCCGGACGGGACGGACACCCGGGGCCTCTGGTTCGACAGGGGGATCTTCGCGAAGGCCGGGCTGCCGGCCGACTGGCAGCCGAGGACCTGGGAGGAGGTCCTCGACGCCGCCCGCACGATCAAACGGAAGGTCCCCGGCGTCGTCCCGCTGAACGTCTACACCGGCAAGCCCGCCGGCGAGGCCGCCGCCATGCAGGGCTTCCAGATGCTGCTGTACGGCACCAACGACGGCACCTCGGACCCCCTGTACGACCGGCGCGCCAAGAAGTGGATCGCCGGCAGCCGGGGCTTCCGGGACGCCCTCGCCTTCGTCGGGACGGTCTACGCGGAGAAGCTCGGCCCGGACGTCGCCGACGCCCTCGACCCCAACTTCGCCACCCGCGTGCGCGGCGAGCTGCTGCCCCAGGGGAAGCTCGGGATCGCCCTCGACGGCTCCTGGCTCCCGCAGGACTGGCTGCCCGGCAGCGGCCACGAGTGGCCCGAGTGGTCCGAGCGGCTCGGCCTCGCCGCGATGCCCACCCAGCACGGCCAGGCGCCCGGCAAGGTCAGCATGTCCGGCGGCTGGACCTGGGCCATCCCCGCCGAGGCCGCCAACCCCGACCTCGCCTTCGCGTTCGTCAAGACGATGCAGACCAAGGAGAACGCCCGCAAGTGGTACGTCGCCAACTCCGGCATCGCCGTCCGCGGAGACGTGGCCGGCGACCCGGCGTACGCCGACGCCCAGCCCGGCACCCGGTTCTTCACCGGCCTGGTCGCCCACACCCACTACCGGCCCGCCTACCCGGCGTACCCGAAGGTGTCGGTGGCGATCCAGGAGGCGATGGAGGGCGTCACGACCGGTGATCTGTCCGTCGCGGAGGCCGCACGCGGCTACGACGAGACGCTCGAGGAGGTCACCGACGGCCAAGTGGTCCACAAGTGACCGCCCGGCGCCTAGTCCGCCTGCTGCCCCTGTCCCCCGCCGTCGTCCTGCTGCTGCTCTTCCTCGGCGGGCCCCTGGCGTACTGCGTCTGGATCGCCTTCACCGACCTCCAGCTCACCGGCCAGGCCGAGGCGTCGTTCGTCGGGCTGGACAACTTCCGCACGGCGTTCCGGGACGAGGCGTTCCGCAACGCCGTCTGGCTCACCGTCGTCTTCACCGTGCTGTCGTCCCTGATCGGCCAGAACACCCTCGGGCTCGCCCTGGCCGCGCTGATGCGGCGCGCCTCGAAGCCGGTGCGCACGCTGACCGGAGGGATCGTGGTGACGGCGTGGGTCCTGCCGGAGGTGGTCGCGGGCTTTCTCCTGTACGCGTTCTTCCGCCGCGAGGGCACCTTGAACGCCGTGCTGGACCTGCTCCGTCTGCCGTCCCAGGACTGGCTGTTCACGCTGCCGATCCTGGCGGTGTCCTTCGCCAACGTATGGCGCGGCACGGCCTTCTCGATGCTGGTGTACTCGGCGGCGCTGAACGAGATCCCGAAGGAGATCACGGAGGCCGCCGAGGTCGACGGCGCCGGCGGCTGGCGGCGCATGTGGCACATCACGCTGCCGATGATCCGCCGCTCCATCGGCACGAACCTGATGCTCAACACCCTGCAGACGCTGTCGGTGTTCGGGCTGATCTGGGTGATGACCCGGGGCGGGCCGAGCGGGCGGAGCCAGACGCTGCCGCTGTTCATGTACGAACAGGCCTTCCAGAACAGCATGATCGGCTACGGCACGGCGGTGGCCCTGCTGTTGCTGCTGGTGGGCTCGCTGTTCTCGGTCGTGTATCTGCGGCTGCTGCGGACGGAGGTGTGAGCCGCGTGTCCCTCTCCCACCGGCGTACCCGGCGCCGCCTCGCCGCCGACGCCGGGCTGCTCGCGGTCGCCGCCGCGTTCGTGCTGCCCCTGGCCTGGGTGCTGCTGTCGTCCGTGGACCCCGGCGCCGATCTGCGGGTGAAGGCCCCGGACGGGCTGACGGCGGAGCACTTCGACGCCGTGCTCACCGCGGACGTCACCTTCACCCCGCTGCTCAACAGCCTGATCCTGTGCGGCGGCGCGACCGCGCTGACCGTGGTGTGCGCGGCGCTCGCGGCCTACCCGCTGTCCCGCCACCGCTCCCGGCTGAACCGGCCCTTCCTGCTGACGATCCTGTTCGCCACCGGCCTGCCCATCACGGCCGTCATGGTGCCGGTGTACGCGCTGTTCGTCCGGATCGACCTGATCGACACCCTGCACGGGACGATCCTGTTCTTTGCCGCGTCCCAACTGCCGTTCGCGATCTGGCTGATGAAGAACTTCATGGACGGCGTGCCGAAGGAGCTGGAGGAGGCGGCGTGGACGGACGGGGCGGGCTCCCTGCAGTCCCTGCTGCGGATCGTGCTGCCGCTGATGGGGCCGGGCGTGGCCGTGGTGACCGTCTTCTCGTTCGTGATGACGTGGGGGAACTTCTTCGTCCCGTTCATGCTGCTGCTCACGCCCGAGAAGATGCCGGCGTCGGTGAGCATCAACGAGTTCTTCGGCAACCGCGGCATGGTGGCGTACGGCCAGCTGGCCGCGTTCTCGGTGATCTACTCGACGCCGGTGATCCTGCTGTACGTGCTGGTCGCGCGCCGGCTGGGCGGCGGCTTCGCGCTGGGCGGCGCGGTCAAGGGCTGACCGCCCGGTCCGGAGGACCGGGCGGGGACCTCGCCGGTCTAGAAGACCGACTCGGCCTCGTCCATGCGGTCCGTCGGGACCGTCTTCAGTTCGGTGACGGCCTCGGCCAGCGGCACCATCACGATGTCCGTGCCGCGCAGCGCGGTCATCCGGCCGAACTCGCCCCGGTGGGCCGCCTCCACGGCGTGCCAGCCGAAGCGGGTGGCGAGGACGCGGTCGTACGCGGTCGGGGTGCCGCCGCGCTGGACGTGCCCGAGGATGACCGGCTTGGCCTCCTTGCCGAGCCGCCGCTCCAGCTCGTACGCCAGTGCCGTGCCGATGCCCTGGAAGCGCTCGTGGCCGAACTGGTCGATCTCGCCCTTGCCGTAGTCCATGGTGCCGTCGGCCGGGTGGGCGCCCTCGGCGACGCAGATGACGGCGAACTTCTTGCCGCGCGCGAACCGCTCCTCGACCATCTTGACGAGGTCGGCGGGGTCGAACGGGCGCTCGGGCAGGCAGATGCCGTGCGCACCGGCGGCCATGCCGGACTCCAGCGCGATCCAGCCCGCGTGCCGGCCCATGACCTCGACGACCATCACGCGCTGGTGGGACTCGGCGGTGGTCTTGAGCCGGTCCATCGCCTCGGTGGCGACACCGACGGCCGTGTCGAAGCCGAAGGTGCGGTCGGTGGAGGAGATGTCGTTGTCGATCGTCTTCGGCACGCCCACCACGGGCAGGCCCGCGTCGCTGAGCATCCGGGCCGCGGTCAGGGTGCCCTCGCCGCCGATCGGGATCAGCGCGTCGATGCCGAAGTCGCGGGCGATGTCGGCGGCGTTCTCGCAGGCCTCGCGCAGCCGGTCGCGCTCCAGCCGGGAGGAGCCGAGGATGGTGCCGCCGCGGGCGAGGATGCCGCTGACCGCGTTCAGGTCGAGGGTGCGGTAGCGGCCGTCGAGCAGGCCGGAGTAGCCGTCCTCGAAGCCGATGACCTCGTCGCCGTAGTTGTCGACCGCTCGGTGCACGACCGACCGGATCACTGCGTTCAGGCCGGGGCAGTCGCCGCCTGCGGTGAGAACTCCGATACGCATCGTGCTGTGTCTCCTGCTCGCTGTTGACGCCGGTGAGCCACTGCCGATTCTTCCACGTCCGGCAGGCCGTTGCCGACAGGGCACTGACGGGCGCTCTACATACGGCCGGAGGTATTGTCAAGAGGGTTCCGCTCACCCCTGTGGGCGATCTTTACGACGGAATCTCTGTGGCACGACGGATTCTCTTGTGACGTACCGGAAGGACGGAGAGCACACGTGACGCGCAGCGTGTACGTGACCGGGATCGACCGCGGCGACGGCCGCCAGGTCGTCGAACTGGGGGTCATGGAACTCCTGACCCGCCAGGTCGACCGGGTGGGCGTCTTCCGTCCGCTCGTCCACGACGGGCCCGACCGGCTCTTCGAGTTGCTGCGCTCCCGGTACCGGCTGACGCAGGACCCGTCCACCGTGTACGGCATGGACTACCACGAGGCGTCCGCCCTCCAGGCCGAGCAGGGGGCGGACGAGCTCGTCTCCGCGCTGGTCGAGCGCTTCCACGTGGTCGCGCGCGACTACGACGTCGTCCTCGTCCTCGGCACCGACTTCGCGGACACCCAGTTCCCGGACGAGCTGTCGCTCAACGCCCGGCTCGCCAACGAGTTCGGCGCCTCCGTCCTCCCGGTCGTCGGCGGGCGACGCCAGACCGCCGAGTCGGTGCGCGCGGAGACCCGCAACGCCTACCGCGCCTACGACGGGCTGGGCTGCGACGTGCTCGCCATGGTCGTCAACCGGGTCGCCCGCGAGGACCGCGACGAGATCGCCGAGCGGCTCGCCGGCCGGCTGCCGGTGCCCTGCTGGGTGCTGCCGGACGAGCCCGCGCTGTCCTCGCCGACCGTCTCCCAGATCGCGCACGCCCTCGGCGCGAAGGTGGTCCTGGGCGACGACTCCGGGCTCGCCCGCGACGCGCTGGACTTCGTCTTCGGCGGGGCGATGCTGCCGAACTTCCTGGCCGCCCTGACCCCGGGCTGCCTCGTCGTCACCCCGGGGGACCGCGCCGACCTCGTCGTCGGCTCCCTCGCCGCGCACAGCGCCGGCACCCCGCCCATCGCCGGCGTGCTGCTCACCCTGGGCGAGACGCCGGGCGACCGCGTGCTCACCCTGGCCGGCCGTCTCGCCCCCGGCACGCCGGTGCTCTCGGTGCCGGCCAACAGCTTCCCCACCGCCGAGCAGCTGTTCTCCCTGGAGGGCAAGCTGAACGCGGCCACCCCGCGCAAGGCGGAGACCGCGCTCGGCCTGTTCGAGCGGTACGTCGACACCGGCGACCTCAACAAGCGGGTCTCCGCGCCCAGCAGCGACCGCGTGACGCCGATGATGTTCGAGCACAAACTGCTGGAGCAGGCCCGCGCCGACCGCCGCCGGGTCGTCCTGCCCGAGGGCACCGAGGAGCGGGTGCTGCACGCCGCCGAGGTGCTGCTGCGCCGGGACGTGTGCGACCTGACCCTGCTCGGCCCGGTCGACGTCATCCGCAAGAAGGCCGCCGACCTCGGCATCGACCTCGGCGACGCCCAGCTGATCGACCCGGCCGTCTCCGATCTGCGCGACCCCTTCGCCGAGCGGTACGCGGCCCTGCGCGCGCACAAGGGCGTGACCGTGGAGCTGGCGTACGACGTGGTCTCCGACGTGAACTACTTCGGCACGCTGATGGTCCAGGAGGGCCTGGCCGACGGCATGGTGTCGGGCTCGGTGCACTCCACGGCGGCGACCATCCGCCCGGCCTTCGAGATCATCAAGACGAACCCGGACGCGGCGATCGTCTCCTCGGTGTTCTTCATGTGCCTGGCCGACAAGGTGCTCGTCTACGGCGACTGCGCGGTCAACCCCGACCCGGACGCCGAGCAGCTCGCCGACATCGCCGTCCAGTCGGCGTCGACGGCCGCGCGGTTCGGTGTGGCGCCGAGGATCGCGATGCTGTCGTACTCGACGGGCACGTCCGGCTCGGGCGCCGACGTCGACAAGGTGCGCGAGGCGACCCGGCTCGTGCGCGAGCGCCGGCCCGACCTGAGCGTGGAGGGGCCGATCCAGTACGACGCCGCGGTGGAGCCGACGGTCGCGGCGACGAAGCTGCCCGAGTCGGAGGTCGCCGGGCAGGCGAGCGTGCTGATCTTCCCCGACCTCAACACCGGCAACAACACCTACAAGGCGGTGCAGCGCTCGGCCGGCGCGATCGCCGTCGGCCCCGTGCTCCAGGGGCTGCGCAAGCCGGTCAACGACCTGTCGCGGGGCGCCCTGGTCCAGGACATCGTCAACACGGTCGCGATCACCGCGATCCAGGCCCAGTCGGCCGAGTCCGCCCGGCCCGCCCCCGCCCAGCCCCCGACCGGGAAGGCCCCCGCCCAGTGACCGCCCAGCCGTCGCCCGTCTCCGACCTGCCCGACGGGCCCCGCCCGGCGGGGCCCGCCCGGGTCCTCGTCCTCAACTCCGGCTCCTCGTCGGTGAAGTACCAGCTGCTCGACATGCGCGACGAGCGCAGGCTCGCGGGCGGCCTCGTCGAGCGGATCGGCGAGGAGACCTCCCGGCTGCGGCACACCCCGCTCACCGGCGGCGAGAGCCGGGAGCGGACCGGCCCGATCGCCGACCACGACGCCGCCCTGAAGGCCGTCGCCGCCGAGCTGGCCCGTGACGGCCTCGGGCTGGACTCCCCGGAGCTGGCCGCGATCGGCCACCGGGTGGTGCACGGCGGCAGGCGCTTCACCGAGCCCACCGTGATCGACGACGCCGTGCTCGCCGAGATCGAACGGCTGATCCCGGTCGCCCCGCTGCACAACCCGGCCAACCTCACCGGCATCCGCACGGCCCGGGCCCTGCGTCCCGACCTGCCCCAGGTCGCCGTGTTCGACACCGCCTTCCACACCACGATGCCGGAGGCCGCCGCCCGCTACGCCATCGACCTCGAGACCGCCGACGCCCACCGCGTGCGCCGCTACGGCTTCCACGGCACCTCGCACGCCTACGTCTCCCGCACCACGGCCGCGCTGCTCGGCAAGGACCCGTCCGAGGTGAACGTGATCGTGCTGCACCTCGGCAACGGCGCGTCCGCCTCGGCCGTGCGGGGCGGGAAGTGCGTGGACACCTCCATGGGGTTGACGCCTTTGGAGGGACTGGTGATGGGTACGCGGTCCGGCGACGTGGACCCGGCCGTCATCTTCCATTTGATGCGGGTTGGCGGAATGTCCACGGACGAGATCGACACTCTTCTCAACAAGAAGAGCGGGCTGGTCGGGCTGTGCGGGGACAACGACATGCGGGAGATCCGCCGCCGTGTCGACGCGGGCGACGAACGGGCGAGGCTGGCTTTCGACATCTACATTCACCGGTTGAAGAAGTACATCGGCGCCTATTACGCGGTGCTCGGTACGGTGGACGCGGTCACCTTCACGGCCGGGGTCGGCGAGAACGCCGCCGCGGTGCGGGAGGCGGCCATCGCGGGCCTGGCGGGACTGGGCCTGCTGGTCGACCCGGAACGGAACGCGGTCCGCAGTGACGAGCCGCGGCTGATCTCCCCCGGCGACGCACGGGTGGCGGTCGCCGTGGTGCCGACCGACGAGGAACTGGAGATCGCCATGCAGACCTACGCACTGGTCGGAGCACTGGTCGGAAAGAACAACTGAGCACCCCGCTCCTCGTTTGTACATTCCGCCAGACGGAATATTCCGGAGCGAAACAAACGGATAGGATCGCCCCATGCGCCGTTCGAAAATCGTCTGTACTCTCGGCCCCGCGGTCGACTCCCACGAGCAGCTCGTCGCGCTGATCGAAGCCGGCATGAACGTGGCCCGCTTCAACTTCAGCCACGGCTCGCACGCCGAGCACCAGGGGCGGTACGACCGCGTCCGGGCCGCCGCCAAGGAGACCGGGCGGGCCATCGGTGTCCTCGCCGACCTCCAGGGCCCCAAGATCCGCCTCGAGACCTTCGCCGAAGGGCCCGTCGAGCTGGTGCGCGGTGACGAGTTCACCATCACCACCGAGGACGTGCCCGGCGACAAGTCGATCTGCGGCACCACCTACAAGGGCCTGACCGGGGACGTGGCGCGCGGCGACCAGATCCTCATCAACGACGGCAACGTCGAACTGAAGGTGCTGGACGTCGAGGGTCCCCGGGTGCGGACGATCGTCATCGAGGGCGGCGTCATCTCCGACCACAAGGGCATCAACCTGCCCGGCGCGGCCGTCAACGTGCCCGCGCTGTCCGAGAAGGACGTCGAGGACCTGCGCTTCGCCCTGCGGATGGGCTGCGACCTGGTCGCCCTGTCCTTCGTCCGGGACGCCAAGGACGTGGCCGACGTCCACAAGATCATGGACGAGGAGGGCCGCCGCGTCCCGGTCATCGCCAAGGTGGAGAAGCCGCAGGCGGTGGCCAACATGGAGGACGTCGTGATGGCGTTCGACGGTGTGATGGTCGCGCGCGGCGACCTCGCCGTCGAGTACCCGCTCGAGAAGGTCCCCATGGTGCAGAAGCGCCTGATCGAGCTGTGCCGGCGCAACGCCAAGCCGGTGATCGTGGCGACCCAGATGATGGAGTCGATGATCACCAACTCCCGTCCGACCCGCGCCGAGGCCTCCGACGTGGCCAACGCCATCCTCGACGGCGCCGACGCGGTGATGCTGTCCGCGGAGTCGTCGGTGGGCGCGTACCCGATCGAGACCGTCAAGACGATGTCGAAGATCGTCCAGGCGGCCGAGCAGGAGCTGCTCTCCAAGGGCCTGCAGCCGCTGGTGCCCGGCAAGAAGCCGCGCACGCAGGGCGGTTCGGTGGCCCGCGCCGCCGCCGAGATCGCCGACTTCCTCGGCGGCAAGGGCCTGGTCGCCTTCACCCAGTCCGGCGACACCGCCCGCCGCCTGTCCCGCTACCGCGCCACCCAGCCGATCCTGGCCTTCACCACCGACGAGTCCACCCGCAACCAGCTGGCCCTCAGCTGGGGCGTGGAGTCGCACGTCGTGCCGTTCGTGAACAGCACCGACGAGATGGTCGACCTGGTCGACCAGGAGATCGCCAAGCTCAACCGCTTCTCCCCCGGCGACATCATGATCATCACCGCCGGCTCGCCCCCCGGCGTCCCCGGCACCACCAACATGGTCCGCGTCCACCACCTCGGCGGCGGCACCGCCAACTGACGCGCCCCGCACCGGCTCCGTGACGACACTGAGGGTGCCCCCTGTGGACAGGGGGCACCCTCAGTGGTGTTGCGCGGCTCCCGGATGGGTTCTTGGGGGGGGCTCAGTCGGTGATGTACTGATGCAGCCCGGGCACGTGCAGAGTGCCGCCGAACTGGCCGGCCTGCTGCACCTTCACGTCGGTGAAGTAGATCAGCGGGATGTTCAGGGGCGGCGGGTGCTCCGGGTCGAAGGTCACCGGGATCAGCCCCAGCAAGTTGCCTGAGATGCTCTCGGTGTACATCACCGTCTTGCCGTCGCGGATGGTCGACATCGAGCCCTTGGCCGCCTGGACGTGGTACGTCTTGCCGGTCTGCTCGTCCTTCACCGTCTGGTGCAGGTCGCCGATGTCGGTGCCGTCGGACACGACGTACTTCAGCACCTTCTTGACGGTGCCGCTCGCGGTGCGCACCTCGACGATGCCCTGGTAGTCGGCGCCCTTCAGCAGCAGCGAACTGGCGTTCAGGTACCAGGGGTTGTCGGGCAGCGCCACGGTGTTGTCGACGCCGCCCTCCGCCTCGGTGGCGGCAGGGCAGTCCTCGGGGCCGACGGTCTCGCTCGCCGACGGGCTGGGCGTCGGGGACGCGGTGACGTCCTCGGCGGCCTCCTCGACGGTGCCCTCGACCGTTTCGGTGACCTTGCCGGCCGTGTCGCCCACGGTGTCGATGACCTCGCCGACGGTGTCCTCGACGGCGTCGGAGGGCTCGTCCCCGGCCTGGCCATCGGTCTCGCTCGCCGACGGGGTCGGGGTGGGCGTCGGGGACGCCGTCTCCTTGCCGCCGGTGCCGGCGAGGCCGTCCACAAGCCCACCGACCAAACCGGTGAGGCCGTCGCCGACGGTCTCCAGGACGCCTTGGCCGGCCTCCTGGGTCTCTTGCGGCACGGTGCCGGAAGAGGCGGCGGACTCGGCTTCCTTCTCGGGCGCGGACGACGAGGCGGACGGCTCCGGCTCGGCCCCGTCGTCGGAACCTGAATCCGACGAAGAGGAGTCACCGGTGGAATTCGAAACGCCTTCCGTTTCCCGGGAGTCGGTCTCCGAGGGCGTCGGCTCGACCGACGGGGTCGCGCTCTCGCTCGCCGAGGCCGACGCAGAGGGCGTGGCCGAGGCGGACTTGTCCTTCTCGGCGTTCTCCAGGGCTTCGACGCAGTCCTCGTACTCGTCGACCGTCAGACTCCGCGAGGGCGGGGTCGGCTGGTCCTCCGCGACGGCGAGTTTCGGCGTGAAGCCCATGCCCATGAGCACGGCGGTCGGCATCGCCGCCAGGGCTATCGCCTTGCCGGCCGGCATGTGGAACCTGGTGAACAGCGGCTTCTTGGGTGCCGCGTGGCGCGGCCCGGTTCTCGCACGGGACGCGTCCACGTCCGTCCCGTGGGTCACCTCGTCAGCCGGCACTGTGCCTCCCGTTCGCCTCGTTGCCGGGGCTCATTCCGGACAGATCATCGGTCTTGTCCCACACGACGCCCGCGGTACCGGCCTCGGCCGGCGGCGCGGACTCGGAGGCGTCGCCTTCCGTCGCCGTATCCTCCGCCGCGCCCGCCGGCGCGGGCGGCGTGCCCTCGCCCCACGCGACGGCCATCGCGCCGCCGATGAGCGCGAACAGGAAGCCGATCACGAAGCCGCCGAAGTTCGACACGGGGATCGACACCAGCCCCAGCAGGATCGCCGCGACGCCCGCGAAGACCCGCACGTGCTTCTGGAACCAGAGGCTGATGCCCAGGACGACGAGCAGCACGCCGATGATCAGGGAGCCGGCTCCGGCGGTGGTGGCCATGGCCAGCGTGAGGTGGCCGATCTGGAGGTTCGCGTACGGGAAGTACATGATCGGCAGGCCGCCGATGAGGATGTACAGACCGGCCCAGAACGGCCTAGTGCCCCGCCATGCGCGGAACTGCAGCCTCCAGCGGGTGAACTGGCCGGCGACGGCAGAAGTTTCGGCGCTCATGGAAAACAGCTCCCTGGAACGGCGTTGCTGAGGTGGAGAGTTGTACTGCGGGGAGGGGCGGACGGGCGAGGGCTCCGAAGGACCCCCGCCCGTCAGCGAGTGCTTAGTAGCACTCCTTGACGCCCGTCGAGAGCTTCATGCTCAGGTCCGGCAGCTTGAAGGTCCCGGCGGTGGTGGCCCATGCCGTCTGCTTCACGTCGGTCAGGACGACGTCCGTGGCCTGCTGGGCGAAACCGAACTCGTTCGCCTGCTCCCCGCCGCCCTTCATGCCGGGGCCCTTGGTGGCACCCCCGGCAGCCACACCGATGTCGATGTTGCTGAAGGTGGCATCCGCCTCGAGGTCGGCGACGTCGATGTACAGGTTCTTCGCGAAGACCTTCTCGTCCTCAGCGCCGGCCCGCAGGATCAGGCTGACGTTCCCGAAGATCGGGACCTTCGGCGTGACGACGGACTGGCACAGAGCCGTGATGTCCGCCTCGTCGAACGCCGAGACGGCGACGGGGTGAATCGTCTTCTCACCGGTGAGGGTGTACCCCTGGTCGATGGCGCCGTACTGGGTGAAGCCCCGGCCCTCGAGTTGCTTCGTCGTGACCTTGAACGACTGGCCTGACACGCTGAACGACGCGGCAAGAGCACCCTGCGCCAGAGCAACGCCTATGCAGGCGGTGGCGGCGACGCTGGGCACCATGACCACAGCGAACCGCTTCCATCTGGTCCCACCACGCACTTGGGACTCCATATTTCCTCCTTCTCGGACGTACATCTCCTGACCCTGACTGGCCCCCGGAACGGCGGCTCAGCCGGGCAGGGATGGGAGAAGTGCTACGTCCTCGGGAAGGAGAGCGCCGCGCCCGGTGGCGCTGGACGCGCCCGAATCACCGGCGATCACCCCCGAGCGACAACCACTGGTCGCGCCTGACGCACATCACGCACAACCCTGCCGGACAGGCTCCGCCGGATGGGCGAAGACCCCCCTGTCCAAGAACGGGCGCCTTGGACGCCCGCTCTGCTCGGTGGGGACCCAGGAGATCCCGCCCCCCAACCGGATGCCGGGGTACGGGATGGGACCGAGCGTGGCCGATCGTGGTGCATTCTCGCCGCCCGCACAAGGGGGTTCATTACTCGCTAGTAACGACCGGATAACCGAACCACGACCCCTTGATCTCGTTCGGCGACGCAGGGTGTCATCACGGGGGTGAACAAAGAGGCTGATCCGCGGACAGAGTCCGACAGATCAACGCCCTCGACTTACTTGCAGTAACAGCGGAGGAGATTGCCAAGTTTTGGCAAAGTGCCGCCGTACCAGGGCTTCCGTGAAAGCCCCGCCCAAGGGTGCCGGACCTCCGAGCGGGGCGGGGAACCCGTGCAAACGGGTTCCCCGCCCCGCTCGTCGCACCTGTCAGAACAGCGCGCGCGCCAGCGCCCGCCGGGCCGCGGTCACCCGCGGGTCCTCGGCGCCCACCACCTCGAACAGCTCCAGCAGCCGCAGCCGTACGGCGTCCCGGTCGTCGCCCGCCGTGCGGCGCACGGTGTCGATGAGCCGGCCGAAGGCGTCCTCCACGTGACCGCCCACCAGGTCCAGGTCGGCGGCGGCGATCTGCGCCTGGGGGTCGGAGGGCTTGTCCGCCGCCTCCTTGCGCACCGCCTGCGGGTCAAGACCCTGCACCCGCTGGAGCAACTCGGCCTGCGCGAGGCCGAGTTTGGCCTCGGGGTGCGCCGGGTCCTCGGCGAGCACGTTCTTGTACGCCTGGACGGCCCCGCCGAGGTCGCCCGCGTCCAGCGCCTGCGCGGCGGCGTTCAGCAGCGCCTCGTGGGGGCCGGCCGGGACCTGCTCCGCCGGGGCGGCGCCGCCGGGCTCGGCCTCGGGGTCGACGGTGAGCCCGGTCAGGCCGAAGCGCTGCTCGGCGACCGCCACCAACTGGTCGAGGGTCTGCCGGATCTGGGCCTCGCCGGCCGCGCCCTGGAAGAGCGGCAGCGCCTGTCCCGCCACGACGGCGAAGACGGCCGGGATCCCCTGGATCCCGAACTGCTGCATCAGCATCTGGTTGGCGTCGACGTCGATCTTGGCGAGCAGGAAGCGCCCGTTGTACTCGACGGCCAGCCGCTCCAGGACGGGGCTCAGCTGCTTGCAGGGCTGACACCACTCGGCCCAGAAGTCGATGACGACCGGGACCTCGGCCGACCGCTGGAGGACGTCCCTCTCGAACCCCGCCTCATCGACGTCGATGACGAGGTCGGCGGGGGAGACGCCCCCGCCCCCGCCCTGCCGGGCCGCCTGGGCCCGCGCCTGTTCCGCCTTGGCCTTGGCCTCTTGGGCGGCCTTCACCGCGGCGAGGTCGACGACTCCGCTCATGGACATGTTCCGTGGCTGCATGCGTCTATCCTCCCCCGTACCCGCGCGTGTGTGAAAAACGCCGTGGAAGCCGGGCCGCCGCGACCGCCGGACCGGCTACTCCCGGGCCGCCGTGACCGCCGGACCGGTACTCCCGGACCGCCGTGACCGCCGGACCCGGGTGCTGCGCGGCGCCGGGTCCCCACCCGCGCCATGTGGTCGTCGCTCGCGCACGCCGTGCACGCGCTTTCGCTACGGGTCGTAGCGTAATGCCGCCGCAGCCCTTTCCGACACCCTCCGCCGGTGATCTCCCTCACGGTCGCGCCCGGTTCCCGTGGCCGCGTGGCCGGATATCGTCATGCCATGCCGAGCAGCCCCGTCCCCAGTCGCGCCGGACGCCCGCGCAGCGCGGCGGCGGACGCGGCGATCCTGGCCGCGACCCGGGCGGCACTGGTCGAACTGGGCTGGTCCAAGCTCACCCTGGGCGATGTCGCGACGCGCGCGGGAGTGGCCAAGACGACCCTGTACCGCCGCTGGTCGGGCAAGAACGAGCTGGTCGTCGACGCGGTCGCGGAGCTCTTCGACGAACTCGAACTCCCCGACCGCGGCTCCCTGGCCGCCGACATCGAGGGCGTGGTCCTCCAGTTCGCCGCGATCCTGGCCCGCCCGGAGGCGCGCAGCGGCCTGATGGCGGCGGTGGCGGAGTCGACGCGCGACGACGCGCTGCGCGACCGCATCCGCACCTCGATCGTGGACCGCCAGAAGGGCCTGGTCCACGAGGGCCGCGCCCGCGCCCAGGCCCGCGGCGAACTCCCCCCGGAGTCCAGCCCGGAGGAGCCGTCCCGCACGGTCGACCTGATCTTCGACATGGTCGCGGGCGCGGTGGTCCACCGCACCCTGGTCAGCGCGGAACCGGTGGACGGGGCATGGGTACGGAGCCTGGTCCGGGTCCTGTTGCTGGGGCTGGCGGGCGCGGCGGCCACCGAAGAACACCAGGGCCCGTAGAGGCCCTGCCCAACCCTGGAACGGCTAGAACCCCGCCGGTTCCGTGTACACCCCCCACTCGTCCCGCAGCACCCCGCAGATCTCGCCCAGCGTCGCCTCCGCGCGGACCGCGTCGAGCATCGGGCCGATCATGTTGGCGCCCTCGCGGGCGGCGCGGAGCATGGTGTCCAGGGTTTCGCGGACCCGGGACTCGTCGCGCTCGGCACGGCGGGCGGTGAGGGCGGCGACCTGGTCGCGTTCGACCTCGTGGCTCACCCGCAGGATCTCCAGGTCGCCCGTGACCGAGCCGGTGTGGGCGTTGACGCCGACGACCTTCTTGTCGCCCTTCTCCAGGGCCTGCTGGTAGCGGAAGGCGGACTCGGCGATCTCGCCGGTGAACCAGCCGTCCTCGATGCCCCGCAGGATGCCGGAGGTGATCGGGCCGATGGGGTGCTGCCCGTCCGGGTGGGCCCGCAGACCGCGCTCACGGATCTGGTCGAAGATCTTCTCGGCGTCCGCCTCGATCCGGTCGGTGAGCTGCTCGACGTACCAGGAGCCGCCGAGCGGGTCGGCGACGTTGGCGACTCCGGTCTCCTCCATCAGGACCTGCTGGGTGCGCAGGGCGATCTCCGCGGCCTGCTCGGAGGGCAGCGCGAGGGTCTCGTCCAGGGCGTTGGTGTGCAGGGAGTTGGTGCCCCCCAGGACCGCGGCGAGCGCCTCGACGGCCGTGCGGACGACGTTGTTGTACGGCTGCTGCGCCGTCAGCGAGACGCCGGCCGTCTGGGTGTGGAAGCGCAGCCACTGGGCCTTGTCGGTCTTCGCTCCGTAGACGTCCCGCATCCAGCGCGCCCAGATCCTGCGCGCGGCCCGGAACTTGGCGATCTCCTCGAAGAAGTCGACGTGCGCGTCGAAGAAGAAGGACAGGCCCGGCGCGAAGACGTCGACGTCCAGGCCGCGCGACAGGCCCAGCTCGACGTAGCCGAAGCCGTCCGCCAGCGTGTACGCCAGCTCCTGCGCGGCCGTCGCCCCGGCCTCGCGGATGTGGTAGCCGGAGACGGACAGCGGCTTGTAGGCGGGGATGCGCTCGGCGCAGTACTCCATGAGGTCGCCGATGAGGCGCAGGTGCGGCTCGGGCTGGAAGAGCCACTCCTTCTGCGCGATGTACTCCTTGAAGATGTCCGTCTGGAGCGTGCCGTTCAGCACGGACGGGTCGACGCCCTGCCGCTCTGCGGCGACCAGGTACATGCAGAAGACCGGCACGGCCGGTCCGCTGATCGTCATCGACGTGGTGACGTCCCCGAGCGGGATGTCGCGGAAGAGCACCTCCATGTCGGCGGCCGAGTCCACGGCCACCCCGCAGTGCCCGACCTCGCCCAGCGAGCGCGGGTCGTCGGAGTCGCGGCCCATGAGCGTCGGCATGTCGAAGGCGACGGAGAGCCCGCCTCCGCCGTTGCCGAGGATCATCTTGTACCGCTCGTTGGTCTGCTCGGCGTTCCCGAAGCCGGCGAACTGCCGGATGGTCCACGTGCGCCCTCGGTATCCGGTCGGATACAGACCGCGGGTGAAGGGGTACTCCCCCGGCCAGCCGATCCGCTCGAAGCCCTCGTACTTGTCCCCGGGTCGGGGCCCGTACACCGGCTCAACGGGGTCTCCGGAGAGCGTGGTGAAGTCGGCGTCGCGCTTGCGCGCGGCGTCATACCGGGCCTGCCACCGTCGGCGGCCCTCTTCTATGGCGTCAGCGTCCATGCCATCGAATTTACTAGGACGTCCTAGTAATTGTCGATGGGAAACCGCCCGGTATCGCCACACACTGCTCCGAACGGCGGTACCGGGCGGGTTCTCGCGGCTTACGCCTTCGCGGTCGCGGGGGCCGCGTCGGTCACCAGCGGCTCCAGCTCGCGGCTGATCCGGCGCTCCACGAAGAACGCGGCCGTCGGGATCGTGCCGGCCAGCAGCACCCACACCTGCTTGGCGATCGGCCACTTCGCCTTGGAACCCAGGTCGAAGGCGAAGACCAGGTAGACGACGTAGAGCCAGCCGTGCGCGATGCTGACGACCTGCGTGAAGTCGGCCGCGCCGTCGATGTCGAGCGCGTACTTGCCGATCATGCCGAAGGTCAGCAGGACGAGCAGGACGCCGGTCACATAGGCCATGACGCGGTAGCGGGTCAGCACGCTTTTCTTCATGCCGTCGAGCGTAACCGGCCGTTCCGGGTGATCTCGGCCAGGGTCGGTCTTCGCGGGCCAGGTCGGCCTTCGCCGAACTTCGCGGGTCTTCGCAGATCTTCGCCCGTCTTCGCAGATCCTCGCACGTCGTCGTAGATCTTCGCCCGTCGTCGTTCTTCGCCCGTCGTCGCCGGAAGCCGGGGCGGCGTTCCCCGAGCGCCGGTCAGTCCTCCTCGAAGTCGCCCGCCGCCACCCGCAGCGGGCGCAGCATCGCGAAGATCTCCGCGCATTCCTCCGCGTCGTACACGCCGAGGCCGAAGTCCATCGCCATCAGGTCCCGCGTGGCCGACTCGACCACCTCGCGGCCCTTGTCGGTGATCACGGCAAGGGTGCCGCGGCCGTCGTTGGGGTTGGGGCGCTTGGCCACCAGCCCGGACCTCACCAGGCGGTCGACCGTATTGGTGACGGACGTGGGGTGGACCATCAGCCGCTCGCCGATCTTCGACATGGGCAGCTCGCCGGCCTTGGAGAAGGTGAGCAGGACCAGCGCCTCGTAGCGCGCGAAGGTGAGGCCGTACGGCTTGACCACCGCGTCGACCTCGGCGAGCAGGATCTGGTGGGCCCGCATGATCGAGGTGATCGCGGACATGGCGGGCACGTTGCCCCAGCGCTGCTTCCAGAGTTCGTCGGCGCGGGCGATGGGGTCGAAGGCAAGGCTGAGCGGCTTCGGCACGGCACCAGACCCTACCGGCCGGTCATATGACGGTCAGCCCCGTCTCGCGGATCGGTCGGCCGGGGGAATCCGGCGGCTCCGGTCGGCGGGGCGAGGCCATGTCGTTCCCGCGCCGGTCGTCCCTCTGTGCAACGATTGCGGCCGGATCGTCACCGTACGTAACCTCCCCCCGGCCAAGGAGCGGCATGCCCCGGTTGATCCACACCCTCACGGCGCTCGCGGTCCTCGGGCTGACCGCCGGCTGCTCGTCGGCCCCCGACGTCGACGAGGCCTCCGTCACCGGCGGCCGCAAGGCCAAGCCCCCCGCCTCGCCCTTCTGGGTCGACCCGGACAGCCCCGCCGCCCGGCAGATCGCCCAGTGGCGTGAACAGGGGCGCACCCGGGAGGCGGAGCTGCTGCGGCGGATCGCCGACCGGCCGGCCGCGCTGTGGCCGCCCGGCGAGATCGACCCGACCGCACAGGTCCGGGCCGCCGCCGGGGCCGCGAGCCGCGCCGGGCAGACGGTCGTGCTCGTCGCCTACAACATCCCGCACCGCGACTGCGGCCAGCACTCGGCGGGCGGCGCGGCGAGCGCGGACGCCTACCGGGCCTGGATCGAGAAGTTCGCGCGGGCCATCGGGCGGGCGAGGGCCCTGGTCGTGCTGGAGCCCGACGCGATCGCCCATGTCGTGTCCGGCTGCACGCCGCGTGCGTACGAGGCCGAACGCGAGCAGCTGCTCGGCGAGGCCGTCGACCGGCTCAAGCGCCAGCCTAACACCAAGGTGTACCTCGACGCGGGCAACCCCGCCTGGATCAAGGAGAGCTGGAAGCTGGTCGAGCCACTGCGGCGGGCGGGCGTCGAGCGCGCCGACGGGTTCGCGCTCAACGTCTCCAACTTCCAGACCAACGCGACGACGACGGCGTACGGGCTGGCGCTGTCGAAGGCGCTCGGCGGCAAGCACTTCGTCGTGGACACCAGCCGCAACGGCAACGGTCCGCTGGACGGGCAGTGGTGCAATCCGCCGGGGCGGGCCCTGGGCACCCCGCCCACCACCGACACCGGGTCGCCCGTCGTGGACGCCTACCTGTGGATCAAGCGGCCCGGCGAGTCCGACGGGACCTGCCGGGGCGGACCGGACGCCGGACGGTGGTGGCCCGAGTACGCCCTGGGGCTCTCGCGCAACGCCAAGGGCTGAGGCCCGGCGCCCCCACGCCCGGGTACGGTCGCGTCGCTTCACCGGGTCGTGCGTCGCTTCACCGGTGGTGCGTCACCTCACCTCGTCGTGCGGCGTCGTGGTGGGTCGCTTGTCGTGGTGGGTCGCTTCGTCGTGGTGGGTCGCTTCGTCGTGGCGCCTCGCTTCGTCGTGGCGCCTCGCTTCGTCGTGGCGCCTCGCTTCGTCGTGGTGCCTCGCTTCGTCGTCGTGCGTCACTTCACCTGCACCCACTTCGCCTCGGACGGCGTCCCCTTCGCGTCCGTCGCGAACAGCATGTACCAGCCCGGCGGGACCAGTGTCCGGTCCTTCGGCACCGTGAACGTCGCCGACCTCGCGCCCCTGGTCACGCCCAGCTCGATCGAGCGCTGCTCCACGTCCGTCGTGTGGGTGACCGCGCTCGGGCGCATCAGGCGCGCCCCGGCGATCCGCTCCGGGTGGGCCGTCTCGAACGTCACCCGGTGATCGCGGTCCAGCTCCTGCGGGCCCGCGCCGAGCACCGGCCGCTGCTTGCCGTACTTGTGCAGCGCGGGCGGGGTGAAGACCTCCATCCGCTGCTCGAAGTGGCCGAGCTTGGTGTTCTGCTGGTCGTCGAAGAGCGGGTCCGAGCCGAACGTGGCGACCCGGCCGTCGGGCAGCAGCAGCGCCTCGGAGTGGTAGTTGCGGCCCACCCGCGGGGCCGCGGCCTCCCGGAAGGCATTGGTCCGCGGGTCGTAGAACTGCGCCTTGAGGATGTTGCTGGCGCTGCGGCCCCGGTAGTCGCGGGAGCCGTTCGAGGTGAACACCGTGTCGTCCGGCATGATCACGCTGTTCAGGTAGCGCGTCCCCTGCGGCAGGTCGGGGCCGTCCTTGAAGGCCGGGTTGTCCTTCTTCAGGTCCACCACCGCCGTGCGGGGCGTCGACAGCTTCGACTCGCCCACTCCCCCGCCGCCCAGGATCATCACCTTCTGGTCCTGCGCCGGGGGCAGGAGAAGGGACGCGGACGTCTCCGTCTGGTTGGAGTCGCGCAGGCCCGGGACCGGTTCGAAGGTGTTCTTCTTCACGTCCCACAGGCCCGGCTCGCGGCCCTTGTCCGCCGGGCCGTACCCGGCGTTGGAACCCGGGTAGAACAGCTTGCCGCCCTTGGTGAGGAACAGCGCCGGGTACGTCGGGAAGTACCGTTTCGGCCCCGTGCTCCACTTCTTGGTCCTCGGGTCGTAGATCTCGTTGTCGCCCGGGTCGATCATCCCCACGTCGTCCAGCCCGGAGACCGCGAGGATCCGGCCGTCCTCCAAGCCCACCAGCGTCGGGTACCAGCGCGCCTTGGCCATCGGGTCGACGGGGACGTACCGCTCCGCCTTCGGGTCGAACTCGTAGGCCGCCCGGATCCCCTGGAAGTCCTGCTTGTCCATGGTGATCTTCTCGGACAGGCCGTAGGTGTTCGCCGCGTCCCTGCCCTTGAGGCCCACGATCTCGTACTGCGCCTGCTTCTCGGTGACCGACAGCGGGCCCTTCTCGACGGCCTCCACGAAGACCCGCGCCTCACCGGCGGTGATCTTCGTCTGCCAGGGCTGCATCACGCCCTCGCGGTTGTACGTGATCTTGAAGGTGCGCTTGGCCTTCGGGATCGTGACGTCGAACTTCGTCACGTACTCGACGCCCGCCGGGGAGCGGAAACGGGTGCCCTTCTTCAGCCGGACCGTCTTGTCCGGGCTCTCGTTCTTCACCCGCATGCCGCCGCCCGCCCGCTCCACCTCGCCGTCGAGCAGTTCGTAGCGGGCCGTGCCGCCTGCCACCAACAGGCGGCCGTCGGGGAGCTGGGCGTGGCCGGCGCAGAAGAAGTCCTCCGGGGTGGGGATCTTCTTGAAGGTGTTCGCCTTCGGGTCCCACAGGACCGTGTCGAACTCGCCCTTGTCGAACTTCTTCTGCTCGTTGCCCGAGCCCGCGACGATCAGCACCTTGCCGGTGTGCAGCAGCGCCGCGTGGATCGCGTTGGTGCGGAACTCCTTCGGGATGTCGACCTGGGTCCAGGAGCCGTACCTGGCCTTGTAGCCGGGCTGCGCGATCTTGTACTCGTGGTACTTCTCGCTCGCGAAGTCGATGGCCGCCGGTGCGTTGAGGCCGGCAAGGATCGCGACCCCGCCGATGCCCAGGACTGTCTTCTTCGTCTTCTGCGAGGGCTGGAAGGCCATGGGCTAGTTGCCTCCTGTCGTGGTGCCGGAGACGGTGGACACCGTGCCGGTCGTCGCCGTGGCCAGGGCGGGTTCGGGGGCGGCGGCCGCGGTCTCCCGGGGCGTGATGGCGGTCGCGCTGCGGGCAGTCGCCGGGTTCTCGCGGCGCTCCTTGAGGACCGTCGCCGCCCAGATCGCCGGCGGCGCCAGGGAGATCGCCAGGGCCAGGCACGCCCAGGTGCGCATCGCCGCGTGCGTGTGGTCCAGGACGACGGACACGGCGAGGGACGTGGCCAGGAGGATCGCCCAGAACAGGTGGATGCGGAAGGTGAGCAGGCGGTCCGGGCTGGCGTCGTCCCCCTTCGGGGTGACCACGAAGCGGCTCGGGCGGCGCAGGACCGCCTCCGTGAACGACTTCAGGTAGATCGGCGCGGACATCGCGGACATCGCCATGCCCGCCAGGCCGCCCGAGCCCTGGGGCTCGTGCGGGGAGACGTTGTGCCGGCGGTTCCAGAGGTACAGGCCGATCTGGAGGGCCGCCGCGTCGCTGTAGAGCATCAGCCAGACCGATGCGGCCACCTGGGTGCCGGACGCGCCGAACCACAGGAACAGCACGCAGCTGAGGATGCCCAGGAACCAGTTCACCGCCGTCATCGGGTAGTAGACGAGCATGAGCGTGTACGAGAACAGGCGGCCCTTCGGCATGCGGAGAGGGGCCTTCCAGTACTGCTTCAGCAGCGTCTCGTAAGTGCCCCGCGACCAGCGCATCTGCTGCGTGAAGAAGTCCGTCCACGACGCCGGGCCCTCGCCCACCGCCAGCACGTCGGGGGTGTAGACCGACTGCCAGTGGTTGCCCGTGCGGGGGTTGCGGGTGCGGTGCAGCTCGAAGCCCGTGGCCATGTCCTCGGTGATGGAGTCGTACAGGCCGCGGATCTGTTTGACGGCGGCGATGCGGACCACGTTGTTCGTGCCGACGAACATGGGGGCGCGGTAGCGGTTGCCGGCGCGCTGGATCAGGGCGTGGAAGAGGAACTGCTGGGACTCGGCCGCCTTCGTGACCGGGTTGTGGTAGTTGCCGTACACCTGGGGGCCGACGACGAACGCCACGTCCGGGTCCCGGAAGTAACCCATCATCCGCTCCAGGAAGTTGGGCAGCGGGACGTGGTCGGTGTCGACGGAGGCGAAGAAGTCGTAGGCGCCGCCGTGCATGGCGATCCAGGCGTTGTAGTTGCCGTGCTTGGTGCGGGCCTTGTGGACGCCGGTCGGGCGGTTCCACTCCGGGACGCCGTGCCGGGTGAAGTGGCGTACGCCCAGCTCCGCGCAGAGCGCCTTGGCCTGGTCGTCGTCGCCCTCGTCGAGGAGCCAGACGTCGAAGGGGCCGGTGTGGCGGATGCGGGTGGCCGCCTCCAGGGTGGCGCGGACCATCTCCAGGGGTTCCTTGCCGGGGACGTACGTCGTGAGGAAGGCGACGCGCGTGCCGGGTTCGGGGGTGACGGGGACGGGGTCGCGGGCGACCATGGTGGCGTGCGCGACGGAGGCGACGTTGACGAGCATGAACAGCTCGATCAGGCCGATCGCCAGAAGCATGGCGACGTCCAGGACGATCAGCCAGCTGTCGGCGCCCTCGCGGTCCACCCAGTGGGTGGGCCAGATCAGGTACACCAGCAGGACGCCGGTGAGGACCGGGGCGAGCGCCATGAGGAGGACGGCTCGTATTCGGTGGGGCTCGCCGGAGAGGAGCGAGGTGTACTGCACCCGGTACGCCTCGGCCGGCTCCGTGAGCGGTCCGGCGAGTCGGCTGTGGGTGTCGTAGTCGTAGCCCTCCGGCCGCACAGCGCCCTCCAGTGATCGAACTGCTCGAACTACTCTCACGAAAGTGGAGAATTCGGGACGTGTCGAGTTGGGAGGGGCCAGGTGGGTGGGGGCGGGGTCGCGTCCGCTCGGGGCGGCGTTCCGGGGGCTCGTCGTGGTGGTGGATTCGTCGCCGGGCGGGTCGAGGGCGGTGCGGATTTCTGCCTGCGGCGGCCTGTCGGGGTGGGTTCTCGGTTGCGGTGGCGCTGTCGCCTGGTGCCTCGTCGGGGCCGGGCCGGGGGTGTCCGTCCTCGGAACGGCGCGGAATCGGTCCGTTGCAAGTGGTACCCGTGTTGACGCGCCAACCGCTGCGGGCGGACACCCCCGGCCCGTCCCCTTCCCGCCGTACGCGGCCTTTCCGCCGTCGTGGCCAGACAGGGTGGGGAGTGCGCCCCCACGAGGGCGGCCTTTCCGCCGTCGTGGCCAGAGAGGGTGGGGAGTGCGCCTCTACGAGGGCGGCCTTTCCGCCGTCGTGGCCAGACAGGGTGGGGGGTGCCGCCCCCATGGGGGCGGCCTCCCGTGGGGGCGGGAACGGCCGCCGACTTTCCCTCGTCTGGGCTAGTGCGCCAAGTGGCGTTCCACCGTTTCGACCTTGGCGGTCAGGCCGTCCTGCACTCCTGGGCGGATGTCCGCCTTCAGGACCAGGGAGACTCTGGGAGCCCTTGCCTCTACGGCCGCCACCGCGCGCTTGACGACGTCCATGACCTCGTCCCAGTCGCCCTCGATGGACGTGAACATCGCGTCCGTGCGGTTCGGGAGGCCCGACTCGCGGACCACCCTGACCGCGTCGGCGACGTATTCGCCGACGTCCTCGCCCACGCCCAGGGGGGTCACGGAGAAGGCGACGATCATGCCGTGGCCTTTCGGGCCTGCGAGGCGAACACCGCGTTCTCGGCCTCGGTGCGCAGGCGGCGCTCCGCGTAGAAGCCGCCGGCCGGGAGGACCGAGAGGACGAAGTAGAGGGCGGCGGTCTTCAGGGACCACTTGGTGCGGTTCCAGGCGTCCGCCCAGAAGATCACGTAGAGGATGAACAGGACGCCGTGGATCGCGCCCATCACCGGGACCGCGTTGAATTCGGTCGTGCGCTTGAGCACCGAGCAGACGAGCAGGACGAGGAAGGACACCGCCTCGGGCGCCGAGACCAGGCGCAGGCGGCGGAGGGCGGTGGCGGTCTTGAGGTCCACGGGGGTCACCTTCGGGGTCGCTTTGTGAACGGGTGCACAAACTTTCCGTCATTGTGACAAACGCTCGCAGGCCGAGTCCCGGCAGGGGTAGGTACCTTCCTTCCTGTGGCGATGTTTCGACTCCAAGGCAGCAAGGTGCTGGCCGTCGACATGACCGGGGACGCCGTGAAGGCGAAGAACGGCTCGATGGTCGCGTACGACGGGCAGATGACCTTCAAGAAGCTGAGTGGCGGGGGTGAGGGGATACGGGGGATGGTGACCCGGCGTCTCACCGGTGAGCAGATGACCCTGATGGAGGTGACGGGGCACGGGACGTGCTGGTTCGCCGACCGGGCCTCGGAGATCAACCTGGTGGCTCTGCAGGGTGACAAGTTGTTCGTGGAGTCGAGCAATCTGCTCGCCACGGACTCGGGGCTGCGGACGGGGACGTCGTTCACCGGGGTGCGCGGCGCAGCTCAGGGCAACGGGCTGTTCACGACGACGGTCGAGGGGCACGGGCAGGCGGCGATCATGTCGGACGGGCCGGCCGTGGTGCTGCGGGTCAGTCCGCAGTTCCCGCTGAGCGTCGACCCCGGTGCGTACATCGCGCATCAGGGGAACCTCCAGCAGTCCTTCCAGTCCGGGGTGACCTTCCGGACGTTCATGGGCGAGGGCGGCGGCGAGGCCTTCCAGATCAGGTTCGAGGGTGACGGGCTCGTGTACGTGCAGCCCAGCGAGCGGAACACCGTCGCGGGGGGTGTGTGAGATGGGTTTCCGTGAGCTCAACGCGAAGATGATCGAGGCGACCGTCGCCCCGGGTCAGCGGCTGTTCAGTCAGCGCGGGGCCATGCTCGCCTACAAGGGAGATGTGTCCTTCACGCCCAACATGGCGGGCGGGCAGGGCGGGGTCGTGTCGATGATCGGGCGGCGCGTGGCCGGTGAGGACACGCCGCTCATGACCGTCGAGGGCAGCGGGACCGTGCTGTTCGGGCACGGCGGACACCACGTGCAGGTGATCAATCTCGGCGGGGAGACCCTGTGCGTCGAGGCCGATCGGCTGCTGGCCTTCGAGGGGACCCTGCAGCAGGGGACGCTCTTCCTGGGGTCCCAGGGCGGGGTCATGGGGATGGTCCGCGGGCAGATCAGCGGGCAAGGGCTGTTCACGACCACGCTGACCGGGCACGGGGCCGTGGCCGTGATGGCCCACGGGGGCGTCTTCGAGGTGCCCATCAGACCCGACCGGCCCGTTCACGTCGACCCGCAGGCGTACGTCGCCCACCATGGTGACGTACGGAACAAGCTGTCCACGGCCCTGGGCTGGCGGGACATGGTGGGGCGCGGCTCCGGCGAGGCGTTCCAGCTGGAGCTGAGCGGCAGCGGTGTGGTGTACGTGCAGGCCTCGGAGGAGAAGCTGTGAACGGTGTCTATGGGCCGCCGGGGCCCGTTGTCCACGATCCGATGACGTTGCCCGTCGACGACAACGTCAACCCGTACACCTTCTGTGTGGAACTCAAGGGCAACCAGTGGTTCCTCCAGAAGGGCAAGATGATCGCCTACTACGGCGCCATCCAGTTCAACGGCATCGGGCACGGTGCGCTCGACCGGCTGGTGCGGACGTCGTTCCATTCGCCTCTGCACGCGGCCGACTGGGTGGTGGCGGACGGCTCGGGCAAGATGCTGCTGGCCGACCGGGCCTTCGACGTCAATTCGTATGACCTCGAAGACGGCAACTTGACCATTCGCTCCGGCAATCTGCTCGCTTTTCAGCCAACCCTCGCGCTGAAGCAGTCCATCGTCCCGGGCTTTCTGACGCTCATCGGAACCGGGAAGTTCGTGGCCGCGTCCAACGGACCGGTGGTGTTCATGGAACCGCCGATCCGGGTGGACCCGGAGGCGCTCGTCGGGTGGGCCGACTGCCCCTCCCCGTGCCACCACTACGACCACGGCTACATGAGCGGGGTGATGGGCGGTCTACGTGCGCTGACTGGCCTCGGCGGGGCCTCCGGGGAGGAGCACCAGTTCGAGTTCGTCGGGGCGGGCACGGTGCTGCTCCAGTCGTCCGAGGCGCTGATGACCGAACAGTCCGTGGGGGCGGGTCCGCAACAGGCCGGAGGGGGTATGGCCGGAGGGCATGGGGCGCAAGGCGGCGCACCGCGTCTTCCCGGACAGCTGGGGGACGTCCAGCGTCGCTTCGGGCTGTGAGCGGTAGTCTGCGGAGTGTGACAGTCGAACGCGTGCGCACTGTCACACGACCCTCACTAGTTCGCCTTTCAACCTTTTAGGTAGACTTCATTCATGGAGACCGAGACGGCCACGCGCTGGCTGACCGATGCGGAGCAGTGTGCTTGGCGCACCCATCTGGACGTCAACAGACTCTTGACGTACCAGCTCGAAAAGGATCTGCAGCCGTTCGGCCTGACGATGAACGACTACGAGATCCTGGTGAACCTCTCGGAGTCGGAGGATTCGCGGATGCGGATGAGCGATCTCGCCGCCGCGACCCTCCAGTCCAAGAGCCGGCTCTCGCACCAGATCACACGCATGGAGAACGCCGGGCTCGTGCGGCGGGAGAACTGCGAGTCGGACCGCCGCGGTCTGTACGCCGTCCTCACCGAGCACGGCATGGAGACCATGCAGAAGGTCGCGCCGCACCATGTGGCGTCCGTGCGCCGGCACTTCATCGACCTGCTGTCCCCCGAGGCCCTGACCGAGCTGGACAAGGCCCTCAAGCCCATCGCGGAGCATCTGCGCGGGCACCGGGGGCGCCCCTGACGAGTCGGTAGCGGGCGCGGGCGGGGCCTCTGCGGGCCCCGCCCGCTCCGTCATGACCGGGTCAGTTCCGCGATCAGGTCGTCCGCCGCGCGGTACGGGTCCAGTTCGCCGGCGACGATGCGCTCCGCCAGGGCGTCCAGCCGGCGGTCGCCGTGAAGGTCGCCGATGCGTTCGCGAAGGGCGGTGACGGCGATCGTCTCGACCTCGCGGGCGGCGCGGGCCCGTCGGCGCCCGCTCAGGACGCCGTGCTCCTCCATCCACGCGCGGTGCTTCTCCAAGGCCTCCACGACCTCGTCGACGCCCTCGCCGCGCGCCGCCACCGTCTTCACGATCGGCGGGCGCCAGTCGCCGGGGCCCCGCGACTGACCGAGGCCCAGCATGTGGTTCAGCTCGCGGGCGGTGGCGTCGGCCCCGTCGCGGTCGGCCTTGTTGACGACGTACACGTCGCCGATCTCCAGGATGCCCGCCTTCGCGGCCTGGATGCCGTCCCCCATGCCCGGCGCGAGCAGCACGACGCTGGTGTCGGCCTGCGAGGCGATCTCCACCTCGGACTGGCCGACGCCGACCGTCTCCACCAGGATCACCTCGCAGCCGGCGGCGTCCAGGACGCGGATGGCCTGCGGCGCCGCCCAGGCGAGGCCGCCGAGGTGGCCGCGGGTCGCCATGGAGCGGATGTAGACGCCCGGGTCGGAGGCGTGCTCCGACATGCGGACCCGGTCGCCGAGCAGGGCCCCGCCCGAGAACGGCGAGGACGGGTCCACGGCGAGGACGCCGACCCGCCTGCCCTGCTTGCGGTACGCCGTCACCAGCGCCGACGTGGAGGTCGACTTGCCGACGCCCGGCGAACCCGTCAGGCCGACCACGTAGGCGTTGCCGGTCAGCGGGGCCAGGGCCGCCATCACCTCCCGCAACTGCGGGGACGCCCCCTCCACCAGGGAGATCAGCCGGGCGACGGCACGCGGCCGGCCTTCCCTGGCCTGGGCCACCAGTGAGGAGACGTCCTGCATCACAGCTCCGTTCGAGAGTTCTTCGGCGAGGGTCAGGCCTTCGGCACGCGGATGATCAGGGCGTCGCCCTGACCGCCGCCGCCGCACAGCGCCGCCGCTCCGACGCCGCCGCCGCGCCGCTTCAGCTCCAGCGCCAGGTGCAGCACCAGACGGGCGCCGGACATGCCGATCGGGTGCCCCAGGGCGATGGCGCCGCCGTTCACATTCACCTTTTCGACGGAAACGCCGAGGTCCTTCATTGACTGCACGGCGACCGCGGCGAAGGCCTCGTTGATCTCGATCAGGTCGAGGTCGGCGACGTCCAGGCCCTCCTTCTTCAGCGCGTGCGCGATGGCGTTGGACGGCTGGGACTGCAGGGAGGTGTCGGGGCCCGCCACGTTGCCGTGGGCGCCGATCTCGGCGATCCACTCCAGGCCCAGCTCCTGCGCCTTGGCCTTGCTCATCACGACCACCGCGGCGGCGCCGTCGGAGATCTGCGAGGAGGAGCCGGCGGTGATCGTGCCGTCCTTGGTGAACGCCGGGCGCAGCTTGCCCAGCGACTCGGCGGTCGTGTCGCCGCGGATGCCCTCGTCCTGGCTGACGACCACCGGCTCGCCCTTGCGCTGCGGGATCTCCACGGGGGTGATCTCGGCCTCGAAGACGCCGTTCTTCTGGGCGGCGGCGGCGCGCTGGTGGGACAGCGCGGCGATCTCGTCCTGTTCGGCGCGGCCGATGCCGAGGCGCGTGTTGTGCCGCTCCGTCGACTCGCCCATGGGGATGTTCTCCCACGGGTCGGTCAGACCGTCGTACGCCATCGCGTCCAGCATCTGCACGGCGCCGTACTTGACGCCCTCGCGGGACTTCGGCAGCAGGTGCGGGGCGTTGGTCATGGACTCCTGGCCGCCGGCCACGATCACGTCGAACTCGCCGGCGCGGATGAGCTGGTCGGCGAGCGCGATGGCGTCCAGGCCGGAGAGGCACACCTTGTTGATCGTGAGCGCCGGGACGTTCATCGGGATGCCGGCCTTGACCGCGGCCTGGCGCGCCGGGATCTGCCCCGCCCCGGCCTGCAGCACCTGGCCCATGATCACGTACTGCACCTGGTCGCCGCCGATCCCCGCACGGTCCAGGGCGGCCTTGATCGCGAAGCCGCCGAGGTCGGCTCCGGAGAAGGACTTCAGCGAACCGAGCAACCGCCCCATCGGGGTCCGGGCGCCCGCGACGATGACGGACGTCGTGCCGTTCGTTGCAGAAGACATGAGCTGAGATCCCCTTACCGGCCTTGCACGGGCCGAGGAGTGAACGAGGGTTTACTCGAATGTACTGAGCGGTACTCCACCCGTCATCGGGCGGTCGGTGTGATCGCGCGCACGTTGCGTAACCACCTCCGGAACGCTGCACTGAATCCATGCTGACGCGAATCGACCACATCGGAATCGCCTGCCACGACCTCGACGCGACCGTGGAGTTCTACCGGGCCACGTACGGCTTCGAGGTCTTCCACACCGAGGTCAACGAGGAGCAGGGCGTGCGCGAGGCCATGCTCAAGATCAACGATACGTCGGACGGCGGTGCGTCGTACCTCCAGCTTCTCGAACCGATCCGGGAGGACTCCACCGTCGCCAAGTGGCTGGCGAAGAACGGGGAGGGCGTCCACCACATCGCCTTCGGCACCGCGGACGTCGACGCCGACGCCGCCGCCGTGCGGGACAAGGGCGTGCGCGTGCTCTACGACGAGCCCCGCCGCGGCTCCATGGGATCGCGGATCACCTTCCTGCACCCCAAGGACTGCCACGGCGTTCTCACCGAACTGGTCACTTCGGCGCCCGTTGAGTCACCTGAGCACTGATGCTCGTACATAGGGGCCGGTAGGGTTGGGGGCGGTCGCCGCTCCTTCCAGGGCGACCGAGGTCCTGTCGCGTTGACGGCAGGACCGCCGGGGTCCGGGTTTCGGGGGACGAGCGTCGGGGCAGCAGCCCATGCTCCGCCGTTGATCTGACACCATTCCCCGGGGGCCCCGTTCGGCGGATGGACGGAGCTCGTTCGGAAAGACTTGCGACCAGGGGACGGATGGGACCGCGCAGTGCGGGGCTACGAGAGCCAGGAGCGAGAGCCGGCGGCTGACGTCGACCACCTCACTCGGTTCGAAGCCGAGATGAAGCGGCTGAGGACCGAGCGGGAAAAGGCCATCCAGCACGCCGAGGACCTCGGCTACCAGGTCGAGGTGCTGCGCGCCAAGCTGCACGAGGCGCGGCGCACGCTCATGACGCGGCCTGCCTATGACAGTGCCGACATCGGCTACCAGGCCGAGCAGTTGCTGCGCAACGCCCAGATGCAGGCCGACCAGATCCGCGCCGACGCCGAGCGCGAGCTGAGCCAGGCCCGCGCCCAGACCCAGCGCATCCTCCAGGAGCACGCCGAGCAGGCGGCCCGCCTCCAGGCCGAGCTGCACCAGGAGGCCGTGACCCGGCGCCAGCAGCTCGACCAGGAGCTGGCCGAGCGCCGGGCCACCGTCGAGTCACACGTCAACGAGAACGTCGCGTGGGCGGAGCAGCTGCGCGCCCGCACCGAGCAGCAGGCCCGCCGGCTGCTGGAGGAGTCCCGCGCCGAGGCCGAGCAGGCCATGGCCGCCGCCCGCGCCGAGGCCGAGCGGCTGACCGCCGAGGCCCGTCAGCGGCTGCGCGGCGAGGCCGAGGCCGCCCGCGCCGAGGCGGAGCAGCTGCTGCGGCGCGCCCGCGCGGACGCGGAGCGGCTGCTGAACGCCGCCTCCACCCAGGCCCAGGAGGCCACCGACCACGCCGAGCAGCTGCGCACCACCACGGTCACCGAGTCGGACGCCGCCCGCCGCCAGGCCGCCGAGCTGAGCCGGGCCGCCGAGGCGCGGATGACCGAGGCCGAGGAGGCGCTGCGCAAGGCGCAGTCCGAGGCGGAGAAGCTGGTCACCGAGGCCAAGGAGGCCGCGGCCAAGACCCTCGCGAGCGCCGAGTCGGCCAACGAGCTGCGCACCCGTACGGCCAAGGAGCAGGTCGCCCGGCTGGTCAGCGAGGCCACCAAGGAGGCCGAGACTACCAAGGCGGAGGCCGAGCAGCTCGTCGCCGACGCCCGCGCCGAGGCCGAGAAGATCGTCGCGGAGGCCGCCGAGAAGGCCCGCACGATCACCGCCGAGGAGACCGCGACCCAGCTGTCCAAGGCGGCCAGGACCGCCGAGGACGTCCTCAACAAGGCCGCCGAGAACGCCAAGAACACCACCAAGGCCGCCGCCGAGGAGGCCGAGCGGATCCGCCGCGAGGCGGAGGCCGAGGCGGACCGGCTGCGGGCCGAGGCGCACGACATCGCCGAGCAGCTCAAGGGCGCGGCGAAGGACGACACCAAGGAGTACCGCGCCAAGACGGTCGAGCTGCAGGAGGAGGCGCGCCGGCTGCGCGGCGAGGCCGAGCAGCTGCGCTCCGACGCGGTCGCCGAGGGCGAGAAGATCCGCGCCGAGGCCCGCAAGGAGGCCGTGGCGCAGATCGAGGAGGCGGCCAGGACCGCCGAGGAGCTGCTCGCCAAGGCCAAGGCGGACGCGGACGAACTGCGCCGGATCGCGACCGCGGACAGCGAGAAGGTCCGCACCGAGGCCATCGAGCGCGCCACCACGCTGCGCCGGCAGGCCGAGGAAACCCTGGAGCGCACCCGCAACGAGGCCGAGCGCCACCGCGACGAGGTGCTGGAGCAGGCCGAGGGCATCCGCGCGGACGCCGAGCGGGCCGCGCTCGAACTGCGCGAGGAGACCGAGCGCGCCGTCGCGGCCCGGCAGGCGGAGGCCGCCGACGAGCTGGCCCGGCTGCACGCGGACACCGAGGCCCGTCTGGCCGCCGCCGAGCAGGCCCTCACCGACGCCCGCGAGGAGGCCGCGCGGATCCGCCGCGAGGCCACCGAGGAGGCCGACCGGCTGCGCACCGAGGCCGCCGAGCGCATCCGCGCCCTGCAGCAGCAGGCGGAGGCGGAAGCGGAACGGCTGCGCACCGAGGCCGCGTCCGACGCGTCCGCGTCCCGCGCGGAGGGCGAGGCCGTCGCCGTACGGCTGCGGACCGAGGCCGCGACGGAGGCCGAGCGGCTGAAGACCGAGGCGCAGGACACCGCCGACCGGGTGCGCGCCGAGGCGCAGGCCGCGGCCGAACGGCTGGCCGCGGAGGCGTCGGAGACGCTGGCCGCCGCGCAGGAGGAGGCCGTACGGCGTCGGCGCGAGGCCGAGGAGACGCTCGGCGCGGCCCGGCAGGAGGCCGACCAGGAGCGCGAGCGGGCCCGCGAGCAGAGCGAGGAACTGCTGGCCTCTGCGCGCACCCGCGTGGAGGAGGCGCAGGCCGAGGCGGTCCGCCTGGTCGAGGAGGCCGACCGGCGCGCCACCGAGATGGTCTCCGCCGCCGAGGCCCACGCCCAGCAGGTGCGGGACTCCGTCGCCGGGCTGCACGAGCAGGCGCAGGAGGAGATCGCCGGTCTGCGCAGCGCCGCCGAGCACGCGGCGGAGCGCACCCGGCGCGAGGCCGAGGAGGAGGCGGACCGGGTCCGCGCCGACGCCTACGCCGAGCGGGAGCGGGCCAGCGAGGACGCGAGCCGGGTCCGGCGCGAGGCGAGCGAGGAGGCGGAGGCCGCGAAGTCCCTCGCCGAGCGGACCATGGCGGAGGCCATCGCCGAGTCGGAGCGGATGCGCGCCGACGCCGCCGAGCACGCGCAGCGCGCCCGGACCGAGGCGTCGGACGCCATCGCGCAGGCCGACCAGGAGGCGGCGCGCGCCCGTGCGGACGCCCGCGAGGACGCGAACCGGATCCGTTCGGACGCGGCGGCGCAGGCGGACACGCTGATCACCGAGGCGCGCTCCGAGGCGGAGCGGCTCACCACGGAGACGGCCGCCGAGGTCGAGCGGGTGCGGGCCGAGGCGGTCGCCCAGGCCGAGAAGCTGCTCGGGGACGCGAACGGCGAGGCGGAGCGGCTGCGTGCCGAGGCCGCGCAGACGGTCGGCTCCGCGCAGCAGCACGCCGAGCGGGTGCGCGGCGAGTCCGAGCGGGTCAGGGCCGAGGCGCTCGCCGAGGCAGAGCGGGTCACCGCCGCCGCGCGCGACGAGGCCGAGCGGACGCTGGACGCGGCCCGCAAGGAGGCCAACAAGCGGCGTTCGGAGGCCGCCGAGCAGGTCGACAAGCTCATCACGGAGACCGCGGCCGAGGCCGACAAGCTGCTCGCCGAGGCGCAGGCGCAGGCGCTCAAGACCACCGCGGACGCCGAGGCGCAGGCCGACACCATGGTCGGCGCGGCCCGCAAGGAGGCCGAGCGGCTGGTCGCGGAGGCCACGGTCGAGGGCAACTCCCGGGTGGAGAAGGCCCGCACGGACGCCGACGAGTTGCTGGTCGGCGCCCGCCGGGACGCCACCGCCGTCCGGGAGCGCGCCGAGGAACTGCGCGCCCGGATCACCGCCGAGATCGAGGAGCTGCACGAGCGGGCCCGCCGGGAGGCGGCCGAGACGATGAAGTCGACCGGCGACCGCTGCGACGCGCTGATCAAGGCCGCCGAGGAGCAGCTCGCCAAGGCCCAGGCGAAGGCGAAGGAGCTGGTGTCGGAGGCCAACTCCGAGGCCGGCAAGGTGCGCATCGCCGCCGTGAAGAAGGCCGAGGCCCTGCTGAAGGAGGCCGAGCAGAAGAAGGCCACCCTCATCCGGGAGGCCGAGGAGCTGAAGGCCGAGGCGATCCGCGAGGCCCGGCGCACGGTCGAGGAGGGCAAGCGCGAGCTGGAGGTCCTGGTGCGCCGGCGCGAGGACATCAACGCCGAGATCTCCCGGGTGCAGGACGTGCTGGAGGCGCTGGAGTCGTTCGAGGCGCCGCCGTCCGGCAAGGACGGCGCGGTCAAGGCCGGGGCGGCCGTGGGACCGCCGCGCTCGGGCGGCAAGGCGTCGGACGGGTAGCCGTGGCGACCGTTGGAGATCGTCCGAAAGTGTTTGGCCTGATTTCCGGAAGCTCGTGCGCTGGTCAGCCGTCCAAATGGGGTGTCATTCTCCAGATCAAACCCGTATCCGCTCGATGACACACCGCTTCGGCCCCTAGGATTCCACCTATCACCTCACCGGTCTCATTCGACAGGAACCCCATGAGCGACACTTCCCCCTACGGCTTCGAGCTTGTGCGGCGTGGGTACGACCGCGCTCAGGTGGACGAACGGATCTCCAAGCTCGTCTCCGACCGTGACAGCGCTCTCGCCCGCATCACCGCTCTGGAAAAGCGCATCGAGGAGCTCCACCTCGAGACGCAGAACGCCCAGGCCGCCGTGACCGACGCGGAGCCGTCGTACGCGGGTCTCGGCGCGCGCGTCGAGAAGATCCTCCGCCTCGCGGAGGAGGAGGCGAAGGACCTGCGCGAGGAGGCCCGGCGCGCGGCCGAGCAGCACCGTGAGCTGGCCGAGTCGGCGGCCCAGCAGGTGCGCAACGACGCCGAGTCGTTCGCGGCGGAGCGCAAGGCCAAGGCCGAGGACGAGGGCGTCCGGATCGTCGAGAAGGCCAAGGGCGAGGCCGCCCAGCTGCGTGCGGACGCGCAGAAGGACGCGCAGTCCAAGCGCGAGGAGGCCGACGCGCTCTTCGAGGAGACCCGCGCCAAGGCCGCTCAGGCCGCCGCCGACTTCGAGACCAACCTGGCCAAGCGCCGCGAGCAGTCCGAGCGCGACCTGGCGTCCCGTCAGGCCAAGGCCGAGAAGCGGCTCGCGGAGATCGAGCACCGGGCGGAGCAGCTGCGCCTGGAGGCCGAGAAGCTGCGCACCGACGCCGAGCGCCGCGCCCGCCAGACGGTGGAGACCGCCCAGCGTCAGGCCGAGGACATCGTCGCCGACGCCAACGCCAAGGCGGACCGCATCCGTTCGGAATCCGAGCGCGAGCTGGCCGCTCTGACCAACCGCCGCGACTCCATCAACGCCCAGCTGACGAACGTCCGCGAGATGCTCGCCACGCTCACCGGCGCCGCGGTGGCCGCGACCGGCCCCGCCGACGACGAGTCCGTCTCCCGCGGCGTCCCGGCGCAGCAGTCCCGGTAAGCAGTAAGCAGTACACGGCGTACCCTCCGCGAGGCCCCCCGTCACTGAAGTGGCAGGGGGCCTCGTGCCGTTTTAGCGTGGCCGCATGATCGAGCTCGAGGGGCTGACCAAGCGGTACGGCGAGAAGGTCGCGGTGAACGGGCTGACGTTCACCGTGCGGCCCGGCGTCGTCACCGGCTTCCTCGGTCCCAACGGCGCCGGCAAGTCGACCACCATGCGGATGATGCTGGGCCTGGACCGGCCCACCGCGGGGGACGTGCGCATCGACGGCGTCCACTACGACCGGCTGAAGGACCCGCTGAAGTACATCGGCGCCCTGCTCGACGCCAAGGCCGTGCACGGCGGCCGCAGCGCCCGCAACCATCTGCTGTGCCTGGCGCAGAGCAACGGCATCCCCGAACGGCGGGTGGCCGAGGTGCTGGACACGGTGGGCCTGACGGCCGTCGCCCGGAAGAAGGCCAAGGGGTTCTCGCTGGGCATGGGCCAGCGGCTGGGCATCGCCGCCGCGCTGCTGGGCGATCCGCGCATCCTGATGTTCGACGAGCCGGTGAACGGGCTGGACCCCGAGGGCATCCACTGGATCCGCCATCTGATGAAGTCGCTGGCCGCCCAGGGCCGTACGGTGTTCGTCTCCTCGCATCTGATGAGCGAGATGGCGCTGACGGCCGACCACCTCGTCGTCATCGGCCAGGGCCGGCTGCTGGCGGACACCTCCATGGCCGACTTCATCGCGCGGAACAGCCGCACGTACACCCGGATCCGCTCCCCCGAGCGGGAGCGGCTGCTCGACGTGCTGCACGGGGCCGGGATGACGGTGGTGGAGAACGGCGGCGGCGCGCTGGAGGTGGACGGCGCCGGTGCGGAGCGGATCGGCGAGCTGGCCGCGCGGCACGGGATCACGCTGCACGAGCTGAGCCCGCAACGCGCCTCGCTGGAGGAGGCGTTCATGCGGCTGACGGCGGAGTCGGTGGAGTACCACGCGCACTCCGACTCCCCGGAGCCGCCGGCGGCCTGGGGCGAGGGCTGGAGGAAGGCAAGCACATGACGGCGGCCCAGGTCATCCGCTCCGAATGGACGAAGATCCGCTCCGTGGCGTCCACCGTGTGGACGCTGTCGCTCGCCGTGGTCGTGACGATCGCGCTGGGCATGCTGATCTCGGCGCTGTCGAAGAGCGAGTTCGACCGGATGGACGAACGCGACCGGCTCTCCTTCGATCCGACGTTCATCAGCTTCGCCGGGATGAGCCTCGGCCAGCTGGCGATGATCGTCTTCGGGGTGCTGGTGGTGTCGAACGAGTACAGCTCCGGCATGATCCGCACCTCCCTCGCGGCGGTGCCGCAGCGCGGGACGTTCCTGTTCGGGAAGCTGGCGGTGGCCACGGCGCTGGCGCTGGCGGTCGGCATGGCGACGAGCTTCGCCGCGTTCTTCCTGGGGCAGGCGATGCTCGGCGAGCTGCGGGCGTCGCTCGGCGACCCGGGGGTGCTGCGGGCGGTGCTCGGCGGCGGGATCTACATGACGCTGATCGCGATGTTCTCCATGGGCGTCGCGGCGATGCTGCGCTCGCCCATGCTGTCGCTGGGCATCCTGATGCCGTTCTTCTTCCTGATCTCCAGCATCCTCGGCAACGTCCCGGCCACCGAGAAGGTCGGCCGGTTCCTGCCCGACCAGGCCGGCAGCCGGATCATGCAGGTGGTCACCCCGGTGGACGACGACACCCCGTACGGCCCCTGGGGCGGGCTGCTGATCATGCTGGCGTGGGTGGCGGCGGCGGTCGCCGGCGGCTATCTGGTGCTGAAGCGGCGGGACGCCTAGCCGCACTGTGCACGGAGCGTTCTTTTGCCCGCGCTTGAAGGGAACCGGCGGGGCCTGGATATCCTCCTAAGCCTTACGGGGGCGTGTGCCCCGCTGTCCAGGACCTTTCGATGGGTGCGGAGCATGATCGAGGCAGTCGGCCTGACCAAGCGCTACGGCGACAAGACCGCTGTGCACAACCTTTCCTTCCAGGTGCGGCCCGGAGCCGTCACGGGCTTCCTCGGGCCGAACGGCTCCGGCAAGTCGACGACGATGCGGATGATCCTCGGCCTGGACAACCCCACCTCCGGGCAGGTGACGATCGGCGGCTACCCCTACCGCAAGCTGCCGAACGCCCCCCGCCAGGTCGGCGCCCTGCTCGACGCCAAGGCGGTCCACGGCGGCCGGTCCGCCCGCAACCACCTGCTGAGCCTCGCCCAGCTGTCCGGCATCCCGGCCCGCCGCGTGGACGAGGTGCTCGGCGTGGTGGGCCTCCAGGACGTCGCCAAGCGGCGCTCCAAGGGCTTCTCCCTCGGCATGGGCCAGCGGCTCGGCATCGCCGGCGCGCTCCTCGGCGACCCCCAGGTGCTGCTGTTCGACGAGCCGGTCAACGGCCTCGACCCCGAGGGCATCCTCTGGGTGCGCAACCTGATGAAGTCGCTCGCCGCGGAGGGCCGCACGGTCTTCGTCTCCTCCCACCTGATGAGCGAGATGGCGCTGACGGCCGACCACCTCATCGTCATCGGACGCGGTCAGCTGCTCGCCGACATGAGCGTGCAGGACTTCATCGCGGCGAACTCCGCGGGCTTCGCGCGCGTGCGCACCCCGGACACCGAGCCGCAGCTGCGCGAGAAGCTGGCCTCCGCGCTGGCCGAGGCGGGCGGGCACGTGCTGCCCGAGCCGGACGGGGCGCTGCGGGTGACGGGACTGCCGCTGCCCCGCATCAGCGACATCGCGCACGACACGGACGTACGGCTGTGGGAGCTGTCGCCGCACCAGGCCTCGCTGGAGGAGGCGTACATGCGGATGACGCAGTCGGTGGTGGACTACCGCTCGACGGCCGACCAGAAGGCCGGACTGATGCAGCCGCTGCCGGCGGGCGCGCAGCCGCCGGTCCCGGTGCCCGGCCAGGGCCAGCCGGGCTGGTACGCCCCGCCGCCGCCCCAGCAGGGCGGTCAGCCCTTCGCGGGCCCGTACGGTGGCCCTCAGCCGTCCGCGCCCGCCCAGGGCGGTACGCCGAACCCGTACGCGCAGCCGGCGCCGCAGCCGCCCGCCCAGGCCCCCGCGCAGCCCGCCCAGGCCCCCGCGCAGCCGCCCGCCGCGGCCCCCTCCGCCTCTGCTCCCGCCGACCAGACCAAGCCCGAGGACGCCCGATGAGCACGCCCCAGCCCTCCACGCCACAGGCCGCGCCCCAGTGGGGAGCGCCCTCCGGCGCCCCGTACCCCGGTTACACCTCGCCGATCCCGGTCGTGCGCACGCACCTCGGGCACGCCGTCGCCTCCGAGTGGACGAAGATCCGGTCGGTGCGCTCCACGATGTGGACGCTGGGCGTGTTCGTGCTGCTCGTCGTCGGCATCGGGCTGTCCACCGGCGCGCTGGTCGCCGGCTCCTCGGAGGCCGACCTGGGCGGCGAGAGCCCGCTCGCGCTCGGCTTCTTCGGGCTGCTGCTGGGCTGCATGTGCATCATCACGCTGGGCGTGCTGACGACGGCCTCGGAGTACGGCACCGGGATGATCCGGACCACGATGACCGCGTGCCCCTCGCGCGCCCGGGTGCTGGCGGCGAAGGCGATCGTGTTCTTCACGGTCGCGTTCGTGGTGACGCTGGTCTCCTCCGGCTTCGTCGCCCTGGCGCAGGTCGGCATGGTGAGCGAGGCGCGCGAACCGTCCGGCGGCGAGTGGTTGAGGGGGACGGTCGGCGTCTCCCTCTACATCGCGCTGCTGGGCCTGCTCTCGCTCGTGGTCGGCTCGATCGTGCGGCACTCGGCGGGCGCCATCACCATCATGATCGCGGCGGTGCTGGCGCCGCTGGTGATCGCGCTGTTCATGTTCTCGTCGTCGCTGGAGGACCTGCGCGAGGCGCTGTTCGAGTACTCCATCCCGAACCAGCTGAGCGTGTTCTACGCCAACTCCCTCAGCGAGTCCGGCCCCTCGGGCTGGGACCCGCTGTGGATCATGCTGGGCGTCACGGCGGTCGCGTTCGCCGGGGCCGTCGTGCTGCTGGAGAAGCGGGACGTCTGAGACTCCCGGGGGCCGGCGTCCGGGCCACCCTAGAACTTCGGCGCGTTTCGGGACCGCTGCACCCGGGTGGTGCGGCGGTCCCGCGCGTTCCAGCAGGACTTGTGCCAGTGCCGGCGGTCGTCCACGCCCGCGTGCTCGGGCCAGGCCACGACGTGCGGCACCCCGGAGGGGATGAGCTGGTCGCAGCCGGGGCAGCGGTACGACTTGCCCTGCGAGGAGGCGCCGGCGACATGGCGCACGCTCCAGCCGTCGCCCTGCCAGTCCTCGGTGGACTGCCAGCCGCCGTAGCGGCCCGGGCGGTCGTCCTCGGCACTCCGGCCGGAGGAGCCTGAGCCCTTGGGTCGGTTGCGGCGCGGCGACACGGGACACCTCACGGAGTCGTCGGGGAGTGTTCGCGACAAGCCTACGCGTCCCCCGTAGGGGTACCCGGAAGGGTCCGAAGCTCACAAGTCCCCCGCGCGCGCCACCGATTCTGCCGACAATCCGCAAATCCCTCCGCCCGCCCGTGTCCTCGGTACGTGTCGGCCGGTTATGCCCGTGGGGGAGCTCCGTGTCGGAGCCAAGGAAGCAGGAATTGCGATGCGCGTAGGAACATTCGTGCTGGCCGCCCAGTTCCCGGGGCAGGGCCAGGGGGAGGCGCTGCACCGCGCGGTCCGCTCGGCGGAGGCCGCGGAGGAGGCGGGGCTCGACTCGGTCTGGCTGGCCGAACACCACTTCGTGCCGTACGGGACGTGCCCGTCGGCCGTCACCCTCGCCGGGTTCCTTCTCGGCCGCACCCGCCGCATCCGGGTCGGCACGGCGGTGAGCGTGCTGCCGACCGCCCACCCGGTCGCCCTCGGCGAGCAGGCCGCGCTGCTGCACATCGCGAGCGGTGGCCGGTTCTCGCTGGGCGTGGGGCGGGGCGGCCCCTGGGTGGACCTGGAGGTGTTCGGGTCGGGCCTGGAGGCGTACGAGAAAGGGCTCCCGGAATCGCTCGATCTGCTGCTGCGCTGGCTGCGCGAGCCGGCCGTCGCGGGCACCGGCGAGCGCTTCGCCTTCCGCGAGGTGCCCGTCGTGCCCCGGCCCGCGGAGGCGCTGACGGACGCGCCGGGGCCGGAGGTGCTGCTGGCCTGCACCTCCCCGCAGGGCGTGCGCACGGCCGCCGAGCGCGGGCTGCCGATGCTGCTCGGCATGCACATCGGGGACGAGGAGAAGGCCGAGATGGTCGCCCTGTGGCGGCGGCACGCACGCGCCTGCGGACGCCCTGCGGCGGAGATCGCCGGCGCCGCCCATGTCTCGGCCGGCGTCTGCCAGATCGCCGACCGGCGCACCGACGCGGCCGAGACGCTGCTGAAGGCAATGCCGGGCTGGCTGCGCCAGGGGCTCGACGCCCATGTCACGGTGGACGGCCGCGAGCGCCGGATGCGCGATCCGCTGGCATACACGGAACTGCTCTGCGGACTGCACCCGGTGGGCCCGCCGCGGCTGTGCGCCGACCGGCTGGCGGCGACCGGCGAGCGCACGGGCGTCACCCGCTTCGCCCTGCTGGTCGAGGGCTCCGGCGACCTGGCGACGACGGAGGAGAACGTACGGCGGCTGGGCGCGGAGGTGCTGCCGCAGCTGACGTGACCGGGGCCGCGGCGGCGTGCCGCGCGGCGTGGTGGGCTTGCCGCTCCGGTACGGATCGCACCTCCCCCGCGTACGGAGCGGCAAGCGAGCGGATCGCCGCCGTCAGCAGTCCCGCAGCTCCGGGGACTGGTTGAGCAGCTGGCTGCGGACCGAGGTGAAGCGGGTCAGCGTCGCGTCCGCCGAGGCGTCCAGCGGGAACACGGCCACCCGGTGGCAGTTCTGGAACGCCAGCCGCACCCCGAAGTGCCGCGACAGCGCACCGCGAATGGCGTCACTCGCCAGCGCACGCAGCAGCTGACCGCGTGCCTGCTCGTCCGGCGGGGGCGTCAGGTTGTCGGCGAACTGTCCGCCGTCCACCTTCAGCTGGGCCACCAGGGAGCTGATCATCTCCCATGCGTAGGGCAGGGAGGTCCGGACGCAGTCGACGAAGGCAGCTTCGTCGACCTCGCCTCGCTCGGCCTGTTCGAGTAGGGCCGGTGAGACGTCGAGCGACATGGGTTCTCCTCTCGCACCCCCAACGAGCAGGGGTTGCCGGACAGATGAGGGAGCACGCACGGCGAACACGCTGGGTACACGCGCGGCGACCTCCCGTTTATACGGTAGGCAACTGCCGGAGGCGGCACCAGGAGAATGCCGACACAGACGCGTTCCGCTGTGTTCACTATCGGCCATTGCCGAACAGGTCTCTTCCAGGGCGAATCGCGTGCGCTCTCGTCCGTCGAGTAGCGTTGCCGACCATGCGTCTCGTCATTGCCCGATGCTCCGTCGACTACGCGGGCCGGCTCACCGCCCACCTTCCGACCGCTCCCCGTCTGATCCTGGTGAAGGCGGACGGCAGCGTCTCGATCCACGCGGACGACCGGGCCTACAAGCCCCTGAACTGGATGTCGCCGCCCTGCACGCTGAAGGAGGGGACCGGCGAGGAGGCCGGCGTCTGGACCGTCGTGAACAAGGCCGGCGAGAAGTTGATCATCACGATGGAGGAGGTGCTGCACGACTCCTCGCACGAACTCGGCGTCGATCCCGGCCTGATCAAGGACGGCGTGGAAGCGCACCTCCAGGAACTGCTCGCCGACCGCATCGAGACCCTCGGCGAGGGCTACACGCTGATCCGCCGCGAGTACATGACGGCCATCGGCCCGGTCGACATCCTGTGCCGCGACGCCGAGGGGCGGACCGTCGCCGTGGAGATCAAGCGGCGCGGCGAGATCGACGGCGTGGAGCAGCTCACCCGCTATCTGGAGCTGCTGAACCGCGACCCGCATCTGGCGCCGGTGCGCGGCATCTTCGCCGCGCAGGAGATCAAGCCGCAGGCACGTGTCCTCGCCACGGACCGCGGCATCGGCTGCCATGTGCTGGACTACGACGCCCTGCGCGGCATCGAGGACGACAAGCTGCGGCTTTTCTGACCCGCACCTGTGCCCCACCCGCGCCCGCCGGGCCCGGGTGGGCTCTCAGATGACCGGCTCCTCCGCGTGGTCTTCGGGGTCCTCGGGAGAGGAGGCCGTCGAAGTGCCCGGGCCGGTCGCCGAGTTGGTGGTCGACGGGCTGGTCGAGGTGTCGGTGGGCGTCGGGCTGCTCTGGCTCGGCGTCGGGTCCGGGCTGGGCGACTGCGATTCGTCGGAGGACGGGCTCGGCGTCGGGCTCGACGAGGTCGGCTTCGACGTGGACGGCCTGGTCGGCGTGGAGGGGTCCGCCTCGTCGTCCGGCTTCGTCGTGCCGGTGGGCTCGGCGTCGGGCTCGTCCGCTCCCTCGTCGCCGTTGTCGCCGACGGCCGTCGGGGTCGGGTCGTCGGCCGTGCCGAGGGTGCCGTCGGGTCCGGGGGCGGTGGGCCGGCTGGTCGCCGAGCCGGTGTCGCCCACGTCGTCCCCGTCCGCCACGCCGAGGTTCTCCTCGCCGTCGTCCTGGGTGGCCGTCGGGTTGACGCCGACGCGGCCGGACGGGCCCTCGGCGTCGTTGTCGGAGGTGGCGCCGAGGGTGACGACGGTGCCGAGCACCGCCACGAGCAGGGCGCCCGCGCCGGCCGCGACCAGGTTGCGCCGGGCCAGTCCGCGCAGGCCGGCGCGCGTGTGCCGGGACGGCGTGCCCGGCACGGAGACGCCGCCGTACGCGGCCAGCGCCGGGGCGTCCGTGGGCGGCTGGAGTTCGGGGAAAGGCTCCGGCGACGCGGGCGCCTTGGCGGCGTCGCCGTCGGCGAAGGCGTCCGGGAAGTCCGCGAGGTCGTCGCCGAACGGGAGACCGGCCCCGGCGATCGCGGCCGTGCCCCCTCCCGGTGCGGTCGCGAGCCCCGGTGTGCCCGAGCGGTCGGCGACCAGGGCGAGGGCGCGGCGGCCGGCGACCGTGCCGCGCTTGTCGGCGAGGGCGCCGCGCAGCCCGATGGACGCCTCCAGCTCCGCGCGGGCCCGGTCCAGCCGGCCCCGGCACAGTGCGAGGACGCCCAGTTCGTGCTGGAAGTAGGCCTGTTCGGCGACGTCGCCGGCGAGCCGGGCGGCCTCGGCGCCGGCGCGCAGGGCGCGTTCCCAGGCGCTCCAGTGCAGTCCGGCGGCGAACGCGGGCGCCGCCGTGCGGGCCAGCCGTACGGCTGGGCTGTCCCCGTCGTCGCCGACCGGGGCGGCGGGCTGGAGCGCGGCGAGCAGGGCGTCGGCCTCGGCGCCGACGCGCTCGGGGTCGACGGAGGGGTGTCCGGCCCACCAGGCGTAGTGCCGGGCGGCGGTGAGGGCGTGGGCCGGGGCGTCCTGGGCGTATCCGGCGGCCTCCAGCTGGGTGCGCACGCCGGCCGCGAGCCGGTAGCGGGTGCCCACCGGGGAGACCAGGGCGCAGCGGAGCAGTTCCCCGAGCGCGGCGTCCGCGTGGGTGTCGCCGACGAGGGCGGGCAGGTGGGCCTGGTGCGGCACCTCGCCGCCGAGCGCGACGGCGAAGCGCAGGGTGGCCCGCGCGGAGGGGCTCAGCCGGGAGGCGAGCAGCGCGGCGGGCGCGGCGCCCTCGGCGAGGGAGGGCAGCGGCACGTCGTCGGCGAGCGCGGCCGGGTCGACGGGGGTCTCGAAGGCCGGGTCGGCCGGGATGTCGCCGAAGACGCCGAACTCGTCCAGGGCGTCGGCGCCGGCCCGCAGCCGGTCGCGCTGCCGCAGCAGGGCGCCGGCCTGCACGAACCGCAGGGGCAGGCCCTCGGACTCGAACCACAGGTCGCCGGCCCAGTTGGCCTCGTCCTCGGTCAGGGGGCGGCCGACGGCGTGCTCCAGCAGCCGCAGCCCGCCGGCGCGGTCGAGGCCCCCGAGGGCGACCTCCTCGATGCCGGCGTCCGCGGAGGGGGCGGGCGCGCCGGGGGCGGCGCCGATCAGGAAGGCGCACTCGGGGGTGGCGTCGAGCAGCTCGTCCAGCGCGGCGCCGCCGAGTTCGGCGTCGTCCAGGACGACGACCGCGCCGATCTCCCCGACGAGTTCGAGGAGTTGCTCGCGGTCGGGGCGGTGGCCGGGGGCGGCGTAGACGGCGTGGAAGAGGTCGTGGAGCAGGTCGTCGGCCGTGCGGCGCAGTCCGCAGAGGCGGACGACGCCGTCGGGGGCGAGGTCGGCGCAGTCCTCGGCGACGGTGTCGAGCAGGGTGGTGCGGCCGGAGCCGGCGGGGCCGGTGACGCGGGCCGAACGGCCACGGGCGAGCAGGCGTATCAGGCGCTCGCGTTCCTCCTGGCGGCCGAGGAGCGGCGGCGCGGGCCGGGCGGGGCCCGGCGGGACAGGGGGGCGGGCGGCGCGGGCCGCCTCGGCGCGTTCGGCGGGGGTGCGCTTGGCGGGGCGGGCGGGCCGCTCGGCGGGCGGGCAGACCTCTATCTCGCTGCCGTCGACGGGGTTGACGGTGAGCAGCAGGTCGCCGGAGACCAGCCGCGCGGTGCGGGCGGGCGCGGGCGCGTGCTGGCCGAAGTCGGAGGTGAGGGGGTCCCTGGGCGGCCGCCGGCCCGACGGGCCGTCGTCGTGGCCGTACTCCTCGGGTCCCCGGGTGTTCGGGTCCATAGGTTCCAAGCCCCCAAAAGCGTCGAGTGCGTCCAGCCCCTCCCGGCCTTGCCGCACACCGCGCTGTCGCTTCTGGTCCGGGCCCGCTCGAGGGTCGAACAGTCGCGGGCGTCCGAACACTAACCGCAGGCCGGTGTCCGCGACAGCCCGGGGTGCCGCGCCGTCCGAGACGTCACGGTCCAAGCGGAATGCGCGCGTCGGGCGTTTCGCCGTGGGCTGCCCGGGTCTCCCCCGGGCGGCCGTTCACACCTGCCGGGTCAGACCCGCGGCAGGGACTCCACGCCGATGCCGCCCTCGATCGCCAGGATCCGGTGCAACCGGGTGGCGACGAGGAGGCGTTGCATCTGGGGCGGTACGCCGCGCAGCACCAGCCGCCGGCCGCAGCGGCCGGCGCGCCGGTGGGCGCCCATGATGACGCCGAGTCCGGTGGCGTCCCAGGAGTCCAGTTCGGACAGGTCGAGAATCAGGTCTCCGGCGCCGTCGTCGACCGCCGTGTGCAGAACCGCACGGGCGTCCGCCGCGGTGCGGACGTCGAGGCGGCCCCCGACGACCACCTCGGCGTGGTCGCCCCTGATGTGCATATGCGCTCCCCGTGAGTGCGGTTGACGTACTGCAGAACGGTGGCTGTGCAACGTCTGACGGCTTCCGTGGCGATGCGGTTGCTGGTTGTGAGCGAACCGATACCGAATTCACCCCGAGGTGTGATGCCCTCGGGGCGAGTGCTGTTTCAGTGCTTGTAGAAGCCCTGCCCGCTCTTGCGCCCGATGTCACCGGCGTCAACCATCCGGCGCATCAGCTCCGGCGGGGCGAACTTCTCGTCCTGGGTCTCGGTGTAGATGTTGCTCGCGGCGTGCAGGAGGATGTCGACGCCGGTCAGGTCGGCCGTGGCGAGCGGGCCCATGGCGTGCCCGAAGCCCAGCTTGCAGGCGAGGTCGATGTCCTCGGCGGAGGCGACGCCGGACTCGTAGAGCTTGGTGGCCTCGACCACGAGCGCGGAGATGAGCCGGGTGGTGACGAAGCCGGCGACGTCGCGGTTGACGACGATGCAGGTCTTGCCGACCGACTCGGCGAACTCCCGCGCGGTGGCGAGGGTCTCGTCGCTGGTCTTGTGGCCGCGGACGAGTTCGCACAGCTGCATCATCGGGACCGGCGAGAAGAAGTGGACGCCGACCACGCGCTCCGGGCGCTCCGTCGCGGCCGCGATCTTGGTGATCGGGATGGCGGAGGTGTTGGACGCGAGGACGGCGTCGTCCTTCACGAGCTTGTCGAGCGCCCGGAAGATCTCGTGCTTGACCTCGAGCTTCTCGAACACGGCCTCGACCACGACGTCCGCGTCGGCGGCGGCGTCGAGGTCGGTGGTCGCGGTGATCCGGGCGAGGGCGGCGTCGGCGTCGTGCGCCTCCATCCGGCCCTTGGAGACGAACTTGTCGTACGACGCCCTGATGCCGTCGGTGCCACGGGTCAGCGCCTCGTCGGTGACGTCGCGCAGGACGACGTCCCAGCCCGCCTGCGCGGAGACCTGGGCGATGCCGGAACCCATGAGACCGGCCCCGATGACGGCGAGCTTCCGTGCCACTGTGCGACTCCCCTGATACGCGCTGTCCTTACTTCTCTCGCCGGGACACTAGCGCTCGTGAGGCGCGCTGTGACCGGTAAGTAACGCGCGTCACGTCTCACATGACGGACATCACACCGGCGGCGGCAGGGCGCGGCAGGCGGTGCCGCGCGCCGGGGCGGCGGCGACGCCCCGGCGCGAACGCCCCCTCGGCCGCCGCGGGTTCGGCCGGTCGCCCGTCGGCGCCGGCCTCGACGGGCGTCTTGCCCCGCATTGTCCGCACGCCGGCGCGGGCGCCGGCCCTTCGCGTACGACCGGACGCCCGCACGAAGCGCCCGCACGGACGAAGGACCTCGTACACGCGTGGGTTCGCGCGCCCGGCGCCGCGCCATACCTCGGCGAAAGTGATCGTCGGGCCGGTCGGCGGGTGCCAGAGTAGGAGGACCCGCGTCCCGTTGCACCGGAGGAGAACCACCCGCATGGCCGTGATCCACCGCACCACCCTGAAGCCGACCAAGCTGGAGCTGCTGACCGCCTGGCTGCCCTCGCGCCCCTGGTACCACGGGGGCGCGGAGAAGCCCGTGCTGACCAAGGCCGGCGGCTTCCGGCTGGACGACCCGGAGGGGGAGGTCGGCATCGAGTTCATGATCGTCACCGATGGCTCCGGACCCGAGCCGGGCGCCGCCTACCTGGTGCCGCTCAGCTACCGGGGCGCTCCGCTGGAGGGGGCCGAGGACGCCCTCATCGGCACCACCGAGCACGGCGTCCTCGGCCGGCGCTGGGTGTACGACGGCTGCCACGACCCGGTGGTGACGGACCGTCTGGCGGCGCTGGTGGAGGGCCGCGCCGAGCCGCAGGCGCAGAGCGAGACGGACACCCCCGACCGTGAGGTGAGCCGCGCCCACGCGGGCGCCGGCCCGGTCCCGTCCGTGTTCACCGCCGTGGCCGACACCGAGCGGGACACCGCGCTGACGGCGCCGGACGGCACGGTCCTGCGGGTGCTGCGGACCCCGCACCCGGCCCCCGGCGGCACGCCGCTGCCCCCGCCGGGCACGACGGGCCACGTCGCCGGCGCCTGGAACGCGGCGGACGGGACCCGCGTCCAGGGGATCCTCTTCACCCTCGCGGACTGAGCGGGCCTACGCTGGCCGCATGGTCAATCTGACGCGCATCTACACCCGGACCGGCGACAAGGGCACCACCGCCCTGGGGGACATGAGCCGGGTCGCCAAGACCGATCTGCGGATCGCCGCGTACGCCGACGCCAACGAGGCGAACGCGGTGATCGGCACGGCCATCGCGCTGGGCGGTCTGGAGGAGGACGTCGTCAAGGTCCTCACCCGCGTCCAGAACGACCTGTTCGACGTGGGCGCGGACCTGTCGACGCCGGTCGTGGAGAACCCCGAGTATCCGCCGCTGCGGGTCGAGCAGTTCTACGTCGACCGGCTGGAGGCGGACTGCGACCGGTTCAACGAGCGGCTGGAGAAGCTGCGCTCCTTCATCCTGCCCGGCGGCACCCCCGGCGCGGCCCTGCTGCACCAGGCCTGCACGGTGGTCCGCCGGGCCGAGCGCTCGACGTGGGCCGCGCTGGAGGCGCACGGCGAGACGATGAACCCGCTCACCGCGACCTACCTCAACCGGCTCTCCGACCTACTGTTCATCCTCGCGCGCACGGCCAACGGCCGCGTCGGGGACGTGCTGTGGGTTCCGGGCGGAGAACGCTGAGCCCTGCCGCCGCACCGTCTTCGGCGCCTTCTTCGGGAAGACGGCGTAGGACAGCGCGATCAGTCCGTGGATGCCGGTCACCTGCCAGGCGACGGCCCGCCACTGCTCCAGGGACGTGACGCGGGAGGCGTCGTCGACGTACCAGACGGCGATCTGGAGCAGCACGGTCGCGGTGGCCGCGCCGATGACCGTGCCCAGCCACACCTTGCCCTCGTGGCGGGCGCGGGCCATGCCGTGCCGGGGCGCCCCGGCGGGCTTGGGGGCGTCGCCGAACCGGTGGGCGGCGTGGCCGTCGAGCCACTTCACGGTGCGGTGGCCGTGGCCGACGGTGTAGCCGATGTAGAGGGCGGCCAGGCCGTGCTTCCAGCTGGGGTCGGCGCCGTTCTTCAGGTCGAGCGCGGTGACGACCAGCAGCACTACCTCCAGCAGCGGCTCGCACAGCAGCAGGGCGAGTCCGGTGCGGGGCATCTTGAGCAGGTAGCGGAAGGCCAGGCCGGCGGCCAGCAGCACCCAGAAGCCGACCTCACAGACGACGATCAGTGTGACGATCACGGCTCGCGCTCCTCCCAGTGCGTCGGATCACCCTTCAAGGCTCCCGTCGCGGCGGCCGGATTTCGTCGTCGCCGCAGACGAACCGCGACTGCATCCTTCGATGTACTGCCGGGGGGCCGGGGACCGTCCCGGAGGAGCAGGCGCGCCCCGCGCGGGCCGTGTTGGATGGTCCCATGGCCGTACGACTCCCCCGCCCGTCCCGCTTCGACGTGTACATCGCGCTGGCGGGCCTGCTGGGCGGGCTGCTGCTGTGGGGCATCGGTCTGGGCATGCGGTCCGCCGACGAGCCGGTCGTGCTGTGGCCCGGGCGCTGGCCGATCCTGCTGCCGCTGGCGCTGATGGCGGGCTGCGAGCTGCTGCGCCGGTCCGCGCCGCGGGTCGCGCTGCCCGCCGCGACGGCGGCGCTCCTGCTGGACACGCTCACCCAGGGCAGCCTGGTCACGGCCCTGATGTTCACCGACGTGATCTACGCCGCCGTCCTGTACGGCTCCCCCGCCGCCGCCCGCCGCATCCCCCGGGTGACGGGGCTGCTGTCGGTGGCCGCCGCGATCGTGCCGTTCGCGGTGTGGCAGGCGCCCGAGGTGCTGCTGATCGGCGTGGCCGTGGGCATCGTGGGGTTCGCGCCGGCCTCCACGGGGCTGATCGTGCGCAACCACCGGGACGCCGCCGAGTCGGCCCGGCTGCGCGCCGAGCAGACCGCGCTGCTGGCCGAGATGGACCGGACGCAGGCGGTGGTCGCCGAACGCGCCCGTATGGCACGGGAACTGCACGACATGGTGGCCAACCACCTCTCCGCCATCGCCATCCACTCCACCGCCGCGCTGTCCCTGGACGACCCCGGCACCAGCCGCGAGGCCCTCGCCGTGATCCGCGAGAACAGCGTCGCCGGACTGGCCGAGATGCGTCGACTGATCGGCATCCTGCGCGACGGGGACGCCGACCGGGAACCGGCGGCCACACCGACGCTCGACGGCCTCGACGCCCTGGTCCGCGCGGCCCGCGGCAACGGCCTGGACGTCACCCTGGAGGCCGAGCACGGCGCGGTCCCGGCGCCGGTGGAGCTGGCCGCCTACCGCATCGTGCAGGAGTCGCTGACCAACGCCCTCAAGCACGCCGTCCCCGGCCGGGTCGCCGTCGTCCTCGCCCGCCGCGACACCACCCTCGACGTGCGGGTGACCAGCCCCTACGGTCACCGGAACGGCCCCCGCGCCCCGGGCTCCGGCGCCGGACTGATCGGCATGCGGGAGCGTGCCGCGCTGCTCGGCGGGACGCTGGAGGCCGGGCCCGAGGGCGACCGGTGGACCGTGCACGCCCGTCTGCCCCTCGCCGAGGGGGACCGCATGACCGAAGGAGAATCCGCATGATCCGCGTCCTCGTCGCCGAGGACCAGTCCGCCGTCCGCGCCGGGCTGGTCCTGATCCTGCGCAGCGCGCCCGACATCGAGGTGGTCGGCGAGGCCGCGGACGGCGAGCAGGCGGTGGCGCTGGCCCGCGAACTGAGGCCGGACCTGGTGCTGATGGACGTTCAGATGCCGCGCCTGGACGGGGTGTCGGCCACCCGGCAGGTGGTCGCGGAGAAGCTGGCGGACGTGCTGGTGCTGACCACCTTCGACCTGGACGAGTACGTGTTCGGGGCGCTCAGGGCGGGCGCCGCCGGGTTCCTGCTGAAGAACACCGACGCACGGGACCTGCTGGAGGCGGTGCGGACGGTGGCGCGCGGCGAGGGGCTGATCGCGCCGGCCGTGACGCGGCGGCTCATCGCCGAGTTCGCGGCGGGGCCGGCGCGGGAGCCGAAGGCCGACCGGGCGGTGCTCGCGGAGCTGACCCGGCGCGAACGCGAGGTACTTTCCTGCCTGGGTGAAGGGCTGTCCAACGCGGAGATCGCGATACGCCTGGACATGGCCGAGGGAACGGTGAAAACGCACGTCAGCCGGTTGCTGGGGAAGCTGGAGCTGCGCAGCCGGGTGCAAGCGGCGGTGCTCGCTCAGGAGTTGGGGATATAGGTTCGCGAGCCGTAGGTGGTCCAGACCTATTGACCTGTGGTCCAGACCTTTCTATTCTCGCCGCACCGTGGACATGAAGGCTCAGTCATGTCCCCCACAACCCCCATAAGGAGGCGCAGCATGCGCTTCAGACACAGAGCCGCGGCAGGGTTCGCGACCCTGTTGCTGCCGCTGGCCGGTCTGGTCGGCCTCGCGAGCCCGGCCCAGGCCGCCACGTCCGCCACCGCCACCTACACCAAGGCCTCGGACTGGGGCAACGGCTTCGAGGGCAAGTGGACGGTGAAGAACACCGGCACCACGTCCATCAGCTCCTGGACCGTCGAGTGGGACTTCCCCTCCGGCACGTCGGTCACCTCCGCCTGGGACGCCGACGTCACGTCCTCCGGCACCCACTGGACCGCCAAGAACAAGGCCTGGAACGGCACGCTCGCCCCCGGCGCGTCCGTCTCCTTCGGCTTCAACGGCACCGGCACCGGCTCGCCCACCAACTGTAAGCTCAACGGCGGCAGTTGCGACGGCGGCCCGTCCGTGCCCGGCGACGCGGCCCCCTCCGCGCCCGGCACCCCGACCGCCTCCTCCGTCACCGACACCTCGGTGAAGCTCACCTGGAGCGCGGCCACCGACGACAAGGGCATCAAGAACTACGACGTCCTGCGCGGCGGCGCCAAGGTCGCCACGGTCACCGGCACCACCTACACGGACACCGGCCTGAGTGCCGGCACGGACTACTCCTACACCGTGCAGGCCCGTGACACCGCCGACCAGACCGGCCCGGTCAGCGGCTCGGTCGCCGTGCGCACCACCGGCGGCGGCAGCGGCGAGGAGCCGCCCCCCGGCACCAAGGTCAACCTGGGCTACTTCACCGAGTGGGGCGTCTACGGGCGCAACTACCACGTCAAGAACCTGGTGACCTCGGGCTCCGCGTCCAAGATCACGCACATCAACTACTCGTTCGGCAACGTCAAGAACGGTCAGTGCACCGTCGACGACACCTACGCCGCCTACGACAAGGCGTACACCGCCGACCAGTCCGTCAGCGGCACCGCCGACACCTGGGACCAGCCGCTGCGCGGCAACTTCAACCAGCTGCGCCAGCTGAAGGCGAAGTACCCGCACATCAAGGTGCTGTACTCGTTCGGCGGCTGGACCTACTCCGGCGGCTTCGGCCAGGCCTCGCAGAACGCCGCGGCGTTCGCCAAGTCCTGCAAGGCCGTCGTGGAGGACCCGCGCTGGGCCGACGTCTTCGACGGCATCGACATCGACTGGGAGTACCCGAACGCCTGCGGCCTGACCTGCGACACCTCGGGTCCGGCGGCGTTCAAGACCCTCTCCCAGGCGCTGCGCGCCGAGTTCGGCAAGGACTACCTCATCACCGCCGCGATCACCGCGGACGGCTCCGAGGGCGGCAAGATCGACGCGGCCGACTACGGCGGCGCGGCGCAGTACCTCGACTGGTACAACGTGATGACGTACGACTACTTCGGCGCCTGGGCCAAGACCGGCCCGACGGCCCCGCACTCCCCGCTCACCTCGTACCCGGGCATCCCGACCGCGGGCTTCAACTCCGCGGACGCGATCGCCAAGCTCAAGGCGAAGGGCGTGCCGGCCGCCAAGCTGCTGCTCGGCATCGGCTTCTACGGCCGCGGCTGGACCGGCGTCACCCAGTCCGCCCCGGGCGGCACGGCGACCGGCGCGGCGCCGGGCACGTACGAGGCGGGCATCGAGGACTACAAGGTCCTCAAGACGGCCTGCCCGGCCACCGGCACCATCGCCGGCACGGCCTACGCCCACTGCGGCACCAACTGGTGGTCCTACGACACCCCGGCGACGATCGCGGGCAAGATGGCCTGGGCCAAGAACCAGGGCCTGGGCGGCGCGTTCTTCTGGGAGTTCAGCGGCGACACCAGCAACGGCGAACTGGTCACGGCGATCAGCAACGGCCTGAAGTAACCCAGCTCCACCCCGAGCCCGTCGCAGGAGACCCCTGCGGCGGGCTCGCCCTTTTCCCCCGGCCCCGGCCGGAGCAGGCGCCTTCCAGGCGCTCGGCCTCTGCCGCCGGGCACCGGAAACGCCCCGAAGGGGCGCGGGGAACCGCGCGACCGGCCCACCACGACCCGCACCCGACCCATCTCGCCCGGGACACCCCCACCCCGCCCCACAAACGAATACGCCCCTCCCGATCCCTCGAAGAGGGGCGGTGGGGCGTCGGACGTCAGGCGCCGGCCGGACTCAGGCCACGTTCACCCGCTGGCCCGGCGGAGCCGCCTCCAGCCACGCCAGGAACCCGGTGAGCGCATCCTCGCTCATCGCCAGCTCCAGCCGCGTCCCCCGGTGCAGACACGCGAGGATCACCGCGTCGGACAGCAGCGCCAGCTCCTCCTCGCCCTCGGGCAGGCGGCGGCCGGCCACCTCGATCGAGGCGCGTTCCAGGACGCGGCGCGGGCGGGGGGCGTAGGAGAAGACGCGGAACCATTCGACCCGATCTCCGTTGTAGCGGGCCACCCCGTAGGCCCAGCCCTTTCCGTCACCGTCCGGCGTCACCGGGGCGTCCCAGCGCAGGCTGCAGTCGAACGTGCCGCCGGAGCGCTGGATCAGCCGGCGCCGCAGGCCGAAGACGGCGAGCCCCAGCACCACCAGGAACACCACGATTCCGCACACAGTCAGAGCGAGGACCATCGACACCGACCTCCTCGTCTCCTAGGTAACGGAACGGAAAAAACATCCATATCTGCCTCAGCCGCGACCGGCACCGGATCGCTCCGGTCCCAGCCGCGGCTGAGTGACGTCATCGCGTACGCGGGTGCGCTCAGCGCCCCGCGGTCGCCGCACGCAGTCGTACCTCCGCACGACGCTCGGCAAAGGCGTCGTCCTCGGACTTCGCGCGCTCCAGCGCCCGCTCGGCGCGCTGGACGTCGATCTCCTCCGACAGCTCGGCGATCTCGGCCAGCAGCGACAGCTTGTTGTCCGCGAACGAGATGAAACCGCCGTGCACCGCGGCGACGACCGTTCCACCATCACTCGTGCGGATGGTCACCGGGCCCGACTCCAGCACACCGAGCAGCGGCTGGTGACCGGGCATGACGCCGATGTCGCCGGACGTGGTGCGCGCGACGACCAGGGTGGCCTCGCCGGACCAGACCTCTCGGTCGGCCGCGACCAGCGCGACGTGCAGCTCAGCAGCCAAGGGTGGCTCCTCGGGTCACCACCCGGCGGGTCTGCCGGGTGTTGGGGTCAATTCTAGTAGGAGTGCGGAGAGGGGCAGGACACACCCCGCGCGGGTGGATCCCGCCCCTCATCAAGAGCGCGGGGGTCAGGAGACGCCCAGCTCCTTCGCGTTCTTCTTCAGGTCCTCGATACCACCGCACATGAAGAACGCCTGCTCCGGGAAGTGGTCGTACTCGCCGTCGCAGATCGCGTTGAAGGCCGCGATCGACTCGTCCAGCGGGACGTCCGACCCGTCGACGCCGGTGAACTGCTTGGCGACGTGGGTGTTCTGGGACAGGAAGCGCTCCACGCGACGGGCACGGTGGACGACGAGCTTGTCCTCCTCGCCGAGCTCGTCGATACCGAGGATCGCGATGATGTCCTGGAGGTCCTTGTACTTCTGCAGGATGTTCTTGACGCGCATGGCGGCGTCGTAGTGGTCCTGCGCGATGTAGCGCGGGTCCAGGATGCGGGACGTGGAGTCCAGCGGGTCCACGGCCGGGTAGATGCCCTTCTCCGAGATCGGACGGGACAGAACCGTCGTCGCGTCGAGGTGGGCGAAGGTGGTGGCCGGGGCCGGGTCGGTCAGGTCGTCCGCGGGGACGTAGATCGCCTGCATGGAGGTGATCGAGTGACCGCGGGTCGAGGTGATGCGCTCCTGGAGGAGACCCATCTCGTCGGCCAGGTTCGGCTGGTAGCCCACCGCGGAGGGCATACGGCCGAGCAGGGTCGACACCTCGGAACCGGCCTGGGTGAAGCGGAAGATGTTGTCGATGAAGAACAGCACGTCCTGCTTCTGGACGTCGCGGAAGTACTCGGCCATGGTCAGGCCGGCCAGCGCGACGCGCAGACGGGTGCCCGGGGGCTCGTCCATCTGGCCGAAGACCAGCGCGGTCTTGTCGATGACGCCCGACTCGCTCATCTCGTCGATGAGGTCGTTGCCCTCACGGGTGCGCTCACCGACGCCGGCGAACACCGACACACCGTCGTGGTTGTTGGCGACGCGGTAGATCATCTCCTGGATGAGCACCGTCTTGCCGACGCCGGCGCCGCCGAACAGACCGATCTTGCCGCCCTTGACGTACGGGGTCAGCAGGTCGATGACCTTGACGCCGGTCTCGAACATCTCGGTCTTCGACTCGAGCTCGTCGAAGTTCGGGGCCTTGCGGTGGATGGACCAGCGCTCGCCCGTGTACTTCTCGTCGACGTTCAGCACCTCACCGAGGGTGTTGAACACCTTGCCCTTGGTGAAGTCGCCGACCGGGACGGTGATGCCGTCGCCGGTGTCGACGACCGGGGCCTGGCGGACCAGGCCGTCGGTCGGCTGCATGGAGATGGTGCGGACCAGACCGTCGCCCAGGTGCTGGGCGACCTCGAGGGTCAGCGTCTTCTTCTCGCCGGCGTTGGCCGGGTCGGCCACCTCGACGTGCAGAGCGTTGTAGATCTCCGGCATCGCGTCGACGGGGAACTCCACGTCGACGACCGGGCCGATGACCCGGGCGACGCGGCCCGTAGCCGTCGCGGTCTCAACAGTGGTGGTCATTAGCGGTCACTCCCCGCGGTCGCGTCGGCCAGGGCGCTGGCGCCACCGACGATCTCGCTGATTTCCTGGGTGATTTCGGCCTGGCGGGCCGCGTTGGCAAGACGGGAGAGCGTGTTGATCAGCTCGCCCGCGTTGTCGGTGGCCGACTTCATCGCACGCCGGGTGGCGGCGTGCTTGGAAGCGGCCGACTGAAGCAGCGCGTTGTAGATCCGGCTCTCGACGTACCGCGGCAGCAGGGCGTCGAGGACGTCCTCCGCCGACGGCTCGAAGTCGTACAGCGGGAGGATCTCGTCCTTGGCAGACGCCTCCTGCGCGACCTCGTCGAGGCTGAGCGGCAGCAGGCGGTCGTCGAGCGCCGTCTGCGTCATCATCGAGACGAACTCGGTGAAGACGATGTGGATCTCGTCCACGCCGCCCTCGGCCGTGTCCTTCTGGATGGCCTCGATCAGCGGCGCCGCGACCTTCTTGGCGTCCGCGTACGAGGGCTCGTCGGTGAAGCCCGTCCACGACTCCGCGACCTTGCGCTCACGGAAGTTGTAGTGCGCCACACCACGCCGGCCGACGATGTACGTGTCGACCTGCTTGCCCTCGCGCTCCAGGCGCTCGGTCAGCTGCTCCGCCGCCTTGATGGCGTTGGAGTTGAAGGCGCCGGCCAGACCGCGGTCGCTGGTCAGCAGCAGGACCGCGGACCGGGTGACCGTCTCGGCCTGGGTGGTCAGCGGGTGCTTCGTGTTCGACCCGGTGCCGACCGCCGTGACCGCGCGGGTCAGTTCCTGCGCGTACGGCGTGGAGGCCGCCACCTTGCGCTGCGCCTTGACGACGCGCGAGGCGGCGATCATCTCCATCGCCTTGGTGATCTTCTTGGTCGCGGTGACGGATCGGATGCGACGCTTGTAGACCCGGAGCTGGGCTCCCATGAGTCAGGTCCCTTCCTACGTCACTTGGAGACGTTGACAGCCGCCGGGGCGTCCTCGCCGAGAAGCTTGCCGTCCGAGGTCTCGAACTGCTTCTTGAACTCCGCGATGGCGTCGGCAACGGCGCCGAGGGTGTCGTCGGACATCTTGCCGCCCTCGCGGATGGAGGTCATGAGGCCCTGCTCCTTGCGGTGCAGGTACTCCAGGAGCTCCTTCTCGAAGCGGCGGATGTCGGCGACGGGGACGTCGTCCATCTTGCCGGTGGTGCCGGCCCAGACGGAGACGACCTGGTCCTCGGTGGACATCGGCTGGTACTGGTTCTGCTTCAGCAGCTCGACCATGCGCTGACCGCGCTCCAGCTGCGCCTTCGACGCGGCGTCCAGGTCGGAACCGAAGGCGGCGAACGCCTCCAGCTCGCGGAACTGGGCCAGGTCCACGCGCAGACGGCCGGAGACCTGCTTCATCGCCTTGTGCTGCGCGGAACCGCCGACTCGGGAGACGGAGATACCGACGTTCAGCGCGGGGCGCTGACCGGCGTTGAACAGGTCCGACTCCAGGAAGCACTGGCCGTCGGTGATGGAGATGACGTTGGTCGGGATGAACGCCGACACGTCGTTGGCCTTGGTCTCGACGATCGGCAGACCGGTCATCGAGCCGGCGCCCATGTCGTCGGAGAGCTTGGCGCAGCGCTCCAGCAGACGGGAGTGCAGGTAGAAGACGTCGCCCGGGTAGGCCTCGCGGCCCGGCGGACGGCGCAGCAGCAGGGACACGGCGCGGTAGGCGTCGGCCTGCTTCGACAGGTCGTCGAAGATGATCAGGACGTGCTTGCCCTCGTACATCCACTGCTGGCCGATGGCCGAGCCGGTGTAGGGGGCGAGGTACTTGAAGCCGGCCGGGTCGGACGCCGGGGCGGCGACGATGGTCGTGTACTCCAGCGCGCCGTTCTCCTCCAGCGCGCGGCGGACCGACGCGATGGTCGAGCCCTTCTGGCCGATGGCGACGTAGATGCAGCGGACCTGCTTCTTCGGGTCGCCCGAGCGCCAGTTGTCGCGCTGGTTGATGATCGTGTCGACGGCCAGCGCGGTCTTGCCGGTCTGACGGTCGCCGATGATCAGCTGACGCTGGCCACGGCCGATCGGGGTCATCGCGTCGACGGCCTTGTAGCCCGTCTCCATGGGCTCGTGCACCGACTTGCGCTGCATGACCGTGGGGGCCTGCAGCTCGAGGGCGCGGCGGCCCGAGGTCTCGATCTCGCCGAGGCCGTCGATCGGGTTGCCGAGCGGGTCGACGACGCGGCCGAGGTAGCCCTCGCCCACTGCCACGGAGAGCACCTCGCCGGTACGGGTGACCGGCTGACCCTCCTCGATGCCGCTGAACTCGCCGAGGATGACGCAACCGATCTCGCGCTCCTCGAGGTTGAGGGCGAGACCGAGGGTGCCGTCCTCGAACTTCAGCAGTTCGTTGGCCATGGCCGAGGGGAGGCCCTCGACCTTCGCGATGCCGTCGCCGGCAAGGGTGACCGTACCGACCTCCTCGCGCGAGGCCGCGTCCGGCTTGTACGACTGGACGAAGGTCTCCAGTGCGTCCCGGATCTCCTCCGGCCGGATCGTGAGCTCCGCCATCTGGGTTCCCTGCTCTCCTTGTTGGGCCCGAAGTTTCACTTTGGGGGGATGGGGACTCCCCCCAACAGGAGGTGAATCCTCTGCACGGCCCAACCAGGGCCGTAAGTACGTACTGCGTTCTGTTTGTGCGCTGCCGGCGGTGCCGTCAGCCCGCCAGGCGGCGGCTCGCGTCTTCCAGCCGGTCCGCGATGGAGCCGTTGATGACCTCGTCGCCGACCCGCACCCGGATCCCGCCGAGGACCTCGGGGTCCACGTCGAGGTTGAGGTGCATCCGGCGGCCGTAGAGCTTCGCGAGGGCGGCGCCGAGGCGCTGCTTCTGCGAGTCGCTCAGCGGGACCGCCGAGGTGACGACGGCGACCGTGCGGTCACGGCGCTCGGCGGCGAGCTTGGACAGGGACTCCAGTCCCGTCTCCAGGCTACGGCCTCGCGGCGCGGTCACCAGGCGCGTCACCAGCCGCTCGGTGGCGGCCTCGGCCCGGCCGCCGAGCAGGCTGCGCAGCAGCTCGCCCTTGGCCGCGGTGGTGGCCTTGCGGTCGGTCAGCGCGGCGCGCAGCTCGGTGTTCGAGGAGACGATCCGGCCGAACCGGAACAACTCGTCCTCGACGTTGTCGAGCGTGCCCGCCTTCTGCGCGGCGGTGAGGTCGGCGACGGCCGCCAGCTCCTCGAGGGCGTCCACCAGGTCGCGCGACTGCGACCAGCGGGAGCGCACCATGCCGGACAGCAGGTCCACGGTCTCGCCGCCGACCTGCCCGCCGATCAGGCGCCGGGCCAGGTCGGCCTTGGCCTCACCGGCCTGCGCCGGGTCGGTCAGGACCCGACGCAGCGACACCTCGCGGTCGAGCAGCGCGGTCACCGCGGCCAGCTCCTCGGCGAGCCGCTGCGCGTCCACGGACGTGGCGTCCGTCAGCGCGTCGAGACGCTCACGTGCGGCTGCCAGGGCCTCGCGGCTCGCTCCGTTCATCGAGACGCCTCGGCCTTCTCCTCGAGCTCGTCGAGGAAGCGGTCGATCACGCGGCTCTGCCGGGCGTGGTCCTCGAGGGACTCGCCGACCAGCTTGCCGGCCAGGTCGGTGGCGAGCTTGCCGACGTCCTGGCGCAGCGCGGAGGACGCGGCCTTGCGGTCGGCCTCGATCTGGGCGTGACCGGCGGCGACGATCTCCTCGCGCTGCCGCTGGCCTTCCGCGCGCATCTCGGCGATGAGCGCGGCTCCCTGCTCCTGCGCCTCCTGGCGCAGTCGCGCGGCCTCGTGACGGGCTTCGGCGAGCTGTGCCTTGTACTGCTCAAGGACGCTCTGGGCCTCGGTCTGCGCGGCCTCGGCCTTCTCGATACCGCCCTCGATGGCCTCGCGACGCTCTTCCAGAACCTTGTTGATGTTCGGGAGGAGCTTCTTGGCGAGGAAGCCGAAGACGATGACGAAAGCGATGAGGCCGATGACAACTTCCGGCCACGGCGGAATGAGGGGGTTCTCCTTCTCACCCTCAGCCGCCAGGAAAACCAGGGCGGATGTCACATCAGTGCCTTTCGTCAAATGGGACGGTCGTCAGGGCTCGTCTTAGTAGACGAACGGCATGACGAGACCGATGAGGGCGAGCGCCTCACAGAAGGCGAAGCCCAGGATCTGGTTGGCGCGGATCAGGCCGGCCGCCTCGGGCTGGCGGGCGAGGGCCTGCGTGCCGTTACCGAAGATGATGCCAACGCCGACGCCCGGGCCGATGGCCGCGAGACCGTAACCGACGGAACCGAGGTCACCGGTGACAGCAGCAAGGTTGGACATGCCAGTTCTTCCTTCTCTTTACGGACCGGTGGGGGTTGGCCACCGGACGACTGGGGGGTGCGAAAGCGGGATCGCTCAGTGGTGCTCGGCGAGCGCGCCCTGGATGAAGGTGCAGGTCAGCAGGACGAAGACGTACGCCTGGACCGCCTGGATGAAGAGCTCGAAGGCCGTCATCACGATGACCATCACGAACGAGACCGCCGAGTAGGCGATGCCGATGCCGTTCAGCATGTACCAGGCGGCGATGGTGAACAGCAGCAGCAGCGTGTGACCGGCGAACATGTTCGCGAAGAGCCGGACCGCGTGCGTGAACGGGCGGACCAGCAGGTTCGAGAAGAACTCGATGGTCATGGCCAGCGGGAGCACCGGGCCGAGCGACTTGTCGTAGCCCGTGAAGTTCTTGAGGGCGCCGACGAAGCCGTGGCGCTTGAAGGTCAGCGAGACCCAGGTGACGTAGACGATCAGGGCCAGGATCGCCGGGTAGGCGATGATCGAGGTCACCGGGAAGGCGGCGACCGGCACGATCGACCAGAGGTTCATCATCCAGATGAAGAAGAACAGCGAGACGGCGAGCGGGACGTACTTCTCGCCCTCCTTCTTGCCGATCGTCTCGTAGACGATGCCGCGGCGTACGAAGTCGTAGCCGGCCTCGGCGACCATCTGGAGCTTGCCCGGGATCAGCTTCGGCTTGGCGAACGCCGCCCAGAAGAAGCCGACCACGATGATCGAGCCCAGCAGGGCCAGCAGCATCGGCTTGTTGAAGTACAGGCCGTTGCCGTCCGCGTCGCCCCAGAGCGGCTCGAAGAGGAACGAGTGCAGGCCCGGGGCCGGGAAGCCGCACCCGTCGAACAGGTGGCAGTCGGTCTCGAAGGCGAGCACCTGCGTCGGGTCAGCACTCACCGCGGGCTCCTTCATCGTGGCGCATAGGTACGGCAACCTCGTTGTGTCGGCGCGGCATGTGGCCGCGGTTCGGCACGGGACTGGTGTTACGGATGTGGGGGCGGCTGTGGGGCATCTCGCCTCGCGATTGAGCAGGCGTCAGCTCGGATGCCCGCGCCCGCGATGCCGCAGTTGGCACCGGACGATAGCAGGATCTGTCATGTGCCTTTATCCCGGCCCTACCCCTCACGACGAGTGCCCCGACTTCTCGGGCTCGACGTAGAGGATCTTGGACTTCATGTGCGCCCGCGTCTGCGCCGCGATCCACGCCAGGGTGGCGGCGACCAGGGTGAGCGCGAAGGCCCGGGGGTGGAACAGCGTCGTGTTCTTGAAGGCCGCGACGAAGACGAACAGCAGCAGGATCTGGGCCGCGTACAGCATCAGGCCCATGGCCTGGAAGAGGTGCGGGAGCGACCTGGCGGTGCGCTGGAGGACGTAGAGGCCGATCCCCATGAAGAGGATCACCACGAGCGTCGCGACGACCGCCCCGATCGCGCCTTCCCCGCCGGCGACCACACCGCTGACGACGGCGGCGACTGCGCCGACGGCGGCTGTGGGCACAGCGGCCTGGGCCAGGATCCGGACGTCGTTGGACGGCATGGCGGCAACTCCGCTTTCAAAGGGGGCAGGGGTGTCGTCATGGACGAGCGTAGTCCCGGGTGGAGAGAGGTCCTCACGCCGCCTGACCGTCGCATTCGCGGTCCTTCGGCTCTGTCCGGGGGTTCTCGTGAACCGTATCACAAACTATTTGATGAGGTCTTTACCTGCCGGGTGTGCCAGCTGTCACACATGAGAGTGAACATGCGCGTCTGTGCAGAAACCGGGACCCTTTGTCGGGTATAGGACCGGTTCGTTCCCCCACGGGTTGGCAATGCTTTAGTCAGATTCTTACCTTGTGAAGCGCGATCGAGGGCCCACGGCGGTCGCCCCGTTGACCCCGGACACCCCAACGGCCACAGGCGTACGGTGCTCCTCCACGGCCGGGGTCTCCGCCGGCGCCTCCGCGGCGGCCGGCGCCGGTGCCGGGGCCGGCTCGGCGAGCGCCCTGCGACGGTAGCGCGGGGGCACGAAGCGCTCCGCCCAGACCGGGGCGCGCGGGGTGAAGCGCGGCATCAGCAGCAGGGCCAGGCCGATCGCGCTGAGGAAGACGATGCCGAGGACGATCCACATGGACGCCGAGTTGACGGAGTAGGCGAGCGCGCCGAAGGCGATCAGGGCCGACCAGAAGTACATGATCAGCACGGCCCGGCTGTGCGAGTGGCCGATCTCCAGCAGGCGGTGGTGCAGGTGGCCGCGGTCGGCGGCGAACGGGGACTGGCCGCGCCAGGTCCGGCGGACGATGGCGAGCACCAGGTCGGCGGCCGGGATCGCGATGATGGTCAGCGGCATGACCAGCGGGATGTAGACGGGCACCATCTGGTGCACGGCGTTGCGCTCGGAACCGGAGAACAGCTTCATCACGTCCGGGTCCACCTGCCCGGTGACCGAGATCGCGCCCGCCGCCAGGACGAGGCCGATCAGCATCGAGCCCGAGTCGCCCATGAAGATGCGGGCGGGGTGCATGTTGTGCGGCAGGAAGCCCAGGCACATGCCCATGAGGATGGCCGCGAACAGGGTCGCGGGGGCGGCGGCCTCGATGCCGTACGAGTACCAGATGCGGTAGGCGTACATGAAGAACGCCGCCGACGCGATGCACACCATGCCCGCCGCGAGGCCGTCGAGGCCGTCCACGAAGTTGACCGCGTTGATGGTGATGACGACGAGCGCCACCGTCAGCAGCGTGCCCTGCCACTGGGTGAGCGCGACCGTGCCGACGCCCGGCACCGGCAGCCACAGGATGGTCAGGCCCTGCATGACCATCACGCCGGCGGCGATCATCTGACCGCCCAGCTTGATCAGCGCGTCGATCTCGAACTTGTCGTCCAGCACGCCGATCAGCCAGATCAGCGCGGCCCCCGAGAGCAGGGCTCTGGGCTCGTTGGACGTCTCGAAGACGTGGTTGAGGTTGGTGAGGTGGTCGGCGACCAGCAGACCCGCGCACAGGCCGAAGAACATGGCGATCCCGCCGAGGCGCGGAGTGGGCTCCCGGTGCACGTCACGGGCCCGGATCTCCGGCATCGCCCCCGCCACGATCGCGAACTTCCGCACCGGCCCTGTGAGCAGATACGTCACCGCGGCCGTGATGCAGAGCGTCAGCAGGTATTCACGCACGGGCTTCCCCACAAGTCTCGCCGGCCATCTCAGCCCCACACCCTAGCGACGTCCGGATACGGGACGCATATACGAGGGGACTGCCGGGTAGCGACGATGGTTGCACGCCTGGCTGTGCGCGCGACGGCGCACCCGGTCGTCTACCCCGCATCGCCCGGGACATGACGGGGATACGGCGGGAACGCCCCGGCCAGTTCGCGCACCTCCTCGCGCACCCTCCGGCCGTCCCGCCGCCCCCGCAGCACGCCCGCGGCCAGCTCGGCGATGTGCCGCATCTCCCTCTCCCCCATGCCCTGCGTGGTGACCGCGGCCGTGCCCAGGCGCAGTCCGCGCGTGCCGGGGTGGGGCAGGGCGCAGCAGTCCATGACCATGCCGGCGGCGGCGAGCAGGCCGCGGGCGGCACGGCCGTCCACGCCGAGCGGGGCCGGGTCGGCGGTGATCAGGTGGGTGTCCGTGCCGCCGGTGGTGACGACGAGCCCCTCGGCGGCCAGTGCGGCTGCCAGGGCGCGCGCGTTGGCGACGACCCGGTGGGCGTACGCGGCGAAGGCCGGGGTGGCCGCCTCGCCGAACGCGACGGCCTTGGCGGCGATGGTGTGCATCTGCGCGCCGCCCTGGGTGAACGGGAACACGGCCCGGTCCACCCGCTCGGCGAGGTCCGCGCCGCACAGGATCATCCCGCCGCGCGGCCCGCGCAGCACCTTGTGGGTGGTGGCGCACACCACGTCGGCGTACGGCACCGGGCTGGGCGCCGCTCCCCCGGCGACCAGCCCCATCGGGTGCGCCGCGTCGGCGATGAGGTAGGCGCCCACCTCGTCGGCGACCTCCCGGAAGAAGGCGTAGTCGAGGTGGCGCGGGTAGGCGATGGAGCCGCACACGATCGCTTTGGGGCGGTGGCTGCGGGCCAGCGCGCGGACCTGGTCGTGGGCGATCAGGCCGGTCTCCTCGTCCACGCCGTAGCCGACGAAGTCGAACCAGCGGCCGGAGAAGTTGGCGGGCGAGCCGTGGGTGAGGTGGCCGCCGTGCGGCAGGCCGAGGGCGAGGACGGTGTCGCCGGGGCGCAGCAGGGCGGCGTAGGCGGCCAGGACGGCGGAACTGCCGGAGTGGGACTGGACGTTGGCGTGCTCGGCGCCGAACAGGTCGCGGGCCCGCTGCACGGCGAGGCGCTCGGCGACGTCGACGATCTCGCAGCCGCCGTGGTGGCGGGCCCCCGGGTAGCCCTCGGCGTACTTGTTGGCGAGCGGCGAGCCGAGGGCGGCCAGCACGGCGGGCGAGGTGAAGTTCTCGGCGGCGATCAGCTGGAGGGTGGTCGACTGCCGCTCGCGCTCGCCGAGCAGGATCTCGGCCAGCTCGGGATCCTGCTGGCGCAGCACGTCGGCTTCGGCATCGGCCGCTGGGGCATGGGTGACCGACATGGGTGGCTCCCGGGGCGTCGACGGTGACGTACGTCCAATGTAGGCCCGGGGCGGGCGGGGCGCCCGGCCGTCGCTCCCGCCGGGTGTCAGGTCCGGGCGGGGACGCCGGTGAGGGCCGTGACGACCGGGTCGAGGGCCTGGTGTATCTCGTCGCCGACGGAACGGAAGAACGTCAGCGGGGCGCCGTAGGGGTCGTACACCTCGTCCGCCTCGGCGGTGGGCGCGAGCAGCCAGCCGCGCAGCGCGGCGGCGGCCCGCACCAGGGCGCGGGCGCGGGTGACGACGCCGTCCTCCAGCGGGGGCAGGGTGGCGGGGTCGATCGCCCGGACCAGGCGGGTGAACTCCTTCAGGGTGAAGGTGCGCAGGCCCGCCGAGTGGCCCATGGAGATGACCTGGGCGCGGTGGTCGCGGGTGGCGGTCAGCACCAGGTCGGCGCGGATGACGTGCTCATCGAGCAGTTCCCGGCCGACGAAGCCGGAGGCGTCCGCGCCGAACTCGGCCAGCACCGTCTCGGCGTTGGCCTCCATCGGGGCGCCCTCGTGGCCCCAGGTGCCGGCGCTCTCCACGATCAGCCCGCCGCCGAGGATGCCGAGGCGCTCGTGCAGGAAATGCCGGGTGAGCCGCTCGGTGATGGGCGAGCGGCACACGTTGCCGGTGCTGACGTGGAGGATGCGGAAGGTGTCGCGCGGAAACCCGAACGTCGTCGTCTCCTCCGCGGGCCGTTCCCGGTTGCCTATGCCGCGCCCCGCCTCGGGGGCTGTCAATTGGCCACCTCGAGGTCGGGTACGACCTTGCGCAGCTCGTCCGGCGACAGCGCCCCCTCGCGCAGCAGCACGGGCACCGGCTTGGTGACGTCGACGATGGACGACGGCACGATGCCGGGGGTCGGGCCGCCGTCGAGGTAGACGGAGACGGAGTCGCCGAGCATCTGCTGGGCGGCGTCGCAGTCCTCGGGCGCGGGGTGGCCGGTGAGGTTGGCGGAGGAGACGGCCATGGGGCCGACCTCGGTGAGCAGTTCGATGGCGACCGGGTGCAGCGGCATCCGCACGGCGACGGTGCCCCGGGTGTCGCCCAGGTCCCACTGGAGGGACGGCTGGTGGCGGGCGACGAGGGTGAGGGCGCCCGGCCAGAACGCGTCGACCAGCTCCCAGGCCTGCTCGGAGAAGTCGGTGACGAGGCCGTGCAGGGTGTTCGGGGAGCCGATGAGGACGGGCGTGGGCATGTTGCGGCCCCGGCCCTTGGCGGCCAGCAGGTCGGCGACGGCCTCCGCGGAGAACGCGTCGGCGCCGATGCCGTACACGGTGTCGGTCGGGAGGACCACCAGCTCGCCACGGCGGACGGCGGACGCGGCCTCGCGCAGACCGGTCGCGCGGTCGGTCGCGTCGTTGGTGTCGTATCGCCGTGCCATGTCAGCGGGCCTCCTCGTACACGAGCTGCTGGGGGGAAGAAGGGAAGGGGTGGGGTGCGCTCACGGCATCGCCTTGCGGGCGGTGGCGAAGCGCGGGCGGTTGTTGAGGTCGGGGTGGTCGGCCGCGTCGGCCCACCCGCGTTCCTCGGTGAAGATCCACGGCACCTGGCCGCCCTGGGTGTCGGCGTGCTCGATGACGACGACGCCGCCGGGGCGCAGCAGCCGGTGCGCGGTGCGTTCCAGGCCGCGGATCAGGTCGAGGCCGTCCTCGCCGGAGAACAGCGCCATCTCGGGGTCGTAGTCCCGCGCCTCGGGAGCGACGTACTCCCATTCGGTGAGCGGGATGTAGGGCGGGTTGGAGATCACCAGGTCGACCTGGCCGTCGAGGTCGCGGAAGGCGTCCAGGGCGTCGCCCTGGCGCAGGTCGACGCGGGAGCCCTCCATGTTCTTGCGGGTCCAGCGCAGCGCCTCCTCGGACAGCTCCACGGCGTGCACGCGCGAGCGCGGCACCTCCTGGGCGAGGGCGAGGGCGATGGCGCCGGACCCGGTGCACAGGTCGACGATGCAGGGCTCCACGACGTCCATGGCGCGCACGGCGTCTATCGCCCAGCCGACGACCGACTCGGTCTCCGGACGGGGCACGAAGACGCCGGGGCCCACCTGGAGCTCCAGGTAGCGGAAGAAGGCGCGGCCGGTGATGTGCTGCAGCGGCTCGCGCTGCTCACGGCGAGCGACGACCTCCCAGTAGCGGGCGTCGAAGTCGGAGTCCTTCACGGAGTGCAGCTCGCCCCGCTTCACGCCGTGCACGAACGCGGCGAGCTCCTCCGCGTCGTTGCGCGGCGAGGGCACGCCGGCGTCGGCCAGGCGCTGGGTGGCCTGGGCCACCTCCGCGAGCAGCAGGTTCACGCAAGTCCTCCGTGTCGTACTCGTCGTACCCGGTCGTACGCGTGGTGCGTACGCGCCTTACGCGGCCGCCAGCTTCGCCGCCGAGTCCGCGTCGACGCAGGCCTGGATGACCGCGTCGAGGTCGCCGTCCAGGACCTGGTCCAGGTTGTACGCCTTGAAGCCGACGCGGTGGTCCGAGATGCGGTTCTCCGGGAAGTTGTACGTGCGGATCTTCTCGGAGCGGTCGACCGTGCGGACCTGGCTGCGGCGGGCGTCGGCGGCCTCCCGCTCGGCCTCCTCCTGCGCCGCGGCGAGCAGCCGTGAGCGCAGGATACGCATCGCCTGCTCCTTGTTCTGCAGCTGGCTCTTCTCGTTCTGGCAGGAGGCGACGACTCCGGTCGGAATGTGCGTGATGCGCACGGCGGAGTCGGTGGTGTTGACGGACTGGCCGCCGGGCCCGGAGGAGCGGTAGACGTCGATGCGCAGGTCGTTCGGGTTGATCTCGACGTCGACCTCCTCGGCCTCGGGCGTGACCAGCACGCCGGCGGCGGAGGTGTGGATGCGGCCCTGGGACTCGGTGGCCGGCACGCGCTGCACGCGGTGCACGCCGCCCTCGTACTTCAGCCGGGCCCACACGCCCTGGCCGGGCTCGGTCTGGCCGCGGGCCTTCACGGCGACCTGGACGTCCTTGTAGCCGCCCAGCTCGGACTCGGTGGCGTCGATGATCTCGGTCTTCCAGCCGACGCGCTCGGCGTAGCGCAGGTACATGCGCAGCAGGTCGCCGGCGAACAGGGCGGACTCGTCGCCGCCCGCGCCCGCCTTGATCTCGAGGATGACGTCCTTGTCGTCGCTGGGGTCGCGCGGGACGAGCAGCAGCCGCAGCTTCTCGGTCAGCTCCTCGCGCTGCTTCTCCAGCTCCTTGACCTCCGCGGCGAAGTCCGGGTCGGCGGCGGCGAACTCGCGCGCGGTCTCGATGTCGTCGCCGGTCTGCTTCCAGGAGCGGAACGTGGCGACGATCGGGGTCAGCTCGGCGTAGCGCTTGTTCAGCTTGCGCGCGTTGGCCTGGTCGGAGTGGACCGACGGGTCGGCGAGCGTCTTCTCCAGGTCGGCGTGCTCGACTACGAGCTCCTCGACGGCCTCGAACATCTCTGGCTCCTGAATGACGTGCGGTGAGGAAGGGCGGGCGACCAAAAACGCCGGTCCCGGCGCGCCCGTGAGGGGCACGGCCGTGGACCGGCGATTGGAGGCTCGCTACTTCTTGGAGCCGGCGGCCTTGCCGAAGCGGGCCTCGAAGCGGGCCACACGGCCACCGGTGTCGAGGATCTTCTGCTTGCCCGTGTAGAACGGGTGGCACTCGGAGCAGACCTCGGCCCGGATGGAACCGGACTGGATCGTGCTGCGGGTGGTGAACGACGCGCCGCAGGTGCAGCTGACCTGGGTCTCGACGTACTCGGGGTGGATCTCGCGCTTCAAGGTGTCTCCTAGGTTCGGGAGGGCGCCGGGTCGCTGCCGCGGGATGCGGAGGCGTGAACCGGAGCCGACGTACCAGTCTGCCAGGACTGGGGCCACTCCCCAAAACCGGGGGCGGCCCGGGGGTATTCCCGAGTGCGGTGACCCCGCTCGGCGGCGACCCCGCCGCCGCGTCCGTCGCGACGGTGTTCCCCGGCGGCGCCGGGCCCGCTCAGGCGGCGTCGACCACGTCCCCGGCCTCACCGGTGGCGGTGCCCTCGGTGGCCGACCTCGGTATGGGCCGGTCGCCGCGCAGCGCCTTCCACACCTGGTCGGCCTTGGCTTCGTCGAGGACGACGCGGTTGCGGTCGGCGGGGTCGTACTGGACCGGCAGGGTGATCATGGTCAGGTTCTCGGAACCGATGCCCTTCAGGCTGCTCGCGAAGGAGATCAGTTCGTTGACGGAGCCGAGCCCGGAGTCGGTGGTGACGGCCTTGGTGGCGGTGTCGGCGAGGTCGTAGAGCTTCTTGGGGCTGGTGAGCACGCCGAGGTCCTCGACGCGGTCGGCCAGCGCCTTGACGAAGGCCTGCTGGAGCTGGATGCGGCCGAGGTCGGAGCCGTCGCCGACGCCGTGCCGGGTGCGGACGAGGCCGAGGGCCTGCTCGCCGGTGAGGGTGTGGTCGCCGGCCTTCAGGCTGAGGTGGCTGTCGGGATCGTGGATGTCCTCGGTAGTGGTGATCTCGACGCCGCCCAGTTCGTCCACGAGCTTCGCGAACCCGGCGAAGTCGACCTCCAGGTAGTGGTCCATGCGGATGCCGGTGAGGGACTCGACGGTCCTCACCGCGCAGGCGGCGCCGCCGGTGGTGTAGGCGGAGTTGAACATCACTCCCCTGGCGGTCCGGTGCGTCCTGCCGTCGGCGTCGGTGCAGGCGGGGCGGTCGATCAGGGTGTCGCGCGGCACGGACACCACGCCGGCCCTCTTACGGCCCTCGTACAGGTGGACGATCATCGCCGTGTCGGCGCGGGCGCTGCCGTCGTCGGCGCCGCCGCCGAGCCGGCCGTTGGAGCCGGAGCGGGTGTCGGAGCCGAGGACCAGGATGTTCTCGGACCCGTTGTCGACCTTGGCGGGCCGGTCGGCGCCGAGTGCCTGGTCGATGTCGAGGCTGCGCAGATTGCCGTTGAGCTTGAGGTACACGTAGCCCACTCCGGTGCCGCCGAGCAGCAGCACCCCGGCGGCGGTCCACACGGCGAGGGCCAGTCCCTTCCCGCGCTGGCCCGCCGCCCTGCCGCCCCGGCCCGGTGTCCCGGACTCCCGCATACGCCGCTCCTCGCCTCTGTCCACCCACCGGGTACCCCCATCGTCGCCCGGTACGGCCACGGAGGGAAACGGGGGGCCGCGGCCACGAGGGAAGCCGTCCGCGACTGCGGCGGGAACCCGGAGCCGGCCGCGCAAAGAGGGCCGCCCCCGTCACCGGCGAGGTGACGGGGGCGGCCCCTTCGGACGAAGAACCTCGACGTCAGTCGCCGTTGCCCGGCGTCGGCGTCGTCTTCTGGATCTGCATCAGGAACTCGACGTTCGACTTGGTCTGCCTCATCTTGTCGAGGAGCAGCTCGATCGCCTGCTGCTGGTCCAGCGCGTGCAGCACGCGCCGCAGCTTCCACACGACGCCCAGCTCCTCGGCGCCCAGGAGGATCTCCTCCTTGCGGGTGCCGGACGCGTCGACGTCGACGGCCGGGAAGATGCGCTTGTCGGCGAGCTTCCGGTCGAGCTTGAGCTCCATGTTGCCGGTGCCCTTGAACTCCTCGAAGATCACCTCGTCCATGCGGGACCCGGTGTCCACCAGCGCGGTGGCGAGGATGGTCAGCGAGCCGCCGTCCTCGATGTTGCGCGCCGCGCCGAAGAACCGCTTCGGCGGGTACAGGGCCGTGGAGTCGACACCGCCGGACAGGATGCGGCCGGAGGCCGGCGCGGCCAGGTTGTACGCGCGGCCCAGACGGGTGATCGAGTCGAGCAGGACGACCACGTCGTGACCCAGCTCCACCAGGCGCTTGGCGCGCTCGATGGCCAGCTCGGCGACCGTGGTGTGGTCCTCGGCCGGGCGGTCGAAGGTCGAGGAGATGACCTCGCCCTTCACCGACCGCTGCATGTCGGTGACCTCTTCCGGACGCTCGTCCACCAGGACGACCATCAGGTGGCACTCGGGGTTGTTGTGCGTGATCGCGTTGGCGACCGCCTGCATGATCATGGTCTTGCCGGTCTTCGGCGGGGCCACGATCAGACCGCGCTGGCCCTTGCCGATGGGCGAGACGAGGTCGATGATGCGGGTCGTCAGGACGCCGGGGTCCGTCTCCAGGCGGAGGCGGTCCTGCGGGTAGAGCGGGGTGAGCTTGTTGAACTCGGGGCGGCCGCGGCCGTGTTCGGGCGCCATGCCGTTGACCGAGTCCAGCCGGACCAGCGCGTTGAACTTCTCGCGCCGCTCGCCCTCCTTGGGCTGACGCACCGCGCCGGTGACGTGGTCGCCCTTGCGCAGGCCGTTCTTGCGGACCTGGGCGAGGGAGACGTACACGTCGTTGGGGCCCGGCAGGTAGCCCGACGTGCGGATGAAGGCGTAGTTGTCGAGGATGTCGAGGATGCCCGCGACCGGGATGAGGACGTCGTCCTCGTTGATCTGCGGCTCCTGCACCTCGTCGCGCCCGCGGCGGCCCCGGCGGTCGCGGTAGCGCCCGCGCCGGCCCCGGCGTCCGCCGTCGAAGTCGTCGTCGTCCTGCGGCCCGGCGTTGCGGTCCTGGCGGCCGCCGCCCTGCTGCTGGCTCTGCTGCTGGCGCTGACCGCCCTGGCCCTGCTGGTCGTCGCCCTTGCCGCGGCGGTCGCCGCGGTCGCGCTCGCGGTCGCCGCGGTCGCGGTCCCGGCCGCGCTCACGGCGGTCCCGGCGGCGCCCCTCGGCGCCGTCCGCGTCGCCGCCCGGCTGCTGCTGCGCGGACGCCTCGGCCTTCGGCTCGCTCTTGGCCTCGGCGACGACGGTCTCGGCCGCGCCGGCGGGGGCGCCGGCCTCGGCGGTCACACGGCGACGACGACGCTCGACGGGCGCGTCGTCCCCGCCGCGCTCGGCATCGCCCGCGCGGGCGATGCCGCCGGCGGGCTGGCCGGGGATCTCGATCTGCTGCTGGGCGACGGCCTGCTCGGCGGCGGGGGCGGCGTCGGCCTTCTTCGCCTTCTCGGCGGGGGCCGCGGCCTCGCCCGTACGGGCCTTGGAGGTGGCCCGGCGCTTCGGCTTGGCCTCGGCGGTCTCCGCGGCCTTGGCGGCGGGGGCTCCGCCGGCGGCCTGGGCCTCCTTGATGACCTCGATCAGCTGGCTCTTGCGCATACGCGCCGTGCCCCTGATGCCGAGGCCCGATGCGACCTGCTGCAGCTCGGCCAGCACCATGCCCTCGAGGCCGGTACCCCGGCGCCGCCGGGAGCCGGCACCGGTGGCAGGCGCGGAGGCGTCCGTGGCGGGCGCGGCAGCGGTCTCCTCGACACGTGCGCCCATCAGATCGGTGGTGTCGCTCACGAAGGGTCCTTCCCTGGAGCGGACGTCGGCCTGTCTGGCTCGGCGACCGGTTGTGCTGTCCGGCTTCGGTCCTCGATCGAACCGTGCCGGGGCGGTAATCCGCCGGAGCGGCGGAGGAGATATCTGGTGATGGCGCTACCTCGAGCCGTGGCACCCAGTGTCACGTGGCGTGGTCGCACCGGTTCCGGAGCCTGCCCGTCGGTCCGCTCGGTGTCGGCGTACGACGTACTGCCCACGTACGACGTACTCAACACAGTGCGGCTTGGGGGGCTCCCGGAAGGATGTCTGTCCCGGACTGGGACACGAGGCACCTCGCCATGGTGGGGTCGGGTGCAGACTTGAGATTAACACTACCGGATCCAACAAACATTCCCCCTCTCGCATCCGGCCGTCGCGTGTCATGCCGCGAGCGGCAGCACGCTCGCTCCCTGCAGGTCCAGGGCCAGCCGGTTGGCCGCCCAGCCGGGCCCGGCGAGCTGCTCGACCTTGTCGGCCGAGTCGGCGTCGGCGAGCGCCATGACGGTCGGTCCGGCGCCCGAGATGACCGCCGGGACCCCGTCGGCCCGCAGCCGCTCCACCAGCGCCGCGCTCTCCGGCATGGCCGGCGCGCGGTACTCCTGGTGCAGACGGTCCTCGGTGGCGGGCAGCAGCAGCTCGGGGCGCCGGGTGAGGGCCTCGACGAGCAGCGCGGCACGGCCCGCGTTGGCGGCGGCGTCGACGTGCGGCACGGTGCGCGGGAGCAGTCCGCGGGCGGTCTCGGTCAGCACCGGCTTCCCAGGCACGAAGACCACCGGGACGACGGAGGCGTCGGGCTCCATCCTGATCGCGCGGGCGGCGCCGGCCTCCATCCAGGAGAGCGTGAAACCGCCGAGCAGACAGGCGGCGACGTTGTCCGGGTGGCCCTCGATCTCGGTGGCCAGCTCCAGCAGCGCGGCGTCGTCCAGCCGGGCCTCGCCGCCTATGGTCACGGCGCGCGCCGCGACGATGCCGGCGCAGATGGCGGCGGAGGAGGAACCGAGGCCGCGGCCGTGCGGAATGCGGTTGGCGCAGACGATTTCGAGGCCGCGGGGCTGTCCGCCCAGCAGATCGAAGGCGGTGCGCAGGGACCGTACGAGAAGGTGCTTCTCGTCGCGCGGGAGGGTCTCGCTGCCCTCGCCCGCGATGTCGATGTGCAGCCCGGAGTCGGCCACCCGGACGACGACGTCGTCGTACAGCCCCAGCGCGAGGCCGAGGGCGTCGAAGCCCGGGCCGAGATTGGCGCTGGTGGCGGGGGTGCGCACCCGGACGGCGGCGGCGCGGAACGCTGGACCGGCCATCGCTCGATGACTCTCCTTGAGCTGCGTGACTTGCGTGACTGTCGAATGACATTCGACGACGTACGAGAACCCGGAGCTTCCGTGCGCCCCCCGTGGTCCCCAGGGACGGCGCGCGGCACCGCGGCATATGCGGCGGGCGAGTTCGGTACAGCCTATCGAAGGTCGGTTCTGTGGCGACACAGGGCGCACCGGGGGCGCACGATGCGTGTCGTAAGCCCCCTGTGCATCCGCTGTAGAGAACATCCCCAGGTGAGCGTCCCCTTACTCCCGGGTGTGTGCCGGAGTGCGGGGACGCGGCATCACACCGGGCCGAGGCGCCCGGTGATCACACCAGGCCGAGGCGCTCGGCGGCCGTGGCCGCGTCGACCGGCACGGTGACCGGCTGCGGGGCGCCGGCGACGGCCCAGTCGGGGTCCTTGAGGCCGTTGCCGGTGACGGTGCACACGATGCGCTGGCCCGGGTCGACCTTGCCCTGCTCGGCGGCCTTCAGCAGACCGGCGACCGAGGCGGCGGAGGCGGGCTCCACGAAGACGCCCTCCTGCGCGGCCAACAGCCGGTAGGCCCGCAGGATCTCACGGTCCGTCACCTCGTCGATGAGACCGCCCGACTCGTCGCGCGCGGCGAGCGCGTACTGCCACGAGGCCGGGTTGCCGATGCGGATCGCCGTGGCGATGGTCGAGGGGTCCTTGACGACCTCGCCGCGCACGATGGGCGCGGAACCGGACGCCTGGAAGCCCCACATGCGCGGGGTGCGCGAGGCGACGCCGTCGGCCGCGTACTCGGTGTAGCCCTTCCAATAGGCCGTGATGTTGCCCGCGTTGCCCACCGGAAGGACGTGGATGTCGGGGGCGTCGCCGAGCATGTCGACGATCTCGAACGCGGCCGTCTTCTGGCCCTCGATGCGCACCGGGTTGACCGAATTGACCAGCGACACCGGGTAGTTGTCGGACAGCGCGCGGGCCAGGGTGAGGCAGTCGTCGAAGTTGCCGTCGACCTGGAGGATCTTCGCGCCGTGCACGAGGGCCTGCCCCATCTTGCCCAGCGCGATCTTGCCCTGCGGCACCAGCACGGCCGACACCATGCCGGCGCGCACGGCGTACGCGGCGGCGGACGCGGAGGTGTTGCCGGTGGAGGCGCAGATGACCGCCTTCGCGCCCTCCTCCTTGGCCCGCGTGATGGCCATGGTCATGCCGCGGTCCTTGAAGGAACCGGTCGGGTTCGCGCCCTCCACCTTGAGGTGGACCTCGCAGCCCGTGCGCTCGGAGAGCACCTGCGCGGGCACGAGCGGCGTGCCGCCCTCGCGGAGCGTCACGACCTGCGTGCTGTCGGAGACGGGGAGCCGGTCCCGGTACTCCTCGATGATTCCGCGCCACTGGTGGGTCATTGCTGGTTACTCTCCTTCAACCCGCATGATGCTGGCGACACCACGCACGGTGTCGAGCTTGCGCAACGCCTCGACGGTCCCGGTGAGGGCCGCGTCGGACGCACGGTGCGTGACGACGACGAGGGACGCCTCGCCGTCCTTCCCCTGCTGCCGGACCGTGTCGATGGACACCCCGTGCTCGGCGAACACGGTCGCCACCTGGGCGAGGACGCCCGGTTTGTCGGCGACGTCGAGGCTGATGTGGTACCGCGTGACCACGTCGCCCATGCCCGAGACCGGCAGCGCGGCGTACGCCGACTCGCCGGGCCCGGTGGTGCCGCTGAGCCGGTTGCGGCAGACGGCGACGAGGTCGCCGAGGACGGCCGAGGCGGTGGGCGCGCCGCCGGCGCCGGGGCCGTAGAACATGAGCTGCCCGGAGGCGTCCGACTCGACGAACACGGCGTTGTAGGCGCCGCGCACGGAGGCGAGCGGGTGGCTCAGCGGGATCATCGCCGGGTGCACGCGCGCGGTGACGGAGGCGCCGTCCGCGGCCCGCTCGCAGATGGCGAGCAGCTTGATGGTGCAGCCCATCTCCTTGGCGGAGGCGAAGTCCGCGGCGGTGACCTCGGTCATGCCCTCGCGGTAGACGTCGTCGAGGCGCACGCGCGTGTGGAAGGCGATGCCGGCGAGGATCGCGGCCTTGGCGGCGGCGTCGAAGCCCTCGACGTCGGCGGTCGGGTCGGCCTCCGCGTAGCCGAGGGCGGTCGCCTCGTCCAGGGCCTCCTGGTAGCCGGCGCCCGTGGAGTCCATCTTGTCGAGGATGAAGTTGGTGGTGCCGTTGACGATGCCGAGCACGCGGTTGACCTTGTCGCCGGCGAGGGACTCGCGCAGCGGCCGGATCAGCGGGATGGCGCCGGCGACGGCGGCCTCGTAGTACAGGTCGGCGCCGTGCTCCTCGGCCGCCGCGTGCAGGGCTGCGCCGTCCTGGGCGAGCAGCGCCTTGTTCGCGGAGACGACGGAGGCGCCGTGCTCGAAGGCGGTGGTGATGAGGGAGCGGGCGGGCTCGATGCCGCCGATGACCTCCACGACGACGTCGATGTCCCCGCGTTTGACGAGGGCGGTGGCGTCGGTGGTGACCAGGCCGGAGGCGATGCCCTCGCGGACGCGGTCGGGACGCCGTACGGCCACGCCCGCGAGCTCCACCGGGGCGCCGATCCGGGCGGCGAGGTCGTCGGCGTGCGTCGTCATGATGCGCGCCACCTCTGAGCCGACCACTCCACAGCCCAGCAGCGCCACCTTCAGCGGACGCGTACGCATCATCCGACCTCGTTTCTCTTACGTCACGGTGGAACCAGTCTCACGCACCGGACGGGACTTTCTATCCCTTGTCCGGATTATGAGACGTCTATTTCATTTGTACGGGGGTGAAAGACGCAGATCTTCCACCCCCGACCGATTGACCGGCCGAAGTACCGGCGGGGCCCCCTGGCCCGGTCGCCGCTCAGCCGACGTCGAGCCGCAGCAGATCGTCCTCCGTCTCGCGCCGGACGATGACCCGCGACGCCCCGTCGTGCACGGCGACGACGGGCGGGCGCAGCACATGGTTGTAGTTGCTGGCCATGGACCTGCAGTACGCGCCGGTGGCCGGTACGGCGATCAGGTCGCCCGGCGCCACGTCGGCCGGCAGGAACGCGTCCCGCACCACGATGTCACCGCTCTCGCAGTGCTTGCCGACGACGCGGGCGAGCATCGGCTCGGCGTCGCTGGTGCGGGAGACGAGGGCGACGCTGTACTCGGCGTCGTAGAGCGCGGTGCGGATGTTGTCCGACATGCCGCCGTCTACGGAGACGTACGTCCGCAGCCCGTCGAGCGGCTTGACCGTGCCGACCTCGTAGAGCGTGAACGCGGTCGGCCCGACGATGGCCCGCCCCGGCTCGACGGAGATCCGCGGCGTGCGCAGCTTCGCCGCCTCGCACTCGCGCGTCACGATCTCGGTGAGCGCCTTGGCGATCTCGTGCGGCTCCCGGGGGTCGTCGTCGCTGGTGTACGCGATCCCGAGCCCGCCGCCGAGGTCGATCTCGGGCAGTTCGACCCCGTGCTCGTCCCGGATCTCCCTGAGCAGCCCCACGACCCGGTGGGCAGCCACCTCGAACCCGGACATGTCGAAGATCTGCGACCCGATGTGCGAGTGGATCCCGATCAGCTCCAGCCCGTCCAGCCGCAGCGCCCGCCGCACGGCCTCCGCCGCCTGTCCCCCGGCGAGCGGGATGCCGAACTTCTGGTCCTCGTGCGCGGTGGCGATGAACTCGTGCGTGTGCGCCTCGACGCCGACGGTGATACGAATCTGCACCCGCTGCCGCGTGCCCAGCTCCTGGGCGATGTGCGCGACCCTCACGATCTCCTGGAAGGAGTCGAGCACGATCCGCCCCACCCCGGCGCGGACGGCCCGCTCGATCTCCTCCTTGGACTTGTTGTTGCCGTGGAAGGCGATCCGCTCGGCGGGCATCCCCGCGGACAGGGCGGTGGCCAGCTCCCCGCCGGAACAGACGTCGAGGTTGAGCCCCTCCTCGTGCAGCCACCGCACGATCGCGCGGGAGAGGAAGGCCTTGCCGGCGTAGAAGACGTCGGCGTCCTGCGAGAACGCGGTGCGCCAGGCCCGCGCCCGGGCCCGGAAGTCGGCCTCGTCGAGGATGTAGGCCGGAGTCCCGTGCTCCTGCGCGAGATCGGTGACACGGATGCCCCCGACGGTCACGATCCCGTCGTCGTCCCGCGCGACGGTCTGCGCCCACACCTTGGGGTCGAGCGCGTTGAGGTCGCTGGGCGGACCCGAGTAGTGCCCCTCGGGAAGAACGTCGGCGTGCCGGGGGCCGGCGGGGTGTGCGGAACGGCTCATGGTGTGGGGTGGCTCTCTGTCTGTCGTCGTCGGGCGTCTTCTGTCGACGTCGTCGGGCGGCGCGGTCTGTCGCCGTCGGGCGGCGTCGGATGCCGTCGTCGGGCGGCGTGGTTTGTCGTCGCGGTCGTCTCGGAGGTGGTCCGGGCGCGGGCCGGGCGCGGAGGCGGGGCGGGTCCGGTCCGGGTCTCAGAGGTGATCGGGCGCATGGATGCCGAGCAGGGACAGGCCGCCGGCCAGCACCGCCCCGGCGGCTGCGGCAAGGGCGAGCCGGGCACGGTGGGCGGCCGAGGGTTTCTCCTCGCCGATCGGCAGGACGGCGGGAAGAAGGGGCAGCACGGCATCGGCGACGCTGACGAGGTGCCGGGCGAGACGGTCGGGGGCGCGGTGGGAGGCGGCCTGGGAGAGGACGCGGGGGTGGTCGGCGAGGAGGGCTTGTACGGGTGACGGGGGTACGCCTGCTCCGGCGTCCGGGGCGAAGCCGAGGTCGGCGGCGTTGCGGAGGAGGGCGCGGGTGCGGGCGTGGGCGTACCGGACGCGGAAGAGGGGGTTGCCCTCGCGCTGGACCAGGTGCTCGGGGGTGAGGCGGGGCCGGTCGTGGGCGGCGGGGTGGAGCAGGGCCCAGCGGGTGGCGTCGGGGCCCAGGAGGGTGAGGGGGTCGGGGTGGGGCGGCGCCGGGACGGGACGGATGGTCTCGGGCGGGGGCGCGTCGGGGAGCAAGTTGCCGGTACTGCCGTGGGCACCGGTGCCGTGGGCGTCGATGCGCAGGCCGAGGGCGTCTGCCGAGCCCCCCTCCAGCTCACCGGCGCAACTGATCCGGACGTCGGCGCCCTGGGAGCGGAGGATGCGGGCGAGGGCGTCGGCGACGACGAGGGCGCGGAGCTCTGCGGGGCAGTGGAGGTGGACGGGGGCGGACCGGGTGTCGGCGCGGTGGGGCTGGGCGTGTCCGTAGCGGGGGCCGGCGCGGAGGATGTCCTGGACCAGCTCGCCGGGGGCGTCACGGCGGAGCCGGAGGTTGAGGAAGCCGGGCCCGGTGACGACGACGTCCGTGACGCCGGGGGCCTCGGCGAGCCGGGCGCGCAGTATCTCGGCGACGTGGAGGGGCGGCTGCCCCGCGGCGCGGGAGAGCTGGAGGGCGATGTTGGTGGCGTAGTCCCCGCATCCCCCGGGCCCGGGCGAGGTGACGACGGCCCGCTCCGGAACGCTCACGGACAGCTCTCCGCCGTCGACGGCACGACGCACGGCGTGCAGGACGGTGCGGGAGAGCTCGACGGGGGTCACGGGACAAGCGTAGGGGAGGAGGGGGGTGGGTATGCGAGCCGGTTTGGCGGGGTCCCGAGATGTGGACGGGGCCGGACGGAGAGGACGGGCGGACCAGCACCACTGCCCTCCCTGACTGTCACGCGAGCCCGGCGCGCCCCGGCTCGGCAGCGCCGGGGAACCGCTTCCCCTCGACCTCCCCCTCCCCGTCCATGAGCTGCCGAACGAGCCGCACCAGCGCGTCGGGCTCGAAGGGCTTGGCGAGGAACGCATCGACGCCGACTTCGAGGCCGCTCTCGACCTCGTGCTGCGAGCATGCGCTGATGATGGCGAGGGGCAGATGGCGGGTGAGCGGATCCGCACGCAGCCGGGCGGCGGTCCTCAGCCCGTCGAGCCGAGGCATGACGACATCGAGGGTGACCACATCGGGCCGCACCCTATGGATGACTTCAAGACACTCGGCACCATCGGACGCGGTCACGACCTCGAGGCCCTCCAGCTCGAGATTGACCCTGATCAACTGCCGGATGACCTTGTTGTCGTCCACAACAAGCACCCGGCCCGAAGCGCCTGGCACCCCTTGAGAGTAGGTCGGGACCGGCCACCGCGTCCGGGTTTTCCCGACTTCCACCCCTGCGGGCGACGGCACCCTCCGGGGTGGACGCGTAACCCGTTCATGAACACCCCACCGGAGCTGGTAGTGTTCTACCCGTCGCCGCGAGCGAAGCCCGCGAAGGACACGCCCCCGTAGCTCAGGGGATAGAGCAACGGCCTCCGGAGCCGTGTGCGCAGGTTCGAATCCTGCCGGGGGCACCCTGCATGAGGTGCCCAAAGACCCCGTCACCAGCGGAAACGCTGCGAGCGGGGTCTTCGCGTATGTGCAGGCGTGTGCGGCCCGGAGCGGGCGTATGTCGGGGTCCGTGGACGAGGCGTGGACGGGATCTTGGAACATCTCCGCAGGTGAGGTCTATCTAAGAGAAGGCGACGCTCGCGCTAACGCCAGACGCCTGACCCAGGTACATGTCGTCGCGCCACCGGGGCTACCAACGGCGTCCATGAGTGCTGCCAGCACCCAGGGGTTCTCTTATGGATCTAGACGAACGACGAGGCCGGAGTCAGAGACGGGCTGACCTGCGTCGTACCGTCCCATCCAATCGTTGGTCCGGTCGTCCCGTCGACTGACGCGTATTGGGTGTACCTGAGCCGCGAATACCGTTCACAGAGTCATGGCGAGCAGGCCGAGGAAGAGGGGCTTGTCGATGGGCACCGCTACTATCCGGGATGCCTCACGGGACGACGAGTGGAGTCAGGGGATGGGCGACGTGAACGAATCAGCGGTCAAGCGGAAGTTGGGTATCCCGAACTGGCGGAACCTGTCCAAGGACAAGGTGCTCAAGTTCGCGGCAGCGATGCCCGAGATGGCCACCGAGGCGCGGCTCAAGCTCATCGAGCAGTTCCCTGCATTCAAGGACCTGGGCAAGGCCAACATCGATGCAGTCGCAGAGGCCCACAGGTCCACTCTCGCAGCCAACGAGAACAGTCAGAACCACTTCTACAAGGCTGCACAGGACCAGCGGGACGCTCTGCAGGCCGACCTCGCTCGGGACCACCTCAGCGAGGCACAGCGGGAGTCCCTCCACGACCGCCTCGAACGAAACGTGGGGCGGGTATTCGAGAAGGACAGCGAGAGCAAGCAGTTCCAGGGGGCGGGGATGAAGCTGGTAGCAGCCACCGGTGTAGCCGCCCTCGCGCTGAGCGTGGCGTTCGTCGGCGGCAGAGTCGCTGGAGTGAGCGAGGACGGTTCCGAGGAATCCCAGTAGGGCTGTTATCGGCCCGTTACGAAACGAAGCATTGGCGCGGGTAGGGCCGGAACGAGGGAGGCCCCAGGCGGCATGCCTGGGGCCTCGGTATCGGTGTAGGTTGTCTCACTCGTACTCGCGGAGCAGGTCCTCGATACGCCGGTTCGCAACCTCCTGCCGTCCGTCGAGGCACTTCGCGTAGCGGGTCAGCAGGACCTCGACACTGTTGCCGGCGCGCTCGGCCACCTCTGTCGGGTCGACGCCGGCGTTGAGCCATGTCGACAGCGCCGAGTGCCGGAGGTCGTACGGCCGACTCGCGAGCGGCGAGGCCGCGACGGCCGGCGGAAGCGCGAGGAGCCGGGCCTCCTGCCACACGCGGTAGTAGGTCGAGGACGGGACGACCGAGCCCTTCTCACTGAAGAACAACCGCCCGTCGTCCGCCGTGCCGAAGGTGGCCAGGTGCTCGCGGAGAACCGCGACGAGGTGGGGCGGGATGGGCACCCGTCGGACATCCTCGGTCGGCCGGTTCTTCAGCCCGCGGTCGTCGTGGGTCTCCCCCGAGTCCGTCCATTGCTTTCCGACGGACGGGCGAGTTCGGTGGAGCAGGGCCGAGCCCCAGCCGTGTTCGGGCAGGCTCAGGTCCGACTCGGCGAGGCCGACCGCTTCCGCCGGCCGGAGGCCGCCGAAGTACATGGCGGCGAACAGACCCACTAGGCGGCGACCACGGGCACGCCGATACCCGCCCACGTAGGAAACCGCCGCCAGGAGGTTCCGCGCCTGCTCCGGGTTGGCGACGACCCGCAAATCTACCTGGTTGGACACCTTCGGCTTCTGCCAGCGGACAGCCGTGATCGGGTTCTCCCGCAGCTCCCCCAGGTCGACGGCGTAATTCGCGGCGTTGACGAGCGTCCGACGCTTGCGCCGCACCGTCTCCGCCGCTGCCGCCGTGCCATCGAGCTTGAGCTTCAGCGAATCGAGGACCGCGCGAGCCGTGGCCGGTTCAGCGAGGTCGGCGAGCGGCCGGGACGCCTTGGACACCCAGTGGAGAACGTTCCGCACGTCGTCCGGGACTTCCCGGTCATCGGGCCCCGGTAGCACGAAGGCCCAGTTGCGCAATGCTCTGCGGATCACCTCGTCGGACGGCCGTCCGGCTCGCTCGTCGAGAAGTTCCAGCGTCACGCTGGTGAGGGCTTCGTTGATGCCGTCCCGCGTGTTGGGAGCGGCATGAGGCCACTTCATGGCGAGGTACCTGAGAGCGAAGGCATACCACGACACGGCCGACTTCTTCTCTTCCATCGAGACCGGAAGGCCCGACTGCGTGTCAAATTCCTCGCCGTCGCGCATCGCGCGCATGAGCTTCGTGCGGTAATGGTCGGCAAGCGCCTTGGTCCGGAAGGACTCCGAGAAGACGTTGCCCGCAACAGACCAGCGGACTCCGTACGAGGGCGTCTTGGTGTCCCGCTTACGGACGCCCCAGACCTTCACATCGAGAGACTTCACGCCGCCGCCTCCAACTGCCGCAGCTACGTGGTGAAGTCACTTCGCCATACCCGAAGTTCCCCGTTGGGCAGCTTGAAGGCAGCGGGTCCCTGACCCAGCTCGCGCCACCGGTAGAAAGTACGGCGGGACACACCACCCAGCTCTGCGAGGATCTGCGGGACGGTCATCAATTCGTCGCGTCGGTGGTCCACGCCGGTTCTCCTTCCGTGTCATCGTCTGTCGGGGCTACGGGCGAAGAAATGCCATGAGCGATGAGGTGTTCTGCACCGGTCAGTCCGGTGCCGGCGAAGCGCCAGTGCGAGAGGACGGTGTCCGGGTCGGGCAGCGGATGGCCGGCTTCGGCCGCGCGTGCGCGGGCCAGGGCTTCGTTGTGGTCGGCGCGTTCCTGGCGGAGGGCGCCGAGGGTGACGGAGTAGGCGCGGGATTCGGTGGAGAAGTGGCCGCGGAAGCCGAGCATGTGGGCCCACTTGCGCAGGCGCAGGGCTTCGAGTTCGGGCCAGGCGCCGAGGTGCCAGCAGGTGAGGATCATTTGCCGGGCGTGGTCGGTGACGCGGGAGCCGATCAGGTCCGTGATCGGGTTGCGGATGGGGCGGTCGAGGGTGCCCGCGGTCTCGGCGCCCTTGGTGGCGTACTTGGCGATGTAGGCCGCCACGGCGCGGCTGGACAGTTCCGAGGTGCCCGCGAAGTCGGCCGAGCGGATGGGGCGGATGTCGAGCTGTTCGCCGAAGCGGAAGGCGTACGCGTGGCCGTCGAGGACCGGGCCGGGTGTCTCGGCCGTCCGGGCCGCGGAGCGGATCGCGTCGGTGAGCAGTTCGGTGGTGGCCCAGGCCTGCGGGACGTCCTCGGCGCCGTCCGGGCCGTCGAGGCGGATGACGGCGTGGAAGTGGATGGCACCGCGCCGCTGGTACTCGGCGACCTTGGCGTAGGAGACCTTGAGGCAGTGGCGCAGCGCCGAGCGGCTGAGGCCCGCGCGGGAGGCGAGTTGCTGGCGCAGGTAGGTGGTGAAGCGGCCCCACAGTGCCCCGGCGTGTGCGTTCCACAGGACGGCCGCGCGGTAGTCGTAGCGGTCCGGGTCCGGGGGCGTGCCGAGGGCGGGGTCGTCGTCCGAGTGGAGGCGTCCGCAGCGGCACCGGCCGCCGCCGGGTCGGTTGTGGACGGGGCCGAAGGACGGGGCGGTGAAGGTGGCGAAGACGCGCGGGTGCCCGGCGACGGACGGGCCGATGCCCTTGCCACCGCTCAGCCCGGCAGTGACCAGGTGGAAGGTGTCTTTGCGGTAGATCTCGACGCAGGAGGCGCACCGGGTGGCGCGGCGGTTGTTGCAGCGGATGAGGAGCTGTCCTGCCGGGAGGTCACGGTCGGTGATCTCGCGGACGATCTCGCCGGTGGCGGCGTGGACGTCGAGCCGGTGGCCCTCCATCCGTACGGGCTGCTCGCAGCCGCCGAGGCGCTGGATCTGGTGGGCGTAGGCGCTAAGGTCGCCGTGCCGGGCGAGTGCTGCCAGCTGGCGAATGGCTACGGTCTCAGCCGCAGGACTCATGTGCGAGTTCCTCCTTGAAGATAGCGGACGTGCGGTGTGAGCGCCCGGCCTGTCCAGGGGGCTAGACAGCATGAGCAGGCCGGGCAGACGGAGCAATGAGGTCAGCGGCGGGTGAGGACGGAGCGGATGGCGACGGCGCACACGGCCACGGATGTGGCGGTGAGGGCGACGGCGAGGAGCATGGAGACCAGGACGGTGCCGACGACCAGGACCACGGCGGTGCCGCCGCCGACGAGGGCGAGCGCGGTGCCGGGCGTGAGCCGGACGGTCGGGCGGGGCGGGACCGGGGCGAAGGGGGTCGGCGGCGGAGCCGGGGTGCCCGGCGTGATGGTGGTCGGTTCGCCGACGGCGGGAGGGGCGACCGGGCCGGCGGGCTGCGGCATGGCCGGGACTTTCGGTCGGAACATGAGCGCTCTCCCTTCGCGGGTCACTTGAGGGCGGGGTCGATGACGGGGGCGAGCAGGCTGTCGGCGAGGAGGTAGCCGCCGAGGAGCAGCACGGCGATGAGCCACCAGGGTGGGCGGATGAGCTTGACGCCGAGGACGCCGACGACGAGCAGGGCGAGCCAGAGCGGAACGTCCACTTCGGTGGTCTCCTGTCAGGCGGAGCAGCGATGGGTACGGGCGGCCAGTTCTGCAGCGGCGCGACTGTCGTACTCGACGGAGAAGTCGCAGCGGGGCGCGGTGCAGGCGGCCAGGTGACGGCCCCGGCCGCGGTCGACGTACGAGGCGACGTTGACCGGTCCGATACGGCGGACGTTGCGGAAACGCCGGTTCATGGCGGTGCTCCTCTCTCAGAGATGTGCGGCGACGGATGCGGTCATGGACGGGGGCAGACCGAGCCGGGCGCGCACGGCGTCCGGGTCGGCGGGATGGCCGGTGGTCGAGCGGTGCTCGTCGGCCAGGGCCCGGACGCGGTCGACGAGGGCGGGCGGCAGGGCGACGGCGGGGGCCGGAGTAGGGACCGGTTCGGCAGTGGGCTCCGGAGCCGGGCCGGGGTCGATGGAGGACGCCGGCACCGCCTCACGGCCGGGCCGGTCGACGGCAGACGGAACGGCGTGCGGCTCCGCAGGTGTGTCCGCTGCCGAGGGGGCCGGGGCCGCCGGTGTTTCCGGGGTGTGCGGAGCGTGGGCCAACAGCGTGCCGCCGAAGAAGGCGATGGCCGGCCAACCGGCGACCGTCACGCGGAGCCAGGCCGGTACGTCGTCCAGGTCCAGGAGCCCGGCCGTGGCCACGTTGGCGCCGAGGGACGCGGCCAGGGCCACCAGGAACCACAGCCGCGGGCCACCGGCCGCTTGTCCCGCTCGCTGCTGCTGGCGCATCCGGCGCCAGGCGGCGACCAGGAGCAGGTCAACGCTCACGGGGTAGGCCCACGCCTTCCAGCCGTCCTGTCCGGCCGCTGCGGCGAGGTCGTGCAGGTGGGAGAAGGACAGGGCACCGGCGATGACGGCCTGAACGATCACGGCGTCCACGCGGGCCAGGTGGGCACGCATCGGCTCGGTCTCCTTCCGGCGTGATCAGTCGGTGGACTTGAGCGAGTCGGCGTGCTCGCGGGCGAGACGGGCCACCTCGGCGGCCTCGGTGTCGCCGGGCGTGTGGTCGGCGATGCGCTCCAGCAGATCCGCCTTACGGTCCATGAGCACGGCGTACTCGGCAGAGGTCCGGTCCTGCCGGAACGCGGCCAGGTCCGCGATGAGCGCGCTGACCTCGGCGATGGAGGGACGTAACACGGGGCTTCCTTCCGGTTTCGGGCATGAGAGGGGTAGGGACATGGCGCGAGGCGGTCACGCCGGCCGTGGGAGAGGGAGTGCGGTTACTCGACCACCGGTCGAGCCGTGGGCACCGTGGCGGGGAGCGAGGGCGGCCCGGCCGGTTCGGCGACGACGGGCCGGAAGGCGTCGAGGCGGGGCAGTTCCGGGACCAAGCCCGAGGTGTCGCGGCAGATGGCCGCCACGTCGTCGAGGGTGAGGTGGGGCGAGCGGACGCGGGACCAGCCGCCGGAGGAGTCGCCGACGACCGCGACGACGGGCCGTTCGGCCGGGATGGAGGTGGCGGCCAGTGCCGCTTCCGGTGCGATGTCGCCGAGCGCCATGTTCGCGGACGTCTCGTCGTTGACGCGGTGGCAGACCCGTCCGGTGAGCTGGGCGCGGAGCATGGCGGCGCCCTTGCCGAGTTCGGCGCCGAAGCGCTGCCCGCACACCTCCAGGTAGATGCCGGCCGCCCGGCCGAGCTGGGCGAGGCGGATGAGCTTGGTGACCATCGCGTCCCGCCGCTTCTCGTCGTCCTTGCTCGCGGCAAGGAAGAGTTCGGCGACCTCGTCGACGACAACCACGACCGGCACCGGCCGCGCCTTCTCCGGCAGGCCCCACACGTCCGAGGTGAGCACGGCGTCCGGACCGGTCCCGCCCCTCATGCCGATCAGGCGGAACCGTGCCTCCATCGAAACCCAGCTCACCAAGATCCCCAGCAAGACCCAGGGCAAGAAGACATCTCTTGCCTTGCCCATTGGACTCCGCCGGCCTCGGGGCCCAGCGCGGGATGCATGAGAACGGGACCTTGCGCTCCACCGAGATCACATACTCGTGGACCGGCCGATGGCGATGCCCACCGTGGCGAGTGCCGTGAAGACCGCGGGCAACAGTCTGAAACATCTCTGCAGAAAACTATCTCCATGCGCAAATATGGATATTTCATCCCATCGCGCAGTAAGATTTTGAGGCAGATTGGCTGCGATGTCAGCGGCAGTCCCTATCCTGTTGCCAAGCGTGCACGAATTGTGAAGGCAGGGGTGGGCCGTGGACGGGAACAATGGGCAGTCCGGCGGCAGTACTGGCTCTGCGGACATGCTGCCCGTCGCGTCTTATGAATGGTGGCAGGCGCACTTCGCCCGGCAGTACTTCGGACCCGAGCAGGCCGGCAGGCCAGTCCTGTTCTTCGTCGACTCTTACGAGTTGGAGAGCAGTGATGTTGAGCAGGCCCGGCCTGCGCTGCTGGGCGATGCTGTCTCGGCGCTGCTGAACTGGCGGGGCAACCCGTACGAGCCCGTCGCTCTGCGCACGGAGCTCTGGAGGCATGGATCTCGCGAGGAACCCCCACCTTGCCTCCCTCTTCTGGCGGCCACGGTGTATGCGGCGGTCCAGATGCGGGCTCGACGGGGTGCGGGCGCGCCGGCGTACTACGACCGGCTCGCTGAGATCCTCAGGCCTACCGTACCTGTAGACCACCACGTCAAGCTCCTCAAAGATCATCGGGGGACCGTCAAGCTCCTCTGGCACGATCTTGACGAATGGATGACTGCCCAGGGTGGTGAGCGGGGCGTCAGCACGCTACGGCGAGTGGCGAAGACCTCCTTCATCGACTACGCAAAGTCCCAGGCCGTCGTGCGCATGACGGATCGACCGGCCCTGGCCGAGTTTCTGCATTCCATTCCCGATGCCGCTCACGTTCCCGGTCGCCAGCTGCTGGATCACCTCAGACGCTGGAGTACGAACAAACGGGGGCTTTCCCGGCGTTTCAGAGATGCATTGGAGAACCGGGCGGATGACGAGGTGCTTGAACCGCTCCTGGAGAAACTCGCTGCCGAGGGCATTCCCGACGTTGCGTCGGCCTCCGGGCTTCGTGAGATCCGCCTGCTGGTCCGCGCCCGCGATGACTTCGTCGATGGGTGGCTGCTGAGCTGGTACGCGCCGAGCGTTCCTGACGTTCCGCATGACACGCTCAGGCATTCGGTCGGCAGCATCACCGTCGACATCGCCGAGCCTGACACCGAGCGTTACACGCTGTCTGGCGGCCTGCCCTCGATCGAGGACGCACTGTCGGGCGGCTTCTCAGCCGCAAGCGCGACTGCACAAATTTGCTTGCCGCCTCGGAACGTCGTGATCCTTGGTGAGCACGAAGAGGCGGGAGGGTTGGTAGAGGTCTCCTCCGTAGCTGTAGGGGAGCCGTATCGGCTTCTGTTCGATGCCGCAGGGGAAGCGGCAGCCCGGTGCTTCTTTGCGGAGGCAGGAGAGCGGTGGTACCGGCCGGACGAGACATCCGTCCCAGGCTGGTGCTTGACGGATGAGGTTGAGCTCACTGAAGAGCAGCTCCTCAGCAATGCGTTGGCTGCAGCTGGAATGACTGGTATGCACACCCGGGCCGGGCGGCGGGCGCGGCTCGTGGGCGGTCTCCGAGCCAAGGTCTCGGGATCTATTGCGCACCATTGTTACCTCGTAGGCGGCGAACCTGACGTCGTGCTCTCCGGCGACAGCAGTGGGGAGGCCCTTCTTCATCCCAGCCGGGGGGGCAGCCCTGTGCGTCTCAGCGCCCCGGGATATGTACCGCTGCGCGGACGGGACTTGCGCGCAGGGAACTATCGCCTGGAGTATTGCGGGCAGTCCGTCAACTTCTCGCTCCACGAACTGCACGGACGTCTATCCGGCACCAGGCAAGTGGCGGCTCGCCACCGTGTGTCGGACGGCCGTCGCATCGCCGTACCCGTCAACGGGGACGTCCGATTTCTGACAGCGAAGGGCAAATTTGAGTTCCCCCGCCGTCCTGCGCAACCACGCTGGTGGATTGCAAGGGGCACCGGGCTCGATAAGTCAGCCCAATGCTATGTCGACCTTCCTGAGGAGGCGGTATGGCTGGTCATCACCCCCGAAACGGGAGAGACGACTATTACGCTTCTCCAAGAGCGGGAGCCAGAAATAAGCATGCTCAGCGACGCCGCCCGGCATTACTGGGCGCGCCTCGTTCTTGTCGGGCCCCGCAACAGCCAGCACAGGCGACTGTGGACTCGATACTGCACAAGCGTCCTCGCCCATGCAGCCCAGACAGGATTCCACCGTGTTCGACCCTGACCTCATTGTTGCGTGGATGGCGGAGCACCAGTCCGGGAACCTTTCGCGCCTTGTCAAGAGCGTAGAGTGGGCCGCATCTCGGGAACGAAAAGCAGCCCGGAACTGGGTTGCCCAGCTCCAGCGACTCGGGATCGCAGACATCGACTGGCAGGCCGATCGATGGAAATCGCGACCGTGTGTACTCACCCCGCTGCCCAGTAATCTCAAGACAACCCTTCTCAGCGGTGCCCGCCCGGTGATCGCCGAGGAATACATCAGCCGTGGCGCTGTCGTACACCGCGAGGTCTCACTGGACTGGCAGATGCCGCACCCCTCCACCGTGTGGTGGCATCTCAGCGGATCGGGCGAGCGCGACGAACTCGCTACGTCCCTGGGTATTCGGTCCGAACCCTGCGCCGCCGACAGGCTCGCCGATACTTTGGCCGTACTGAAGCTCGGCGCCACTACTGCGCCGCCGACGGGCCGATTGGCCGACTGGTTCAACCCGGCCAGCCTCTCCTTCGAGCGGATCGAAGTGGGAGCTCAACCGCGGAATGGCCTCTACAAGGGCCATATCGACGGCGACCGGACCCGCTACGCCATCTTCGACGGACACGACTGGTACAGGAGTGATCGCTGGGAAGGCGCCTACTATGTGCTGTCGCCCAACAGCCACCCGCTCGTCTGGCGGTCCGAGTCGCGCTATAGAACCAGCAGTTCTCTCGGCACCCTTGTCGTTGACCGCCGGATGCACCTGCCTGCCGCTCATGCCGAAGCCGCAATCCTGTGCACCGGCCTCCCACCGCGCCTCACTGGGCAAACAACGGAATACGACGGTGTTCCCTTCCGCATCGCCGAAAAGATAGCCCGTTCCCTTCGCCGCAAGCTGGAGACCACGTGACCACGCCTGCCGGACTTGATGCCTTCAGAGCCGTGGACGCTCTGCGGGATGCCTACCTGCGCTATTACGACACGGCCTTCCGGCTACGTGACGACCACCTCCAAGCAGAACGGCGCGCTCTGCTTGAGCAGGCTGGAAGTATCTCCGCCGAGCCCTACATCGAACTGCGGCCGCGGTACCGGCAGGTCGACCGCGATCTTCGGGCATCCATGAGGGGCGCTGACCCAACAGGAGAACTCGGTGATTTCGCCGCATGCGGCCTCTTCGACAGACCCGAGATGAAGCTGTACACACACCAGGAGCGCATGCTTACCGGCACCGCCGCTCCCGGGAAAAACGCGGTAGTCACCGCCGGCACGGGATCCGGCAAGACCGAGGCGTTCATGCTGCCGATCATTGCGGATCTCATCCGGGAATCTCGGTCCTGGACTGGCGGCCCGGCCCCATTTGACCCCTGGTGGCAGAAGCCATCCAGGCCCTTCCGCAGCCAGCGCGAAGGAGAGAGTGGGCACCGGCCCAAGGCGGTCCGTGCGATGGTCCTCTATCCCATGAACGCCCTGGTCGATGACCAACTGGTGCGTCTGCGCCGGACCCTTGACAGCGCAACTGCCCGGGCCTGGCTGCGGGAAAACCGCCAGGGCCACCGCTTCTACTTCGGCCGCTTCACCGGGGCTACGCCCGTTACCGGTGTCCGGCCGGACGACGCCCCGAGAGGGGGGAACCGTTCCAACGGCTCGCTCGAAGAGCTGCGGAAGCATCTGAGCGCCACGGCAGCCCGGCATGCAAAGGCGGTGGAGGTCGACCGGGCGAAGATGGACCAGCAGGGGCGGCAGTACTTTGTCCCTAGCCTGGATGGCGCTGAAATGCGCTCTCGGTGGGACATGTACGACGCCCCTCCGGACATCCTCATCACCAACTACTCAATGCTAAACGTCATGCTGCAGCGAAGCCGCGACCGAGGCTTCTTCGACAGCACCGCCGAGTGGCTCGATACAACTCCCGATGCTCGCTTCACGCTCGTCGTCGACGAACTGCACATGTACCGCGGCACTGCCGGCACCGAAGTCGCCTACCTCATCAGGAACCTTAAACAACGCCTTGGCCTCGCAGGCCACTCTGAGAAGCTGCGCGTCCTCGCCGCGTCCGCCTCACTCGACGAGCAGCGGGCCGAGGACCGGCAGTTCCTCCAGGAGTTCTTTGCCGTTGGCAAGGAGACCTTCGAGTTCATTCCAGGCCTACCCGCTCCCCGCCCGGTGGGACCCCCGGCTATCCAGACTGCTGCTCAGGTACTGGCAGAAGCCGCAGAACGGGACCTGACCTCTGACCAAGCTACCGAACTCCTGAAGCAAACAGGGGCTGACACTGCGGTCTTCAAGGCGCTGGGAGGAGACGGGACTGCCGTTGCTCCATCAGCAATCCCTGCCACGGAGCTGGCTGCGAAGCTCTTCCCGGAGAGCAGCCCTCGGGGGGCGCTGACCGCGCTGCGTGGCACCGCGACGGCCATCCGCACTGCCACTGCAGACGAAAAGCACGCACGGCCGCAACTACGGATCCATCTGTTCTTCCGCAACGTTGCCGGCATCTGGGCCTGCACGGACCCGGACTGCACGGCAGTGTCCGCAGAGTACGCTTCGCCGGAGCGGCGCATCGGTCGTCTGTACACAGTGCCCCGCAGCACATGCGATTGCGGAGCACGGGTTCTGGAGCTCGTCTATTGTCTCTCCTGCGGCGAAGCAATGCTGGGCGGCTACGCCCCGCGCAACGCCTTTGGCCGGACCACTTTCTCCTCCTTCCTGCTCCCTGACAGCCCTGATCTGAGCCGCGTTCCCGACGCATCCAGGAGCGACCGTACAGCGGACAACTACGTCGTCTACTGGCCGACGAATCAGATCCAGCGCGCCGACGACGACGGCAAGTGGACGGCAGACGGCGGGAAGGTCACCTTCGCCTTCCGGCGCAGCCGCCTGGAGCCGGGCTCTGGCCGACTTGAGAACGACGGCGAGAACTGGACCGGCTGGAGCTTCCACGTCAGGAGCCAGCGAAGCCGGGACAGCAGCAAACAACCCAAGGCCGACACCGGCCGGATTCCTGCGTTCCCCACAAGGTGCCCGTGCTGCGGCGCAGACTGGGAGCGCACATGGAATCCTGCCACGAAAGCGACGCTGCCTCCGCTAGACCCAGCCCGGTTTGTGTCCCCAATTCGCGGGATGAGAACCGGTTTCGAGAAGGTCAACCAGCTGCTCGCCGACGAGCTGGCCGAGCAGTTCCGCGAACGACGTGACCGGAAACTGCTGATCTTCACGGACAGCCGCCGCGACGCGGCTAAACTGGCGCCGGGCATGGCCCTCCGCCACTACCAAGACCTCGTACGCCTCGTCACTCTCGATGAGCTGAGCAAACTCGAAGCCCCGGCCGCGGGTATCGCAGCAGTCCGTGCTCTGGCCAACGGCGACAAGTCCGCAGAGGTCAAGGAGGCCGTGGCACAACTCGAAGAGGTCATGCCCGATGCGGTAAGAGAACTCCTCTTCGCCGTGATGCGCGGCGAAGAGGAAGCTGCCCTGAGTGCGGAAGCCCAGCTCGCCACCGCTCCCTCACTGTGGGACCTCGTACGCAGCAGAGTTCACCCGAGGCTTCTCCGGCTGGGTGTGAATCCTGCAGGCACGATGCGTTCCGCCCAAGGCCATAATGGCACTGACTGGTACTCCATCTACGACTGGACGGACGACCAGCCCAAGCTCAGCAACTATGCAAGTGCAGCCGACAAAGCAGCTGCATTCAGCTCGGAGGGCGGGCTACTCGAGAACGCTCTCGAATCGCTGTTCTCCGGCGGAGGACGCGATGTTGAGTCCATTGGGCTCGGCTACATCTCCAACCTTCAAGCGGCGCCAGACCCGACGTCACTTGGCCAGGCAAGCCTCCGGCTCCTAGCCGGCATGCGACGCTTCAACGGCATGGACCGGGATCCGCGCACCAAAGCCCCCAGCAAGCTTCGAACCTACTGGAAAGCGGTCGCCCTCCTTCGCGGTCCCGCATGGGACGAGGACAGCGTCCAACAGGAAGCGGAGAAGGCATGGGGTAACTCCGTACGGGAATACCTCATCGACCCGGCCAAGGTATGTATCCGGCAGCCAGGCCCCACCATGAAAGTCTGCTCGACATGTGGTTGCAGGCACCTCACCGACGCCGCTGACGTCTGCATCCGCTGTCACGCGACGCTCCCCCCCGATTCAGCCCCTGTCGAACGAGCATGGGAGGACGACTACTACGCGTGGAAAGCACACAGCCGACGCGGTGAGTTCCCCATGAACAGCGCGGAACTCACCGGTCAGACTGGCCGCACCGAAGCACAGGCCCGGCAGGCCCGTTTCCAGGGCGTCTTTCTTCAAGACGAAATCGAGAAGGTACACGAACTCGACCTACTCTCCGTCACTACCACGATGGAGGCCGGCGTCGACATCGGCCCGCTGTCCGCAGTTGTGATGGCGAACATGCCGCCAAGCCGGTTCAACTATCAGCAACGCGTCGGTCGCGCTGGCCGCCGGTCCAGCCCGGTGGCTGTTGCGCTCACGGTCTGCCGCGGCCGCAGTCACGACGAGCACTACTTCGCCAACCCTGATGCGATCACCAACGAACCGACCCAGCCGCCGTACCTCACCCTGGGCCGTATGGAGATCTTCCAACGTGCCCTGACCGCCGAGGTACTGCGCCTCGCCTATGCAGCACTTCCCGCCATCGGCGGAACAAGCAATCCCCACGGGGAGTTCGGGCTCGCCAACTCCTGGCCCGCTGCCGAGCCGCACGTACGCGACTGGCTGACCAAACACCCAAACGAAATCACCTCAGCCGCGCGCGCCCTGACCGCGTTCACTCCCTTCGAGCACGACTCAAGCCCCGACGGTGCATGGGTAGATCACGTCATCAAGGCGATCACGAACATCGCAGCCCAGCCTGTTGGTGCTCAGGAGCTCAGCGAGCGCCTGGCCCACGCTGGCATCCTTCCGATGTTCGGCTTCCCCACGAGAGTGCGCCAGCTCTACCTGGAACGGCCCAAGCGTTCCTATCCCTGGCCGCCGGACATGACGATCGACCGGGATATCGCCATCGCCGTCTCCGAATTCTCCCCCGGTGCCGAGTCCATCCGGGACGGCGAGGTGTACGTCGCAGTTGGCGTCACGGAGTTCGAGGCCAAATTGTCCCGCGAGCCCAGGTATATCGACGAACCCCTCGAAAACCATCAGCCGGTCGGACTGTGCCAGACCTGCAACTCCATCGACACCACTCCCACAGGAGATAGGGCCGTCTGCAAAGTCTGCGGATCCAGCGAGTACACCGTCGTCGACCTGCGGGAGCCAGCTGGGTTCCGAGCCCGGTACGACCGGGACTTCGACGGGAACTTCACGTGGTCACCGAGGACCGTGACCTCACGAGCGTCGGTCAATCTCCCCGACCTGACGAGGAACTCCTGGCACGAGGCAGACGTCTATGCAGGTCCTGCGACGCGCTACGTGATCAATGACAACGGCGGCAAACTCTTTTCGTTCCGCCGCGCTACCGGGAACTGGGGCGGATACATCGCCACCACGAGCGTCGACCAGACGAAGGGCTTCGGAGCCCACGGCGATCCCTTCGAGGTAGCACTCAGCGCACGACTCCAGACAGACTTCCTGTTCATCGGCCCCCAGGCAACCACCGACGCTGAACGCGGCCTTCGGCTCAACTTCACCCAGGAAACGAATCCGCTGTACGCGCAGGACCTGAGCGAGGGCCGCCGGGCTGCCTGGTATTCCCTTGCCTTCCTGCTCCGCGCAGCGGCAGCACTGCATCTCGATATGGCTCGGCAGGAGCTGGTCGCAGGCGTGCACACAGGCCCTCACTTGGATGGCCACGCCATGTACGCCTTCCTTGCTGATTCCCTAGAGAACGGGGCCGGCTTCAGCACACACCTGGGCACGTCGCCGGGTCTCGCCCCCTTCATGGACGACGTCACCGAACTGATCATGGAGCTTCAGAAACCCGGACATGCAGACGTCTGCAAGTCCTCCTGTCCCCAGTGTCTGCGCGACTACTCCAACATGGCAGTTCACCCGCTGTTGGACTGGAGGCTGGCCGCGGACCTGCTCGAGGTTCTGCGCGGCAGCAACATCCCGGACGACGCGCAACGCGGTGCCCGGTCGCTCTCCGCACTCCAGTCGCTCTTCGGAGGGGAAGTGCTACTGCAGGGACCGACTTCGACGCTCCAACTGACCTACCGCAGGGAGCCGTGGGTGGTCATTGCCAAGCATCCGCTCGAGGCATGCGAGGGCAGGCTAGTCAGCCCTCGGCTCGACACGGCACTGAACGCCGCGCAAGCGCACACCCAGAACGCTTCGCGAGTCCTTGTCGCTGACTGGTTCACCCTAGAGAAAAGCCCTGTCCGCATCCTGGACTGCCTTGAGGCTGCTCGACGGCGGTGACGGATGTGGGCCGGCCTTTCTCGGCCTCGCCGCACCCGTGTGCAGCTACAAGCGACACGCCCGCCTCACCACGTAGGACACGGTTTTAACTACATGAATAGGCGCCCACGCACAAAGACAAGCGTGGGCGTCTGTGGACCGTCGTGGCAGGCGAGGGGCACACCAGCCAAGCGTCGAGCAGCCGCGCAAGTCGGTCTCCCGCCCGTGCATGTGTTTCAAGCGAGCGATCCGCTCAGGATGGCGGAAGCGATCAGCCCAAGCCCTTTCGCCATACGCACCGGGACGGCATTGCCGATCTGGCGCTCGATAGAACCGTAGTAACCGTAGAACTTGTAGTTCACCGGAAACGTCTGAAACGTAGCTGCCTCACGCAGCGTCAAACCACGGTTCTCGGTCGGATGTATGAACGTGCCACAGGCTGGAGTCGTGCACCGTGTGGTCATGGTGGGGGCAGGTTCATCAAGCTTGACCCTGCCGTAAGAAGAGCCGGCGTTTCGCGAAGCTAGTCGCTTGTGACAGTCCAGCTGGTGCTCCTCCGGTAGATCGAAACGGTTGCCACCCACCGGAATGGCTGCAATCCGCGCTTCAACGGAGGCCGAACTCTTGCGGTGCACGTTCAGCGGGTCGTCAGGACGGGAACGGCGCGCCAGATGCGCGAGCGCCTGCCCGGCTGTCCGCGGAGCCCTCTGGAAGCTGCGAGGCAACAGATCCGTAAGGTTGCCGTCGAATGCGAAGGGGACATCTTCCCTGACAGCGAAGCATATGAAGCGCTTGCGACGCTGGGGCACTCCGAACGCGGCGGCGTCCATTGTGCTTGTCCTTATTTGATACCCAGCCTCCGTCAGCAGGCGTTGAAGGTTGGGTAGTCGACGATCCCTGGCCAGTCCCGGGACGTTCTCAAGCAAGACGACTCGCGGCCGCAGCGCTTCGACGAAGCGGAAGGTATCCAGCACGAGGTCGTTCCGCCGCTCGTCGACCAGGCCCTTCGCGAGGGTAGAGAATCCCTGACAGGGCGGGCAGGCCTTGAGCAGATCAAGTTCCCCTGGCGAGAGAGCGGTGCCGGCGAGGAGTGCCTGCGGTTCCACAGTGCGGATGTCCTCAACGAAGAGGGCCACTCTGGGGTGGTTCCTACGGTAGGTTCCGGCCGCCTCCAGGTCATTCTCCACGGCGGCGAGCATCGCGAAACCCGCATCCCTCAGGCCTCGTGTTGCGCCCCCCGCCCCAGCGAACAGATCCACAGCGCTGTACGTGGGCATGGCGTGATCTTAGTCTGTCAGGACGTTAGCGCGTCAGGTACCTCTTTTTGACAGCCCCTCAGCTGTGCTTAGCTGGCGAGTACTTGATGACACCGGGGGGTGGGTTCGTGACGCACGTGGGTCCGGAGCGGCCGGAGACTGATGGCCTCTTCCCAGTAGTGCCAAGGCAGAAAGACCGGAGCCACGACGTTTCCGGTAGGAGCGCTACCGGCCCAGGCGATGCCACCGGCCCCTACCGCATGCGGATCAGCCGGCTCACAGTCGACAAGCTCGGCATCAAGCTGTACGACCGCGTCTCTGCGGTCCTCGCCGAGATCATCGCCAACGCCTACGACGCGGATGCCACAGAGGTGAAGGTCCGTCTGCCGTTTGGTACTTGGCTTGCCTCACCGGCTGGCAAGCCGGTCGCCGATCAGTATGAGATCTCCGTGGAGGACAACGGGCACGGGATGACGGCCGATGAGGTCAACACCCATTACTTGCTTGTCGGATCCGATCGGCGGGGGCGCTTCGGCAAGGACACCTCCCGTCTCAAGGGGCGGCGCGTCATGGGCAGGAAGGGCATTGGGAAGCTGGCGCCCTTCGGGATCTGTCGGACAGTTGAGGTAATCACGGCTGGGGGCGACCCGACCGACCAGGGATACCGGGTGTCCCACATAAAGCTGCACCTCGACGACATGATGTTTGACTCCGAGGACGACTACCTTCCTGAAGTGGGCCATCTCGACGGTACATTTCGGGAACATCACGGCACGAGCATTCGTCTCACAGATTTCAACCGAAAACTGGTCCCCAAGGGGGACGAACTGCACCGGCAGCTCTGCGCTCGCTTCGGCATTCGCCGCGACGACTGGGATGTCGAGATATTCAATACCCGAGAAAGTGAAGCACTCCCTGGGCTGGCACAGGAGTCTTTTCGTCTCGGCGAGTTGAGTATTGACCTTCAGGAGGACACCAAGGTCACGTTCGACCGAACCCCGATCGGACCAGAGGGTTCGGATCCACTTCCCGTGTCAGGATGGCTCGCCTTCGCGAAGAACCCGTACAAAGACGAGGTCATGGCCGGCGTGCGCATCTATGCTCGCGGAAAGATCGTGGCCACGACCCGGGACTTCGGCGCGACCTCTGGTTTCACAGGAGAATGGAGCGTTCGATCGTACTTAACGGGTGAGATCCACGTTGAGTGGCTGGACGAAGACGAAGACCTAGTCCGGTCCGACCGGCAGGACATCATCTGGACCTCCGACCTTGGCCAAGTCCTGCAGACGTGGGGCGCGAAACAGGTCAAGGAGCTCGCCAAGCGGGGCAGGTCATCGGTCCAGAGGCGGACGCGTGAGGTCTTCGAGCAGGCCGCGGATCTTGATGCCCGACTACTAGTCGAGGCCCCTGGCGACCCGCAGTACCGAAATTCGGTGAAGGAGGCATTTCGTGTTCTGGTCGCCGACAGCGACCGCGAAGCGGCCTCGGACCCTCAGCGAGTTGAGCGCTACCTTCAGTTGTCCAAGAACATCGCACCGCACAAGGAGCTCCTGGAAACGCTGCACCAAGTTTCTAAGGAAGTAGATAGTCCGCTCGACATAGTTCTCGCACTATTCCAGAAGGCCAGGGTCGCAGAGTTCTATGCTCTCGGCCAAGTAGCGCAGGAACGGGTGGAGGTCGTCACCAGACTGCGGCAGCTGATCGCAGATGGAGCCACACTAGAACGTCCCCTTCAAGAACTCATCGAGAAAGCTCCGTGGCTCCTGGCTCCCGAATGGACCCCGCTGGGCATGAACGACGCACTCGAACGTGTCCGCAACAGTTTCGAGTCCTGGTACTTCAAGAAATCGAACCAGCTGATCGCTACCACTGCGATCCGGGACCCGGAGCGCCGACCAGATTTCGTACTCCTCAACGGCCCCCGAGGTACCATCTGGGTGGTTGAGATCAAACGAGTCGACTATCATCTGACTGACGAAGAATTCACCAGGGCGGTCGACTATCTGGAGAGCCTCGAAGAATTCCTTGACGATACTCCGGAATTTGGGGCTACCTTCCCAATCCGCCGACTCACCTTCATTGTGGATCACATCGATCGGCTGAGTCGCACCAACCGCAGACTCCTCAAAGAGAGTGTGAACGTCGAACGGCGTAGCTGGTACGACCTGTTGGAACAGACTGATCAGGCACATCAGGACTTCCTCAGGAAGGTCGAGAAACTGCGGCGCGACCCAGGAGGGCTCGATGCCCCGTAGGCGCCAACAAGCCTCGCGCCGGAGGCAGTGCCCCATCGAGCCGTGGACTATCCATGGACTAGCCTCGCTCAGTGGCGGCACTAGAGCTCTGTGACCTGCGCGCATGCATGGGACCGAAGAGGCCTCCGGAGCCGTTGGTCAAGGTTCGGCCGCCCGGCGCTGCGGTCATAACACGGAACCGGACTGTAGGTCAGGGCCTTGTTCAAGCAGATAGAGCAGCACATCGCCCGATCAGATCAAGCACCCGCTCACCATCAGTCAGGTCAGCAACGATGTGATCAGCTCCAGCCGCCGCAAGCTCATCGGCCGGCGTAGTACCAGATGCCACCGCGATGACGCTCGCGCCGCCCTCCCGGCCCGTGCGGACGTCTTCCAGGGAGTCGCCGATGATCACGGTCGAACGGCGGGTGAAGGATTGGCCGTAGCGGATGCCGGCTCGTTGTTGGGCCATCCGGACGAGGGGCGGGCGATGGGAGTCGTCTGAGGCGTAGCCGCCGATGGTTAGGTCCAGGTGCTCGGCCAGGCCCAGGACTCTGAGCTTGGTTTCGGCACTGCCTCGTAGGTTGCCTGTGAAGACCGTTGGGATCAGTTCGGGTTGCGACCGCCGCGAGCGCTTCGGGGGCGCCTGGCATCACGCGGCCCGTGCGGACGATGTCGTCGCGGTGAGCGGCGAGTTGTGCGGGCATGCGCTCGACTAATGCGTTCCGCAAATTCCTCGATCCTCGCGGGCTCCACCCCGTTGACCCGGAGGAGTTCCCGTACCGCCAACGGCATGGTCACCCCCGTACCACGTGCCGGGAGGTGGGTGGCCGGGCGCCCGATCACCTCCTCGAAGAGTTCGCGGTACACCTGGCGGTCGATGTCCCCTGTGTAGAGGAGGGTGCGGTCGATGTCCCACAGGACGAGGAGCATGCGGTGACTCGTTCCTTGAGGACGCGCTGTCCTTGGTCGAGGAGGTCGCGGACGGGCTTCGTTCAGCGTTGTACGCGGGTTGTGGGCGAGTAGGCAGAGTGAATGCCCCCGATGAGGATGAGGACCTCCTGGGCAGGGACGCAATCGCCTCTGGCGGCACTGGCACGCGTCTGCGCGGTTGCTGCCCGTAGGAGGAACGGGGCAGTCGTGCGGGTCTCGTCGCGATGGAGCACCTCACGAGAAACGGCAAAAGGTTCGGCGGCGCGGGCCGGACGCCCGTGTTCAGGTAGCAACTGCCAGCCTGTCCGAGGGTCTCGCCCGATTGGTCCGGGCGAGCCAGTGCGGGGCCGTCCTCCCGGGCTGCGGGCCCGGAGGCCATCGGCCTCGGTCAGGGCCGCTGACGTGGCGTTCCTCGCGACGGCGGGCGTCGCCCGTTCCCCCTGGTGGGTGAGGAACATGCCAGAGCGTCCTGGTCGGTGGGCCTGGCGTGCCACGCGGGCGGCGGGGATGCCATCGCGTGGGCCGTCGGCGGAGCAGCCGTGGATAGCCAGGAAGCCCCGGGCGCAAGCGCATAGGCGGGACTCGCCCGGAGTCGTGGGCAGCGCGCAGTACGCCGAGGAACAGGTGCTGAGCGGTGTCGTCGTCCCCGTTGTCGACGCTGTCGAAGGCGCCGGCAGCTCAGCATCGGCCACCTACGCATCTGGTCCAGGTGAACAGCCGTCCACTCCCCGGCGTGGTGGCATCCGCAGTAGCATAGAGAGCATGAGTGAGCCCACCCGGAAGTACTCGATCACGATGCCCCGCGACATCGCCGAAGCCGCGCGCGACCGTAGTGGCCCTTCCGGGCTGTCGGCCTACGTCGCCGCCGCCGTTGCCCGGCAGATCGAGCGTGACAACCTCAACGACCTCATCCAGGTCGCCGAGGCCGAGCACGGCCCGATCACGGAGGACGAGGTGCAGGCCCTGCGCGACCAGCTGCACCAGGCACGCGCGCAGCAGGCCGGGGATGAGGTCGACGCGGCGTGACGCACTCCCCTGCCAACCCGGGCGGCACGCTGGTACTCGACAGCGAGGGACTGGCCAAGGCTGTGTTGCGTGACCGCACAGTCACCGCCTGGCTCGCGTTGGCGCGCGCCGATGACCTGCGAGTGATCACGTCGGCGGCCACTCTGGTGGAAGTCGTCCATCCGCGCATCAACCGCCCGGCCCTGGAGTGGACGCTCTCCCGCCTCGTCGTGGAGCCGGTCACCGACGCAGTCGCGCGCCGTGCCGCCGCCCTGCTCGCCGATGCCGGCCTGCACGGCCACAAGTACGCCATCGACGCCATGCTCAGCGCGACCGCGCTCGCTGCTCCAGGGCCCGTCACCGTGCTCACGTCCGACCCGGAGGACCTCACCACGCTCTGCGGTACGCGCGTCACTGTCATCAAGATCTGACTGCGTCCACCTCCTCATGCGTGGGCGGGCCGTGAGGAGCCCACGCCCCCGGATGCGGCGGGGACGGAGCCTCTCCCCACGACCTCGTGAGTCCAGCCCCGGCCCCGGTGCGGGCCACGCCCAGGCCCAGGCCCAGGCCGGGCCCCGGTCACAGGTCCAGCACCAGCCGGCTCGTCTTCGCCCGGCCCACGCAGATCATCATCGTCGTGCCCGATCTCCTCTCCTCCTCCGTCAGGACGGTGTCGTGGTGTTCCGGGACTCCGGCGAGGACCTTGGTCTCGCAGGTGCCGCACATGCCCTCCTCGCAGGAGTAGGCCACCGTCGGGATCGCCTCGCGGACGACGTCCAGGAGAGTGCGGCCGGGCGGGACGTGGAGGACCTTGCCCGTGCGGCGGAGTTCCACCTCGAACTCGCCGGTGGGCGGGCGGGGTTCCGTGTCGGGGGCCGTGAAGCGTTCGACGTGCAGGGTGCCGGCGGGCAGGATGCGGGCGCAGCGTTCCCGTACCGCCTCGATCAGCGGTGGCGGGCCGCAGCAGTAGACGGCCGTCGTGGCGGGGACGGCCTTCAGGGCCCGGTCGAGGTCCAGCAGGCCCTGGGTGTCCTGGGGGACGATCGTCACCCTGCCGGGGTCCTCGCCGGCCAGCGCCCTCAGTTCCCGGCGGTACGCCATCGAGGAGAGGGTGCGGCCGCCGTACAGGAGGGTCCAGGGGGTGGCGGTGGCCGCCGTCCGGCGGATCATGGGGAGGATCGGGGTGATGCCTATGCCGCCCGCTATGAAGAGGTAGTGGTCGGCGGGGGTGAGAGTGAAGCGGTTGACCGGGGGTTTCGCGGTCAGCAGGGTGCCGGGCAGTTGCGTTGTGTGGATCTCTTCGGATCCTCCTCTGCCGTTCCGCTCGCGCAGGACGCCCAGGCGGTAGGTCGTGCGGTCCTCCGGGTCGCCGGTGAGGGAGTAGTGGCGTATCCGGCCGGACGGGAGGCGCACTTCCAGGTGGGCGCCGGGGGTCCAGGGCGGCAGGTCCGCGCCCCGGGGGTCGGTGAGGACGACCCCCAGGACGCCGTCCGCCTCGTGGACCGTCTCTCGGACCAGGAGTGTCAGTTCCGTCATCGTCGGGACGCTTCCGGCGTCGTGGCGGGTTCGGGCCATACGCGGCACAGCGCGGCGTACACCGCTGCGGCCAGGGCGAAGGAGACGGGCAGGCTGAGGTCGACGCCGTCGGTCAGGTCGGTCAGCGGGCCGACGTACAGCGGGTTGTTGACCCACAGGATGCCGACCGCCGAGCCCGTGACGAAGGCTGCCAGGGCACGGGGGTTGAAGCCCTGCGTGTACCAGTAGCGGCCTCCCCCGCCCGTGGTGAAGGACCGCAGGTCCTCGGAGTGGTAGCGGCCTGCGTGCAGGTGGTGGCCGACCGTGAGGACGGCGGCCCACGGGGCGATCACCGTCAGCAGCAGGGTCACGAACGCGCCCATGGAGTCCATGGCGTCGTGGCGCACCGCGCCCAGGTACAGCACGATCCCCGCCAGCACCGCGACCACGGCCGTCACCGCGGCGCGGGGCGCGCGCCACACCATGGAGTTGGCCGAGAGGCCCGCGGCGTACAGGCACAGGGCGCCCTGCGGGAGCGTGCCGGCGAACCCGAAGACCACGACGACCGCGGCGAACCAGCCGGGGACCTCGTCGGTGAGCCCTTGGAGCCAGGGGGTGTCGGGGCCGGCGAACACGGTGGTCACGTACGCGCCCGCGCTCAGGGCGGCCAGGGTGCTGACGAACATCGCCCCGCCCGAGTACCGCACCAGCCTGCCCGGTGGCGTGCCGGCGGGCATGTAGCGGGTGTAGTCGCCCTGGAAGGTGGCGTAGGACAGGGGCACGGTCGCCGAGGCGGTCGCCGCCAGCAGCCAGGTGTGCAGCGGGCTGGACAGGATGTGGGTCCCGCCCGCGTAGCCGGCGTCGAACTTCGGGGCGAGGACCAGGACCGTGCCGGCCAGCACCACCGCGCCGATCACCGCGGTGACGCGGTACGTGCGCACCAGCAGGTCGTGCCCGCGCACCGCGACGACGGCCACCGCCACCGCCGTGACGAACATGGCGACGGTCAGCGCGCCCGGCCCCGTCGGCGTGGAGACCAGGCGGTGGGCGGCGACCATGACGGCCGTGCCGCCGGTCCACACGGCGATGGAGAAGAACCCCAGCGCGGTCACGATGGTGATGAGGTTGCCGATCAGCCTGCCGCGTACGCCGAAGTGGGCGCCGGACGATATCGGGTCGTTGGTGCCGGTGCGGGCGCCCAGGCGGGCGAGCGGGGCCAGCAGGAGGGTGCCGACCGCCGTGCCGACCAGGATGGACGTGAACGCGTCCCACCAGCCCAGGCCGAACACCACGGGCAGCGCGCCCAGCACCACGGTGCCGAAGGAGAACTGGGCGGAGGGCCAGATCCAGCCGAACTCGGCCGGGGTGGAGGTGCGTTCGGCGTCGGGTACGGGGGCGATGCCGTCCGCCTCGGCGGGGGCCGGGCGGGGCGGCGCCGAGGTCGGCGCCGCCCCTTCGCTCAGGGTGCTCATGAGGCGTCCCGTCCCGTGTCGGGGCCGCTGCCGGGTGCGACGCCCCGGCCGGCCGGAAGACCCTCGCCACCGTCATCACCGCGCGGGCCGCCGTCCGGCGGATTCACGCCCGTCACGCCCCCGCGGCCACCGTCCGGCAGAGTTACGCCCGCCGCGCCCCCGCGGCCACCGTCCGGCAGACTCGCTGCCGCCACGCTCCCGCCCGGCAGGCTGTCCACGATGCGCAGCGGATCGCACGCCGGCCCCGACGTGCGTTCGCCGCTGGTCAGGTCGAACGTCGAGTAGTGCAAGGGGCACTTGATGCGCAGCCGGTTCCCGTCGACGTGGGCGTACTTGAGCTTGCCCTGCCGGTGCGGGCACCGCGCGGCGGCCAGGAACTTGCGGCCCGCGACCTCGACGAGGACCAGGTCCTCGCTGATCTCCCGCACCGAGCACTCGGTGTCCATCAGGACACCTCCCGTGCCCGGTCGATGGCCGCCTCGGTGGCGCTGCCGACGATGAGGCTGGCGAGCCGCACGCCGGCCCAGATCTTAGGCAGGTCCGGGTCGTCCAGGGAGCGGATGGCGGTGCGCATGTGGTTGCTGTGGTACGAGTCGATGTAGAGGTGCTCGGTGTAGTACGCGTCCTGCTTGATGCCGAGCCGCCTGGCGGCGCGGGCGAAGCTCTGGAAGCCGTAGAGCACGCTGGCCTCGAAGTAGCCGTAGGCGCCCAGGAAGTACTGCGGGGACGGGGCGCGGGAGGCCAGCCAGTGGAACATGTTGACGTAGGCGTAGCTCTCCGGGCCGGTGACGTCGAGGTAGTCCTCGACGTCGGTGCTCATGCCCAGCTCCTCCAGGAGGTTGCGGTAGAGCTGGGAGTGGGACTTGTCGTCGTTGCCGCAGCCGAGTTCGTCGATCAGGACCCGGAAGACCGCCATGCCGGAGCGGTACGGCAGCCTGGGCACCACGGGCAGCAGGGACTCGGACTCGGTCAGGCCGTCGAGGGCGAACTCCCGCACCACGACCTTGAACTGCTCCAGCGTCGCCTCGTCGGCGAGGAAGGTCTCGTTGGCCGAGACCTCGGCCTCCTCCGCGGCGAGGAACTCCTTGAGCGCCTGGAGGAGGTCGCCGGTGGAGGAGAACTCGGGCGCCTCGGTCTCGAAGCCGCGGGCCAGCGGGAGGATCCACTGCTCCTCGATGTCGAGCATGGCGGCGTAGCCCTCGGCGTCGGGCACCTGCCGGTACAGCTCGTACAGTTCGCGCTGGGCCTGTTCGCGGCGCTGCTTGCCGCGCCGCACGTTGGCGACGACGGTGGCCGGGTTCACCGCAGCTCCTCGTGGACGGCCGGGTCGGCGATGACGCCCCGCGCGTGCAGTTCCCGCTTGACCCAGCGGTACCAGTCGTCCTTGAAGACGCCGTAGCGCTCGCAGACGGCGTCGACCTCGGCCTGGCGGTCGGGGCTGGGGTCGACGAGCACCGCGTTGCACAGGGCCGGCTCCAGGTTGGCGAGCGGGCCGATGAAGCCGTCGATGCCGGTGGCGGCGGTGATCAGGTTCTCCCAGCCCTCGAAGACGGGGATGCCGGTGGCGGCCTCGGCGAGTTTGCGGGTGAAGGCCGCGTCGCCGCTGGACTCCTTGATGCCGACGATGCCGGGGAGTTCGCACAGGGCCAGCAGGGTGTCGTACTCGATGCGGTTGCCGGACAGCGCCTCCTCGTTGTAGAGGAAGATCGGCACGTCGGTGGCGGCGCGCAGGGTGCGGTAGTGCTCGACGATGTCGTCCTGGGTGACGTCCTTGCCGAACGGGGTGGTGACCACGACGGCGTCGACGCCCAGTTCCACGGCGCGCAGGGCGCGTCGGACGACCTGGCCGGTCTCGGGGAGCTGGATGCCGGCCAGCACCGGGAGGGCGCCGGAGTGCCGGACGGTGCAGTCGACCATGTCCGTCCACTGGCGCTCGTCGAGTTTCCAGCCCTCGCCGGAGGTCAGGGCCGGCATGAGGGCGTTGACCTCGTGGCGGACGCTGTCGATGAGGCGGGCGGCGCTGTCCTGGTCGACGGCGCCGTCGTCCCGCATGGGGGTGATCAGGGGAACTATCGTTCCGGAATACATGGCCGGGGTCCTCACAGCGAGTCGGAGGCGACGGTCAGTACCAGGGAGTCCTTGTACAGCCGTTCGAGGTGGTCGGGGAAGGCGTCCTCGGCGGGGGCGGTCCGCAGGTCGGCGACCGGGAGGTCGGTGCGGCCGGTGAGGCGGGGGCTCGCCGTGTACAGCACGCCGGAGTGGGACAGGACCTGGGCGAGCAGCAGCCGTTCGTGGGCGGGGAGGCCGTCCAGTTCCTTCGTGGTGAAGGCGCGGCGGGTGTCCTCCTCGGTGTAGCCGACGCGGTCGATGGCCATGTCGGTGTGGAGGACGTCCATGAAGGGGTAGTAGGCGTCCTGCACCTCGCGGCTGTAGCCCCACACGAGGTCGTCGCAGCGGCCGACCTGCTCCCAGCTCATCGTGACCTTCTCGCCGATGCGGGCGGCGAAGAAGCCCTTGCAGGCGCGGCGGACGGAGTCGTCGCTGCTGTGCATGCCCATGAACAGCGTGGCGTCGATGAAGACGCGGTCAGCCGGCATAGCGCTCGAGCACCTTCCGCAGCCGGTCCATGGCGCCGGCGAACATCTCCGGCTCGCGGGCCAGCGCCAGCCGGACGTAACGCTCGCCGCGCTCCGGGGAGTTCCAGTAGAAGAACGTGCCCGGCAGGACGTAGACCTCCTCGTCGAAGAGCACGGCCTGCAGTTCGGTGGCGGTGACGTCCTCGGCGAGGATCTTGAACCAGGCGACGGAGGTGTTCACCACCGGCTCCTGGAACTCGAGGATGGTGCCCCGCATGGCCTCGCGCGCGGCCTTGCCGTTGGTGGTGATGACGTCCCGCACGGAGGCGAAGCCGTCGGCGATGGAGTCCTCGACGTACTGGGTGACCATGTTGAGGACGAACGGCGAGACGTTGAGGAGCACGCTGGTGTGGAGGTTGTAGACGTCCTCCTGGATGTCCCGGCTGGCGGTGATCATGGCGCACTTGGCGTCCTGGATCGGCCAGGTCTTGCCGGTGTCCTCCATCACCATGTAGGTGACGCCGGACTCCTCCAGCAGCTGGTAGATGTCCACCCGCCCGATCGCGTCGTCGCACAGCGCGAACGAGGCGAAGCAGAAGTCCATGACCAGGACCTTCCGGTGGTCGACGCAGTAGCGCACGACCTCGCGGAAGCCCTCCAGCTTCTGGGCCAGGAGGGTGAAGCCGGTGGGGTTGTTGGGGTCGACGAGGTAGATCGCGTCGGTGGTGACGTGCTGCGCGAGGCGCTCGTAGATCTTGTCCGTCTCGTGCAGCGCCTGCTCGGGCAGCGGCGATATGGGCACCTGCATGTTGCGCAGCAGGTCGACGAGGTTGTCGAAGCACGGTTCGACCAGCGAGACCGACATCCCCTGCTTCTTGAGGTACATGCCGGCGACCATGGTGGAGACGCTGGCGGAGTACGACAGGAGGGTGCGGCCCATCTCGCGGGCGGTGGGCTGGCGGTGCAGGCGGAAGAAGGCGTCGAGGAACTTGGCCTCGAAGTGCGCCTGCTGCTTGGACTCCGACTCGTACCACAGCTCGGGCAGCCGGGCCACGATCGCGTCCTGGCTGGGCGACTGCCGCTGGTGGGTGTGGGCGTCGGCGAGGTTGTACCGGGTCTTCAGCGCCTCGATCTCGTGCTGGGTCAGGTCGACGAAGGCGCTGACGTCCGCCTTCTCGGAACCGTTCACGGACGGGGCGTCGTTGATCGCGCTCTCGGGCATGACAATTCTCCCTGCGTCATTTTCCGGGGAAGCTCCGGGCCGGCCGACCGAAGGCCGATGCCTTTTCGGCGGCTCCGAAACACAGGTGAAACGCTACCGACAAAACACGGCGCCCTGAATCACGCGACCATTACCAAAGCGGTAATCACCGTGATGTTTTCGGGGACAAAATAATGGTGGTGACGTTTTCCGGGGAAAGATAATCGCGGTGATTTTCTGAATGCGCGAAAAAAGGCGGCCGGGAGCTCCCCAGGGGAGTTCCCGGCCGCCTGCGGCGCGCCGGAGGTCCGGACGTTACTCGGTGGCCGCCCGCAAAAGGATGTCCTCGAAGATCTTGGGGTCGTCGGACTCGATCACCGGGAATCCGATGCCGTACGAGCCCTCCCAGCGCACCTCGATCCCGGGGTTGGCGTAGTCGCTGCCGTCGGACAGGAACAGGTGCGGGCTGCAGTTGACGCGGTCCGTGCGGGAGTCGGCGGCCTGGTCCATGAGGGCGCGGCGGGCCCGGCCGTCGTCCAAGGCCTCGGCCAGCGCGTCCACGTCGACGGCGCCGGTCTCCTCGGCGACGTCCAGGATGACCTTGCGGTGGCTGACGCAGCGGGACTCGGCCCAGAACGCCTTGCGCAGGCCGAGGTCGAGCTGCTCGGCGGCGGTCGCCGACTGCTCCTTGGCGGCCTGGATGGCCTCCAGCGCCGGCAGCATCGTCGACGGGTACAGCCAGTCCTTGCTCTGCCACAGCTGCCAGCCGGCCTCGGGCTCCAGGCTCGCCATGCGGCCGACCTCGCTGTCGGTTCCGGGGCGCGGGCTGGGCGCGTCGTTGAGCAGCTCCAGCGGGAAGGCCCGCAGGTCGAAGCTGACCTGGCTCTCCAGGCCGAGGCGCTCGCGGGTGGCGTGCAGGCGGTGGATCGCGATGTGCGCGAAGGAGCACCAGATGTCGGAGTAGACGGTGATGACGCCGGGCGGCGGGGTGAGGGTCGTGTCGGTCACGGAGGCTCCATGGTGTGTGAAGGGCGGGGCTGGGTGTGCGGGCCCGGCGGGTCGTGGTGGTGGGTGGTGGACGGGGGTGGTGGACGGGGGTGGTGGATGGGGGTGGTGGTGCTGGAGGCGGGTCGTCGAGGTAAGGGCGTCGGGGGTCGCGGCGGATCAGGCGGTCGTCGCCGTCCCGTGGGCGTCCAGGACCGCCTCCAGGTCGACGTCCGCGCCCGGCAGCCAGGCCGGCAGCCTCGGTATGCGGGACATGGCCTGCATCAGGGCGTCGACCATGGACCCCTCCACGGTCGGGCCGTGGGCCGACAGCAGGCGGGCGGCGGACAGGGCGGACACGGCGCGGACGTTCCGGTCGAACTTCTCCGCGTCGACCAGCGCCGTCCACGGGGCGATCGCCCGGTTGAGCACGTCGAAACCCTCGAAGAATTCCTTCACCTCGGCGTCGCCGACATGTTGCACGTTTTTCGGCAGTACGGTGCCGAAGCTGTCGGAGCTGAAAAGCGTCCCGTCGCGGTGGTCGAACATCGCGAGGGTTCCCGGTGAGTCGAACGTGGGCGGGCGGAAGAATTCCAGCCGCCGGTCCCCGATGGTTATCCGGCTTCCGGGATTGACCGTCACCACCCGGTCCGCGGGAATGTCGAACTCCTCGGACAGCCGGGTGAGCGATATCGCGTTCATGATGAACTTCGCGCCGGGAGCGCGGTCGAGAAGGGCCGGCAGGCTCCCGGTGTGGTCACGGTCGTCGTGGGTGATGACGACCCACCGCAGGTCCTCCGGATCGACCAGGGACCACAGGGCCTCCTCGAATCCCGCCCGGTCGACGGGCATGCCCGAGTCCACCAGCATCGGCTGCTCGCCCCGCAGCAGATAGGCGTTGACCGGCTGGAGGCCGAGGTCGGGTATGGGCAACTCGGAGGGCAGGACGTGCAGTTCGGGTCCTGCCGTATAGGTCTCGAGCATCGGGTCGGCCTCCTGTCGGCAACGGCGGGCGGGTGCGGGTCACACGAGCTGGATGGCCAGCGATCCGGCGATCAGCAGGCCGAGTCCGGACAGCCGGGGCGTGGTCAGCAGGCGGGTCGGCAGGCGGAACAGGCCGCGGTGGTCGATCAGGGCCGACGTCAGCTGCTGTCCGGTCACCGTCAGCGCGACCGTGACGGCGGCGCCGATCTCGGGGATGAGCAGGAAGGTGCCGGTGACGTAGCCGGCGGCGCAGGCTCCGCCGAGCCAGCCCCACCACGGCATGGACTTCAGCGGCGCCAGCTGCGGCTTGGGGGTCCTGCCGGTGACGCGCAGCACCAGCAGGACGACGGCGATGGTGAGCGTCGCGACGGCGAAGCTGAACGCGGCGACCGTGATGGGGGCGTCGAGCCCGCCCCGGAGCTTGGCGTTCACCGCGCCCTGCACGGGGAGCACACCGCCGGCGACGAGACCCAGGACGATCCAGCCGACGCGGCCGGCGCCGGACATGTGCGGGGCGCCGGGCGGGGCGCTGGCCTTCTGCCCCTTGATGATCACGACGATGCCGGCGAGCACGGCGAGACCGCCCAGGGCGATGCCGGGGCTCAGGCTCCGCTGCTCCAGGCCGAACAGCCCGCCCAGGTCCAGGACCAGGGAGGAGAACATCTGCCCGGTGACGAACAGCCCGACGGCGGCCAGCGCTCCCAGGCGGGGGAAGAGCAGGATGCCGCTGGTGATGTAGAGGGGGCTGGCCAGGCCGCCGAGCAGGTGCCACCACTCGACGTCGGGGAGCTTCCCGAGGGCGCCGAGGGTGCCCGTGACGGCCGCGAGTACCACCAGCAGGCCCGTGGCGACGCCCAGTTGGACCGTCGAGGCGCCGTACGGCGTACCGACGGCCTTGTTCAGTTGCAGGTTCACCGACGCCTGGACGGCCAGTAGGCAACCGATCAGGAGGGCTGCGGCGAGCAGCGCGGCGTTCATCGTTGTCTCCCACTCTCAAGTGGACAGCAGTCTCACTTAAGATAGCCGCAGGGCGCTCAAGTGGACAAGGTGTCCACTTAATCGGATCGAAGTAAGGTGAATGCCATGAGCAACGGCGACGAGATCCCGGCCCCGCCCGTCGTCCCCCTCGGCGACCTGCGCGACCTCCAGGCCGCCGCGCCACCGCGCCAGCGCGCCGACGCCGTGCGCAACCGCGCCCAGATCCTGTCCGCCGCCGAACTGCTCTTCAGCGAGCGCGACCCGCGCACCATCACGATGGATCAGATCGCCAAGGCCGCGGGGGTCGGACGGGCGACGCTCTACCGCAGCTTCCCCGACCGGTCGGCCGTCGCCACCGCCCTCCTCGACGAGCACGAACGGCGCCTGCAGGGCCAGATGATCTACGGCCCGCCGCCCCTGGGGCCGGGCGCGCCCCCGGCCGAGCGCCTGGCGGCCTTCTACATCGCCATGCTGAACCTGCTCCGCCGGCACCTGCCGCTCGCCCTGGGCGCGGAGACCGGCCCGGCCCGCTACACCACCGGCGCCTACGCCTTCTGGCGCCTGCATGTGCGCACCCTGCTCCGGGCCGGCGGCGTGCCCGACCCCGACGCCCTCGCCGACGTCGCCCTGGGCCCGCTGGCCCCGGAGCTCTACGCGCACCAGCGCGACACCCTGGGCATCCCCCACGAGCGGATCGCGGAGTCGTTGTCCCTGCTGGCGCGGCGGCTGCTGGACCGGGGCTGAGCCGCCCCCGCGCGCCCCGCGCCCTCAGCGCCCCCTCAGCGCCCCACCCCGTCCGTGCCCCGCCCGCCCGCTCCGACGCGGGCACCCGAAGCCGGCGCCCGCCCGTCCCCGCCCTTACGCCGGCACACCCCCGACGCCGGCACGCTCCGACACCGGCGCCCCCAACTCCCCTCCGGCACCCCGACGCCGGCACGCTCCGACACCGGCGGCCCCGAATCCCCTCCGGCAACCCCGGACGCCGGCACGCTCCGGCCCCGGCACCCCCAACTCCCCTCCACCCGGCGACGCCGCCGGCACGCCCCCTACGCCGCCGGGAAGCCCACCCCCGACCGCGGGCGCCCGCCCCGCTCCGCCGTCGGTTCCAGCGCGGGGAGCACCAGCTCCCAGATCCGTTCCAGCCGTACGTGCGCCGCGGCTCCGTCCAGTGCCCCCGCCTCGCCCAGCCAGGGTTCGTCGGCGGGCAGCCGGGGACGGCGCATGGCCAGTTCGACGCCGCTGACGACGTAGCTGACCAGGGCGGCCAGCGCCATCGCGTCGATGCCGGGGCGGAGCAGGCCCTCGGCGTCCACGGCCCGGGACAGGCGGGCCACCTCACGGCGCCACGGGCACTTCTCCTCCTGGACGCCCTGCCAGGTCAGTTCGCGGGAGAGCCGCTCGGCGGCCCGGACCACGGGGTCGCTCTCCAGGAGGTCGATGAGGATGCGGGTGACGGCCATCAGTTTGTGCATGGCCGTCGGTTTCCCGGTCGCCGCCGCCTCGACGGCCCTGCGGGTCACCTCCCGGGCCCGCTGGACGACCGCCTCGGCCAGGTTCGCCTTCGTGCCGAAATGGAAGACGACGGCGCCCGTCGTCACCTTGGCCCGTTCGCTGATGCGGCTCAGCGACGTCCGCTCGTAGCCGTCCGCGTCGAACGCCTTGGCCGCGGCCCGCAGGACGATTTCCTTCGTGCGTTCGGCTCGCTGCTGGATCGCCAAGACTTCCTCCCCGTCGAGTCGCCGACTGGCCTGTTTTCTCAGTGAGTCGCATCTCAGTGAGTGGAACGTGCGGCTGTGCTCGGGCGGCGGTTCACGGCGGCGGTGCGCCGGCGGGCCGCGCGCCCCGGCCCTCGATGTGGTGCAGGACGGTGTCGAGGAGCTGTTCGAGGGCGGTCACGGTGTCGTCGGGCAGCCGGTCGTGGAGCCGGGCGTGCTCCGCCGTGGCGGCCTCCAGCACCGCCCGGGCGAGCGCCTCGCCCTCGGGGGTGAGCTGCACCCAGGTGCTGCGGCCGTCGTGGATGTTCGCCTCCCGGTTGACGTACCCCGCCTGCGCCAGCCGGAGGATGACGTTGCTCGTGCCGCCGGAGGACAGCCCGCAGGCCGCGGAGAGGGTGGTCGGCCGCAGCCGGTGGTCCGGGGTGTCGAAGAGGGCCAGCAGCACGTCCGCGTCGGCACTCGTCAGGCCGGCGTCGGACGCGGCGGTCCGGGCGGCCGCGTTGACCACCTGGGCCAGGCGGGCGGCCTTCCGGGCCAGCCGGGTCAGAGGGACCGTGTGTCCGGCCGGGGCGGGGTTGTCCATCTCTCTCCTTCCGCGCCACGAGAACAGCGCCGTCGCGCGGTGAACCGCGCGACTCACTCCAGCACCGCGCCGCCGGGAACACGGCGGCGGTCGGCCACGGGCGCGGCTCCGGCGACAGGAGACAGGGATTGCCGGGGCCGCGGCCCGTTGCCCGGCCCCGCCCCAACGGGACGTGCGGCCGGGACGTCACGGTCGGTTGAATGCCCAACCCGTGACGGTTACTATCTCACAAGAAAGCTTTTCATGAAGGACCCTCGTCGGAGAGGACGGTCGCCGGGCACCACTCGGCCACCAAGGCGCTGCGGTCGGGGCCGAGCTGGAGCTGAACCAGGACCGAGGGCGCGGCGATACTGGGGAACACATGCCGCAGGAGGACGCTCAGGCGCTGGGGGAGGTCGCGGTAGTCGCTCAGAGCCTGGGACATCGCCTGCACGCCGGCGAAGGCGCCGACGAGGAGCTGCGCCACCTCGTCGATGTCGACGTGCGAGAGCACTTCGCCGCGGTCCTGGGCCAGTTGCAGCAGTTGCCGGTTCTGATCGCTCCAGGTGCGAAAGGACAAGTGGTGCTGGAGATGCGCGGCGTGCTGCTGGAGCGTGAGGTGGACGCTGGCCCGCACCAGCGGGTCGGTCTGCAGGCGGTGGGCGAGCAGCATGCCGACGTCGGCCAGTTCCTGGAGCTTGAGTCGCTGCGGCCGGACCACGAAGTCGGTCTGGGCGTCCAGGACGGCCTGGGCGAGCTCCTCCTTCGACTTGAAATGGAAGTAGAGCGAGCCCTTGGTGAGCCCCGCAAGGGCCAAGATCTCAGTGATCGTCGCGGCCTGGTAGCCCTGCTCGACGAAGACGCTGGCGGCCGCTTCCAGGATTCTCCGTCGGGTGCGAATCGCACGCTCCTGGATGGCCATTCGCTCCTGGCCCCAATCGTGTTGAGAGACAAACCGGCACCCGAGTATGTTACCAGCGCCCAATCGGCGTATAGCGGGGCATTTTTCCCGTACTGGCTCCCCTACTGAGTGAGGTGGCACAGTCATGCTCTTACGATCCGGTGTGGACGGCCCGACGGCGTCCTCCGCGCACCCGCGCGGCCGCGGCTGGAAAGACCTGCATCCGGTGCGGGTGGTGACCAAGGAGTCGGCACACCGGGCCAGAGCCGCCGACGTGTTCCCGAGACTGTGGACAAGAACGGCCGAGGACCGGTTCCGGGTGAGCGTGGAACTGCCGTCCGACCACCCCTTCTATCCCCCGGTCGGCGCGGGCAGCGTGGACCCCCTGCTGTTCGTCGAGGCCATGCGGCAGTGCGTGCTGGTGGTCGCGCACGGGGCGTACGCGGTGCCGCTCGGCCATCATTTCCTGCTCAACACCCTGGAGTTCGACTGCGACGCCCGGCGGCTGCGGACCACGGCCGGGCCCGCCCGGCTGGCCGTCGACCTCACCTTCCACGACCTGAAGGTCCGCGCGGGCCGGCTCGTCTCGCTGCACAGCCGGATGTCGGCCTGGCAGCGGGGCCACCGGGTCGGCGGGGCCACCGGACGCATAGGACTGATCAGCCCGGGCGTGTACGACCGAATACGCCGGGCCCGGCTGGAGGACCCCGTGGTCCCCGAACTCCTCGACCCCGTCACGCCCGCCGGGTCCGTGGGCCGCACCCGCCCCGGCGACGTCGTCCTGTCGCCGGACCCGCGGCCGGACGCCTGGCGGCTGCGCGTCGACGTCAACCACCCCACCCTCTTCCAGCGGCCCAACGACCATGTGCCCGGCATGCTCCTGCTGGAGGCCGCGCGGCAGGCCGGCGCCGCGCTGTCGGCCCCGCGGCCGTTCGTCCCCACCGCCGGCCGCATCGAGTTCGAGCGGTACGCGGAGTTCGACAGCCCCTGCCTCGTGACGGCGCGGCGCACGGCGGCACACGCCCCGGACGCCGACCGGGTCGAGGTCACCGGCACGCAGGACGACGAGACCGTCTTCCACTGCTCGCTCACGGCCGCGGCCGGGGACGCCGACGACGGGACGGCCCGGTGATCGTCGTCACCGGTGCGACCGGGACGGTCGGCCGTACGGTGGCCCGCCTGCTCGCGCGGGAGCACCCCGTCCGGCTCTTCGTCCGCAGCCCCGACCGGCTCGGCCCCGTCGAGGGCCTCGCCGAGGGCCGTACCGAGGTGGTGCGCGGGCACTACGGCGACGGTGAGGCGCTGCGCCGGGCGCTGGAAGGGGCACGGGCCGCCTTCCTGGTGACCAACCACCCCACGGAGCCCGACGACGCCCGGTTCGCCGAGGCCGCGGTGGCCGTCGGCCTGCGGCACGTGGTGAAGCTCTCGGCGTACGCGGTCGGCGACCCGGAGGCGGACGACTTCATCACCCGCAGGCAGCGGGAGAACGAGGACGTCATCCGCGCCTCGGGCCTCGACTGGACCTTCCTGCGGCCGCGGGCGTTCATGTCCAACACGCTCTCCTGGGCCGAGTCCGTGCGGGCCGCGGGCGTGGTGCGGGCGCTGTACGGGGACGCCCCGCACTCGGTGATCGACCCGCGGGACGTCGCCGAGGCGGCGGTGCGCGCGCTGACCGGGCCGGGGCACGAGGGCCGCGCCTACGCGCTCACCGGACCGGAGGCGGTCACCGCGGTGGAACAGACGGAGCAGCTCGGCGAGGCGCTGGGCCGGCCGCTGAAGTTCGAGGAACTGACAGTGGATCAGGCGCGGGCGGCGTTGCTGCGCCGCTGTCCGCCGGTCGTGGCCGAGGCGTTGCTGCGCAGCGCCGAACGGCTGGCGGCGGGCCGCAAGGCGGACGTCAGCGGGACGTTCGAGGAGGTCGTCGGGCGCGGGCCGGGCGCCTTCCGGCAGTGGGCGCGCGACCATGCGGAGGCCTTCCGCTGAGCCCGCCGTGACCGTCCGGCGACCGGGACGCCCGCCGCACCCGCCACGGGCGTCCCGGTCGCGCCGCATCAGCGGCCCAGCAGGACGGGCAGCGCCCGGTGCCCGTTGGACAGGAAGGAGCCGAGCAGTTCGAGCGGCTTGCCGGGCTCGGCCAGGGCGAGCGAGGGGAAGCGCTCGAACAGCGCGGACAGCGCCAGCACCGCCTCCATGCGCGCCAGCGGCGCGCCGAGGCAGTGGTGCACGCCGTGGCCGAAGGCCAGATGCTCGCGCCGCTTGGGCCGGGTGACGTCGAAGCGGTCCGCGGTGTCGCCGTGGACCAGCGGATCGCGCCCCGCGCCCGCGATGGAGACCAGGATCGGGTCGCCCCTGCCGATGACGACGCCGTCGATCTCGATGTCCTCGACGGCGTAGCGCAGCGGGATGTACGCGCCCGGCGGCTCCCAGCGCAGGGTCTCCTCGACGACGTCCTCCCAGCCGGCGCTCCCCTGCCTGACCAGGGCGAGCTGGTCGGGGTGGGTGAGCAGGGCGTGGATGGAGCGGTCGATGAGGTTGACGGTGGTCTCGTATCCCGCCGAGATCATCAGCAGCAGGGTGTCGACCAGTTCCTGGTGGCTCAGTCCGCGGTCCTCGTGGTCGTGGACGGAGATCAGGTCGCTGGCGAGGTCGTCGCCGGGCTCGGTCCGTTTGAGGGCGACGAGGTCGTTCAGGGCCGCGTACAGCCGTGCGCCGTTGGCCTGGGCCTGTTCCGGGGAGACGTTGGTGAGGAAGGTGACGTCGATGGTCCTGCGCAGCTCGCCCTGGAGTTCGCCGGGCACGCCCAGCAGTTCGCAGATGACCCGCACCGGCAGTTCGCCGGCGAACGCGGAGCGCAGGTCCACGGGACGGCCGGGACGTGCGGTCGTCTCGATGCGGGTCAGCAGGTCGTCGACGATCTCCCTGACGCGGGGCTCCAGCGCGGCGGTCCGGTGGGCGGTGAAGGCGCTGGAGACCAGTTTGCGCAGGCGGCGGTGCTCCTCTCCGTAGGCCGTGATCATGCTGCGCACGGAGACCCAGATGGCCAGCGGCCAGTCGCGCGGGACGCGGCCCTCGATCCAGTCGGGCCAGTGCAGTTCGGCGTCCTTGGACACCCTGGGGTCCGTCATCAGCCGTTTGACGAGCGCGGCGCCGGTCACGGTCCAGGCGCGTACGCCGCCCGGCAGCTCGACCGGCGCCACCTGTCCGTGCTCGCGCAGTCGGGTGTTCTCCCCGTGGATGTCGCGGCCTTCGGGATCAAGGGCGACAGGGCAGGAACGGTTCAGCACAAGACTCTCCCCCCGGTAGTCGGAGCCTGCGTGAAACCAACCGCGCGACCGGCCCCTTGTCAACGAACACCGGGTGAACGGGGCACTTCTCGGGAGACGCTCGCGGGCAAGAAACAGGCAACGCGGTCTTTATCCAGGGCCACCCTCGTGACTACCGTCACAGTAGGTACACGGTCAGGTTAACGCAACCGTCATTTGGGCCGCCAGAGGCCGAAAACAGCAGGTGATCCATCGCACAACTGATCGGTCACCTACGATTGAAAACCAGCAAGCCGGTATGCTTCTATGGCGCAAGTGCACACCGGGTGACGAAAAGTGCTCGCAGAGCCGCCACCGGCGGCCTTCCGCATCTCGTCGTCGCCCCCGTGCGCAACGGGGTGGACGCCGTGCCGACGCGCACCTACCCGCAACCGTCAGGCCGCAGCATCTACGCGGGCAGAGGGCGACCCGCGTGGACATCGATTCTTGGCACGGATGGGGGCTCGCGATGATCGACGCCTGGTTCGACTACAGGTTTCCACTGAGCATGTTGACCCGGCATCTCCTGACCAGAGAGCTGGGCGACACCGGACTGCAGGCGAGATGGCATCCCAGCGAGTGCGCGGACGACACCTGGGATCCCGCCTGGCTGGCGCGGGCCTGGGAGCGCAGCGTGCGCCCGCTGGCCGAACGGCTGGGCGTGCGGGTGCACACGGCCCCCCCGCGGCCGGCCTCCACCCGCCTCGCCCTGCACGGCTACCAGTACGCACTGGACGAGGGCCGTGCGGACGCCTACAACGACCAGGTCTTCCACGCCCGCTTCGCCCAGCGCCTGGACATCGGCGACCCGCAGACGCTGCGGATGATCGCCTTCAGGGCCGGCCTCGAACCGGACCGGTTCATCGCCGCCGCCTCCTCGCCGCACTACGCCGAGCGGCATCGCGCGGCGGTCGGCAAGTGGCCGCCGGTCAAGGTGGCGCCGACCCTGGTGTGCCGCGGCTACCGGATAGAGGGCGTTCCCAGCCCGGCGCAGCTGGCGAGGCTGGTGGCCGCGTCCACTGCGCCGCACACGGAGAACGGCGCCCGCGGCGCCGACGGGGCGGGCGCGACGGCGGCCGCCCGGCCCGCCGAGGCGACGACGCCGGAACGCGGGGCGACCACGCCGGCGGGACGAGGGCCCGCCCGCGCGGCCGACCAGGCGAACGGCCCGGTCCGCGCGGCGGCCGTCCGGCGCACGCCGGCCGCGTTCGCGGGCTGATCCGCCGGACCCTTCCCGCCCTTCCCGGGATGGCCGGATTTCGCGACTTCCGGTTGATGGCCGTCGCACGCTCGGTTATCGTCTCGCCGAAAAGCTTTACCAAAAGGTAAGTGGGGGAGGGGAGGGGCATGGCCACGTCGGAGGACCTTCGCCGGCTGGACGGGCACGCGCAGTCGGAGCTCTTACGCACCGGGCACCTGTCGGAGAAGGAGCTTCTGCACGCGGCCGTCGAGCGCATCGAGGAGATCGACGCACGGCTGGGCGCCGTCGTCGTCACCGCCTTCGACCGGGCCCTGGCCGAGGCCGACCGGCCGGTTCCCGGGCCCGCCGAGCGCGGCCCCCTGTACGGGGTGCCGTTCCTGCTCAAGGACCTCGGGCCGACCGTCGCCGGCCTGGAGGCGACCATGGGCTCACGCTTCCTGGCCGGTTTCGTTCCCCGGCAGGGCAGTGAGCTGGGCGACCGCTTCCGGGCCGCGGGCCTGCGCGTGCTCGGCAAGGCCAAGACCGCCGAGTTCGGCGTCCTGCCCACCACCGAGCCGCGGTTCCGGGGACCGACCGTCAACCCGTGGGACCCCCGGCTCAGCGCCGGCGGCTCGAGCGGCGGCTCCGCGGCCGCCGTGGCGGCCGGACTGGTGCCCGTGGCGCACGCCAACGACGCCGGCGGTTCCATCCGCATCCCCGCCTCCCTCTGCGGCGTGTTCGGCCTCAAGCCCACCCGCGCCCGCACCCCGCTGGGACCCGCCGTCGGGGACCTGATGAACGGCCTGGCGTGCGAGCACGTCGTCAGCCGTTCCGTGCGGGACAGCGCGGCCGTGCTCGACGCCATCGCGGGGCCCGCGCCCGGCGACCCGTACTGGGCGCCGCCCTGTGCACCCGGCGCGTTCGCCCGGGCCGTACGGGAGGGCCCCGGACGGCCGCTGCGCATCGCCTTCACCGTCCGCCCCGGCGCCGGCGGCGCCCTCGACCCCGAGTGCGCCGAAGCGGTCCGCGACGCCGCCGCGCTCTGCGCCGACCTCGGGCACCACGTCACCGAGAACGCGCCCGCCGTCGACTTCGCCGGCCTGGCAGAACCGTTCCTGGTGCTGTGGGCCGCCGGAGTCTCCTCGGCGATCAGCTCGTACGCGCAGCTCAGCGGCAGGGTCCCGGAGCCCGGCGCGTTCGAGGAACTGACCTGGGACCTCTACGAGCGGGGGCGGACGCTCAGCGCCGCCGACTACCTGCTGGCCGTCTCCACCCTCCAGCGGGCCGCCCGCGAGATCGCCGCCTTCCACAAGCGGTACGACGTCCTGCTCGGCCCCGTCACCGCCCGCCCGGCGCCGCGGCTCGGCGCCTTCTCCACCGGCACCCCACGGCAGCAGATCACCCGGGCCGTGGAGTTCTGCCACGAGACACCCCTCGCGAACCTCACCGGACAGCCCGCCATGTCGGTCCCCCTGCACCGGACCGGCACGGGCGTCCCCGTCGGCGTGCACGCCACCGGACGCTTCGGCGAGGAGGCGACCCTGTTCGCCCTCGCCGCGCAGCTGGAACAAGCCCGCCCCTGGGCGCATCGCCTGCCCGACCTCGAGCACCTGCGATCGGAGACCCAGTCTTGCTGAAGATATCCCTGGCGCACCGGGGGACGGACGCCTGGCGCGAGGCCGGCGCCTTCGCCCGCGCCGCCTACGCGCACATCCACCGGGCGACCATCGACCCCCGCCCCGACGCCTTCATCGTCGCCACCGGTCCCGACGACCGGGGCGGCACCGCCGTGCGCGGCTGCGCCGGCTGCACCTACGCCTCGGACCGGCCGTTCTTCTCCGAGCGCTACCTCGACACGACCGTCGAGCAGGCCATCGGGGAACGCAACGGCCTGCCGGTGGACCGCAGCCGCATCGTGGAGATCGGCGCGCTGGCCGGCCCCGGCGGCGCCGGACAGGAGATGGTCCGGCTCATCCCGATCATCGCCTGGTGCATGGGCATGGAGTACATCCTGTGCACGGTCACGTCCCGGCTGCACGAGCTGCTGCAGCGACTCGACATCACCTTCACCCCGCTCGGCACCGCCACCGCGGAGCACCTGGACCCGGCCGAGCGCGCGGCGTGGGGCACGTACTACGACCAGTCGCCCCAGGTCGGATTCATCGAACTGCGCGTCCTCGCCTCCCTGTTCGCCGGCGCGACCGGTCGCTACGCCTTCTTCGAGCCCGTGGTGGAGCTGCTCACCGGCACCGCCACCCCGCGGGAGGTGGCCGGCCGTGCGAGCCGTTGAGCGCGCCCTCGCCCGTCACGCGGAGTCCGACGCCACGCTCGTCCAGGTCCTGGACGCCGACGGCGGCCGGGCCGCCGCCTTCAGCTACCGCGAGATCACCCGGGCCGCGCAGGCGCTGGCCTCGCGGCTGGGCGCCGTCCCGGAGACGACGGACGGCAGCCGGCGCGTCGGCGTCCTGTGCGGCAACACCCCCGAGTTCGTCGTCGCGGACCTGGCGCTGCTCGCCGCGCGCCGCACCGAGGTGCCCGTCCCGCTGGCGTTCTCGCGCGACCAGGCCGCCGGCCTCCTGCTGGAGGCGGAGATCTGCCTGGTGGACGAGTTCGGCGCGGCGCGGCTGGACGAGTGGGGCCGCGACAACGTCCTGCCCGCGGGCTGCCGGGTCGTGGAGATCCGGCTGGCCGAACTCGTGCGGGGAACCGTCCCCTACGCCGTCCCCGCGGGCGACGAGGACTGGATCTGCAAGATCATCCACACCTCGGGGACCACGTCCCTCCCCAAGGGCGTGCGCATCCGCTCCCACGGCGTCGACGCGCTGATCGGCTCGCTGCACTCCGCGATGCCCGCCCGCGCCTTCACGCGCTACGTGTCCTTCGTGCCGTTCAGCCTCCTCATCGAGCAGGTGACGGGGCTGTACCTGGTGGTGCTGGACGGCGGCTGCGTGACGCTGCTGCCGCCGGACGCCCCGCTCGTGGGCACCAGCGGCGCCGCCGTGGAGACCGTGCTGCCGCTGCTGGCCGCCGCACGCCCGACCGCCGTCGTCGCCACCCCCGCCCCGGTCACCGCGCTGCTGGCGGCCGCGCGCCGGGCCTCGGCGGCGGGCGAGGACGTCAGCCGGGCCCTGTTCGGCACCGAACAAACGCCCCTGATCTGCTGCGGCGGCGCCCCGGTCCACCCGGACACCCTGCGCGAACTGGACACGTTCGGGATCGCCGTGCACGAGGGGTACGGCCTGTCCGAGAACAGCTCCGTGGTCAGCCTCAACACCCCCGGCGCCCGGCGCATCGGCACGGTCGGCCGCCCGCTGGACCATGTCAGCGTCCGGCTCGGCGAGGACGGCGAACTCCTCGTCCGCAGCGCCTCCCTGTTCGCCGGCTACACCCGCGAGGACCCCTCCAGCTGCGACGTGGTCGACGGCTGGCTCCACACCGGCGACCTCGCGTCCATCGACGAGGACGGCTACCTCACCATCACCGGGCGCAAGAAGAACGTCATCATCACCGCCGCCGGGCGCAACGTGGCGCCCGAGTGGGTGGAGGCCCAGTACACGCGGCTTCCGTTCGTCCGCGCCGTGGCGGTGGTGGGCAACGGACTGCCCGCCCTGAACGGCCTGTTCGTCATCGACCCGGACACCGACCCGGCCGAGGCGCAGCGCGCCATCGCGGCGTTCGGCGCCGAGCACCTCTCCGCCGTGGAGCGGGTCGAGAAGGTCCATCTCATGAGCACCGAGGACGCCGCGTACCGCCGGCTGTTCACCGTCACCGGCCGTCCCGTCCGCAAGGCCATCACCAAACAGCTCCTCTCCCAGTGACAAGAGGAACGAGGTCGAACATGTCCCTGAGCCAGCCCGAGATTCAGCCCTTCGGCACCGGAACCGGAAGGCTGGTCCTCGCCACCGCCGACTGCGCCGCCCTGAGCGACCTGGAGCCCCTGGACGTCGTACGGCTGCTGGCCGAGGCCGGCTTCCTGGTCCTGCGCGGCTTCCGGCCCTCCCTCGAGGACTTCTCCGGGTTCGTCAAGACGCACTCCGACCGGGTGACGCTGGACCCCGCCCGCTCCTTCCACGGCGGTGACGTGGCGCAGAAGGTGGACGCCGGCACCCAGGCGGTCGGCCTGCACCTGGAGAACGGCAACAGCCCGTTCGTCCCCGACCTGACCTGGTTCCTGTGCGAGCGGGCGGCGGCCGACGGCTCGCAGACCACGGTGTGCGACGGCTACCGCGTGTGGGACGCGGCGACCGAGGAGGACCGGGCGGCCTTCGCCCAGGACATCACCTACTCGCGCCGGGTCGAGGAGGACAAGTGGAAGCAGTTCGTGCTGCACCAGAGCGGCGGCGCGAAGCGGCTGGAGGACATCACCTTCGAGGACTTCCGCGCCCTGGTCGCCGGCTCGCGGGACACCACGCTCGTCCACCTGCCGGACGGCGCCGCGCACTACACGTACCGCACCCCGGCCGCCCGCACCACGCTGTTCGGCGAGCGGCTGTCCTGGGCCAACAGCATCTTCGGCCCCTCCTACAACTACGAGAAGCCGGTCATCGCCTTCGCCGACGGCACCCCCCTCTCCCCCGGCCTGACCGACCGCATGAAGCGCCTCACGGACGAGCTGACCGAGGACATCGACTGGCAGGACGGCGACGTCGCGCTCATCGACAACACCCGTGTGATGCACGGCCGCCGGGCGATCACCGACACCCGCCGGACCATCTACAACGCGCAGAGCTACCTCCGCCGCGACCTGCTGGAAGCCGTCACCGCCTGACCGTCCGCCCGCCCGTCCAGGGCCGGCCGTACGGCAGCTCGCACACCACGGGAGATCACCTTGTCCGTCCCGCCCGTCCGCCCCGGCGCCCCGGGGCTCGACGACCCCGCGGTCCGCTCCGTCCTCACCAGGCTGTACGCCCAGGCCGAGCGTGCGGACAAGGAGGTCATGGAGCGGGCCTACGCCCACGCCGCCGAACTCCCGGCGCCGCCCACCGCCGAGCAGGCGAGCGCGCTGTGCGCCGACGCCCTGCTGCCCGTCGACCCGCACATCGGCCGGCTGCTCTACACCCTGACCCGGATGCTCCGGCCGCGCGGCGTCGTGGAGTTCGGCACCTCGTTCGGCACCTCCGCCATCCAGATCGCCGCCGCCCTGCGGGACAACGGCGGCGGCCGTCTGATCACCTGCGAACTGGACGCCGGCAAGGTGCGCCGGGCCCGGGAGAACATCGCCGAGGCCGGGCTCGCCGACCTGGTCACCGTCCTGGAGGGCGACGCGCGCGACACGCTGGCCGGCCTGACGCAGCCCGTCGAGCTGATCCTGCTCGACGGCTGGAAGGAGCTGTACCTGCCGGTCCTCCAGGTGCTGGAGCCGGCCATGGCGGACGGCGCCGTGATCGTCGCCGACAACCTCTCGATGCTGCCGGAGGAGTACCTGCGGCACGTCCGCGACCCCGAGCGCGGCTACGTCTCGCTCGACCTTCCGCTGGGCGACGGCGTCGAGATCACGACCTGGACGCGGGGCACTGCGTGACGGACGCCCGGCCCCGGGTCCCGCAACCCGACCCCGTCCCGATCCGTCCCTCACCCGGAGATCCCATGTCATCCCTGTTCGACCCGCTCACCGCGGGCGCCCTGGCGCTGCCCCACCGTGTGGTCATGGCGCCCATGACCCGCAACCGCGCGGGCTCCGACGGCGTCCCCGGCCCGCTGATGGCCGAGTACTACGCGCAGCGGGCCTCCGCCGGTCTCATCGTCACCGAGGGATCGCGCGTCAGCGCCGCCGGGCACGGGCCGATCGGTCAGCCGGGGCTGCACACCCGGGCCCAGACCGAGGGCTGGGCCCGGGTGACCGACGCGGTGCACCGGGCGGGCGGCCGCATCGTGGCGCAGCTGACCCATCACGGGCGCATCGCCCATCCCGACCTGTTGCCGGAGGGCGTGCAGCCGGTGGCGCCGTCGGCCGTGACCGCGCTCAGCGACGCGCGGACGGCGAAGGGGCTGGTGCCGACGGTGCGTCCGCGCGCGATGGAGCCCGCCGACATCGCCGAGACCCTGGAGGACTTCAAGGCCGCCGCCCTGGCGTCGGTCGAGGCCGGCTTCGACGGCGTCGAGATCCAGGGCGGCAACGGGTACCTGATCCACCAGTTCCTGTCGGACGACTCCAACGTCCGCGACGACGGCTACGGCGGTGACGCCGCCGGGCGCATCCGGTTCGCCGTCGAGGCCGTCCGCGCGGTGGCCGGCGCGATCGGCCCGGACCGGGTGGGACTGCGGATCTCCCCCGGCAGCGGCTACAACGACACCGCCGAGTCCGACCCCGCGCTGGTCTACGGACTGCTCGCCGACGCCCTGAACGCGGAGAACCTCGCCTATCTGCACGTGGTCGAGGGCCCGGACGCGGAGCTGCCGCGGCTGCTGCGCCAACGCTGGACGGGCGTGATCGTCAGCAGCCCGTTCACCGGCGACGACCCCACCGACCCGGACACCGCGCGCGAGGTGCTCGCCTCCGGGCGCGCCGACGCGGTCAGCTTCGCCCGGTACTTCGCCGCCAACCCCGACCTGCCCGAGCGGATCCGCGCGGGCGCGCCGCTCACCGAGCCCGACCCGGACACGTTCCACGACGGGGACGCCGTGGGCTACACCGACTACGCCGTCCACGGGCACGCGATCGCCTGACGGCCCGCACGCAGGGAGTGCACGACCCATGACCACGCAGGACGACCAGTACGCCGCCATCGGCGACCGCTACTCCGACTTCAAGGACACGGCCCCGCTGGCCGGTCCCGAGCAGTACAACGTGCTCAAGCACCTGGGCGACCCGACCGGCGCCCGGGTGCTCGACCTGGCCTGCGGGCACGGCCACTACAGCCGGCTCATCAAGCGCGCGGGCGCCGCCGAGGTGGTGGGCGTCGACCTGTCGCCCGTCATGGTGGAGCTGGCGCGCAAGACGGAGCGGGAGCAGCCGCTGGGCATCTCCTACGAGGTGGCCGACGCCGTACGGCTGCCCCGGCTCGGCGCCTTCGACCTGGTGAGCGCCGTATGGCTGCTCAACTACGCGACCACCGAGGACGAGCTGACCGCGATGCTGCGCGGCATCCACGACAACCTGGTCCCCGGCGGCCGGTTCGTGGCCGTCGCGGTATGGCCGGACTTCGACCCGCACGGGCCCGAGTGGGACGCCTACGGGCTGCGGGTGGTCTCGGAGACTCCCGCCGAGCACCGGGGCGTCCTCGTGACCGATCTGATCGGCGGCACGGAGACGTCGACGATCACCACGTCCCGGTGGAGCCACGAGGCGTTCGCCCGGTGCCTGGCGGCGGCGGGCTTCACCTCGTACGACTGGCACAAGCCGGAGGTGCCGCAGGAGTCCGTGGCCCGGTTCGGGGACGCCTTCTGGGACAACTACCGCGCCAACCCGGTCCCCGGCCTCCTCGTCGGCGTCCGCACCGCATCCGTGACGGAGTCCGGCGGGGCGGCGGGGGTGCGCGCGGCTGCCGAGGCGCTCGGGCGGGACCTCGCGGCGGGCGCCTGGTCCCCCGTCGAGCTGGAGAAGGTGCTCGCCCGGCAGCTGCTCGACTCCGCTGCGGCGGGCGGGACGTTCACGCCGGCGGCGGTGCGGAGCGTGTTCCGGGAGGGCTCGGAGGCCTTTCCCAGGGACAACGGCGGCCGGCTGGCCGCCGTGCTCGCCGATCTGCTGCCGGTGCTGGAGGCCGGGGGCGAGGACGCCGCCGAGACCGGCCGGACGGTCTCGGCGCTGCTGCGCTCGATCGTCTGAGGAACGCGACAGCCGGTGGGCAACCGTGCGTCGCGCACGGTCGCCCACCGCGCGCTGTCGGGAAAGGTCGCAGGCCATGAAAACGGTCAGGTCCGTCATGCCGGCCGGGGGGACGAGCCACCCCGAGCCGCCGCCGGCGCGGCGGCTCACCGCGGTGCACCTGGTGCCCGTCGCGGCGCTGCGGGACGCCGACTCCCCGCGCGCCTGCCCGGAGAACCCCGAGCATCTCCAGTTGCTGGCCGCGGCGGAGAGTTCGCTGCCGCCGATCGTGGTGCACCGCGCCACCATGCGCGTCATCGACGGCACGCACCGCCTGAAGGCCGCGAAGCTGCGCGGCCGGACCGAGATCGAGGTGCAGTTCTTCGACGGCAGCGAGGCGGACGCGTTCGTCTACGCCGTGGAGACCAACACCCGGCACGGGCTGCCGCTGACGCTCGCCGAGCGCTCCGCCGCCGCCGAACGCATCCTGCGCTCGCACCCGCACTGGGCGGACCGGGCGATCGCCTCGGTGACGGGGCTCTCCGCCCACACGGTCACCGGTCTGCGCCGGGGGGCGGCCGCCGGCCGGGACGCCGTGTCACCGCCGGTGCGGCTCGGCCGGGACGGCAGGGTGCGGCCCCTGAGCACGGCGCAGGGCCGGCGTGAGGCGGAGCGGCTGCTGCTGTCCTCGCCGCAGGTGTCGCTGCGGGAGATCGCCCGGCGGACCGGCATCTCCCCGGCCACGGTGCGCGACGTCCGCGACCGGCTGCTGCGCGGCGACGACCCGGTGCCGGAGCGGATGCGGGCCGAGGAGCGCGGCGCGCGCCCCGCGCCCCGGCGATCGTCGCCCCCTGTGCGCAGGCCGGCCCCGGAGCGGGACGTGACGGCCGTCTACCAGAACCTGTGCCAGGACCCGGCGCTGCGGCACAGCGAGAAGGGCCGCCTGCTGCTGCGTCTGCTGAGCGCCCTCGCGCTGCCCGACACGGAGTGGCGCAGCATCGCCGACGAGATCCCCGCCCACCGGGCCGACGCGGTGGCCGAGCTGGCGACGGAGTACGCCAGGCTCTGGCGCGAGTTCGCGGACCGGGCCCGGGACAACGCGCCGGACGCGCCGGCCGACCGGTAGCCGCGGGCCGGACACGCGGGCCGTGCGGCGCGGCGACCACCGGCGGCCGGCGCGAGGGCTCGGCGCCGGTCAGTACCCCACCGCCCGGATCCGTGGCCCGTACGGCGCCGTGTCCAGCCAGTGGCCGGCGCGGGGCCAGACGGGGGAGGCGGTGGCCGCGGCCCACTGGAGGCAGCGTCGGCCGGCGCCGGTGGCCAGCAGGTGGTCCAGGGCCGCGCCCGCCGCGCGGACGTTGGCCTCCGCCGCGGCGCGCCGGGACCGGGCGTAGTGGTCGACGCTGCCGGCGCGCACCGCGCGGGCGGCGGCGACGGCGTCGCCGATGCCGGAGTTCATGCCGCGGGCCCCGAACGGCGGCAGGAGGTGGGCGGCCTCGCCCGCCAGGAGGACGCGCCGGTGGGCGTCGGTGAAGCGGTCGGCGACGCGCTGCTGGAAGCGGTAGACCGACGACCAGGTGATCCGCGGGTCGGGCGCCTGGGGCAGCACCCGGGGCAGCCACTCGGGCGCCCGGGCGACCAGGTCCCGCGCGTCGTCCCCGGCCCGGCACTGGACGTCGACGCGCCAGCCGCCCCGGAACGGCACGAGGAGGACGTTGCGCCCTCCGGCGCCGGGGTGCCGGTAGTGGAACACCCGCTCGGCGTCGTCGGACCGGACGTCGGCGGCGACGTCGAGGACGACGAACTCGGTGGTGGAGGTGTCCCCCTGCAGGGCGATGCCCGCCTGCGCGCGCACCCGGGACCGGGCCCCGTCCGCGGCGATGACGTGGCCGGCGTCGTGGACCGCGCCGCCTTCCGTCCGCAGCCGGACGCCGTCCGGGGTGCTGTGGACCTCCTGGACGGGGTCGCCCCAGACCGACCGGATGCCCGCGGCGTCGCAGGCCCGCAGCAGCAGGTCCTCGACGGCGGTCTGGGGAAGGCTGGTGAACGGCACGGCGGCGGTGGGGGCGTAGGTGCGGACGTGGACCTGGCGGCCGGCCCACAGGGTGCGCTTGGTGCGCCACACCAGCCCCTGGGCGAAGACGCTCTCCCCCAGGCCGGGGCTGACACGGTCGAGGTGGTCGAGGGTGGCGCGGTGCACGAAGATCGCCCGGCTGCCGGGGCGCGCGGCGGTGCGCGGCCGGGCCTCCAGCAGGACGGGGTCGAGGCCGAGGGCGTGGGCGGCGAGTGCGGCGGCCAGGCCGACGGGCCCGGCGCCGACCACGGCGACGGCGCTCATGACGCGGCCACCGCCGGCCGGCGCCCCGCGGCGGCGACGGGGCCGGAGGGGCCGGGCCGCTGTCCCGGTGAGACGACGGCGGGGTTGAAGGTCTCCTCGACGTGGAGCGGCAACGCGCCGTCCAGGTGCAGCAGATAGCTTCTGGCCACGGCGGGCAGCGTGCCGTGGGCGACGGGCCAGCCGGAGAGTCCGGCGGTCCGCGGGGTCCGCCGGTGCGGTGTCCCGCTCGCGGCGACGGCGCGGCCCAGCGGGGTGGTGCGGCTGGTGACGGCGGCGGCCAGTTCGTCGTCGTCCGGGAGCGGGCCGGTCACCGTGTTGCGGGAGACCACCGTGCCCTCGGGCGTCACCAGTTCGGTGCGGCGGACCAGGAACGGCGGCGCGGGACGGGGCGGCCGGTGGCCGCCCGCGGCGCGGGGTGCGAGGGTCTGGGCGCGCACCCGGACGCGCAGCGGGCGCCCGAGGTGCTGCTCCAGGAGGTCGGTCGTCATCCCGCGGTGGCCGAGCAGCCGGCGGGTGAAGGCGTCGGCGAAGTTCCGTACGGGGACGGCGCGCAGGGGCGCGGGGCCGGCCGGCTGTTCCGGGTGGGCGGGCATGGCGGCGGGTCTCTTCGGTCGGGGGGCAAAAGGAGCGAGGCCGCTGCGAGAGCGGCCTCGGCCGTGCCGCGTCCGGGGGTGTGAACCGGACGCAGGGACCTGGCCGGGCGGCGGGCCCGGTCAGGCGGAGGTGCTGGTCAGGCGGAGGGCTTGTAGTTGCCCGGGGTGAGGCGCTGGGTGATCGCGAGCCGGTTGTAGCTGTTGATCGCGACGATGACGAACAGCAGGTGGGAGAGCTGCTCGTCGCCGAAGACCTTCTGGGCGCGCCGGTAGGCGTCGTCCGGGACGTGACCGTCGTGGACGAGGGTGATGGCCTCGGTGAACTCCAGCGCGGCGCGCTCCCGTTCGGTGAAGAACGGCGTCTCCTCCCACGCGTTGAGGGCGTAGATGCGCTGCTCGGTCTCGCCGGCGTTGCGGGCGTCGATGGTGTGCATGTCGATGCAGAAGGCGCAGCCGTTGATCTGCGACGCGCGGATGCGGACGAGTTCGAGCAGCGCGCTCTCCAGACCGGCCTCCTGGGCGGCCTGGGCGGCCGTGGAGGCGAGGCGGTGCATGGCGGAGTAGGTGCGCTCGGCGTGGGTGTTCAGGTCCAGGCGCTGGCTGTTCTCGGTGGTCATGGCCGGGATCGTAGGAGCGGGCGCGGGCGGGTGGCCAGTGCTCGCGTCCCGCAGTTGAACAGCCGATCGCGCGTCGGATCGAACAGGTGACTGCGTGCCGGGGCGACCGGGCGAGTGCGCGCCGGGCCGAACAGGCGACTGCGCGCCGGGGCGGCGCTTGACAGTCAGGTGTCTCACGGAAAAGGTAAATCGGGAGCAGGGCGGTGAGGCCACCGCCGGCACGCCGCTCGCTGCCCTCTGGGTCCGCTGCGCCCTCTTCCGGGTCCGCCGCGCCCGCCGGCAGGGCGATTCGCCCGGACCACGGCTCGTACCTCCTGTGTTTCGGCGCCGCGCCGCGCCCAGTACCCGCACGTCCGGTGCCTTGCGGCACCGACCCGACGAAATGGCTGGACGTACATGACTGACCTGGCAAACGACACGCTGCGGGCCGGTGGCACCGGCACGGCGCCGGAACACCTGCGTGCCGTCCTGCGCTGGCACTTCGACCCCGCCACGGGCTCCCCGTTCTGGCTGCGCAAGGCCGCCGGTCTGGGCTTCGACCCGCTCACCGACATCGTCGACGTCGCCGACCTGCGCCGCTTCCCGGACGTCAGCGGCGAGTTGCGCACGGTCCCGGCCGAGGACCTCATCCCGGCGGGCAGTTCGGGCAGCGGCTTCGAGGTGTTCGAGTCGGGCGGCACGGTCGGCGCCCCCAAGCGGGTCGTCGACAGCACCTCGCGGACCCGCAACGTGGAGTGGGTGAGCGACGTCCTGGCCGAGCACGGCTTCCCCGCCACGGGGCACTGGCTGCACGTGGGCCCGACCGGCCCGCACGTCGTCGGCCGTACCGTCCGGCACCTGGCGCAGCTGCGCGGCTCCCTGTGCTTCACCCTCGACTTCGACCCGCGCTGGGTGAAGCGGCTGATCGCCTCCGGCCGCACCGAACTCGCCGCCGAGTACCGCGCGTACCTGCTCGACCAGATCGAACCGATCGTCAGTTCCCAGAACATCAAGGTGCTGTTCGTCACGCCTCCCGTGCTGGAGGCGATCTGCGCCCGCCCGGACCTGTACGAGCGGCTCGCCGCGTCGCTCGAGGCCATCCTCTGGGCGGGCACCAGCATCAGCCCCGAGTCGCTGCGCCAGATCGAGGAGACCTTCTTCCCGCGGGCCAGGGTCGCGGCCATCTACGGCAACACCATCATGGGCATCGCCCCGCAGCGGCCGCGCGAGGCGGACGACCCGTACCCCTGCGTGTTCCGCCCGTACTTCCCGCAGTCGATCGTCGAGCTGGTGGACCCGGAGACCGGCGGCCCCGTGGCGTACGGGGAGCGCGGGCAGGTCCTGATGCACCAGCTCAGCCGGGACATGTTCCTGCCCAACGTGCTGGAGCGCGACACCGCGATCCGGGTCCGGCCGGCGAGCGGGGACGACGTCGACGGCCTGGCCGACATCGCCCCGCTGAAGGCCAAGGACGCCCCGGCCGTGATCGAGGGGGTCTACTGATGGCCGCGGCCCTGCCCGTCGTCAATCCCGTCCTCGGGGGCGCCGACGTCGACAGCCGCGACCGGGTGGAGCTCGCCGCGCTCGACGGTTCCCCGCTCGCCTCGGTCGGACTGGCCCCGCGTCTGCTCGCGCAGGCCGCCCTCAACCGGCTCCGGGCGGCGCCGGCCGGGCCAGCGCCCGCCGGAGAGGTGTTCGCCGAGGCCGGCCGGCTGTTCGCCGAGGCCGAGCTGGACGGGGAGTCCCCCGAGGAGTACCGGCGCCGTGTCGTGCTGGCCACCGGCACGCCGGGCGGCGCGATCACCCGGGCGATCCGCGGCATCCGCTCGCAGCTCGGCATGATCGAGCGGATCAACCAGGCCGAGTACCCGGAGCCGTTCGAGACCCCGGGCTACCGCACGGTCTGGGTGCCGCGCGGCGCGCTCCTGGCCGCGATCGTGCCCAACAACCACCCCGAGCCCAACGTCACCTGGGTGCGCGCCCTCGCCATGGGCGCGCGTGTCCTGGTGCGGCCGGGCAGCAGGGACCCCTTCACCCCGCGCAGGCTGTTCGCCGCTCTCCTCGCCGCCGGCGTGGACCCGCAGACCCTGGCGTTCCTGCCCGGCGACCACGACATGGGCGAACACCTGCTGGAACACGCCGACCTGGGGCTGGTGTACGGCGGACCGGCGGCGGCGGAGCGCTTCGCCCGGCGCAGCGACGTCCTGGTGCGCGGGCCCGGCCGCAGCAAGGTCCTGGTCGGCGCGGGGGCCGAGAAGGACGAGGAGCTGCTCGACGACCTCGTCCAGTGGATCGCCGACGACGGCGGGGTGCGGTGCAACAACATCTCGCTGGTGCTGACCAGCGGCCCGGTGGAACCGCTCGCCGACGCGCTCGCCCACCGGCTCGCCGGGCTCCCGGTCCGCCCCGCCCTGGAGGAGCAGGCCACCCTGCCCGCCGTCAGCCCGGACAACGCCGCCGCCCTGGCCGACCACCTCGCCGGGCTGACGAAGGACGCCACCGACCACAGCACGCACCGCTACGGCGGTTCGCTGCCGGCCGACCCGGGCGACGGCACCCGCGTGATGCGCCCGCTGGTCGTCTCCGTCGACCGCCCCGACCACCCCCTGGCCGGCACGGAGCTGGGCTTTCCCTTCGTCGTGGTCGCGCCGTGGCGGCCCGCCGACGGGGTGCGCCCGCTGCGCGAGTCCCTGGTGGTGAGCCTCCCCGGCGAACACGCCCCGCTCGCCGAGGCCGTACTGCGCGAACCCTCCGTCCGCAAGGTCGTCACCGGGCGCGTCAGGCCCTGGTCCGGCGTCCCCGAGACCCCGCACGACGGCAGCCTCGCCCAGTTCCTGCTCGAACCGAAGGGCCTGGTCACGGCTGAGACCGACAGCTGACCGGACACCCCGTGCCCCACTGCCCGCACCCGCCGCCATACGGACGGAAGGGATGAGCCGTGTCCTCGTTCGCCGATCATCCGCCGGTCGCCCCGGCTCCCCCCGCGCCGCCGCCCGCAACGGAGTGGCGCAATCTCCCCGCCGACCAGCAGCCCGCGTGGCCCGACCCCTCCCGGACCGCCCGGGTCCAGGACCAGCTGGCCCTCGCCCCCGCCCTCACCGCCCCCGGTGACGTGCGCCGCCTCGGCTCCGCCCTGGCGCACACGGGGGCGGGACGCGCCTTCCTGCTCCAGGCGGGCGACTGCGCCGAGCCCGTCGGCGCCGCCGGCGTGGCCGCCGTCCGGGGCAAGCACCGCGTCATCGGGGAGATGGCCGAGATCATCAGCGAAGCCTCCGGTCTGCCGACCGTCACCGTCGGCCGGATCGCCGGCCAGTACGCCAAACCCCGCTCGCGGCCCCAGGAGACCGTCGGCGACCGGGTCCTGCCCGTCTACCGCGGCGACCTGGTCAACTCCCCCGACGCCGACGAGCGGGCCCGGATCCCCGACCCGCGCCGCATGCTGCTCGGGTACAGCACCGCCCGGGCCGTCCTGAACGAACTCCACCTCATCGCCCACGAGTCCGCCCTGACGCTCCATTCCTGGGACGGCTGGGACCGGTGGGACGGCTGGGACGGACGGCGGGTCACGGGCGGCCCGGGTCTGCCCACCCGGGCGTGGGACGGCAGCCTGCGCTCGGTGCTCAGGGACTACGGCCAGACGATCCTGCTCGACGGCGCCTGGCGGCGCACGGGCCTGTGGACCAGCCACGAGGCGCTCGTGCTGGACTACGAGCAGGCGCTGGTGCGCCGTGACGCCCACACCGGCGAGGAGTACCTGCTCTCCACCCATCTCCCCTGGGTGGGCGAGCGGACCCGCCGGCTCGACGGCGCCCACCTCGCCTTCCTCGCACGGATCGCGGGCCCGGTCGCCTGCAAGGTCGGTCCGGCCACCGATCCCGGGACGCTGCGCGAGATCTGCGCCCGCCTGGACCCGCACCGCAGGCCCGGCCGGCTCACCCTCATCGGCCGCTTCGGCGCCGGCCGGGTCCGGGAGGTGCTGCCCGGTCTGGTCGAGGCCGCCCGCTCGGCCGGGCACGAGGTGGTCTGGGTCTGCGACCCCATGCACGGCAACACCGTCACCACGTCCCGCGGTGTCAAGACACGGCGCCTGAGCGACGTCCTCGACGAGATCACCGGGTTCTTCGAGGTGCTGCGCCGGGCGGGCCAGTGGCCGGGCGGCGTCCACCTGGAGATCGCGGGGGACGACGTGACCGAGTGCCTCGGCGCCGGCGGACCCGACGGCGAGGACGGCCTCGGCCGCGCCTACCGCACCCTGTGCGACCCCCGCCTCAACGACGCCCAGGCACTCCTGGTCGCCCGGACCGTCTCCGAGCTGATCGCCAAGGGCTGATCCGGAGCGCAGCACGCCGAACGCCCGCGACCCCCACAGAGAGCCCGTGATGAGAACCCTGCTGATCGACAACTACGACTCGTACACCTACAACCTCTTCCAGCTCATAGCGGAGGTCAACGGCGCCGAGCCGGTCGTCGTGACCAACGACGACCGCGGCGCCGACGGCATCGACCTGGCCGCCTTCGACAACGTCGTCATCTCGCCCGGCCCCGGACACCCCGCCCGCCCCCGCGACTTCGGCGTCTCCGCCCGGGTCCTGGAGACCTCGCCCGTCCCCGTGCTCGGCGTCTGCCTGGGGCACCAGGGCATCGGGCACGGCGAGGGCGCCGCGATCGTGCCCGCCCCCGAGCCCCGGCACGGCTACCTCAGCCGGATCACCCACGACGGGCAGGACGTCTTCGCCGGCCTGCCGCAGGGCTTCACGGCGGTGCGCTACCACTCGCTGTGCGTGGCCGACCCGCTCCCCGACGCCCTGGAGGCCACCGCCTGGTCCGAGGACGGGGTCATCATGGGCCTGCGGCACCGCACCCGCCCGGTCTGGGGCGTGCAGTTCCACCCCGAGTCCGTCTCCACCGAGCACGGCCGCCGCATGATGGCGAACTTCCGCGACCTCACCCTGGCCCGCCGCACGACCGCTTCCCGCCCGGCGGCCGCCCCCCCGGCCGGGCGGGAAGCGGCGCCGGCGCCGGCCGGCCGCGCCGTCCCCGTCGAGCCGGCCGCCGGCTACCGGGTGCACGTGCGCACCATCGAGACCGCCGTCGACACCGAGTCCGCCTTCACCCACCTGTACGCGGGCTCCGACGTGCCCTCCTTCTGGCTGGACAGCGCCCATGTGGAGCCGGGCCGCTCCCGCTTCTCCTACCTGGGCGACGCCTCCGGCCCGCTCGCCGAGACCGTCCGCTACCGGCTCACCGATCGCGAGGTCGAGGTCGTCCGCGCCGACGGCGAGCCGCGGTGCTTCCCCGGGACGGTGTTCGACTACCTCCAGACGCAGCTGCGCCGCCGCCGGCTGGACGTGTCCGACCTGCCGTTCGGCTTCACCGGCGGCTACGTCGGCTACTTCGGCTACGAGCTGAAGGGCGACCTCGGCTCGGTCAACAAGCACGTCTCGCCGACCCCGGACGCCGTCTGGATCTTCGCCGACCGGGTCGTCGTGGTCGACCACCAGGAGGACGCCACCTATCTGCTGGCGCTCAGCGACGCGGACCCCGCCACCGAGTCGGCCGCCGTCCGCTGGCTCGACACGACCGCCGCGGCCCTGCTCTCCCTGCCGCCGGCCGAGCCCGTGGAGGTCGGCGACGGCGTCGGCGCCGAGCCCTGGCTCACCCACGACCGCGCGGCCTACCGGGCCCGGATCGACGAGATCCAGAAGAACCTGCGGGCCGGGGAGAGCTACGAGGTCTGCCTCACCACCTCGGCGTGGCTGCCCGCCGAGGGCGACGGCTACACGTACTACCGCGCGCTGCGCCGGGCCAACCCCGCCCCCTACGCCGCCTATCTGCGGCTCGGCGACGTAGAGATCGCCAGCTCCTCGCCCGAGCGGTTCCTCACCATCGACCGCTCCGGCGTCGTGGAGACCAAGCCGATCAAGGGGACGGTGCCGCGCAGCGCGGACCCCGAGGAGGACGAGGCCCTGCGCGCGTCGCTGGCCGCCAGCGCCAAGACCCGCGCCGAGAACCTGATGATCGTCGACCTGCTCCGCAACGACCTCGGACGGGTCTGCGAGGTGGGCAGCGTCCATGTGCCGCGGCTGATGGCCACCGAGAGCTACACCACCGTGCACCAGCTGGTGTCCACCGTCCGCGGCAGGATCCGCACCGGACTCGACGCCGTCGACGTGGTGCGCGCCTGCTTCCCCGGCGGGTCGATGACCGGGGCGCCCAAGCTCCGCACCATGGAGATCATCGACGAGTTGGAGTCCGAGGCCCGCGGCGTGTACTCCGGCTCCATCGGTCTGCTGTCCACCAACGGCACCGCGGACCTGAACATCGTCATCCGCACCGCCGTCCGGGTCGGCGACCAGTGGCGGGTGGGGGCGGGCGGCGCGATCGTCCTGGACTCGGACGCCGACGACGAGTTCGACGAGATGGTGCTCAAGGCGTCCGCGCCGCTGCGCGCCTTCCGCGTCCCGGAGCAGCTCACCGCATGAGCCCGACCGCCTTTGTCCGCGCATCCGTCGACGACAGGAGCCGTACACCATGAACGTCGCCGCAGCGCTCGAACATGCGGCCGAGGAGCGGGGCTGGTCGGACCGGGCCGCCTTCCACGAGGGCGACCGGACCGTGACCCACCGGGAGGTGCACGCCCTGGCCGCCCGCGCCGCCTCGGTGCTCGCCCGGCACGGCGCCGCCCCGGGCCGCAGCGTCCTGATCGCCCTGCCCGACACCCTCGCCTGGGTCGTCGCCTTCCTCGCCACGGCCCGGCTCGGCGCCGTGGCGGTGGTCGCCAACCCGCAGCTGACCGAGGAGCGCCACGGCTACCTCGCCAAGGACTGCGACGCGGTCCTCGCCGTCGCCGACGAGTCGCTCGCCGGCCGCTTCCCGGGCGCCGCCCACCTGACGGGCGAGCGGTTGCTGGAGGAGGCCGCCGGCGCCGAGGCCGCCCCGGCGGCGCCGGTCGGCGCGGACCATCCGCTGTACATCCAGTACACGTCCGGGACGACCGGGCTGCCCAAGGGAGTCGTCCACCGCCACGCGGACCTGGAGCTGTACCACACCGGCGCGGGCGCGCAGGTGCTCGGCTTCGGCGCGGACGACGTCGCCCTGTCGGTGTCGAAGCTGTTCTTCGCGTACGGGCTCGGCAACACGCTGGCGTTCCCGCTGTGGTCGGGCGGCTCGGCGGTGCTGGAGCCGGGGCCGCCCCGGCCCGCCCGGATCGCGGAGCTGGTCGCCCGGCACCGGGTCACCCAGCTGTTCGCCGTGCCGTCCGCGTACGCCAACATCATCGCCGAGACCGACGCCGCCGACTTCGCCAGTGTGCGCTCGGCGGTCTCCGCGGGCGAGCGGCTGACCGACGAACTGCGCGAGCGGGCCGCCGCGTTCTTCCGCTGCCCGCTGTACGACCAGCTCGGTTCCACGGAGGCGGGGCACGCCATCGCCACCAACGGCGTCGCCTTCCACGCGCCGGGCACGGTGGGCCGGCCGGTGCCCGGCTTCGAGGCCGAGGTGCGCGACCGGGACGGGCGGCCGGTGCCCGACGGGACGCCCGGCGAGCTGTGGGTGCGCGGGCCGACGGTCACGCGCGGTTACCACCGTCTGCCGGAGGAGACGGCCCGTGTCCTGGTGGACGGCTGGCTGAACACCCGCGACCAGGTGGTCCGCCATCCCGACGGCACCCTGACCCACCGGGGCCGCACCGACGACCTGGAGATGGTCGGGGGCATCACCTTCTCGCCGGTCGAGATCGAGCAGCTGCTCGCCCGGCACCCCGACGTCCACGACATCGCCGTGACCTGTGTGCGCAACGAACGGGGCGCATCCAAACTCCGCGCCTTCGTCGTGCCCCGGCGGCCCGCCTGCGACCCCGCGACGCTGGAGTCCGAGCTGGTCGCCCTCGCCCGGGCCCACCTCGAGCCCTACAAGGTGCCGCGTGCCGTGCAGGTCGTCGAGTCCCTGCCGCGCACCCCCACCGGGAAGCTCCAGCGCTTCCTCCTCCGCCAGGGCGGCTGACAGTCCACCGCCCTTCCCTCCGTCAAGAAAGCAGCCGCCTCATGTTCTCCAGGATCACCAAACCGCTGCCGGAGACGGCCTTCTACCTCGGCCTGCTCTGGGAGAAGGCCGCGGCCAAGTTCCCGGGCACGCCCGTCACCCTCGACCAGCCGCTCGCGACCCTGCCCCACCTCGGGACCAGCTTCAGCTACGCGGAACTGGCCGACGTGGTCGACGACCTCGCGGCCCGGCTGTGGGCGACGGGCATCCGGCCCACCGAGCGCGTCGCCGTCCACAAGTCGGACAACTTCGACATCTCGCTGCTGGCCTGCGCGGTGGCCCGGATCGGCGGCGTGCCGGTGATGATCTCCTCCGCGCTGCCCGGGGAGATCGTGGGCAAGCTGCTCGGCCGGCTGGACAAGCCCTGGCTGATCAGCGACGCCGCCAAGCTGACCGGCCCGCTGGACGGCGTGGACGTGCGGTCGCTGACCCACGAGACGGTGCTGGCCGGGACCGAGGCGCACGACGGACTGCGCCGGCTCGCGGACCTGGACGGGGCGCCCCGCCGCCCGGCCGTGCGCCTGCACTCCTCGCAGCCGGCGCTGATCACCCACACCTCGGGCACCACGGGCGTGTCCAAGCTGATGGTCCACAACGCGAAGGCGCTGTTCCACCGGCTGCTGCCGCAGCAGGTCATCGCCTGGCCGGTGCGCAGGAAGGAGACGGTGGCGCTGTGCATGTCGTTCGTGCACTCCCGCTTCTTCCACTCCCTCGGCGTCTTCCTCAACTACGGCAACCCGCTGCTCGTCCTGAACGACCCGGACCCGGACAAGATCGCGCCCATCTTCGTCAGGCACCGCCCCGGCCTGGTCGAGACGCACCCCAACAACTTCATCCAGTGGGAGGACCTGGCCGACGCCCCCGGCGCCCCGCTGTCCAGCGTCCGCTACTACAGCAGCACCTTCGACGCCATCCACCCCCGCACCATCCAGCGGCTGCTGCGCGCCTCCAAGCGCCCCCGCCCGCTGCTGATACAGCTGTACGGGCAGAGCGAGACCGGGCCCATCTCCGGCGCCTGGTACAGCGCGAAGACCGCCGACAAGACGGACGGGCGCGACGTCGGCTACGTCCTGCCCGGCTTCATCCGGCTGCGGGTGGTCGACGACAGCGGCAGGCCCGTCGCCAAGGGCAAGCCGGGCCATCTCGAACTGCGCGGCCGGGGCCGCATCATGACGTACCTCGGCGAGCACGAGCGCTATCTGAACAACTTCAACGACGGCTGGTGGCGGCTCGGCGACATGGGCTACCTCGGCCGGTTCGGGAAGCTGCACCTGATCGACCGCGAGATCGACCAGATCGACGAGATCGACAGCAACCTCGAACTCGAGGACATCCTGCTGTCCCGCCTGGAGGAACTCCTCGAGGTGATCATCGTCACCGGCCCCGAGGGCGACCCGGTGCCCGTCGTGTGCACCCGCCGGGACGCCCCGCTGGACCCCGAGCGCTGGGCCCGCGCCACCGCCGGTCTGCCGCCCCTCGCCCCGCCCCTGCACTGGCCGTTCAACGAGGTGCCCCGCACCTCGACGTGGAAGGTGCAGCGCGTGGAGATCAGCCGGATGCTCCGCGAGAACAAGGCGCCCGGCGGCGTGCGCGCTTCCGACTGACGACCGCGCCGGACGACCAGAGGGAGAGTTGTCATGTCCTCCAATCCCCCACCGCCCGAACGGGTCCCGGTCCTCGTCGTCGGAGCCGGCCCCGTGGGGCTCACCGCCGCCCTCGCCCTGCGCAGCCACGGCCTGCCCGTCACCGTCCTGGAGGCCGAGCCGGAGGACCGGGTGCGCCCGGGAAGCCGCGCCCTGTTCGTGCACCGGGAGTCGCTGAACGTGCTGGGCCGGATCAGCCCGGGCCTGGACCGCACCCTGATCCGCAACGGGGTGGTCTGGCCGACCCGCCGCACGGTCTACCGCACGAAGGAGGTCTTCGCCCGCACCTACCCGCCCCGGCCGAACGACGCGGGTCACACGCCGCCGTTCACCAGTCTGCGGCAGATCGAGACGGAACGTCACCTGATGGCGGCCTGCCGCGAGGCGGGCGTCGAGTTCCGCTGGGACAGCGAGGTCACCGGCGTGGAGACGTTCCCGGACATCGCCCGGCTCACCACCGGCAAGGGCGCGGTGTGGGAGGCCGAGTACGTCATCGGGGCCGACGGCGCGCGGTCCCGGGTGCGGCGGTCCCAGGGCATCGAGATGGAGGGCGAGCGGTCCGAGGCCTTCCACGTCGTGGTCGACATCGAGGAGGACCCCGACGATCCGCTGCCGCTGGAGCGGGTGTTCGTCTACGAGCATCCCGCGCTCGGCGGTCGCAGCGTGATGCGGGTGCCGTTCGCCGGCGGCTTCCAGCTGGACCTGCAGTGCAAGGACGGCGACGCGCCCGAGGAGTGGGCCGACGAGGCCGCGGCGGCCCGCTGGGTGGCCGCCGTGGTGGGCGAGAAGTACGCCGACCGGCTCCTGTGGGTGTCCAAGTACCGCTTCCTGCATGTGGTGGCCGCCGACTTCACCGACCGCTGCCACCGGGTGCTGCTGGTCGGCGAGGCCTCCCATCTGTTCCCGCCCTTCGGGGCGCGGGGCATGAACAGCGGCATCGCCGACTCGGCCGCGGCGGCCGACGCGGTGGCCAGGGCGCTCGCGCGGCCGGACGAACGGGTCCTCGCCATACGGGAGTTCGCCACCGAGCGCCGGCAGGCCGCCGTGTTCAACAGCGAGGCCGCGCGGACGGCCCTGGCCCATCTGCGGCCGAGCAGCAGGCTGACCCGGCTCAAGCAGGCCGCGGGCGCGGCGCTCTCCCCGCTGGTGCCCTCCTGCGGGGAGTGGCTGGAACGCGCCCCGTACGGGCCGCGCACCGGAGCACCGACCAACACCAAGGGACGGTATTGACACGATGGCCTGCACGGAGCGGTGGCTCGCCTGGGACGGCGAACGGGGGTTCGCCCCCGCGGCCGACCCGGCGGGCGATCTCCTGGTGGCCGACTCCTGGCTGGTCGCGGACGGCCGGGTGCGCGCCGTCGAACGCCACGGGGCGCGGTTCGCCGCGTCCTGTGTGCGGGCGGGCCTGCGGCAGCCGGCCGTGCGGCGGTTCTGGGACGCCGCCGTGGCCGAACTCCCGCGCGAGGGCCAGTGGTTCCCGCGCGTGGAACTGCATCCCGACGGGACGCTCGCCCTGAACCTGCGGCGCGCCCCGGACCTGGCCCCGGCCGTGCGCGTCCTGCCCTGGCCGTACGCGGACCCGCGCACCGCTCCCCTGGTCAAGGGGCCGGACATCGGCCGCCTCGCCCAGGTGCGGGCGCGGGCCCGGGCCGCCGGCGCGGACGAGGCGCTGTTCACCACCGAGGACGGCCGGGTCACGGAGTCGACCACGGCCAGTCTCCTGTGGTGGGAGGGGCCCGACCTGTGTCTGCCGGACGCCGAGGACCGGGTGCTGCCCGGCGTCACCAGCGCCCTGCTGTCCGGGCTGGCCCGGGACCGCGGCGTCGTGGTGCGCCGTGCGAGGGCGGCCTTCGAGGACCTGTACGACCGGGAGACCTGGCTGGTCAACGCGCTGCACGGAATCCGTCCGGTGACGGAGTGGATCAGCTCCGGGCGCCGGGCGGCGCCGGCCGAACGGGCGCCCCGGTGGCAGCGGCTGCTGCGGGCGCAGGCCCGGCATCTGGACGACTCGCCCATCGCGAGCGAGCACGCACACCGCGTGCCGTGAACTCACAAAGGAAACTGGACATGATCAAGCGCAGGACCCTGCTCGCCGCCGGTGCGGGCCTGACCGCCGCCGGCGCGAGCCTCGCCGCCGTCGGCACCGCCGAGGCCCGCCCGAAGCGGCGCCGGTACGGCACCGCCCCGTGGGACCGGCTGCGCGCCTCGCTCACGGGCGACCTGGTCCTCCCCGGCGACGCCGACTACGACCGCGCCCGGCTGCTGGCCAACGCCCAGTTCGACGACATCCGTCCGCAGGCCGTGGTGTACGCCGAGACCTCCCAGGACGTCGCCACCGCGATGCTGTTCGCCCAGGACCACTCCCTGCACACCGCGGTGCGCAGCGGCGGCCACAGCTACGGCGGCTGGTCGACCACGGAGGGCCTGGTCATCAACCTGACCCGGCTCAACCGGGTGCACGCCGGGCCGGGCCAGGTCTGCCTCGGCCCCGGCGTCCAGGCCGTGGACGTGCTGCCGCGGCTGAGCCCGTACGGCATCAGCGTGCCGGCCGGCTTCTGTGCGACGGTCAGCCCCGGCGGCTTCCTCACCGGCGGCGGCACCGGCTGGCAGTACCGCAAGTACGGCCCCGCCTCCGACCGGCTGCTGTCGGCGCGGGTGGTGCTGGCCGACGGGCGGATCGTCACGGCCTCCAAGGACCGCAACGCCGACCTGCTGTGGGCGCTGCGCGGCGGGGGCGGCGGCAACTTCGGCGTGGTCACCGAGTTCCGGATGGCGCCCACCCCGATCACCCGGGTCGTCCACTACACGCTGACCTGGACGTGGGACCACGCCCAGCGGGCCGTGCCGGGCTACCTGGAGTGGTCGCGGCAGGCGTCCGCCGACCTGGCCTGCGGCGGTCTGGTGAGGCTGCCGGACGCGCGGCCGGGGGCGCTGCCGACGATCATCGTCTCGGGCGTGCACTTCGGCACCGTGGAGCAGCTGGAGGCCGAACTGGCCCTGCTCACCTCGCTGGTGGGCGTCGCGCCCGCCACGCGTGCGGTGCAGGAGATGACGTACGAGCGGGCGATGATGCGGGTGTTCGGCTGCGAGGACAAGACGGTCGACGCCTGCCACACGACCGGCAGCAACCCCGAGGCCACGATCCCCCGGCAGGCCTGGGTCAAGAACCGGGGCCGGATGTTCAGCCGGGTGCTGCCGCAGACGGGCGTGGACGAGTTCCTCGCCGCGTTCGACGCGGACCGGCGGGCCGGCCAGTCCCGGGTGGTCAGCCTGCTCGGCCTGGGCAAGAACGCCAACCTCCCGGCCGTCGACGCCACGGCGTGGCCGCACCGCGACGCGCTCTACAGCGCGACCCTCACCGTCAGCCTCGCCTCCTCCACTCCGCCCGCCGAGGAGCGGGCGGCGGCGGAGAGCTGGCTGAACGGCCTGTTCGACGCCATCGACGGCTACTCCAACGGGCGTTCGTACGTGAACTTCCCCGACACCGAGCTGAGCGACTACGCGCACGCCTACTACGGCCCCAACCTGCCGCGGCTGAGCGGGGTCAAGCGGAAGTACGACCCGTACGGCTTCTTCACCTTCCCGCAGGCGGTCCCGGCGTGACCGCCGCCCCGCCGGTCACGGCGACGGCCGTGGCCGGCGGGGCCCCGGCACGGGACGGCGGGCCCGGGGGGCGTCCTGGGCTCTCTAGCGCTGCTTCGCCAGCCATTCGTCGAAGGTGGTCGGCGCGATGCGGACCCGCTCGCCGGGCAGCAGCGCCTCGCCGGCCATCTCCGGCCCGAATCCGGCCCGCCAGGTCGGCACGAGCCTGATCTCACGGCCGCGCGCCTCGTTGGTGCGGCGGGCCATGTCCACCAGGTCGTGCTGTTCGGGCCCGGCGATGTCGGCGTACCGCCCCTGCGGCTCGCCCGTCGCGATCTCGGCGAGGATGTCGGCGACGTCCGCGGGCGCGATCGGCTGGACGAGCAGCGGGGCGAGGGTGGCGACGCCCTCGTGCTCGGTCCAGCTCGTCACCATGGCGGCGAAGTCGTGGAACTGCGTCGCCGGGACGATCGTCCACGGAACCGGCCCCTCGGCGACGAGGCGCTCCTGCTCCCGCTTGCCCGCGTAGTGCGCGTTCCCCTCGACCCGGTCGATCCCGACGATCGAGAGCAGCACGTGGTGGCGTACGCCCGCCCGCTCCTCGGCGGTGAGCAGGTTGCGGGTGGTGGCCGCGAAGTACGCCACCGTCTCCGCCCGGTCGCTCGCCGGACCGTTGGTCGCGTCGACGACCGCGTCCACCCCGGCGAGGGCGTCGTCGAGCCCCGCGCCGGTCGTCAGGTCCACGCCGGACGAGCGGCTGATGCGTACGACGTCGTGCCCGTCCCGCTCCAGTGCGGCGACGGTCAGGGCCCCGATGTTTCCGGTCGCGCCGGCGACAGCGATGCGCATGGTGACCTCCCCATTCCAGTTGACCGGAAAGTATCATGGACTAAATGACTCCACAATGTCTTCGATAGACTCGGGGCTGTGAAGCTGCCTGTGAGTACGGAGTGGGTCCTGCACTGCGCCGCGACGCTGGCGCAGCTCGACCCGGGAGTCAGCGCGTCGGCGACGCAGCTCGCGCAGTACTACGACCTCCCGGCGGCCTATCTGACCAAGCAGCTCAAGGCGCTGGTCCGGGCCGGCGTGCTGGCCGCGACCAGCGGACCGCGGGGCGGCTTCCGGCTCGCGCGGCCCGCCGCCGAGATCACGCTCCTGCACATCGTCGAGGCCGTCGACGGCACGTCGTCGCCGTACGAGTGCCGGGAGATCCGCCAGCAGGGGCGGGGGGCCCTGCCGCCCGAGGACTGCCGGCGCACGTGTGTGCTCGCGGAGAAGATGGCCGAGGCGCACGAGGCGTGGCGCGCCAGCCTCGCCGGGGTCACCCTCGCCGAGATCGTCGCCTCCCTGCCCCCGTCCGCACCGTCCCGCACCCGGCTGCGCCTGACGGGGACGGCGTAGTCCTCGGGCGCGGTCTCGCGTCGGGCGCGGTCTCGCGTCGGGCGCGGTCTCGCGTCGGGCGCGGTCTCGCGTCGGGCGCGGTCAGACGGGCGTGACCAGGCGGACGACCAGGTTCCGCCAGCCCGCCTCGACCCGCTGGGGATCGAGGCCGCGGTGGTGGACCAGGTAGGAGTACAGGCCGACGTCGAGGAAGCCCAGCAGCGTCTCGGTCAGCAGTTCGGTGTCGGCTCCGGGGACGGCCTCGCGCAGCAGGGCGTGCAGGTGGTCGCGCTTGACCTGCTGCGGTGAGGTGCCGTGGCACAGGACGGAGTCCGGGCGGGCGGCCAGGTACAGCTCGCCGTGACCGGCCCAGTGGCGCAGCGTGGCGAGCCCGAAGGCCTCGATCCGCTCGACGGCGGGCGCGCCGGGCCCGAGCGGCGGCGGACCCTCGCGCAGCGCCCGCCGGTAGGTCTCCTCGGTCTCCTCCAGCAGTGCCATGACCAGGCCCGTGCGGTTGCCGAAACGGCGGAAGACGGTGCCCTTGCCGACCCGCGCGCGGACGGCGACCGCCTCCATGGTCAGGCCCCCCACCCCCCGCTCGGCCACCAGTTCGGCGGCGGCGTGGAGGAGCCGGGCGCGGTTGCGGGCGGCGTCGGCGCGCACCGTCCCGCGCCGGCCGGCCGGGCGGGCGCCGTCGAGGACGAGCGCGTCGGAGGTCGTACGGTCGCGCAGGCCGCCCGGGTCGGGAGCGCCGGGCGACTGCGGTAAGGAAGGCGTCATGGGATCTCATCCTAGGGAGGCGGCCCGGCCGCGTCCCCGGCCCGCTGGTTAGGGTGGCGGGACAGGGCGGTCAGGCCGAAGTCGCAGACCAGACAGGGGAAACCATGAGCACTCCACGCCTGAGCAGTACGCCGTTGCCGGGGATCGGGGTGCGCTACGACCTCACCACGCGGGAGCGGCGGCGGGTGTCGGTCGTGGCGCACCGGGACGGGTCGCGGACGCTGAACGCCTACCGGCAGGACGATCCGGACGCGTGCGCGCTGTCGGTGCGGCTGACCGCGGGCGAGACGGCGGCGCTGATCGACGCCATGATGCCGACGCACCACAGCCCCAACCTGCTGTCCACCACCTCGCTCGGGCTGGTCGCCGAACGGGTCGAGCTGGCGGCCTCCTCGCACTGGAACGGGCGGCTGCTCGGGGAGACGCGGATGCGCACCGCGACGGGCGCCTCGATCGTGGCCGTGCTGCGACGGGCGGAGGCGATCCCGTCGCCCGCGCCGGACTTCCGGCTCGCGGGCGGGGACACCCTCATCGTGATCGGCACCCGTGAGGGTGTGGAGGCGGCCGCGGCGATTCTCGGGCGGGAGTGAGCCGTGCACTCGTCCGCGGTCTTCCTGATCGAGTTCGGCGCGATCATCCTCGGCCTGGGGCTGCTGGGCCGGTTCGCCGCCCGGTTCCGGCTGTCGCCGATCCCGCTCTACCTGCTGGCCGGGCTCGCCTTCGGCGAGGGCGGGCTGCTGCCGCTGGGCACCAGCGAGGAGTTCGTCGCCATCGGCGCCGAGATCGGCGTCATCCTGCTGCTGCTCATGCTGGGCCTCGAGTACACGGCCAGCGACCTGGTCTCCAACCTGCGCACCCAGTACCCGGCCGGCCTCGTGGACGCCGTGCTGAACGCGCTGCCCGGGGCCGCCATGGCGCTGCTGCTGGGCTGGGGGCCCGTGGCGGCCGTGGTGCTGGCGGGGGTGACCTGGATCTCCTCGTCCGGCGTGATCGCCAAGGTGCTGGGGGACCTCGGGCGGCTCGGCAACCGGGAGACGCCCGTCGTGCTCAGCATCCTCGTCCTCGAGGACCTGTCCATGGCCGTCTACCTGCCCATCCTCACCGCCCTGCTCGCCGGGTCGGGGCTGGCGGCCGGCAGTGTGACGCTGGCGGTCGCGCTCGGCGTCGCCGGGGCGGTGCTGTTCGTCGCGGTGCGCTACGGGCGCCACATCTCCCGTTTCGTCTCCAGCGACGACCCCGAGAAGCTGCTGCTGGTCGTGCTCGGGCTGACCCTTCTCGTCGCCGGGCTCGCGCAGCAGTTGCAGGTGTCGGCCGCGGTGGGCGCGTTCCTCGTGGGGATCGCGCTGTCCGGCGAGGCCGCCGAGGGGGCGCACAGTCTGCTGGCGCCGCTGCGGGACCTCTTCGCCGCCGTCTTCTTCGTCTTCTTCGGCCTGCACACCGACCCCGCCAGCATCCCGCCGGTCCTGCTGCCCGCGCTCGCGCTGGCCGTGGTCACCGCGCTGACGAAGATCGCCACCGGATACTGGGCCGCGCGCCGCGCCGGGATCTCCGCCAAGGGCCGGTGGCGGGCGGGCGGGACGCTCGTCGCCCGCGGCGAGTTCTCCATCGTCATCGCCGGGCTCGCCGTCACGGCGGGCATCGAGCCGTCCCTCGGCCCGCTGGCCACGGCGTACGTCCTGATCCTGGTGATCGTCGGACCGCTCACGGCGCGGTTCACCGAGCCGGTGGCCCTCCGTGTGACGGGCCGCCGCCGCGGGAACGGCCCGGGAATCGGCCCCGACCCCCGGCCGGAGGCGGCGCCGGACTCGCTGGCGGGCTCGGAGAAGTAGCCCCCTGCCGTCGCCGCCCCCCGGCCGTCTCACCCACGAGGACGCCCCATGACCCGACTCCCCCTCGCCCACCTCACCGGGGCGGCCCGGCCATGACCGACGACCTGCCCTTCGTGGACGAGCACACCGTGCTGGTCGCCGCCTCCCCCACCGCCGTGTGGCGGTCCCTCGCCCACGCCTACGGCGGCGGCTCACCCTCGTGGGAGGCATACGGCCGCCTGGTCGCCGCCGACCCCGGCAGGACCACCGGCGCGCCACTCGCCGAGGGTTCCACGCTCCCCGGTTTCGAGGTGACCGAGTCGGCCCCCGCCCGCCTGCTCCGCCTCACCGGCCGCCACCGGTACTCCCGCTACGCCCTCACCCTCACCCTGACCCCCCGCCCCACCGGCACCCTCCTCACGGCCCGCACCCACGCCGCCTTCCCGGGCGCCGCCGGCCGGACCTACCGCCGCCTCGTCATCGCGTCCGGCGCCCACAGGATCCTCATGACCCGCCGGCTCGGGGGCATACGACGCCGGGCCGAGTCGGAGGCGGCGATGTGATCACGCCGAGCGCTTGCGGGACGCCGTCTTCTTCGCCGGGGTCTTCTTCTGCGCGGTCTTCGACGTCCCCGCGGTCTTGGACGTGCCCGCGGTCTTGGACGTCCCCGCGGTCTTCGACGTGCCCGCCGTCTTCTTCGCGGCCGACGCCGACTTCGACGCCGTCTTCTTCGTGGACGCCGTCTTCTTCGCCGGGGTCCTGCCCGTCGTGGACGTCGACTTCTTGCCCGCCGGCTCCTTCGGGGTCGTCTCGCGCGGCGGGAGTCGTCTGACCTCCGCCTGCTCCTCGCCGCGGGACTCCCGCGCCGCCCGGACGCTGTTCTCCAGGGCCGCCATCAGGTCGAGCACCTTGCCGCCCTTCGCCGGCTCGGGGGTCTCCGGGGGCGCCTCGCCCGCGGCCTTCGCGGCGATGACCTCCTCGACGGCCTCGCGGTACTCGTCGTGCAGGTCCTCCAGGTCCACCTCGCCCAGCGTGTCCATCAGGGCGTCCGCGAGGTCCAGTTCCTTGTCGCGGACGGTGACGTCCGTGTCGGGGGCGACGCCCTCGGGGGCGCGCACCTCGTCGGGCCAGAGCAGGCCGTGCATCGCGATCGCCTCGCCGACCACCCGCAGCATGCCCAGCCGCTCCCGCCCGCGCAGCGCGAACTTGGCGATCGCCACCTTGTTGCTGCGCTTCAGCGCCTCCCGCAGCAGGGTGTACGGCTTGGCGGCCGGCGCGCCGCTCGCCGCCAGGTAGTACGCCGCGTCCATCTGCAGCGGGTCGATCCGGTCGGCCGGCACGAACGCGACGATCTCGATCGTCCTGGCGGTCGGCAGCGGCAGCTGCGCCAGGTCCTCGTCCGTGATCGGGATGATCGACCCGTCCGCGTCCTCGTACCCCTTGCCGATCTCCGCCTGGCTGACCTCGCGGTCCTCCAGTTCGCAGACCTTGCGGTAGCGGATCCGGCCGCCGTCCTCCGTGTGGATCTGGCGGAACGAGATCGAGTGGCTCTCCGTGGCGTTCACCAGCTTGATCGGGATGCTGACGAGGCCGAACGAGATGGCGCCGTTCCAGATGGATCGCACGGGCGGCATCCTTTCGCGCTGACCGGGGAGTCGCTTTACGGCGATATGCGCCGATTTCTGTGATTCTCATCGTATGACGCCGATCACAGAGGTGGAGGGGCGACGGGTCGCGCTCAGCAATCTGGAGAAGGTGCTGCACCCGGCGACCGGCTTCACCAAGGCCGAGCTGCTGCACTACTACGCGACCACCGCCGAGGTGCTGCTCCCCCATCTGCGGGACCGGCCGGTGTCCTTCCTGCGCTACCCGGACGGTCCCGACGGCCAGGTGTTCTTCACCAAGAACGTGCCGCCCGGTACGCCCGACTGGGTCACCACCGCCGAGGTCCCCCGGTCGGAGGGACCCTCCCGGATGGTCCTGGTGCAGGACCTGCCGAGCCTGATGTGGGCCGCCAACCTGGTCGCCGAGTTCCACACGCACCAGTGGCTCGCCGGCGCCCCGGAGATCGCCGACCGGCTGGTGTTCGACCTCGACCCGGGCGCCCCCGCGACGGTCGTGCAGTGCTGCGAGGTCGCCCTCTGGCTGCGCGAACGCCTCGCCGCGGACGGCATCGAGGCCCACCCCAAGACCTCCGGGTCCAAGGGGCTGCACCTGCTCGCGGCGGTCCGGCCCGCGCCCTCCTCCGACGTGACCGAGTACGCCAAGGCCCTCGCCGTCGAGGCGGAGCGGGCCATGCCCCGGCTGGTCGTCCACCGGATGACCAGGAGCCTGCGGCCCGGCAAGGTCTTCGTCGACTGGAGCCAGAACGCCGCCCGCAAGACCACCGCGGCCCCCTACACCCTGCGCGCCCGCCCCGAGCCCACCGTCTCCGCCCCCGTCACCTGGGACGAGGTCACCGCCTGCGGCGCCCCCGAACAGCTCGTGTTCACCGCCGCCGACCTCGGACCCCGCGTGCAGGACTACGGCGACCTGCTGGCCCCCCTCTTCGACCCCGACCGCGCCGGGCCGCTGCCCTGACCTCGGCGCGGCCCTTTCGTACGACCGCCGACCACCCCATCCCGAAGGAGTCCCATGGACGCGTCCCCGCCCTCCCCCCGATCCCACCGCACCCCCCGCCGCACCCTCCTCGCCACCCTCACCGCCCTCGCCCTCGCCGCCGCCCCCTGGTCCGCCACCGCCGCGCCCGAACGGCCACCGGCACCCGGGGCGGCCGGCCCGCAGGTGATCCTCGACTGGAACCGCACCGCCGTCGCCACCATCAACACCGACGCCCGGCTGTACTCGGCGGAGCAGTTCCTCTGGCACGGCTTCGTCTCCGCCGCCGTCTACAACGCGGTGGTCGGCATCGAGGGCCGCTACACCCCGTACAAGTGGGACGTACGACGCCCTCACGGCGCCTCCGCCGAGGCCGCCGCCGCTGCCGCCGCGCACGAGGTGCTGCGGACGTACTTCCCGTCCTCCCGCAAGCGCCTCGACGCCGCCTATGCCGAGTCGCTGGCGAAGATCCCCGACGGGCGCGCCGAGGAGCGCGGCGTCGCCTTCGGGCGGCGGGCCGCCGAGCACGTCGTGCGGCTGCGCGCGGACGACGGGCGCGGGGCCCGGGTGACGTACGCCAAGGCCCCCGCCCCCGGCGTCTGGCGGCCCACCCCGCCGACCGAGGCGCCCTTCCACGCGCCGTGGCTGGCGAAGACGCGCCCCCTGCTGCTGGACTCCGCCGAGCGGATGCTGCCCGCGGCCCCGCCCGCGCCGGCCTCCCGCCGGTACGCGCGGGATTTCGCCGAGATCAAGGCGATGGGCGGCAGGAGCGGCTCACTGCGCACGGCGTGGCAGACGGAGACGGCCCGCTTCTACGCCGACGTCCTGCCGGTGCAGCTCCAGGACGCCTACCGCGGCCACGTCGAGCGGCGCGGGCTGGACCTGGTGGACGCGGCCCGGCTGTTCGCCGCCGCCAACACGGCGACCGCCGACGCGTCGATCGCGGCGTGGAACGCCAAGTACACGCACGGCCAGTGGCGTCCCGTCACGGCGATCCGGCTGGCCGGCACGGACGGCAACCCGGCCACCGAGGCGGACCCGGAGTGGACGCCGCTGCTGCGCACGCCGCCGTACCCGGACTACGTCAGCGGGCACTGCACGGTGGACGGCGCCGCGGTGACGGTCCTGGACCGGCTGGGCGGCGGCGACCTCGACCTGCGGATCTCCTCGGCGGTGACGGGGACGACGCGGACGTACACGCGGGCCGCCGACTTCCGGCGGGACGTGATCAACGCCCGGGTGTGGGGCGGGGTCCACTTCCGGACCAGCGATGTCGTCGGCGACCGGCTCGGCAGGGACATCGGGGCGTTCACACTCGATCACTACTTCACACCGGTCGACCAGGAGGCCGACTGAAAGCACCGCTCACAGCCGCCTGCCACCCGCCACCCGCAGTCGCCTGCGGCGCACGGACGGCCGCTCTCACAGCCGCGCCCAGGTGTTCCGGTCACGGGCCAGGGCGTACAGGCCCTCCACGTCCGCCGGCTTGAGCACGCCCCCGAGCCGGGCGAGCCCCGCGAGGTCCGCGTCCTCCAGGACCCGCACCTCCCTCAGCGGCCCGGCCACCTCCAGCCGGGCCGCGGGACCCGCCAGCGCCAGCACCGGACGGACCTCGGCGGTCAGCGCGTACGAGGCCCGGTCGGCGTCCGCCCGCACCCGTCGCAGCAGCGGCCGCTCCTCCCTCCGCCCCAGCGCGGTCAGGCGCACCACCGGATCGGCGATCCGCACCCTGCGCCTGCGCGCGTACACCGCGTGCACGGCGAAGACCCCGCCCGGCCCGATCACCAGGTGGTGGACGCGGTCGCCGCCGGGCAGCGGGACCGAGTGCAGCGTGCGCCAGCCCGCGCCCTCCAGCCCGTCCAGCGCCTCCCCGACCGTCCGCTCGGCCTCCAGCGCCCGCCGCCGCGGGTCGGCGCCCAACCGGCCCACGGAACCGGCCGCTCCCAGCCCCCCGGGGTCGCGGTCGAGGGCGATCAGCAGGGCCTCGCCGGGCCGGTTGGGAGCCAGGTCGTCGTCGGGGTGGAGGCTGAGCCGGGCCAGTTCGGCGGGGGTCGGCACGGGCGGCGGGCCCACCGTCACCGGGCCCGCGACGAAGGGGCGCAGGGCGGTGAGGACGTCGTCCCTGCGGTCCTCGGCGATCAGGTGGACGCGGGCCGTCCCACGGTCGTACCAGGCGATGCTCCTGCCGTCCGTGAGACAGACGTACAGCCGCTCCCGGCCGGGCCCGAGGGCCGGGACGACGCGCAGTCCGGTCATGCGCCATCACCTCATGACCATGGGAACAGGCCGGGTGCTCCCGGAGCAAGGACCCGGCTACTGGTGAGGAGTTGGGCGTACGGTTGGGGAGGCGCCGGTGGCTGCCCGCGGGAAGCGGCCCGACGTCCCCGCGCCGGAGCGCCCGTGGGACGAGATCGCGCCCGGGCCGTGGAGGGGCGGGCACGAGTGCGCGAGCCGGTCGGGCGGCCCGCGGTCCGCGGTGTACGGGACGAGGTCGATCTCGTGCAGACCCTGCTGCGGCTGCCGGGGCACGGGCCCGGTCCCGGCGTGGAGCACCAGGTGCGGCCCATCCTGGACGGGCCGCTCGACGGCGCCCGGCTCGCGGGCCCGATCCGGCTCGCGGAGGCCGCGTGCGAGGCGGTGGCCGCCGGCCGCAAGGTGCCGGTGCGCGGCTACCACGGCTACAACCGCTCCGGCCCGGTCGCGGCGCACGCCCTGATGCGCCAGGGGCGGTCGGCGGAGGCGGCCGTCCGGCTGATCCGGTCCCGCCGCTCGCCGTGGGCGCTGCACGACGACCTGTTCGTCGAGTACCTGCGGGCAGGGCTGCCGACGGCCCGGCTGCTGGAGGAACTGGCGGAGTGAGGCCCCGGCCTGCGGCCGTCCGGCCCGGGCGGCCGTCTCGGCAAGCAGCCGCTCCTCCCCGGAGGCCGCCTCTCCCTGATGGCCCAGTGTGGAAGGCGGCGCCGACACCACCCTCCTAATGTGGCGATTGACCCACTTCACCCCCATTCATGGAGGTACCCCATGTCCCTGCGCGCCTCGCTCACCCGCCTCGCCATAGCGACCGCCGCCGGCGCCCTCGCCACCGCCACCGCCGTCGTCCCCGCAGGCGCCCTCGGCACCGCCCCCGCGAACGACGAGTGGGGCGGCGACGGCGCCTCCGTCGTGTCCGGCGAGTACCAGCCCCAGGGCGGCGGCTTCGGCGGCGGAGGAGCCGGCGGCGGCGGAGGAGCCGGCGGCGGCGGAGGAGCCGGAGGCGACGGCTTCGGCGGTGGCAGCGGCGGCGCCGGCGGGAACGGCCTCGGCGGCGACGGACGCGACCCGCACGGCGGCGGCCACCACGACTCCCGCTACTACAAGGGCGTCGTCACCGCCCAGCGGCTGCTGCTGCGCAGCGCGCCGAACCGCGGCAGCCAGGTCATCCGGGCCGTGCACCGCGGCGACGTCGTCTCCATCTACTGCAAGGCGCCCGGCGAGACCGTCGACGGCAACCCGCTGTGGTACCTCCTCACGGACGGCACCTGGGCCTGGGGCGCGGCCCGCTACATCGACAACATCGGCCCGGCCCCGCGCTGGTGCTGAGCACAAGAGGAGAGCAAGACGTCATATTCCGCTAGGTTCCGGACATGATCGAGGCCGGAACCGGAACCGCCGTCGCCGCGCGGACGCCCGCTCCCCCGGCGCGCCTCCCCCGGCGCCGCGGCATCGAACTCACCCTCGTCCTGGCGGCCGTCCTGCTGTCGGTGTGCGGCTACTGCGCCGTCGGGCTCGCGCACGACGGCTCCCTCCCGCCCGGCGCCGCCGCCCACGGCGCCGGGCTGGGCGCGTTCGCGCTCCTCGCCCACCTCGCGGTCCGGATGCGCGCCCCGTACGCCGACCCGCTGCCGCTGCCCATCGGCGTGCTGCTCAACGGGCTCGGCCTGGTGCTGATCCACCGGCTGGACCTGGAGACGCCGGGCGACCGCGCGGCCCCGGCGCAGCTGGTCTGGTCGGCGTCCGGCGTGGTGCTGTGCGCCCTGGTCGTGGCCGCGCTGCGGGACCACCGCCTGCTGCGCCGCTACGCCTACGTCAGCGGCGCCGCGGCCCTGGTGCTGCTCACGCTGCCGATCCTGTTCCCCCCGGTGAACGGCGCCCGGATCTGGGTCCGCTTCGCCGGCCTCTCCCTCCAGCCGGGCGAGTTCGCGAAGGTGCTGCTGGCGGTGTTCTTCGCCGCGTACCTGGCCGCGAACCGCGGCGCGCTCGCCCACGCCGGCCGTCGCGTCCCGCGCCTGCGCCGGCTCCAGCTGCCCACCGGACGGGTCCTCGGCCCGATCGTCACCGTGTGGCTGGCGAGCGTCGGCGTGCTGGTCCTGGAACGGGACCTCGGCACGTCGCTGCTGTTCTTCGGCCTGTTCGTGGTGATGCTGTACGTCGCCACGGGCCGCACCGGCTGGATCGCCGTCGGCCTCGCGCTGGCCGCCTCCGGAGCGTGGGCGGTGGGCCGGCTGGAGCCGCACGTGCACGCCCGCATCCAGGACTGGCTGCACCCCTTCGCGTCCGTCGACGCCGGCCAGGGCCCCGGCCAGCTCGCGCAGTCGCTGTTCGCCTTCGCCGCGGGCGGACTGACCGGCACCGGGCTCGGGCTCGGCGACTCGGAGCTGATCGGCTTCGCCGCGAAGTCCGACTTCATCCTGTCCACCGCCGGCGAGGAGCTGGGCCTGGCCGGGCTGGCCGCGGTCCTCGTGCTCTACGCCCTGCTGGTGGAGCGCGGCTTCCGGGCGGGCCTCGCCCTGCGCGACCCGTTCGGGCGGCTGCTCGCGGTGGGGCTCGCCTCGCTCGTGGCGCTCCAGGTGTTCGTCATCGCGGGCGGGGTGACCGGGCTGATCCCGCTGACCGGGATGGCGATGCCGTTCCTGGCGCGGGGCGGCTCCTCGGTGGTCGCCAACTGGGTGATCGTGGCGCTGCTGATCCGGGTGAGCGACGCGGCGCGCCGGGAGTACGACGGGCGGCTCGCCCCGTGAGCCGGCACATCCGGCACGCCGCCGCCTTCTGCGCGCTGCTGCTGGCGGCGCTGCTGGTCAACGCCGCCCGCGTCCAGATCGTCCAGGCCCCCGCCCACGACGCCAACCCGGCCAACCGGCGTGACACGATGGCCCGCTACCGCGAGCCGCGCGGCGACATCCTGGTGGAGGGCCGCCCGGTCACCGGCTCCCGCGACACCCGCGAGCATCTTCGCCACGAACGCACCTACACGGACGGGCCGCTGTACGCGCCGGTGACCGGGTTCGCCTCGCAGCTGTACGGCACGGCGTTCCTGGAGCGCACCGAGGACGCCCTGCTGTCCGGGGCCGACCCGGCACTCAGGCCGCTGCCGCTGTGGAACGACCTCACCCGCGCGCGCCCCTCGGGCGGCGACGTCGTCACCACCCTGCACGCGGCGGCGCAGCGCGCGGCCTTCACGGGGCTCGGCGACCGCAAGGGCGCGGTGGCGGCGGTGGAACCGGCGACGGGACGCGTCCTGGCGCTGGTGTCCACCCCGTCGTACGACCCCGGCGAGCTGTCGGGGAACGGACGGGCGGCGATGCGGGCCTGGGCGCGGCTGAACCGGGACCCGGACCGGCCGATGCTGAACCGGGCGACGCACCGGACGTATCCGCCGGGCTCGACGTTCAAGGTGGTCACCGCGGCGGCGGCGCTGGACGCGGGCGTCGTCCGCGACCTGGACGCCCCCACCCGCACCCCCGTCCCGTACACCCTGCCCGGCACCGCCACGGCCCTGCGCGACAAGGCCCGGGAGTGCCGCGACGCCTCCCTGCGCGAGGCGTTCGAGCGGTCCTGCAACACGGTGTTCGCCAAGCTCGGCGTGGACGTCGGGGTGGAGCGGATGACCGCCGCCGCGCACGCCTTCGGCTTCAACGACCCCGATCCGCGCATCCCCTACCCGGTGGCGACGAGCACCTTCGACACCTCGGTGGACCGGGCCCAGCTGGCGCTGTCGTCGATCGGCCAGTTCAACACGCGGGCGACGCCCTTGCAGATGGCGACGGTCGCGGCCGCCGTCGCGGGCGGCGGGCTGGTGCGCGAGCCGTACCTGGTGGAGCGCCGTACGACGGCCCGCGGGGCCACCGTCTCCACGGCGGGCGCCCTGCCCGCGCGGTGGGCGATGTCGCCGTCGACGGCGCTGCGGCTGCGGCAGCTGATGCGGGACGTGGTGGAGCGGGGCACCGGCCGGGGCGCGGCGATTCCCGGCGCGGTCGTCGGCGGCAAGACCGGCACCGCGCAGCACGGGGTCGGCAACTCCGGGACGCCGTACGCCTGGTTCGTGTCCTGGGCGCAGCGGGAGGGCGATCCGGAGCCGCGGGTGGCGGTCGCGGTGGTGGTGGAGGACGCTGCGGCGGACCGCGGGGACATCACCGGCGGCGGGGTGGCCGCGCCGGTCGCCCGGGCGGTGATGGCGGCGGTTCTCGGCCAGTGAGACGGGGGGTGCCGGGCGAGGGCGCGCCGACCTACCGTTCGGTCATGACCGATCCCACCGCGTACGAACTCGCCCAGGTCAACATCGCCCGTCTCAAGGCCCCGCTGGACTCCCCGCAGTTGAAGGATTTCGTGGACGCGCTCGACCCGGTGAACGCCGACGCCGACGCGGCCGACGGCTTCGTGTGGCGGCTGAAGGGCGACTCCGGCAACGCGACCGACGTGCCCGTGTTCGGGGACTCCTGGCTGATCGTCAACCTGACGGTGTGGCGGGACCCCAACGCCCTGACGGCGTACATGTACCAGGGCCGGCACCGGGAGATGCTGGCCCGGCGCCGGGAGTGGTTCGAACGGCTGGAGGAGGCGGTGACCGCGCTGTGGTGGGTGCCGGCCGGTCACCGTCCGACCGTCGCCGAGGCCGAGGCGCGGCTGCTGCACCTGCGCACCAACGGGCCGACGCCGTACGCCTTCACGCTGCGCACCTCCTTCCCGCCCGAGGGGACCGCGCCGGTGACCGGCGAGGTGGCGGAGGACCTGGGCTGCCCGGTCTGACCGGCGCGCCCTACCCCTGCCCGCCGCCCGCACCGTCCTCGCCCGCCGCACCGTCCTCGCCCGCCGCTCCGTCCTCGATCGCCCGGCTCACCTCGGCGACGCGGTCGCGCTCCTCGGCGGCGAAGCGTTCGGCGTCCAGCCGCTCGGCGACCTCCTCGTCCTGCGCCATCAGCAGGTCGAGGCTCGCGTCGCCGAGCTCGAGGACGCCCATGTCGACGTAGGCCTGCTGGAGGCGCGGCCCCCACAGGCCGATGTCCCTGACGCAGGGGACGATGCGGCTGAAGAGCAGCTTGCGGAACAGGGCGAGGAACTCGGAGCGCTCGGTGAACTCCACCGCCTCGGCCCGCGGCACGCCGAAGTTCTCCAGCACCGCGACGTCGCGCAGCCGGTCGCGCATCAGGTGGCAGCCCTCGATGACGAACTCCTCGCGCTCGCGCAGTTCGGCGTCGGTGAGCTGCCGGTAGTAGTCGCGCAGGGCCATCCGCCCGAAGGCGACGTGGCGGGCCTCGTCCTGCATGACGTAGGCGAGGATCTGCTTGGGCAGGGGCTTGTTCGTGGTGTCCCGGATCATGCCGAAGGCGGCGAGCGCCAGGCCCTCGATCAGCACCTGCATGCCGAGGTAGGGCATGTCCCAGCGGCTGTCGCGGAGGGTGTCGCCCAGCAGGGCCCGAAGGTTGTCGTCGACCGGGTAGAGCATCCCGAGCTTCTCGTGCAGGAAGCGGCCGTAGATCTCGGCGTGCCGGGCCTCGTCCATGGTCTGGGTGGCCGAGTAGAACTTGGCGTCGAGGTCGGGCACGGACTCCACGATGCGGGCGGCGCAGACCATGGCGCCCTGCTCGCCGTGCAGGAACTGGCTGAACTGCCAGGCGGCGAGGTGCCGGCGCAGCTCGCCCCGGTCACGCTCGCCGAGCTTCGCCCAGTACTTGGTGCCGTACAGGGAGAGGTACTCGTCGGGGGTGCCGAGCGGGTCGTGCGGATCGACCTCGAGGTCCCAGTCGATCCGTCTGCGCCCGTCCCACTGCTTGTCCTTGCCCTTCTGGTACAGGGCCAGCAGACGGTCGCGGCCGTCGTCGTACTCCCAGGAGAACCGGGCCGCGCCGGACGCGGGCACCTGCCAGTCGGGACCGTCCGGATCCATCGCGTACAGGTCGAAGGTCGGCATGTTCCGCAGATTCACATGTGGTAGACGGCGGGTCAACAAGTTGCGCACGGGGGATTGACGGGCTTGCTGACAGGCAGTCTCATAAGGAGTGACCGCGGGTAACCCGAACGCGTCCCGCACCGCCCCCGAAAGCCCCCGCACGACGAGGTGGACAGCCCATGACGACCCTGACGGATGCCGACGCGCTCTCCGGCCTGCGTGACGCGCTCGGTCTGCTCAAGGACCGCGAGCAGGTGGCCGAGCGACTGCTCGACTCGTCCGCCAAGCACTCCTTCGACCCCGACAAGGAACTGGACTGGGACGCGCCCTTCGAGGAGGGCAAGTGGTTCTGGCCGCCGGAGCTGGTGTCGCTGTACGACACCCCGATGTGGAAGCAGATGAGCGAGGAGCAGCGGATCCTGCTCTCCCGGCACGAGGCCGCCGCGCTCGCCTCGCTCGGCATCTGGTTCGAGCTGATCCTGATGCAGCTGCTGGTCCGGCACGTCTACGACAAGTCGGCGACCAGCGCCCACGTCAGGTACGCGCTGACCGAGATCGAGGACGAGTGCCGGCACTCCAAGATGTTCGCGCGGCTGATCTCGCGCAGCGAAACGCCCTGGTACCCGGTGAGCCGCACCCATCAGCAGCTCGGCCGGCTGTTCAAGACCATCTCCACCACGCCCGGCTCCTTCACCGCCACGCTCCTCGGCGAGGAGGTGCTCGACTGGATGCAGCGGCTGACCTTCCCGGACGAGCGGGTGCAGACGCTGATCCGCGGGGTCACCCGCATCCACGTCGTGGAGGAGGCCCGCCACGTCCGGTACGCCCGTGAGGAGCTGCGCCGTCAGATGCTGACGGCGCCGAGGTGGTCGCAGGAGTTCACCCGCGTCACCTCCGGGGAGTTCGCGCGCGTCTTCTCGGTCGCGTTCGTCAACCCCGAGGTGTACACGAACGTCGGCCTGGACAAGCGCGAGGCGATGGCCCAGGTCAAGGCCAGCGGCCACCGCCGGGAGGTCATGCAGACCGGGTCCAAGCGCCTGACCGACTTCCTGGACGACATCGGCGTGCTGCGCGGGGTCGGGCGACGGCTGTGGAAGTCGTCGGGGCTGCTGGCCTGAACGCGCCGCACGGGGGCGTCGTGTGGACGGCCGGTGGAGGACCTGCGGACGGACGTGCGGTTACGCTGCCGCCCATGACCCCGCAGGTCCCCACCCCCGCCTACCGCCGGCTCAGCGTCGAGGAGCGGCGCAGCCAGCTGCTCGACGCGGCACTCGGCCTCTTCGCGCACCGCGCGCCCGAGGAGGTCTCGCTGGACGACGTGGCGGAGGCGGCCGGGGTGTCCCGGCCGCTGGTGTACCGGTACTTCCCGGGCGGCAAGCAGCAGCTGTACGAGGCCGCGCTGCGCTCGGCGGCCGAGGAGCTGCGGCAGTGCTTCGACGAGCCCCGGATCGGGCCGCTGCTGCCCCGGCTGCACCGGGCGCTGGACCGCTATCTCGCCTTCGTCGACGGGCACGACACCGGTTTCGCCGCGCTGCTCCAGGGCGGCAGCGTGGTGGAGACGTCCCGGACGACCGCCATCGTGGACGGCGTGCGGCGGGCCGCCGCCGACCACATCATGAGCCACCTCGGCGTCGCCGACCCCGGCCCCCGGCTGCGGATGACGGTCAGGATGTGGATCACGGCGGTGGAGGCCGCCTCGCTGATCTGGCTGGACGAGAACAAACAACCGCCGCTGGAGGAGCTGCGGGACTGGCTGGTGGAGCAGTTCGTCGCGGTCCTGTCGGTGACGGCCCGCCGGGACCCCGCGACGGCGGCGGTGGTGCACGCCCTCGCCACGGAGGATGGCTGAGACTGGAGGGGTGAAGAGCGAAGACACCCCGTTCGAGGGCGGCCCGATGGACGGCCGGGTGCTGCCCGTGCTGCTGGGCATCACCGGGCACCCTCCCAAGACGTACCGCATCCCCGTCCCCGACCCGGCCGGCGGTCCGCCCACGGTCCTGGTCTACCGCCGCGTCTCCCTCGGCCAGGGCCGGCTGACCCGCCGCTGGAAGTACGTCCACGACCCGGAGGGCGAGACGGGCCGCCGCCGGAACCGGCCCTGGCGTTAAATCCCCGGGCGCGGGGCGCGCGGGGCCACGGCGATCCGCCCCGCTGCGAGGTTCCCCGCGCGGGGACACCGCCCTCGGCCGGATCGGCCCGTGCCCACCCGTCCGTCTCGTCCCGCCGCCACGCCGCCCGGCAAGTCGGACGACGCCCACGGGTGACCCCCTTACGCCATCCCGCGCACACCCGCCGCGCGGACCCGCCCGGGCGGCCGCATGCTCGCGGTGCGGAGCGGACCGTCCGCGTCGCACCGGAGGTGATGTCGTGTCAGGAAGGCTTCTGCGACTGGCCTGTACGGCGACCCTGGCCGCCCAGGCCGTGCTCGTGCCGCTGCCCGCCGCAGCCGCCCCCGAACCGGGCGGGCGGCCGGTCGCCGCGCTGCTGACGGACCTTCAGCGGCTGTACCGCGACGCCGAGAAGGCGACCGAGACGTTCAACGCCACAGAGGAGCGGCTGAAGCGGCAGCGCGCCGAGGTCGCCCGGCTCGACCGCGCGCTGGCCCGCGCCCGGCTCGCCCTGCACGACAGCCGGGGCGCTGCGGGCCGGCTCGCCCGCCAGCAGTACCAGGGCAGCACCGACATCTCCCCGTACGTCCGCCTGCTGCTCGCCCGCGATCCGCAGCACGCCCTCGACCAGGGCCATGTCATCGGGCGGCTGGCGCGGGGGCGGGCCGCGACGGTGCGGGAGCTGTCCGACGGTGAGCGCCGCGCCGACGCCCTGGCCCGCCGCGCCCGCGCCGCCCTCGACCGGCAGCTCACCCTCGCCGAACGGCACCGCAGGGCGAAGGACGACGTGCGCGACCGGCTGAACGCCGTCCAGCGCACGCTCGCCTCCCTGAGCGCCGAACAGCTCACCGCGCTGGCCGAGTTCGAGCGCAAGGGCATCGCGAGGGCGCAGCGCCGGTTCATGGCGTCCGGCGCGGTCGGCCGTACCGCCCGCACGCCCTCGCGAGCCGGGGAGCGGGCGCTGCGGCACGCGGTGCGCCAACTGGGGAAGCCGTACGCCTGGGGCGCGGAGGGGCCGGCGTCGTACGACTGCTCGGGGCTCACCCAGCGGGCCTGGGAGCGGGCCGGGACGCCGATCCCGCGTACCAGCCAGGAGCAGTGGGCCCGGCTGACGCGCGTCCCGCTGGAAGAGCTGCGCCCCGGCGACCTGGTCGTGTACTTCCCCGAGGCCACCCATGTCGCCCTCTACCTCGGCGACGGCCTGGTGGTGCACGCCCCGCGCCCGGGCGCCCGCGTCAAGGTCTCCCCCATCGCCGCCAACCCGGTCCTCGGCGCCGTGCGCCCGGACCCGGACGCCGCACCGCTGCCGCGCTACACGCCGCCGGAGCTGCCCGAGGGCGCCCGGGCCGGCTCGGACGAGGGGTACGCCGCTCCCGCGGCGGACGCCCCGGGCGAGGGCCGGACGGCGGACGCCCCGCGCGCGGATCAGGCGCCGGACGCGCCCGAGACCTCCATGAGGTAGGCCTCGGTCTTCTGCGGGTCGTAGAAGTACTCCTCGAAGTCCGCGGGGTTGTTGAACCCGTTGGCGAAACGGTCCGCCACCGGCTGGAGCTGCCCGGCCGCGCCGATCAGGTTCAGCACGTGCTCGGGCGGCGGCGCGAGCATGGCGTTGGTCCACTTGGTGACGTGCTGGGCCGTCTGCCAGTAGCGGTCGAAGGTCTGCTGCATCCAGGCCTCGTCGAACGGCTTGTCACCGTGCTCCAGGATCGAGGCGAGGTAGGTGGCGGCGCACTTGGACGCCGAGTTGGAGCCCTGCCCGGTGATCGGGTCGTTGGCGACGACCACGTCGGCGACGCCGAGGACCAGGCCGCCGCCGGGCAGCCGGCCGATGGGGTTGCGCACGGTCGGGGCGTAGCGGCCGGACAACGTGCCGCCCGCGTCGGTCAGTTCGACCTTGGTGGCCCGCGCGTACTCCCAGGGGAGGAACTTCTCCATGAGTTCCAGGGTCAGGGAGAGGTGTTCGGCGGGGTCCTTGACGCCGTTGAAGACGTCCAGCGGGCCGCCGGGTATGCCCTCCCAGAACAGGATGTCGGCGCGTCCCGAGGTGGTGAACGTCGGCATGATGAACATCTCGCCGACGCCCGGCACCAGGTTGCAGCGGACCGCCTCCATGTCCGGGTGCTCCGGACGCGGGCCCAGCCCGTGGACGTAGGCCACCGCGAGGGCGCGCTGCGGCTCGCTGTACGGGGAGCGGGAGGCGTCCCGGCCGAACATCTGCACGAGCTCGCCCTTGCCCGCGGAGACGAGCACCAGGTCGTACGCGCGGGAGAAGTAGTCCAGGTCGCCGACCGCCGCGCCGTGGATGACCAACTGGCCGCCGCGCTGCGCGAACGTCTCCATCCAGCCGGCCATCTTCACCCGCTGGTCCACGGACTGGGCGAACCCGTCGAGCCGCCCCACCCAGTCGATCGCGCGCTGCGTCGGCCCGGGGTCGTGCGAGCCGGGCGCGGCGACCGAGACGCCGAGGCCCTCGATCTTCGGGGCCTGCGACTCCCAGAAGTTGAGCTGGAGGTCGCGCTCGTGCTGCAGCGCCGTGTGGAACATGCACTGCGTCGACATGACCCGGCCCGAGCGGATCTCGTCCGCGGTCCGGTTCGACATCAGGGTGACCTCGTACCCGTGCGACTGGAGGCCGAGGGCGAGCTGGAGACCGGACTGGCCGGCTCCGACGACGAGTATCTTCCGCATGACGGGCTGTCTCCTACTCGGGGGTTTCGTCGAGCGCGTGGCCCACCAGGGCCAGGAGGGTCTCGATCACGGAGATCCGGCGGCGCGCATCCATGATCATTACAGGTATGTGCTTCGGGATCGTCAACGCCTCCCGCACATCCTCCGGCTCGAACAGCTCACTGCCGTCGAAGTGGTTGACCGCCACGACGTACGGCAGGCCGCAGCTCTCGAAGTAGTCGAGCGCCGGGAAGCAGTCCTTCAGCCGCCGGGTGTCGGCCATCACGACGGCGCCGATCGCGCCGCGCACCAGGTCGTCCCACATGAACCAGAACCGCTGCTGGCCCGGCGTGCCGAACAGGTACAGCACCAGGTCGTCGTCGAGCGTGATGCGGCCGAAGTCCATGGCCACCGTGGTGGTCAGCTTCTCCGGCGTGGCGCTCAGGTCGTCGGTCTCCTCGCTCGCCTCGGTCATCAGCGCCTCGGTCTGCAGGGGCGTGATCTCCGAGACGGCGGTGACCAGCGTGGTCTTGCCGACGCCGAAGCCGCCCGCCACCACGACCTTGGTGGCGATCGGCGCCCGGGTGCGGTCCGTCTGCCAGGACTTGAGATCCTCGTCGGGCTCGGCGACGAGGGGGGAGACGCCCCGAGCGGCGTCAGAGACGACGGAGTCCACTCAGCACCCTTTCCAGCAGCGCGCGGTCGGGCCGGCCCGTGCCGTGCCCGGTTCCCGTGCCGTACACACGGATCTTTCCCTGGTCCGCCAGGTCGCTCAGCAGCACCCGGACCACGCCGAGCGGCATCTTCAGCAGCGCGGCGATCTCGGCCACCGTGCGCATACGGCGGCACAGTTCGACGATGGCCCGCATCTCCGGCATCACCCGGCTGGAGAGCGAGCCGTTGGTCAGCTCCTTGCGCTCCTCGGGCGCCTCCAGCTCGGCCGTGGTCGCCACGAAGGTCTCCACCAGCAGGACGTGCCCGAAGCGGGTACGGCCCCCGGTGAGCGAGTAGGGGCGCACCCGGGCGGCCCTGCGGTCGCCGCCGCGCACCGGCAGCTGCTGTTTCGGCTTTCCGGGCCTGCTGCTGCTCATCGGGCACTCCCCGCCGAGTCGGACTCCAGTGATTTCCGCAGCTCACTGCGGAGTTCGGGCGTCAGCACATGCCCGGCGCGGCCCACGAACAGCGCCATGTGGTACGCGACCACGCTCATGTCGCAGTCGGCGGAGCCGTACACGCCGAGCAGCGAACCGTCGCTGATCGACATCACGAACAGGCTGCCCTCGTCCATCGCGACCATGGTGTGCTTCACGCCGCCGAACTCCAGCAGCTTGGCGGCGCCGATGGTCAGGCTGCCGATGCCGGAGACGAGCGTGGCGAGGTCCGCGGAGGAGCCGCGCGGGCCGGCGTTCCTGCCGTCCCGGGCCCGGCGTGCCTCCTCGTGCCGCCCTGGGTCGGACGAGAGGAGCAGCAGCCCGTCGGAGGAGACGACGGCGACCGAGAGGATGCCGGGCACCTCCTCGACGAGGTTGGTCAGCAGCCAGTGCAGATTGCGGGCCTCACTGCTCAGTCCGAAGGTACTGGGCGCGGTCAACTGCTTGCCTCCTCGACTGTGCCCCCCGTGGCTTCTTCGCTCCGTGCTGGTCGTGCGTGCGGCGCCCGGTCCGTGCGCCGCTCGGCGAGTTCCGCCTCGACGTCCCGGCGGCCGGCCTGCGCCCCCTGGTGGAATCCCCCCAGCCGGCGGCGCAGCGCCTCGGCGTCGACGCCCCCGCCGTGCGCACGGGGCGCCGCGGCGGGCGCGGTGATCTTCGGGGTGCGCTTGGGCAGCCCCTTGTCGGTGACGCGTTCCTCCCCCTCGTCGGGGGTGCGCTCGTGGGCGTCGGGACCGATGGCGTAGGGGTCCTGCCCGTCGCCGGGCGCGGCGGCCGGGGCGTGCGCTGCCGCCGGGGCGGGCTCCGGGTCCGGCTCGGTCGCGGGCGGCGCGGAGTCCGTCCCGGAGGCGCGCTCCGGCGCGGACGCGGTGTCCCGCTCGGCGGTCGGCTCCGGACCGGTTCCGGGGTCCGACGCCACCTCCGGGAGCAGCAGCTCCATCGTCGTCTCGGCGGGGCGTTCGGCGGGCTCGGCCGCCGTGTCCTCGGCGGACTTCGCCGTCACGGCCTCGGCGGATTCCCCGTCCTGCGCCTCCGCGTTCCCGGCCGCCTCAGCCGCCGCGGACTCCGGTGCTGCGGAGTCCCGGGCCGACCGCTCGCGTACGGCCTTCTCCGCCAGCGCGACCAGCGGGTCGCCGTCCTTCGGCCGCCCCGTCAGCACGTTGGAGTTGGCCTCCGCGTCGGCGCCGGGCAGCGAGAAGGACTGCGTGCCGGAGGACGGCTGCGAGGCCGACGGGACCGCGGCGGGCGTCCCCTCGGTGAGCAGGGAGCGCGGCAGGACGACGACGGCCGCGACCCCGCCCTGCTTCTGCTCGCGCAGCTGTACCCGCACCCCGTGCCGGTGGGCGAGCCGCGCGACGACGTAGAGGCCGAGCCCGAGCCCGTCCTCGGCCTCGTGGTCGTAGGGCGCGTCGGGGTCGAAGTCGGCGAGGCGGGCGTTGAGCCGGGTCATCCGCTCGTCGGTCATGCCGATGCCCTCGTCCTGGACGGAGAGCATGACCTCGCCGTTCTCCAGCAGCCAGCCGGAGACCTCGACGGGCAGGTCGGGCGGGGAGAAGGAGGTGGCGTTCTCCAGCAGCTCGGCCAGCAGGTGGCTGAGGTCGTCGGCGGCGAACCCGGCGATGTGCGCGTGCGGCGGCAGCGCTGCGATCCGCACCCGCTCGTACCGCTCGATCTCGCTGACGGCGGCCCGCACGACGTCGACCAGCGGGACGGGCCCGGCGTGGTGCTGACCGTGCTCGGTGCCGGCCAGCACGAGCAGGTTCTCGCTGTGCCGGCGCATGACGGTGGCGAAGTGGTCCAGCTTGAACAGCGTGGCGAGCCGCTCGGGGTCCTGCTCGCGCTCCTCCAAGCCCTCGATGACGGCGAGCTGCCGTTCGACCAGGCCCAGGGTGCGCAGGGCGAGGTTGACGAAGGTGCCGCCGATGCTCTCCCGCAGCCGTTCCAGGTGGGCGGTGGCTTCGGCGAGTTCGTCGCGCAGCTCCTCGCGGGCGTCGGCCATCTTCTGCCGCTGGCCGACCAGGTGCTTGCGGTCGGCCTCCAGCGTGTTGACCCGCTCCTGGAGGGCGACGGCCTGCGCGTGCAGGGCGTTGACGGAGCGGACGACCTGGGCGAACTCGTCGTTGCGGCCGGTGAAGCGGACCGGTTCCTCGGCGGCCGGGTGTTCGGCGCCGGCCAGCCGGGCGGAGCCCAGGCGCAGCACCGCGAGCGGGCGGGTGAGGCTGCGGGCCATGCCGGTGGCGACGCCGACGGCGAGCAGCATCAGGGCGCCGAGGACGGCGATGCGGATCTCCAGCGCGGTGACGTCGTCGTCGCGCAGCTGCTCCAGGGCGTCGGTGCGGCGCTCGTACAGGGAGGACTCCGCGCCGCGCATGAGGTCGACGCGGGCGGAGAGGGCGGCGTCCAGCTTGCCGGTGTCGGTGCCGAGTTCGTCGTCGGTGAGGGCGGGCTGGTCGGTGAGGGCGGCGAGGTACTTCTCGGCGCTGTTGACCTCGGGGCCGGTGACCGTGGAGTCGTAGGTGGTGCGGGCGGCCTTGGTCGCGGTGTCGGCGAAGCCGGCGAGGGCCGCGTCGGACCGCAGCCGGGCCTGCTGGGCGGCGGCGGTGAGCAGGGCGCGCTGCTTGGCGTCGGCGTCCGAGGTGGAGGCGACCTCGGTGGGCAGGCCGGTGACCGGGTCGATGACCGTCTCGGTGCCGCGCGGGACGCCGAGGGCGGCCAGCAGCAGGCCCCGGGCCGCGGCGGCCTGCTGGACGGCCGTGTCCAGCTCGGCGAGGGCGTACGCGCCGGCGCCGGCGCGGGGCGGCAGCCGCTCGGCGAGGTCCTCCGCGAGGCGGTGCAGCTCGGCGATGGCGTCCGAGTAGGCCTCGTGCGCCTCCAGAGCACTGCTCTTGCCGGTGAGCGCCGCTCTGCGCACGGCCGCGATGCCGTCGAGGTCGGAGCGCAGCGCGGCGGGCGTGTCGGTGTCGGCGCGCAGCTCCTCGACCTGCCGGTCCACCCGGGCGCTGCGCTCCTCGGAGGGCGCCTTGTCCTTGGGGCGGCCGGCGGCGATGTACGGGGTGACCTCGTCGCGCTCGTCGGCGAGGGAGTGCGCGAGGACGAGGGCGTCCTGCGTCTGCTCCGCCAGCGTCACCAGGTCCTGGCTGTCGCTCAGCTGCCCGGAGGCGGCGATCACCGAGGGCGCTCCCGCCCCGGCGATGGCGGCGGCCACGACGGCGACGGCCACGATCAGCCGGTTGCGTACGTGGGTCGGACGGCCCTTGCCGACCGGGGTGCTCTCGGCGCCCCCTTCCGAGGCCGCCTGCTTGCCTGTGCGCCGAGGCCGCGTCTTCTGCACCGGTGCTCGCATTCCTGACTCGTGTACCCATGGGCCCGGGTGACGTTCCGTCAACTGGTGTGCGCACCCGGTGCGGTTCCGGTCCCCGACCCTCCCAGTGCCGGTGGTCAGGGGTCGCACATCGCCCGACCCGCCACCCGAAGGAGTGAACATCCTCGGGGAGTTGGCGGGCAAGTTCCTCCGGCGTGTGCCAGGGCGCGGCGCGGCGAGCCGGTTGGACGTGGGCGGCGGGCTTTGGCAGTATTCGCCGCCACGCTTTCCCGGAGTGCTCCATTCCGACCCAAAACCGGCGACTGACCTGCGGGTGTGCAGCGTTTCCGTGACGACCGGCACCTGTTCGCGGGCGGTGTGAAGGGCTCGTGCAGACTGGCCGGATGCGCACGGAACTTGTCTCGGAGCCCGGCGACCCGCAGTACCCCAACGAGGACTTCGCCGGTGTCGGACTGCCCGCCTCCGGGCAGGGCGGTTCCCTGGTACTGCTGGACGGGGTGACCCCGCCGAGTGGCGGGACGGGCTGTCTGCATTCCGTTCCCTGGTACACGGCCAGGCTCGGCGGAGCGCTGACCGAACTGACCGTTTCCCTCCCGGATGTTCCGCTGGCCGAGGCCCTGGCGCGGGCGATCGCCCGTACCGCGGCGGCGCACGCGGAGGACTGTGACCTTTCTCACCCCCGCACTCCGCAGGCAACCGTCGCCGTGGCCCGCTGGTCCCCGGCGGCCGTCGAGTACCTGGTCCTGTCCGACTCCGTCCTGCTGGTCCGCGCCCCCGACGGCACGGTCACCCCGTACCTCGACGACCGGCTGGCCCGGCTGCCGCGCGCCGCCCTGGCCACCGACGCCCTGGTCGACGCCACCCTGCGCAACAGGGAGGGCGGCTTCTTCACGGCGGCGGCGGATCCGGCCGTGGCGGCGCGGGCGGTGACGGGAACCCTGCCGCGCGCGGAGGTGACGGCGCTGGCGGCGCTCACGGACGGGGCGGCGCGGTGGACGGAGACGTTCGGGGAGGGCGACTGGACGGACCTGTTCGCCTTCCTGGAGAAGCGGGGCGCGCAGGCGCTGGTGGACCGGGTCCGCGCGCTGGAGCGGGCCGACCGCGGGACCCGCGTGCGCCTCGGGCGCGGCAAGACCCACGACGACGCGACGGCGGCGCTGGTCCACCTGTGAGGCGCACCCTCCGGTGAGCCCCGCCTCCCGGTCGCCCCCTACGTCCCCTGCGTCACCTCTCCATGCCCACGTTCAGCTGGTGGAGCAGCCGGGCCAGCTCGGCGACCTCGCGGCGGTCCCAGTCGGCGAGCTGGCTGACGTACCGGGCACGGCGGGCCTCGCGGACGCGCTGGACGCGGGTGCGGCCCTCGTCGGTGAGGCGCACCAGGGACGCGCGCCCGTCGGCGGGGTCGGGTTCGCGCGCCACCAGGCCCAGCTCCTCCAGGGCGCGCAGCTGCCGGGACATGGTGGCCTTGCCGATGCCGATGTAGGCGGCCAGTTCGGTGGCCCGCTGCCGGCCGCACTCGTCCAGCCGCACCAGCAGCCCGTACGCGGCGCTCTCCAGGTCCGGGTGGACCGCGCGGGCCATCTCGCCCTGGTTGGCCCGCACCCGGCGCATGAAGACGGTCAGTTCCCGCTCCAGGGAGAGGAACTCCGGGTCCACACCGCCCGGCAGGCCGCCGTTCTGGTCCTCGCGCACGTCAGCACCCCTGCTCCGGTTTTCCCGCTGCTGAAAGTTCTCGTCAATGCCCCGCGTCGCCGCAGCTCCGCCAGTATTTCGCAGGCGTAGACCAACGGCGGCCACCGGCGCCCCTTCCCGGCGGCCCTCTCCGCGCGTAGCGTCACGACCGGGCCGCGTAGGCATGTACACGACACCAACCGAGTACGGACGGCCGTACGCGCACGACCGTCACCCCAACGGCCCGCACTCCCCTGCTCCCCCCACCGCGCACCACCGAGTCCACGGAGGCACGCTGATGCCCGTGCACAGACCCGGAACCACCCGCTCCCGCCGCCTCGCCCTCGCCGGGGCCCTGCTCGCCGCCCTCTGCCTCGTCCCCGCCGTCCTGTCCGCCCCGGCAGCGGCCGATGCCGACGACGTCCCCGCCCGCGGCACCGCGTACATGGGCATGGGCGTGCTGGCCCACGACGGAAGGCACGGTGTCCCCACCACCAGGGCCGTCCAGACCGAGGGCGTCGACGTCAGCGGCCACCAGGGCAACGTCGCCTGGACGACCCTGTGGAACAGCGGCGTCCGCTGGGCCTACGTCAAGGCCACCGAGGGGACGTACTTCAAGAACGGGTACTTCGCCCAGCAGTACAACGGCTCCTACAACGTCGGCATGATCCGGGGCTCGTACCACTTCGCCACCCCCGACACCACGACCGGCGCCGCCCAGGCCCACTACTTCGTCGACAACGGCGGCGGCTGGTCCCGCGACGGCCGCACCCTGCCCGGCGCGCTCGACATCGAGTGGAACCCGTACGGCGCCGCCTGCTACGGCAAGACCCAGGCGCAGATGGTCGCCTGGATCCGTGACTTCCTGAACACCTACAAGGCCCGCACCGGCCGCGACGCGGTGATCTACACCGCCACGAGCTGGTGGACCCAGTGCACCGGCAACTACTCGGGATTCGGCGCCACCAACCCCCTGTGGATCGCCCGCTACGCCTCCACCGTGGGCACGCTGCCGGCCGGATGGGCGTACTACACGATGTGGCAGTACACCTCGACCGGGCCGACGGTGGGCGACCACGACAAGTTCAACGGCGCCCTGGACCGGGTGCAGGCGCTCGCCTACGGCTGATGCCCGGGAGGTGAGCGGGGCCCGGTTCTCCCGCGCGGGAGAACCGGGCCCCGCAGCCGTCACGCCGCGACCGGCACCTCGGTGGTCGTGGTCGCCGGGGTCAGTGCCAGGTCCAGGACCTGGCGGACGTCGGTGACCGTGTGGACGTCGAGCTTCTCCAAAACCTCCGCGGGCACGTCGTCCAGGTCGGGCTCGTTGCGCTTGGGGATGATCACCGTGGTGACGCCCGCCCGGTGCGCGGCGAGCAGCTTCTGCTTGACGCCGCCGATGGGCAGCACCCGCCCGGTCAGCGAGACCTCGCCGGTCATGGCCACGTCCGTGCGGACCAGGCGGCCGGAGAGCAGGGACGCCAGGGCCGTCGTCATCGTGATGCCGGCGCTCGGGCCGTCCTTGGGGACCGCGCCCGCCGGGAAGTGGATGTGGACGCCCCGGTCCTTCAGGTCGCCGACCGGCAGTTCCAGCTCGGCGCCGTGGGAGCGCAGGAAGCTCAGCGCGATCTGCGCGGACTCCTTCATCACGTCGCCGAGCTGGCCCGTCAGGGTCAGGCCCGCCGCACCCGTCTCCGCGTCGGCGAGGGACGCCTCGACGTAGAGGACGTCACCGCCCGCGCCGGTCACCGCGAGGCCCGTGGCCACGCCGGGCACCGCCGTGCGCCGCTCGGCCGGGTCCTGGGCGGACTCGGGAACGTGGTGCGGCCGGCCGATCAGGTCGCGCAGATCGGCGTCGGTGACTGTGAACGGCAGCTTCCGCTCGCCCAGTTCGTGCTGCGCGGCGATCTTGCGCAGCAGCCGGGCGACCGAGCGCTCCAGATTGCGCACGCCCGCCTCACGGGTGTACTCGCCGGCGAGCTTGCGCAGCGCGCTCTCGTCCAGGGTCACCTCGTCCTTGCCGAGCCCGGCGCGCTCCAGCTGGCGCGGCACCAGGTGGTCACGGGCGATGACGACCTTCTCGTCCTCGGTGTAGCCGTCGAGGCGGACGATCTCCATGCGGTCGGCGAGCGCCTCGGGGATGGCCTCCAGGACGTTGGCGGTGGCCAGGAAGACGACGTCGGAGAGGTCGAGTTCGACCTCCAGGTAGTGGTCGCGGAAGGTGTGGTTCTGAGCCGGGTCGAGGACTTCCAGGAGGGCCGCCGCGGGGTCGCCGCGGAAGTCGGAGCCGACCTTGTCGATCTCGTCCAGCAGCACGACCGGGTTCATCGAGCCGGCCTCCTTGACCGCGCGCACGATCCGGCCGGGCAGCGCGCCGACGTAGGTGCGGCGGTGGCCGCGGATCTCCGCCTCGTCGCGGACGCCGCCGAGGGCGACGCGGACGAACTTGCGGCCCATGGCGTGCGCGACGGACTCGCCGAGGCTGGTCTTGCCGACGCCGGGCGGGCCGACCAGGGCGAGCACCGCGCCGCCGCGCCGTCCGCCGACGACGCCGAGGCCCCGCTCGGCACGCCGCTTGCGCACCGCGAGGTACTCGGTGATGCGTTCCTTCACGTCCTCCAGGCCCGCGTGCTCGGCGTCGAGGACGGCCTTGGCGCCCCGGATGTCGTAGGCGTCCTCGGTGCGCTCGTTCCACGGCAGTTCGAGGACGGTGTCGAGCCAGGTGCGGATCCAGGAGCCCTCGGGCGACTGGTCGCTGGCCCGCTCCAGCTTGTCGACCTCCTTGAGGGCGGCCTCGCGGACCTTCTCGGGCAGGTCGGCGGCCTCGACGCGGGCGCGGTAGTCGTCGGACTCCTCCCCCTCCTTCTCGCCGTTCAGCTCCCGCAGCTCCTTGCGGACGGCCTCCAGCTGGCGGCGCAGCAGGAACTCGCGCTGCTGCTTGTCGACGCCTTCCTGGACGTCCTTGGCGATGGTCTCGGCGACGTCCTGCTCGGCGAGGTGGTCGCGCAACTGCTGGGTGGCGAGCCGGAGGCGGGCCACCGGGTCGGCGGTCTCCAGCAGCTCGATCTTCTGGTCGGCGGTCAGGAACGGCGAGTAGCCGGAGTTGTCGGCGAGCGCGGAGACGTCGTCGATGGCCTGGACGCGGTCCACGACCTGCCAGGCGCCGCGCTTCTTCAGCCAGGCCGTGGCGAGGGCCTTGTACTCCTTGACGAGTTCGGTGACCTGTCCGGGCAGCGGGTCGGGCAGGGTCTCGTCGACGCGCGTGCCCTCGACCCACAGGGCGGCGCCCGGACCGGTGGTGCCGGCGCCGATGCGCACCCGTCCGCGCCCGCGGATCAGCGCGCCGGGGTCGCCGTCGGCGAGCCGTCCGACCTGCTCGACGGTGCCGAGCACGCCGGTGTTGGCGTAGGTGCCGTCGATCCTCGGGACGAGCAGCACCTTGGGCTTTCCGGGCTCCGACCGGGCGGCGGCCTGCGCGGCCTCCACCGCGGCCCTGACCTCGGCGTCGCTCAGGTCCAGCGGAACCACCATCCCGGGCAGGACGACCTCGCCGTCGAGCGGCAGCACGGGCAGGGTGAGCGGTGTGAACGGCGCGGACTCAGCAGCCATGATCTCCCCTTCGGCAGTCAAGTTGAGCTATGCCGACTCAATGCTCGACGGCGGCCCGATGTTCCCGGTCCGGCGTTCGCTCTCAGCGATCAGCTCGTCTGCCCCGCACCGTCACACCCCGTCAACTCCGGGTCCGCCCCTCGGTCGTCGTTCGGTCAACAGGCCACCGCGAAAGTGCCAGGATGGGCGGATGCCCACCGTCTACGACATCCCCGAAGTCCTGGACCGTCGCGAGGGGCCCTACGGCGAGGTCGTGCTGCGCCGTCACGGCGAGCTGCTGCAGATCATCGCCAACGGCTGCTTCCTGATGGACACCTCCGACGGCCGCTCGGAACGCCTGCTGGTCGACGCCGCGCTGGACGCCCTCGACGACCGCGCCGCACCCCGCGTCCTGATCGGCGGGCTCGGCGTCGGATTCTCGCTCGCACATGCCGCGGGCAACCCCCGCTGGGGCCGGATCACGGTGGTGGAGCGCGAGCCCGCGGTCATCGACTGGCACCGCGACGGACCCCTGGCCGCCCTCTCCCGCGACGCCCTCGCCGACCCGCGCGCCGAGGTGGTCGCAGCGGACCTCGTCGCGTACGTCAATGAGACTTCCGCCACGTTCGACGCGCTGTGTCTCGACATCGACAACGGGCCGGGATGGACCGTCACGGACGGCAACTCGGGGCTGTACTCCCCGGCCGGACTCGCAGGCTGCGCACGGGTGTTGAGGCCGGGCGGGGTGCTCGCCGTATGGTCGGCGCAGCCCTCCCCGCAATTCGAAGAAACCTTGCGGAATGCCGGATTCCGGCATGTGCGTACCGAAGAGATCCCCGTTGCCCGGGGCGTTCCCGACGTCGTGCACCTCGGCGTCCGACCTGGATAGCCGAGGTGCGGCGACTCCCCGTACGCTGCTTCCCTGACGCCGATCATTCAAGCGTCAAGCGCAGTCATGGGATCACCCCACGGATTCCGGAAAGCACACTTCAGGGGCGGGCGATGGAGCAGACACACACCTCCCACAGCGGCACGGCGGCGACCCCGGGCGCACAGCGCCGGGTGCTGGTGGTCGAGGACGACCCGACGATCGTCGACGCCATCGCGGCCCGTCTGCGCGCCGAGGGATTCCTCGTGCAAACGGCCGGCGACGGCCCGGCCGCGGTCGACACGGCCGAGGCGTGGCAGCCCGACCTGCTGATCCTCGACATCATGCTGCCCGGCTTCGACGGCCTGGAGGTGTGCCGCCGGGTGCAGGCCGCGCGGCCGGTGCCGGTGCTGATGCTCACCGCGCGCGACGACGAGACGGACATGCTGGTCGGGCTCGGCGTCGGCGCGGACGACTACATGACCAAGCCGTTCTCCATGCGGGAGCTGGCCGCCCGCGTGCACGTCCTGCTGCGCCGCGTGGAGCGGGCCGCGCTGGCCGCCGCCACCCCGCGCAGCGGCATCCTGCGCCTGGGCGAGCTGGAGATCGACCACGCGCAGCGCAGGGTGCGGGTGCGCAGCGAGGACGTCCACCTCACGCCCACCGAGTTCGACCTGCTGGTGTGCCTGGCGAACACCCCGCGCGCGGTGCTCTCCCGCGAGCAGCTGCTCGCCGAGGTGTGGGACTGGGCGGACGCCTCCGGCACCCGGACCGTCGACAGCCACATCAAGGCCCTGCGGCGGAAGATCGGCGCCGAGCGGATCCGCACGGTGCACGGCGTCGGCTACGCCCTGGAGACGCCGACGCCATGAGCCCGGACCGGGATGCCGCCCGCCGCAGCGCCCAGGGACCCTGGGGCGGCATCCGCCCGTTCTCGATCAAGACCAAGCTGGGCGCGCTGGTCGTCATCGCGGTGCTCATCACCACCGGCCTGCTGATGATCGCCGTGCGCACCGAGACCGAGCTGCGCTTCATCACCGTCTTCTCGATGATCGCCACGCTGCTGATCACCCAGTTCGTCGCGCACTCGCTGACCGCGCCGCTGGACGAGATGAACGCGGTCGCCCGGTCCATCTCCCAGGGCGACTACACCCGCCGGGCCAGCGAGAACCGCCGCGACGAACTGGGCGACCTGGCCGTGCGGATCAACCGCATGGCCGACGACCTGGAGGCCCAGGACCGGCACCGCAAGGAACTGGTCGCCAACGTCTCGCACGAGCTGCGCACGCCGATCGCAGGGCTGCGGGCGGTGCTGGAGAACGTGGTCGACGGCATCGCCGAGGCCGACCCCGAGACCATGCGGACCGCCCTGAAGCAGACCGAGCGGCTGGGCCGGCTGGTGGAGACGCTGCTGGACCTGTCCCGGCTGGACAACGGCGTCGTCCCGCTCAAGCAGCGGCGGTTCGAGGTGTGGCCGTACCTGTCGGGGGTGTTGAAGGAGGCCAACATGGTCGCGTCGGCCCGCGCGGGCATCGCCTCCGGGTCCGGCAGCCACACCCGCACCGACGTCCACCTGCACCTCGACGTCTTCCCGCCCGACCTCACCGCGCACGCCGACCCCGAGCGCATCCACCAGGTCGTCGCCAACCTGGTGGACAACGCCGTCAAGCACAGCCCGCCGCACGGCCGGGTCACCATCAAGGCGCGGCGCGGAGCGCGGCAGGACTCGCTGGAGCTGGAGGTCCTCGACGAGGGACCGGGGATTCCGCGCTCCGAGTGGCACCGGGTCTTCGAGCGGTTCAACCGCGGCGCGGTGACCCGCCCGCACGGACCGGGCAGCGACGGCGGCACCGGGCTCGGGCTGGCGATCGCCCGGTGGGCGGTGGATCTGCACGGCGGCCGGATCCGAGTGGCCGAATCCGAACGGGGCTGCCGGATTCTTGTCACACTCCCGGGCCTGCCGTCCGTGCCAAGTTGACGTAAAGTTCGAAGCGGAGCCACATGATCCATGAACGTCCGCGCTGACGGACACGTGTGATCAGGCAGGGGCCCGCGTCTCGTGCGCGCGCGGCCGGGGCCGTCGTACCCGTTTTCCCCGGGATCCCACCGGAACCGCGTTTGTTTCCCGCCATATTCAGCCCCGAAACACGGTTTCCGATGTGACTTACGCGACGATGAACGGGCCGGGCCTGACCTTCGCGGTCTTGGAGGCGTAGCCTTAATTCCCGCTGTCCATCACCTTGTGAAGCGGAAGAGGGCGGTTGCCGCCGTGTCGCCACAGTCCCCCAGTAACGCATCGAGTGTCTCGACCGAAGCCGACCAAGCGGGCAAGAACCCCGCCGCGGACTTCGGACCCAACGAGTGGCTCGTCGACGAGATCTATCAGCAGTACCTCCAGGACCCGAATTCGGTAGACCGCGCCTGGTGGGACTTCTTCGCCGACTACAAGCCGGGGGCCCCCGCGGCCTCGGCTCCGGCGGGCACCGCGGCCTCGGGGGCCGCGGAGACCACCACGGCTCAGCCCCAGGCCGCCCCCGCGGCCCCGGCCCCCCAGGCCGCCCCCGCTGCCCCGCAGCAGCAGACCGCCGCTCCGGCGCCGGCGCCCGCCAAGGCCGCGCCGGCCGCGGCCCCCGCTCGGGCCCAGGCTCCGGCCCCGGCGAAGCCCGCCGCCGCGAAGCCCAAGGCCGAGCCCGCCGCCGAGGCCCCCGAGGGCCCCGAGCTGGTGACGCTGCGCGGCCCCGCCGCCGCGGTCGCGAAGAACATGAACGCCTCGCTGGAGCTGCCGACCGCCACCTCGGTCCGCGCGGTCCCGGTGAAGCTGCTGTTCGACAACCGCATCGTCATCAACAACCACCTCAAGCGGGCCCGGGGCGGGAAGATCTCCTTCACGCACCTGATCGGCTACGCGATGGTGCAGGCCATCAAGGCCATGCCGTCGATGAACTGGTCGTTCGGCGAGAAGGACGGCAAGCCGACGCTGGTCAAGCCGCCGCACGTCAACCTCGGCCTGGCCATCGACCTGGTCAAGCCCAACGGCGACCGCCAGCTCGTCGTGGCCGCCATCAAGAAGGCCGAGACGCTGAACTTCTTCGAGTTCTGGCAGGCCTACGAGGACATCGTCCGCCGCGCCCGCGAGGGCAAGCTGACGATGGACGACTTCACCGGCGTCACGGTCTCGCTGACCAACCCCGGCGGCCTCGGCACCGTCCACTCCGTGCCGCGCCTGATGCCCGGCCAGTCCGTGATCATGGGCGTCGGCTCCATGGACTACCCGGCGGAGTTCCAGGGCACCTCCCAGGACACCCTGAACAAGCTCGGCATCTCCAAGGTCATGACGCTCACGTCGACCTACGACCACCGGGTCATCCAGGGCGCCGCCTCGGGCGAGTTCCTGCGCGTCGTCGCCAACCTCCTGCTCGGCGAGAACGGCTTCTACGACGACATCTTCGAGGCGCTGCGCATCCCCTACGAGCCGGTCCGCTGGCTCAAGGACATCGACGCCAGCCACGACGACGACGTCACCAAGGCCGCCCGCGTCTTCGAGCTGATCCACTCCTACCGGGTCCGCGGCCACGTCATGGCCGACACCGACCCGCTGGAGTACCGCCAGCGCAAGCACCCCGACCTGGACGTCACCGAGCACGGCCTCACCCTGTGGGACCTGGAGCGCGAGTTCGCCGTCGGCGGCTTCTCCGGCAAGTCGATGATGAAGCTGCGCGACATCCTCGGCGTGCTGCGCGACTCGTACTGCCGCACCACCGGCATCGAGTTCATGCACATCCAGGACCCCAAGCAGCGCAAGTGGATCCAGGACCGCGTGGAGCGCCCGCACGCCAAGCCGGAGCGCGAGGAGCAGCTGCGCATCCTGCGCCGGCTGAACGCCGCGGAGGCCTTCGAGACCTTCCTGCAGACGAAGTACGTCGGCCAGAAGCGCTTCTCGCTGGAGGGCGGCGAGTCCGTCATCCCGCTGCTGGACGCGGTGCTGGACTCGGCCGCCGAGTCCCGCCTCGACGAGGTCGTCATCGGCATGGCCCACCGCGGCCGGCTCAACGTCCTCGCCAACATCGTCGGCAAGTCGTACGCGCAGATCTTCCGCGAGTTCGAGGGCAACCTCGACCCGAAGTCGATGCACGGCTCCGGCGACGTGAAGTACCACCTGGGCGCCGAGGGCACCTTCACCGGACTGGACGGCGAGCAGATCAAGGTCTCGCTCGCCGCGAACCCCTCGCACCTGGAGGCGGTCGACCCGGTCCTGGAGGGCATCGTCCGCGCCAAGCAGGACATCATCAACAAGGGCGGCACGGACTTCACCGTCCTGCCGGTGGCCATCCACGGCGACGCGGCCTTCGCGGGCCAGGGCGTGGTGGCCGAGACCCTGAACATGTCGCAGCTGCGCGGCTACCGCACCGGCGGCACGGTCCACATCGTCATCAACAACCAGGTCGGCTTCACCGCCGCCCCGGAGTCGTCCCGCTCGTCGATGTACGCGACGGACGTGGCGAGGATGATCGAGGCCCCGATCTTCCACGTCAACGGCGACGACCCCGAGGCCGTCGTCCGCGTCGCCCGGCTGGCCTTCGAGTTCCGCCAGGCGTTCAACAAGGACGTGGTGATCGACCTCATCTGCTACCGCCGCCGCGGTCACAACGAGTCGGACAACCCGGCCTTCACCCAGCCGCTGATGTACGACCTGATCGACAAGAAGCGCTCGGTGCGCAAGCTCTACACCGAGTCCCTCATCGGTCGCGGCGACATCACCCTGGAGGAGGCCGAGCAGGCGCTCCAGGACTACCAGGGCCAGCTGGAGAAGGTCTTCACCGAGGTCCGCGAGGCCACCTCGCAGCCGGCCGCCGCGGTGACCTCCGACCCGCAGGCCGAGTTCCCGGTCGCCGTCAACACCGCGGTGACCACGGAGATCGTCAAGCGGATCGCCGAGTCCCAGGTCAACATCCCCGACCACATCACCGTCCACCCGCGACTGCTGCCGCAGCTGCAGCGCCGGGCGGCCATGGTCGAGGACGGCACGATCGACTGGGGCATGGGCGAGACGCTCGCCTTCGGCTCGCTGCTGCTGGAGGGCGTGCCGGTGCGGCTGGCCGGCCAGGACTCCCAGCGCGGCACCTTCGGCCAGCGTCACGCGGTGATCATCGACCGCAGCACCGGCGAGGAGTACACGCCGCTCCAGTACCTCTCCGAGGACCAGGCGCGGCTGAACGTCTACAACTCGCTGCTGTCCGAGTACGCGGCGATGGGCTTCGAGTACGGCTACTCGCTGGCCCGCCCCGACGCGCTCGTGCTGTGGGAGGCGCAGTTCGGCGACTTCGTCAACGGCGCCCAGACGGTGGTGGACGAGTTCATCTCCTCGGCGGAGCAGAAGTGGGGCCAGACGTCCGGCGTCGTCCTGCTGCTGCCGCACGGCTACGAGGGCCAGGGCCCGGACCACTCGTCCGCCCGCCCGGAGCGGTTCCTCCAGCTGTGCGCCCAGAACAACATGACGGTCGCCATGCCGACGTCGCCGTCGAACTACTTCCACCTCCTGCGGTGGCAGGTGCACAACCCGCACCACAAGCCGCTGGTCGTCTTCACCCCGAAGTCGATGCTGCGCCTGAAGGCCGCCGCGTCGAAGGCGGAGGAGTTCACCACGGGCCAGTTCCGCCCGGTCATCGGCGACGCCTCGGTGGACCCGGCGGCCGTCCGCAGGGTCGTCTTCTGCGCCGGCAAGGTCTACTACGACCTGGACGCCGAGCGTCAGAAGCGCGGCGTGACGGACACGGCCATCATCCGCATCGAGCGCCTGTACCCGCTGCCGGGCGCGGAGCTCCAGGCGGAGATCGCCAAGTACCCGAACGCCGAGAAGTACCTGTGGGCCCAGGAGGAGCCGGCGAACCAGGGCGCGTGGCCGTTCATCGCGCTCAACCTCATCGACCACCTGGACCTGGCGGTCGGCGCGGACATCCCGGCCGGCGAGCGCCTGCGCCGCATCTCCCGCCCGCACTCGTCGTCCCCAGCGGTGGGTTCGGCGAAGCGGCACCAGGCGGAGCAGGAGCAGCTGGTGCGCGAGGTGTTCGAGGCCTGAGCCGCCACTGGGCACGGCTGAACCGACGGGCGGGGCCCGTCCCCCGGCAGGGGGGCGGGCCCCGCCCGTTCGGGTGAACGCCGCATAACCTGGAGGCGTACGACCGCAGGCCGACCGGCCCAGCCCCAGGAGAACAGGCGTGTACTTCACCGACCGAGGCATCGAAGAGCTCGAGAAGCGGCGCGGCGAGGAGGAGGTCACCTTCGAGTGGCTCGCCGAGCAGCTGCGGACCTTCGTCGATCTGAACCCGGACTTCGAGGTGCCGGTGGAGCGGCTCGCGACCTGGCTGGCGCGGCTGGACGACGAGGACGACGAGTAGGCGGGGCCGCCCCGCGTCCCCTGGGGGAGACGGTGCCGCTCCGCGGACGGGTATCGCGTCACCCTCGCGAGTGTCTTGACTTTCCATGACCGCGATATATCGTGAAGAGTGAATGACGCGATATGGCGTGTCTAGGAGGTCTGCACCATGTCCGAATGGTCCGTCGCGGAGCCGACCAGGCTCACTTTCGACGAGCCCGTGCGCGAGCTTCAGGTACGGATCGTGAACGGCGCGGTGAACGTGGTCGGGACGGCTGAAGCCACCGCCCGCCTGGAGGTCGGCGACGTCGAGGGCCCGCCCCTGGTGATCACCCAGCGGGACGGCACGCTGACCGTGGCCTACGAGGACCTGCCCTGGAAGGGCTTCCTCAAGTGGCTCGACGGGAGGGGCTGGCGGCGCAGCGCCGTCGTCTCCGTGGCGGTGCCGGCCGGCACGCGCGTCGAGGTGGGGGTGGTCGGCGCCTCGGCGGTGGTCTCCGGCATCGAGGGGCGCGCCGAGCTGAAGGGCGTCTCCGGCGACTCGACCCTGGTGGGCCTGGCGGGTCCGGTCCGCGCGGACACCGTCTCGGGGAACGTGGAGGCGCAGGGCCTCAGCGGCGACCTGCGCTTCAACTCCGTCTCCGGGGACCTGACCGTGGTCGAGGGCGCGGGACCGGCCGTGCGGGCCGACTCGGTGAGCGGCTCGATGATCGTCGACCTCGATGCGGCGAGCGGCGCGACCGACGTCAGCCTGACCAGCGTCTCCGGCGAGATCGCGATCCGGCTTCCGCACCCGGCCGACGCGGAGGTGGACGCCAACACCGCGAGCGGGACCGTCTCCAACGCCTTCGAGGACCTCCGGGTGACCGGCCAGTGGGGCGCCAAGCGCATCACCGGCCGGCTCGGGGCGGGCACCGGCCGGCTGAAGGCCACGACCGTCTCCGGCTCCATCGCCCTGCTGCGCCGCCCGGAGGGCAGCCCGAACGACAAGAAGGTGCTCTGACATGCCCCCCGTCTTCGCGCACGGCCGCCTGCGCCTCTACCTGCTCAAGCTGCTCGACGAGGCCCCGCGCCACGGCTACGAGGTCATCCGCCTCCTGGAGGAGCGCTTCCAGGGCCTCTACGCCCCCTCCGCGGGCACGGTCTATCCGCGCCTGGCCAAGCTGGAGGCCGAGGGCCTGGTCACCCACACCACCGAGGGCGGCCGCAAGGTGTACGCCATCACGGACGCCGGCCGCGCCGAGCTGGCCGACCGCAGCGGGGAACTGGCCGACCTGGAGCTGGAGATCCGCGAGTCGGTGGCGGAGCTGGCCGCCGAGATCCGGGCCGACGTACGGGGCGCCGCGGGCGACCTGCGCCGCGAGATGCGGGCGGCGGCGAGCAAGGCCCGCGCGGAGGGGGGCGCCGCGGAGCCGGGGGAGAACGACGCGTGGCGCGCCGCCAAGGAGGAGCTGCGCCGCGTCAAGCAGGAGTGGAAGGACCAGGCCCGGCGCGCCAAGGACGAGAGCCGCCGAGCCCGTGAGGAGGCCGAGCGGGCCCGCCGCCAGGCCCAGGAGGCCCAGGACCGCATGCAGCGCATAGCCCAGCGGGTCCAGCAGCAGGTCCAGGACGGCTTCACCCGCGGCGACTGGCCGACGGGCCTGCGCGAGGGACTGTCCGAACTGGCGAAGGAGTTCGGCGACTTCGGCAGGACGCACGGCAAGGACTGGGGCAAGGACTTCGGCTTCGGCCGGTCGGCCACCGCCACGGACGACGTCCGCGCCGCCACGGAGGACGTCCGCGCCGGTGAGAAGGACGTCCCCGTCGGCGAGGAGCCGTCGTGGGCCCACGAGGCCCCGACCGACGACCCGGCCCGTGACCTGGAGCGCCTCCTGGACCGCTTCCGCGACGACATCCGCGACGCGGCCCGCGACCACGGCGTCACCCCGGCCCAGCTCCGCGAGGCCCGCCGCCACCTCTCCACGACGGCGGCCCACATCGGGGCACTGCTGCGCACGGAGAAGCGGTAACGACGGCCGCGGGAACCGCCCAAATGAGCGCGGGAGAAGGAGCGGCTTCTGGTGCGTGCGATCGCAAGGCACCGGAGCGCCCTCGTAGCGGAGCTACCAGGGCGGTTCGGCAACGCGGTTGGGGGTGCCCCCTCTGGGGGAGGGCGTGCCAGAAGCCGCGACGCCGCGGGCATTTGTCAGACACCCCCTAGGCGGGCCCCACGCGGCGGGGGGCATCAGGCGGCCGCGCGTCGCCCTCGCCGGGCACGCGCCGGCCGCCCGGGACGCGCGGCGCCACCGAGCAACCGTCGCGGCACGTTCACCCCGCGCGACCGGCCCACCGGCAGACGCCCGAGTACAGCCGGCCGGCGGTCGCCAGCCGGGTCGCGCCGGCGTCGAGCAGGGCGCAGACGGTGCGCAGCGGGCCTGCCGCGCACCGGTAGAGGCCGTCGACGCCGTGCGGCAGGCCCCGCCCACCGCCCCCGCCAGGCTCGCCCACCGGGCTCGTCCATCGGCCCACCAGGGTCGTCGCGGCCTTGACGCGACCGGGCCCCCGCATCTCACCCGGCGCGCCCGGCCCCGCCTCATCTCACCCCGCCTTGGCCGCGCTCCCCGCTCCCCCCTCCCCCAGCACCCGCGTCACCGACTCGTACGTCACCCCGTGGTCCGCGAGGACCTCAGCGGCGACGCCGGGGAGGGTCGTGAGGGCGAGCAGGATGTGCTCGTCGCCGATGTAGCGCTCGCGGCGGGCGAGGGCGACGCGCAGGGACTTCTCCAGCACGTCCTTCGCGTCCCGGCCGAAGGAAGGGCGACGGCGCCCCGGCCGCCACGCCCCCGACAGGGCCCCGACGCCGTGCGTCTCCTCCACCCGCGCGACGACCTCCGTGACGTCGATCCCCAGCCCGGCCAGCGCGTCCGCCTCCGCCTGCGTCAACCCCGCCCGCCGCCGCGCCTCCTCCAGCGCCCGCGTCACCGAGTCCGTGCGCTCGGCGAGCCCCAGCGCGGCCAGCGCGAACGCCCCCTTCCCCGCCCCGTGGTCCAGCAGCGCGAGCAGCAGATGCCCGGCGCCCACGGTCCCCGCCCCCGACCGCTCGCAGTGCTCCAGGGCGCCCTTCACCACGTTGCGGGCGTCCTTGGTGAACCGTTCGAACATCATCGCCTCCCGTACTTCTTGTGCACGGCCTGCCTGCTCACTCCCAGCTCCGCGGCGATCTCCTGCCACGACCAGCCCTGTTGGCGCGCACTGCGCACCTGCACGGCCTCCAACTGCTCCAGCAGCCGGCGCAGCGCGGCGACCGCCCGCAGACCGACCCTCGGGTCACGATCACCGGCCCGCTCGGCGAGATCCGTCGCATCCGTCATGGTGTCAACATAGGTTGACACCAGGGGTCGCGTCAACCGAAGTTGACAGCGCGGGCGGGAAAAACGGCGGACACGCAAACGGCGGGCCCGGAACCCCGGACCCGCCGTACGTCGACCCGCCGCTCAGGACGCCGTCAGGGCACCCTGACGGCCGTCAGAACACCCTCACGACCCCGTCAGCACGATCTTCCCGAACTGTTCGCCCGCCGCCAGCCGCTCGAACCCCTCACGGGCCCGGTCCAGCGGCAGCACCTCGTCGATGACGGGACGCACCCCCGTGGCGGCGCAGAAGGACAGCAGGTCCTCCAGTTCGTCCTTCGTCCCCATCGTCGACCCGACGACCTTCAGCTCCAGGAAGAAGATCCGCGTCAGCTCGGCGTGCGACGGCCGGTCCCCGCTGGTCGCACCGGAGATCACCAGCGTGCCTCCGGGCCGCAGCGACTTCACCGAGTGCGACCACGTCGCCGCGCCCACCGTCTCGATCACGGCGTCCACCCGCTGCGGCAGCCGCGCGCCCGGCTCCAGCGCCTCCACGGCCCCCAGTTCGAGCGCCCGCTTCCGCTTGGCCTCGTCCCGGCTGGTGGCGAACACCCGCAGCCCGGCGGCCCGGCCGAGCACGATCGCGGCCGTGGCGACACCACCGCCGGCGCCCTGCACGAGCACCGAGTCCCCGGGCCGCACCCCGGCGTTGGTGAACAGCATCCGGTACGCCGTCAGCCACGCCGTCGGCAGGCAGGCGGCCTCCTCGAAGGACAGTTCCTTCGGCTTGGGCAGGATGTTCCACGTCGGCACGGCGACGCGCTCGGCGAACGTGCCCTGGTAGCGCTCGGTGAGGATGGACCGCGGCTCCTTCGGCCCGACGCCGTGTCCGGTCTGGCCGATGACGGAGTGCAGGACGACCTCGTTGCCGTCCGCGTCGATTCCGGCGGCGTCGCAGCCGAGGATCATCGGCAGCCGATCCTCGGTGAGGCCCACACCGCGCAGGGACCAGAGGTCGTGGTGGTTGAGGGAGGCGGCCCTGACGTCGACCGCGCTCCAGCCGGGCGGGGGCTCGGGAGCCGGTCGCTCCCCCAACTCCAGGCCGGTGAGCGGCTGGTCGCGGTCGATTCGGGCGGCGTAGACAGCGAACATGGGAGCGACGATAGGGTTCCGCCCCGCCGCAGGGAACCGCGTGGCCCTGTGACACATGCCCTCTTGCCACCCGGACGGCCGTACGCCCCGGTAAAAACCCGCACAGGCCGGGCTCCGAATCCCCTCGACACCTGCTCGGCCTGCTCGACGCACACGGGAGGAGGCCCCGCCCGTTCTCGGGCGGGGCCTCCTCCAGGCCGGTTCGGCGGCTCGCCTCACGGCCTCACGGCCGTGCCGTCACCGTGTCACCGCCGCGCCACGCCCTCCGCCCGGGCCGCCGCGGCCACCGCCGCGGTGACCGCGGGGGCGACCCGCTCGTCGAACGGCGAGGGGATGACGTAGTCGGCCGCCAGATCGTCGCCCACGACGCCCGCCAGCGCCTCGGCCGCCGCGAGCTTCATGCCCTCGGTGATCCGCGACGCCCGCACCTGGAGCGCGCCCGCGAAGATGCCGGGGAACGCCAGCACGTTGTTGATCTGGTTCGGGAAGTCCGACCGCCCGGTCGCCACGACCGCCGCGTACTTGTGCGCCACCTCGGGGTGCACCTCGGGGTTCGGGTTCGCCATGGCGAAGACGAACGCGCCCTCGGCCATCGAGGCCACCGCCGCCTCCGGGACCGTACCGCCGGAGACGCCGATGAAGACGTCGGCGCCGGCCAGCGCGGCCTCCAGGGACCCGGTCAGCCCCGCCCTGTTGGTGAAGGAGGCGAGTTCCCGCTTGACCGGCGTGAGGTCGTCCCGGTCGGCCGAGACCACGCCCTTGCGGTCGGCCACCGCGACGTCCCCGACGCCGGCCTCGACCAGCATCCTGGCGATCGCGACGCCCGCCGCACCGGCGCCCGAGATGACCGCCCGCAGATCGGCGAGACCGCGCCCGCTGAGCCGCGCGGCGTTGCGCAGCGCGGCCAGCGTGACGACGGCCGTGCCGTGCTGGTCGTCGTGGAAGACCGGGATGTCCAGCCGCTCCTGGAGCCGGCGCTCGATCTCGAAGCACCGGGGCGCCGAGATGTCCTCCAGGTTCACGCCGCCGAAGGACGGGGCGAGGCGGACCACGGTCTCGATGATCTCGTCGACGTCCGTGCAGGCCAGGGCGATGGGGACGGCGTCGACGCCGCCGAACTGCTTGAAGAGGATGGCCTTGCCCTCCATCACGGGGAGGGAGGCCTCGGGCCCGATGTCACCGAGCCCCAGCACGGCCGTGCCGTCGGTCACGACGGCGACGACGGACGACTTCCACGTGTAGTCGTGGACCAGGTCCGGCTGCTCGGCGATCGCGGTGCACACCTTCGCGACCCCGGGCGTGTATGCGAGGGACAGGTCGTCCTTGTCGCGGACCGGCACGGTGGCCTGCACGGCCATCTTGCCGCCGCGGTGCAGCGCGAACGCCGGATCGAAGGAATCGAGGGGCTCCGCCCCGCCCTCCTGCTCCGTACTGCTGTCGCTGCGAGGATTGACGATCTCCGCTGCCACTTTGTCGTACCCCTTAAATCTTCATCGGTTGAGGGTGGGACCACTCCTGGTGAGGGGTGGGCGGGGACGCGCAGAGCCCTGTCGTTGATGCAGGTGGACGTCTGCGCGACGGGCGCGCCGCACACGCGCCCTGAGCCCCGGATGAGGGGTGTGAAGAACCTTCTTACCGGACCGAGGGTGCCGCCGACGAGTCCATAACGTGAAGGTCACCTCCCGGTGACATGACTCATACCCGGGCGACTGGACAGGTCCATATTCCAAGACGCCCCCGAAGATTCTCCGGCCGGAAGCACGGATTCCCGTAGATGGTCCGGTCGTGATGTACCGGATGGTGTGGTTCGGGGATCACCCGTTATCCGATTTTGACATGGGCGGTCACCTGAATGGTTCCGTCCGAATGGCAAGATGCCCTAATCACACGGGGTCGCGACACTCGAAGGCGTGTGTTCTTGTCGACCCACGGCATCTGCCGAACCCATCGGCCGGTGCCGGCCCCCATCGGCACACCACCCATCCGCCGGAGGAACCCACAATGACCGCAAGCACCACCCGTCGTCCGACCGCCGCGCGTTCCCGGCTAGCAGCGGTCGGTGCGATCGCGGTCGCAGGCACCCTGCTTCTCACCGGCTGCGGTGACCAGACGGAGGACGGCGGCTCGGACAGCGCGGACACCGCATCCGCCGCCGCGGCCCCGCTGGCCGACAAGCTGCCCAAGGAGATCCGCGACAAGGGCGTCGTGAAGGTCGGCTCGGACATCGCGTACGCGCCGGTCGAGTTCAAGGACGAATCCGGCAAGACGGTGGGCATCGACCCCGACCTCGCCGCGGCGATGGGCAAGCAGCTCGGCGTGACGTTCGAGTTCGAGAACGGCACCTTCGACACCCTTCTCGGCGGTCTGCGCTCCGACCGCTACGACATGGCCATGTCGGCCATGACGGACTCGAAGGAGCGGCAGCAGGGCATCGACCCCGAGACCGGCAAGCAGGTCGGCGAGGGCGTCGACTTCGTCGACTACTTCATCGCCGGCGTCTCGATCTACACCAAGAAGGGCGACACCCAGGGCATCGAGACCTGGGCCGACCTGTGCGGCAAGAAGCTGGTCGTCCAGCGCGGCACGACCTCCCACGACCTCGCCAAGGCCGAGGCGAAGAAGTGCCCCGCGGGCAAGAAGCTTGCCATCGAGGCCTTCGACAACGACCAGCAGGCCCAGACCCGCCTGCGCTCGGGCGGCGCGGACGCCGGTTCCTCCGACTTCCCGGTCGCCGCGTACGCGGTGAAGACCTCCGGCGGCGGCAAGGACTTCGAGCTGGTCGGCGAGCAGGTCGAGGCCGCCCCGTACGGCATCGCCGTCGCCAAGAACGACACGCAGCTGCGGGACGCGCTGCAGGCCGCGATGAACGCGATCATCGAGAACGGCGAGTACCAGAAGATCCTCGAGAAGTGGGGCGCCGAGGACGGCGCCATCGAGGAAGCCACCATCAACGGAGGCAAGTGACCGACGGCTCGGCCGGCGGCACTGAAAGGCAACACCCGTGACTGTTGACATCGACAAGTCGGACGGCCCGGCGGGCACCCCGCCGGCCGGCCCGGAGGCCATCAGGGCCGTCCCGGTCCGGCACTACGGCCGCTACGCCTCCGCGGCGATCGCCCTCGCCATCTTCGCCTCGCTCATCTGGGCGTTCGCGAACGGCGACATCAACTGGGGCGCGATCCCCGACTACTTCTTCAACGACCGCATCCTCACCGGCGTCCGCGAGACCCTCTGGCTGACGTTCCTGTCCATGGTCATCGGCATCGCCGGCGGCCTGCTGCTGGCCGTGATGCGGCTGTCGAAGAACCCGGTGACGTCGTCGATCGCCTGGTTCTACATCTGGTTCTTCCGCGGCACCCCGGTCCTGGTCCAGCTGTTCGTCTGGTTCAACCTGGGCTTCGTCTTCGAGTACGTGAACCTCGGCCCGTTCTACAAGGACGAGTGGTCGGACTTCATGACGCCGTTCCTGACGGCGCTGCTCGGCCTCGGCCTCAACGAGGCCGCGTACATGGCGGAGATCTGCCGCGCCGGTCTGCTGGCGGTCGACGAGGGCCAGACCGAGGCGGCGCACGCGCTCGGCATGAGCCATTCCAAGACGCTGCGCCGGATCGTGGTCCCGCAGGCGATGCGCGTGATCGTGCCGCCGACGGGCAACGAGGTCATCAACATGCTGAAGACCACCTCGCTGGTCGCGGCGGTCCAGTACTACGAGCTCCTGCGCTACGCCCAGGACATCGGCACGACCTCGGGCGCCACCGTCGAGATGCTGTTCCTCGCGGCGGCCTGGTACCTGATCCTCACCTCCGTCCTCAGCGTCGGCCAGTACTACGTGGAGCGCTACTACGCCCGCGGCTCCAGCCGCCAGCTGCCGCCCACCCCGTGGCAGCGGGTCCGTGCCCACCTGACGTCCTTCTCCAGCCGCAAGGGGGTCACGGCATGACGAACGCGATGGTCAAGGCCGAGGGCGTCCACAAGTCCTTCGGCCAGGTGGAGGTCCTCAAGGGCATCGACCTGGAGGTGAAGGCCGGCGAGGTGTTCTGCCTCATCGGCCCCTCCGGCTCCGGCAAGTCGACCTTCCTGCGGTGCATCAACCACCTGGAGAAGATCAACGCCGGGCGGCTGTACGTCGACGGCGAGCTGGTCGGCTACCGCCAGAAGGGCGACAAGCTCTACGAGCTGAAGGACAACGAGGTCGCGCTCAAGCGCCGGGACATCGGCATGGTCTTCCAGCGCTTCAACCTGTTCCCGCACATGACGGCCGTCGAGAACATCATGGAGGCGCCGGTCCAGGTCAAGGGCGTCGGCCGGCAGCAGGCCAGGGACCGCGCGATGCAGCTGCTGGAGCGCGTGGGGCTGGCCGACAAGGCCGGGAACTACCCCTCGCAGCTCTCCGGCGGCCAGCAGCAGCGCGTGGCCATCGCCCGGGCGCTGGCCATGGAGCCGAAGCTGATGCTGTTCGACGAGCCGACCTCGGCCCTGGACCCGGAGCTGGTCGGCGACGTCCTCGACGTCATGCGCGACCTGGCCGAGTCCGGCATGACCATGGTCGTCGTCACCCACGAGATGGGCTTCGCCCGCGAGGTGGGCGACAGCCTGGTCTTCATGGACGGCGGCGTGGTCGTCGAGTCCGGCGACCCGCGCCAGGTCCTGACCGACCCGCAGCACGAGCGGACGAAGGCGTTCCTGTCCAAGGTGCTGTGACGGCGAGCGCCACCGAGGGGCGGTACGGAGCCGGTCTCCGTACCGCCCCTCGCGCGTACTCTGCGGACCACCCGCCGGCCGGGTAATACGCTGGAATCAGCACCGCCCATTACGCCCACCGACCGTTACGTTGAGGACCGAAGTGGAACTGGCCTACTACTCGGACTACGCCGTGCGCCTCGTCAACAGCGAGGAGCCGGCCCGGGGCAAGGACGCGCTGACCTCGGTGGAGGCCGTCCGGGAGCTGTTCGTCAACCAGTCGGCGGCCCGCCGGGCGACCGAGGCGGACGTCACCCGGTTCCGGTCGGTGCGGGCGCGGCTGCGGGCGGTCTTCGAGGCGGCGGACGCCGGAGACGAGACCCTGGCGGTGGATCTGCTGAACTCGCTGCTGCTGGAGTTCCCGGTGAGCCCCCAGATCTCCGGCCACGACCTGCGTGACGACGACGGCCGCCCGCTGTGGCACATGCACCTGGCGGACCACCCGTCGAACGCGACCGCCGGCTACGCGGCCATCGCCGCGATGGGCCTGGCCTTCCACCTCACCGAGCACGGCGTGGACCGGCTGGGCCTGTGCGAGGCGGCCCCGTGCCGCAACGCCTACCTGGACACGTCCACCAACCGCTCCCGGCGCTACTGCTCCGACCGCTGCGCGACCCGCGCCAACGTCGCCGCCTACCGCGCCCGCAAACGCCTGGAGGCCGACCGGTCCGGCCGCACCGGCCTGACCGCCGAGAGCGCCCAGCGCGCCACCGCGAGCGGCGACCGCTGATCGGCCCGGCGCGGCCGGTACCGCAGCAGCACCCGCCCGAGGACCAGTTCCTCCGGTACGACGCCGTAGTCCCTGCTGTCGCCCCCCGCGTACGCGTTGTCCCCCAGCACCCACCAGCCGGCCTCCCGGCGCTCGGCGGCCCGCTTGACGACGAGCAGGTCCTGCTGGAAGGGATGGCGGAGCACGATCACGTCCCCCGGCCTGACCCGGGCGCCGTAGCGCACCACGAGCTGGTCGCCGTGGTACAGCGTGGGCACCATGGACGGCCCGGTCACCTCGGCCGGCCCATAGCGCGGCCCGCCCCGGCGCTCGCTCTCCTGCGACAGTTCCGGCATGCCCGGCACCTCCCCGGTCCGTTACTCCACCAGTCCCAGTCTCACCCCGGACTTTTGTCCTAAGCCCAAGGGGGCACCCGCGAAAACCCGTGGCGCAGGGAGTAATGTCCCACCTGAGAAGACGATCACGAGGAAGGAATGCTCCATGCTTTCCCGCCTGTTTGCCCCCAAGGTCAAGGTCAGCGCGCACTGCGACCTGCCCTGCGGCGTGTACGACCCGGCCCAGGCCCGCATCGAGGCGGAGTCGGTGAAGGCCGTGCAGGAGAAGATGGCCGCCAACGACGACCCGCACTTCCAGGCGCGTGCCACCGTCATCAAGGAGCAGCGCGCCGAGCTGGCGAAGCACCACGTCTCCGTGCTGTGGAGCGACTACTTCAAGGCCCCGCACTTCGAGAAGTACCCCGAGCTGCACCAGCTGGTCAACGACGCCCTGAAGGCCCTCTCGGCCGCCAAGGCGTCCACCGACCCGGCGACGGGCCAGAAGGCCCTGGACTACATCGCCCAGATCGACAAGATCTTCTGGGAGACGAAGAAGGCCTGACCCGAGGCCCTGTCCGCACGACCCGCGATCGGTGCACCATTGCAGGTCGCAGCGGCGACAACCGGGACGGCCCGACCGCGACAGGCGGTCGGGCCGTTCTGCGTTCCGGGTTCGTTCGTCGAGGTCCGGCGCGGCCCTACGCTTGCCGCCGTGAACAGACGCAGGCGGAAGAAGCTGGCGCGCCGGCTGGTCGGGGCGGCGGTGTTCGAGGACGTCCGTGCCGTGGGCGCGCTGGTGCGGGCGGGGGCCGATCCCGAGGGGGCCGACGCCGACGGCACCACGCCGCTCTACGCCGCCGCGGTCGGGGGAGCGGCCGAGACCGTCGCCCGGCTGCTGGAGGCGGGGGCGTCACCGAACCGGGAGAGCCGTGGGGAGACGGACGGCACCCCGCTGTGCGCGGCCGCCGCGTGGGGGCACGTCGACGTGGTGCGGCTGCTCCTCGCCCACGGCGCCGACCCGTTGCTGCGCGAGGACGACGGGGAGGGCCTGTCTCCCCTGGAGTGGGCCGAGCGCGGTGGTCACGCCGAGACGGCCGCGGTGATCCGCGCGGCCGGCGCCTGATCGTCGTACGGCTGCCTCACGGCCGGGCATCGGCGCCACCGGGTTCCCCGTCCCCCAGGCGGGTCGCCCGCGCGTACAGGTAGCGCTGTTCCGGCAGGCTGAGGGTGTGGCGCGCCGCCGGCTCGTAGGCGGCGCGTGCGGCGTCGTACGCGCCCGTGCGCTCCAGCAGGTGGGCCCGGACGGCGTCCAGGCGGTGGGAGACCGGGGTCGTGTCGCCCGCCAGGGCGTCGAGTTCGGCCAGGCCCGCTTCGGGGCCGTGGGCCATGGCGACCGCCACCGCGCGGTTCAGGCGCTCCACCGGGCCCGGCACGAGGCGGACCAGGACGTCGTACAGGCCCAGGATCTCCGCCCAGTCGGTCTCCTCGGCCGAGGGCGCCTCGTCGTGGACGGCGGCGATGGCGGCCCGCAGCTGGTACGGGCCCGGGCGGCCCGCCGACAGGGCGTGCGTGACCAGGGCGACGCCCTCCTCGATCGCCGCCCGGTCCCAGCGGTGCCGGTCCTGCTCGTCGAGCGGGACGAGTTCGCCGTGCGGGCCGGTGCGGGCGTCGCGGCGGGCGTCGGTGAGCAGCATCAGCGCCAGCAGACCGGCCACCTCGCCGTCGCCGGGCAGCAGCCGGTGCACGGCGCGGGTCAGCCGGATCGCCTCACGGGCCAGCTCCCGCCGCTGGAGGGCGGCGCCCGAGGTGGCCGTGTACCCCTCGTTGAAGATCAGATAGAGGGTGTGGAGCACGGCCGGCAGCCGCCGGGGCCAGTTCTCCGGCCGGCCGAAGCGCACCCCGCGCAGCTTCTGCTTGGCCCGGCTGATGCGCTGCGCCATCGTCGCCTCGGGGACCAGGTGGGCGCGGGCGATCTCCGCCGTCGTCAGGCCGCCGACCGCGCGCAGGGTGAGGGCGATCTGCGCGGGCTGGGTCAGGCCGGGATGGCAGCACAGGAAGAGCAGGGAGAGGGTGTCGTCCTCGCGCGGGGCCCGGTCCGCGCCGGGCGGCGGGACCGTGAACGCGTCCCTCGGGACGAGGGCCGCCGCCCGCTCCTCCCGCTGCCGGCGCGCCTCCTCGCTGCGCAGGGCGTCCGTCAGCCGCCGCGAGGCGACCCTGATCAGCCAGCCGCGCGGATTGTCGGGGACCCCGTGCGCGGGCCACTGCCCGGCCGCCGCGAGCGACGCCTCCTGTACGGCGTCCTCCGCGGCGTCGAAATGGCCGTACCGCCGCACGAGCGCCCCGAGGACCTGCGGCGCGTGACGGCGCAGCAGGTCCTCGATGCCGTACGGCACTCCCACGACGGTCGGCGGCCCGTGCTCAGCACAGGTCGCCGGAGCCGTCCTGGATGGGCCGGATCACCACCGGGTAGTCCTTGGTGCCCTCCGGGACGGGGCACCGGGTGATGCGGTCGGCGATCTCCGTGACCCGCTCCAGGCTCGCGCAGTCCAGGACCCAGTAACCGGCCAGCAGTTCCTTGGTCTCGCCGTACGGCCCGTCCGTGACCACCGTCCTGCCGTCCTCGCCGCGCGTGACGAACCGGGTCCGCTCGGGGTCGGTCAGGCCCTGGGCGTCGACGAGTTCGCCGGTCTCGGAGAGGTCGTCGTTGATCGCGCCCATGAAGGCGTACATGGCCTGCAGCTGTTCCTCGCTCCAGGCCGGCGCCTCCGGGGAGCCCTTGCCGCGCATCGCGTCGTAGTCCGCCTGCGATCCCTGCACCATGACCAGGTACTTCATGATTCCGCTCCTTCGGCCGGGCCGCCTCCGTCGGGCGGCTCTCACAGGGGACGTCGGAGCCGGTCCCGGATTCTCGACACGCAGCCGGGTTCCTTCGGGCTCTTTTTCCGTGGCGTGTCCCGCGGCGTGCTCGTGCTGTGGGGCGCCGGGACGGTCAGCCAGCGGTGGGGCCGGGCATGCGGTCGGCCTTGTTCCCGGCCGGCTCCGTGGTCCCGGCGCTCTCGGCGGATGCCGCGGGTTCCGGGGGTTCCGTGGTGTGCGGGTGCTGGTGTTCGTGCTCGCCGCCCTCGGCGTACGCCGCGCACTCCGGGTTCCGGCATGGGCCGGGGACCCACTTCGGCACCCATGCGCCCAGCGTCCTGTGACGCCGGACCACACTTTCGACGGGCTGTCCGCAGTCGGGACAGACGTGCTTTCCTCTGTCCATGTCCTCAGAGTAGGGCCGGGCGGGGCTCAGCGCTCCCTGCTGTACGTCCGCACCACCACACCGGGGCCGACCGTGCGCACCGAGTCCAGGGCGAACGCGTCCACCGCGAACCCGGAGCCGAACATCGGCATGCCGCTGCCCAGCACGATCGGGTACGTCTTGATCACCAGCTCATCGATCTCGCCGATCAGCTCACCGGCGAGCCGTGAGCCGCCGCAGAGGTAGATGCCGAGCGGGCCGTCCTCGGCCTTGAGCTCCCGGACCCTGCCGACCAGGTCGTCGGAGACGATCTCGACGTTCGGGTCGGGCGACCGGGTCAGGGTGCGCGAGGCGACGTACTCGCGCAGGTGGGCGTACGGACTGGTGACGCCCTCGTCGAGCGCGAGGTCGTAGCTGGCGCGGCCCTGGACGATGGTGTCGAACCGCTTGTTCGGCAGGTCGTCGACGCCGAGCGCCCGGCGGCTCCGGGTGGGCAGCGTCTCCGGGTACTCCGCCTTGACGTACTCCAGGAACTCCGCGTCCACGTAACGGAACATGGCGGAGGCGTCGCCGCCCGGGTCGCCGATGAACCCGTCGATCGAGCAGGCGATGTAGTAGGTGAGCTTTCGCAAGCTGTTCTCTTCTCGTAGGCTGCGGGCGTCCAACCACTTCGGTTGTCGTGCTTCAGTTGTAGTACTTCGACTGTAGTGGTGGCAAGGGGTTTCACGCCGGCAGTGCTCGGCCGAGGAAAGTGGGAGAGGGGATTCCGCATGGCGGGTAATCCGGAGCGCCGGGCGGCGCTCGTCGACGCCGGGATCGAGGTGCTCGCACGGGAGGGGGCGCGAGGGCTGACCTTCCGCGCGGTGGACGCCGAGGCCGGGGTGCCCGTGGGCACGGCCTCCAACTACTTCGCCTCCCGCGACGACCTGCTGCGCCAGATCGACGGGCGGCTGCACCGGCGTCTCGCGCCCGACCCGGAGGTGCTCGGCGACCTGATGACGGCGCCGAGGGACCGCTCCCTCGTCGCCGCCCTCATGCACGACCTGATGTCCCGCGCGACCGGCGACCGCACGGGCTATCTGGCGCTGCTCGAACTGCGGCTGGAGGCGACCCGGCGTCCGGAGCTGCGCGCCTCGTACACCGAGTCGGTGCGCGGGGACCTGGAGTTCGGCATGCGCTTCCACCGCGAGGCCGGGCTGCCGGGCGGCGACGAGACCGTGGCCGTCCTCTATCTGGCGATGCTCGGCCTGTGGGTCGACCACTTGACGCTGCCGGGCGTGCTGGACGGGGTGCTGCCCGGCGTTTCGGTGCCGGAAGGGCTGGTGGAGCTGATCGTGGGGGCGGTGGTGCCCGAGGGGTAGGGGGCGGCGGCCGGGAGGTGGGGCGGTGGTTGCCCAGGTACGGGGAGGAGGGCTCCGCTTCGGGGGGGTGTGGGTGTCAGGTGCTGGGCTCGCGCCACATCGGCTACGTCGGAGCCGTCGGGCAACCGCAAGGGCTGCCCGGGAGTGCGAAGCCGCGGCGCTCATACAGGCGGCGGCTGCCCCTGTCCGCCGGCCGACGTCTGCGCACGGCGGTTGAGCCCGGCTGCCGACGGCTGACACGGGTGGAGGCGGGGGACGGGGCCCGCACACCGTGGGGATGTGCGGGACCCGTCGGGGCCGGAGCCGTCGGCGGGCGTGCGGGGTCAGGAACCGCACGGTCCCGGTGGCTCCGGGGTCTGTCGGGTGCTCTCGGCTCTCAGGTGCTGCGCCGGGTCACGAGCTGTGCTCAGGTGGTGCGCCGGGTCACGAACGCCGCCAGGGAGAGCAGGCCGGCCGCCCGCTCCGGGTCCGGGAGCGCCCGGGCCAGCTCCCGCGTCGCCCGCGCCATGTGCGTGGCCGCCCGCTCCTGCGCCCAGGTCAGTCCGCCCGCCCGCTCCACGGCGCGGATCGCGGGGTCCAGGTCGCCGCGGTCGTACGGGAGCGCGTACAGCTCGGCGAGTTCGGCCGCCGCCGGGGTGCCCGACGTGAGCGCCGCGACCACCGGGAGGGACTTCTTGCGGGCGGCCAGGTCCGCTCCGGCCGGCTTGCCGGTGCGCAGCGGGTCACCCCATATGCCCATGATGTCGTCGATGAGCTGGAAGGCCAGCCCGGCCTCCCGGCCGAACCCGTCCAGCGCCTCGACGTCCGCGGCCGGCGCCCCGGCGTAGAGGCCGCCGATCGCGCATGCGCACCCCAGCAGCGCCCCGGTCTTCGCCTCGGCCATGGCGAACACCTCGTCGAGGGCGACCTCCGTGGGCTGCCGCCGCTCCAGTGCCGTGTCGGCCTGCTGACCGGCGCACAGTTCGACGACGCAGTCCGCGATCCGGGCCGTCGCGGTCAGGGACGCCGGGTGCGGGTCGCGGGCCAGGATGCGCTGTGCCAGCGCGTGGAGCGCGTCTCCGGTGAGGACGGCGTCGGCGTCGCCGAACACCGTCCAGGCCGTGGGGCGGTGGCGACGGGTGGTGTCCCGGTCCATCAGGTCGTCGTGGAGCAGGGTGAAGTTGTGCACCACTTCCAACGCCGCGGCGGCCGGTACCGACGCCGCCTCGGCCTCTTCCCCGCCGAAGGCGCGGGCCGCGGCGAGGACGAGGGCGGGGCGTATCGCCTTGCCGGCGCCGCCCGGACCGCCCGCACGCCCCCGGGCGTCGTCCGCGGGCCCCGGGCCGCCCGGGCTGCCGTCCGCGGCGCCGCCGGTGTGCTCCCAGCCGAAATGGTGGAGCGCGACCCTGCGCAGCGGGGCGGGCAGCGACTCCAGGGCCGAGCGCAGCGCGGGATCGACGGCCGCCCGTGCCCGCGCCAGGAGCGTCCTCGCCTCGTGCCCGTCGGCCGGCCCCGGACCCGGACCGCCGTCCGGGTGCGGCGCTGCGACGGCGCCCGGGCCCGCGGGCGCCGTCAAGGAGTCGGTCATCGGATCGAGTTCTCCCCTCGGAGAGTCCCCGGACGGCGGCCGTCCCACCGGGCGCACACTCCGGAGGTCTACCCGTCTGAAGGGCCTGGGACACGCCGGCACGGGACGCGTCACCTCCAGCGGCCGATCTCGACGTTCTCCAGGACCCCGAGCGCGTCCGGGACGAGGACCGCGGCCGAGTAGTAGGCGGTCACCAGGTAGTTGATGATCGCCTGCTCGTTGATGCCCATGAAGCGCACCGACAGGCCCGGCTCGATCTCGTCCGGGATGCCGGACTGCCTCAGTCCGATGACGCCCTGGTCCTCCTCGCCGAGGCGCATGGCGATGACGGAGGTGGTGCGGGCCTCGGTGACGGGAATCTTGTTGCACGGGTAGATCGGGACGCCGCGCCAGGTGGGGATGCGGGTGCCGCCGACGTCGATCGTCTCCGGGACCAGTCCCCGCCGGTTCAGCTCCCGGCCGAACGCGGCGATCGCGCGCGGGTGGGCGAGCAGCAGCCCGGTCCCGCGCCGGCGGCTGAGCAGTTCGTCCATGTCGTCGGGGCCCGGCACGCCGTCGTGCGGCTGAATGCGCTGGTCGTACTCGCAGTTGCGCAGGAGACCGAAGTCGCGGTTGTTGACCAGCTCGTGTTCCTGGCGTTCCCTCAACGCCTCGACGGTGAGCCGAAGTTGCTGTTCGGTCTGGTCCATGGGCTGGTTGTAGAGGTCGGCCACGCGCGTGTGGATGCGCAGCACGGTCTGGGCGATGCTCAGTTCGTACTCGCGCGGCCGGGCCTCGTAGTCGACGAAGGTGTGCGGGATCCGCGGCTCGCCGGTGTGGCCCGCGGCGAGGTCGATCTCCTTCTCGCCGTACGGGTTGGTGCGCTGGGCGGGGATGGACCGCTGCCGCCGCAGGTGCGCGCGCAGCGAGTCTGAGCGCGCCGCGACCCGCTCGACCTCCTGCCGGCTCAGCACCAGGACCGTGCAGGGGGTGACCGCCCGCACGGTGTACTCCCAGATGGCGCCCGGGTCGAGCAGGGCCTGCTCGCCGAGGTAGGCGCCGTCGGCGAGGACGCCGAGGCTCTCGTCCTCGCCGTAGGGCCCCGTGCCGATCTTCTCGACGCGGCCGTGGGCCAGCAGGTACACCTCGTCGGCCCGGCTGCCGAAGCCGGTGATCACCTCCCCGGGGGCGATCTCGCGCTGTTCGCAGCGCCGGGCCAGTTCGGTCAGCACGTCGTCGTCCGCGTACGCGCGCAGCGCGGGCAGCTCGGCCAGTTCGGCGGGGACGACCTCGACGCGGTCGCCGGTCTTGACGAAGGTGACGCGTCCGTCGCCCACGGCGTACGTCAGTCGTCGGTTCACCCGGTACGTGCCGCCCTGCACCTCCACCCAGGGCAGCATGCGCAGCAGCCAGCGGGAGCTGATCTCCTGCATCTGGGGTACGGACTTGGTGGTCGTGGCCAGGTTCCGTGCGGCCGCCGTGCCAAGGCTCTGCTGCGGCCCGTCCTGCTCCGCGCGGACCTCTTCGCCTACCGACATAAGGAATTGCCCTCCCGTCATGCCCTGGCGGCGGTCTGCCGCCGGGCATCGATCTCACGGGCAACCCTTCCATCACCCAGTGTGTTCGTTCCATTACCCGAAAGAGCGGGAATGGATCATTGCGGGCTGGGCATGCCCGCGAAACCGCCGCCTCCGGCCGTGACCGACAATGGAGCCGTGACCGGCCCCGACGCCCTCGCCGCCCTGGGTCCCCGGCTGCCCTCGCCGGTCCTGGAGGTGCGCGACGAACGGTTCGACCGGCGCGGGATCCGGCTGCTCCTCAAGCGCGACGACCTGATCCACCCCGACCTCGTCGGCAACAAGTGGCGCAAGCTGGCTCCCAACCTCGCCGCGGCCGACGGTCGTCCGGTGCTGACCTTCGGCGGCGCCTACTCCAACCACCTGCGGGCCACCGCCGCGGCGGGCCGCCTCCTGGGCCTGCCCACGATCGGTGTGGTGCGCGGCGACGAACTGGCCGGCCGGCCGCTCAACCCCTCTCTCGCTCGGTGCGCGGCCGACGGAATGCGCCTGCATTTCGTCGACAGATCGACGTATCGATGCAAGACCGAGCCGGACACGCTCGCGTCGGTGCTGCGCGCGGCCTCCGCCGAGGACGCCCTCGTCCTGCCCGAGGGCGGCAGCAACGCGTCCGCCGTGCGCGGCTGCCGGGCCCTCGGCGAGGAGCTGCGCCCGCTCGCCGACGTCGTCGCGGTCGCCTGCGGCACCGGCGGCACGCTGGCGGGCCTTGCAGCGGGCCTCGCACCCGACCGGAGGGCCCTCGGCATACCGGTCCTCAAGGGCGGCTTCCTCACCGACGGCATCAGGGCCCTCCAGCAGCGGGCCTTCGGCGGGCCGCGCGGCGACTGGCGCCTCGACGGCCGCTTCCACTTCGGCGGCTACGCCCGCACCACCCCCGAACTGCACGTCTTCGCCGACGACTTCGAGCAGCGCCACGGCGTGCCCGTCGAACGTCTCTATGTCGCCAAAATGCTGTACGCGCTGGCCGTCCTGGCCGAGGAAGGCGCCTTCGCCCGCGGGACGACGGTCGCGGCCGTCGTCACCGGCCGCCCGTTTCCCTGAGCACACCGCTTCCGCCCGCACGCGGCGCGCTGCTCCCCGCCCGCGCGCCGCCTTCCCGACGCCGCCGATGGTCCCGGGCGCTCCGCTTCACGTCGTCGTCTCCCGGTACGCCGCCGCCTCCTCCAGGTCGAGCCTGCGCAGCAGGGAGCGGAGCATCTCGTCGTCGATGTGTCGCAGGTCGCGCAGCTTGACGAAGACCTCGCGCTCGGCGCCGATCATCTCGCGCGCGAGCCGGCGGTAGGTGTCGTCGGCGGTCTCGCCCGTTACGGGATTGGCCTGGCCGAGACGTTCCCAGACGGCGTTGCGGCGGCGTTCCAGAACCGAGCGCAGCCGGTCGGCGAGGGGCTCGGGCAGGGCGTTGCGCTCGTCGGCGAGGAGGGCGTCGAGGCGCTGCTCTGCGGCGCGGGAGGCCTGCGCCTGGGCGTTGGCCTCGGCGAGGGTCTCGGCCTGCCGGTCCCGGCCGGGCAGTTCGAGCAGCCGGATCAGCGGCGGCAGCGTCAGTCCCTGGACGACGAGCGTGCCGATGACGGTCGTGAAGGTGAGGAACAGGATCAGGTTGCGGCCGGGGAAGGGCTCGCCGCCGTGGACGGTCACGGGGATGGAGAACGCGATCGCGAGCGACACCACGCCCCGCATCCCCGCCCACGAGATGACGAACGCGCCCTTCCATGTGGGGTTCTCCTCCCTCTCGCGGATGCGCGCCGACAGCATCCGGGGCAGGAAGGTCCCCGGGAACACCCACACGAACCGGGCCACGACGACCACCAGGAACAGCGCCACCGCGTACCAGGCGGCGTCCAGGCCCTCGTACTCCCCGAGCCCCTTGAGGACCACCGGCAGTTGCAGTCCGATCAGCGCGAACACCGCCGACTCCAGGACGAACGCGACCATCTTCCACACCGCCTCCTCCTGGAGGCGGGTCGCGAAGTCGACCTCCCACGCGCGGTGCCCGAGATAGAGGGCGACGACGACCACCGCGAGGACGCCGGAGGCGTGGAACTGCTCGGCGACGCCGTAGGCGACGAACGGGATCAGCAGGGAAAGGGTGTTCTGGAACAGCGCCTCCTTCACATGGGTGCGCAGCCAGTGCAGCGGGATCATCAGGACCAGCCCGACGCCCACACCGCCGATCGCCGCCAGCAGGAACTCGCCGATCCCGTCGGCCCAGGTGGCGCCCTCGCCGACGGCCGCCGCGAGGGCCACGCGGTAGGCGGTGATGGCGGTGGCGTCGTTCACCAGGGACTCGCCCTGGAGGATCGTGGTGATCCTCGACGGCAGGCCGACGCGGCGGGCGATCGCCGTCGCCGCGACCGCGTCCGGCGGGGCCACCACCGCGCCCAGCACGAGGGCGGCGGTCAGCGGCAGCCCCGGCACGAGCAGATAGGCCGCCCAGCCGACGGCGAAGGTCGCGAACAGCACGTACCCGACGGACAACAGCGCCACGGGCCGCAGTTGGGCCCGCAGATCGAGGTAGGAGCTGTCGACGGCGGCCGTGTGCAGCAGCGGCGGCAGCAGCAGGGGCAGCACGATGTGCGGGTCGAGCTCGTAGCCGGGGACGCCGGGGATGTACGAGACCACCAGTCCGGCCGCCACCAGCAGCAGCGGCGCGGGCACCGGGGTGCGCCGGCCCGCCGCGGCGATCGCCGCACTGCCCGCCACCAGCAGCAGCAGTGGCATCACGTCCATGATCTCGCCCGCCCTCGTATTCCGCGCGGCACCGCGCGCAGCCGTCGTAACCTGGCAATCATGAAACAGTGCACGCACGCCGACGCGCTGCCGCACCCGGAACCCGCTCCGCTCACCGACACCTGCCCGGAGTGCCTGGCCTCGGGCATGCATCCGGTGCAGTTGCGGCTCTGCCTCTCCTGCGGTCACGTCGGCTGCTGCGACTCCTCGCCGGGCCGGCACGCGACGGAACACCACAAGGAGTCCGGCCACCCGGTGATGCGGACGTTCGAACCGGGGGAGAATTGGCGTTGGTGCTTCGTCGATCACGTGCTCGTGTGAGCGGTCCGGTGTGAGTAGGGTGCGAGTCCGTCCCCTGCGGCCGGTATGCGGCACCGATCCGACGGTTCGCGCGTCTGACGTGTGGGTACGTCAATGCGGCGCGCGCTGTTCCCAATTGGGGCCGCCCACCCTCTAGCCACTGTGCGTATTCATGTGTTTACTATGAGTGACAGCAGGGGTTGGGGTCCCGGGGACAGGAATGTCGAGAGCGCGGTAGCGTCACCGCTGCACCACACGCGCGTTACCCCCGGGGGGCGACCCTCGGCCCTGTAGAGCTTGTACCACCTTGGAGGTGAGGGTGTCCCAGATCGCAGGCGAGCCCGCGACCCAGGACTTCGTGGAAGTCCGGCTGCCGGCCGCGGGTGCCTACCTGTCGGTGCTGCGGACGGCCACGGCCGGCCTCGCGGCCCGTTTGGACTTCACCCTCGACGAGATCGAGGACCTGCGCATCGCGGTGGACGAGGCCTGCGCGATCCTGCTGCAGCAGGCCGTGCCCGGCTCGGTGCTCAGCTGTGTCTTCCGGCTCGTCGACGACTCCCTGGAGGTCACCGTCTCGGCGCCGACCACAGACGGCCACGCGCCCTCGCGGGACACCTTCGCCTGGACCGTCCTGTCCGCCCTCGCGGGCAAGGTCTCCTCCGCCGTGGACGACGACAGAACCGTTTCGATCAGCCTCTACAAACAGCGCGGCGCGGGACCCGGGCCGGCGTGAGGGACGGGGACGGGCCGGTGCGGGACGAAGAGCGCGACACACGGGAGCTGCCTGCCGAGGACACCGGCGGCGCGGGCGGTGCGAGCGGTTTCCGGCGCATGGTGGACGGCATCGACGGCATCCCCGAGCAGGCCCGGCCGCATCCGGAGGACGACGCCGACGACACCGCGAGGGCCGGTCTCCCGGGCGACGGGCCCCTGGATCGGGAAGGCGCCGCGCGGGGCGCGTCCGACGAGGAGCGGCGGATCGGGGGCACCCCTGTCCGGGCCGAGACGAGGCCCTGGGGAAGGGCGACGGGCGGGACGATGAGCGAGCACGAGCGATACTCCGAGGACGAGGCGCCGGCCGCGCCGAGCGCGCAGGCGGTCACCCAGGTCACCCAGCCCGTCACCCAGACCTCACCGGCCGCGCATCCCGCTCCCCAGGACCGCAGCGGAGCGCGCGCCATGTTCGTCGAGCTGCGCTCGCTCCCGGCCGGCAGTCCGGAGTACGCCGAGCTGCGCAACCAGCTGGTCCGGATGCACCTGCCGCTCGTCGAGCACCTCGCCCGCCGGTTCCGCAACCGGGGCGAGCCGCTGGACGACCTCACCCAGGTCGCCACCATCGGGCTGATCAAGTCGGTGGACCGGTTCGACCCGGACCGCGGCGTGGAGTTCTCGACGTACGCCACCCCGACGGTCGTCGGTGAGATCAAGCGGCACTTCCGCGACAAGGGCTGGGCGGTGCGCGTCCCGCGCCGGCTCCAGGAGCTGCGCCTGTCGCTGACCACGGCGACGGCCGAGCTGTCCCAGCTGCACGGCCGTTCCCCCACGGTCCACGAGCTCGCCGAGAAGCTGGCCATCTCGGAGGAGGAGGTCCTGGAGGGCCTGGAGTCGGCCAATGCCTACTCCACGCTGTCCCTGGACGTCCCCGACACCGACGACGAGTCCCCGGCGGTCGCCGACACCCTCGGCGCGGAGGACGAGGCGCTGGAGGGCGTGGAGTACCGGGAGTCGCTCAAGCCGCTGCTGGAGGACCTCCCGCCGCGCGAGAAGCGGATCCTGCTGCTGCGCTTCTTCGGCAACATGACGCAGTCGCAGATCGCGCAGGAGGTCGGCATCTCCCAGATGCACGTCTCCCGCCTGCTGGCCCGCACGCTGGCCCAGCTCCGGGAGAAGCTGCTGGTGGAGGAGTAGGCCGGGACGACGTCCGGGTCCGCCGCCCGGGCAGCCTCCAGGTCCGCCTCCCCGAGCCGCGGCCGGCCGGCGCGCCCTACCGGCGCCTCCAACCCGGCCGCCCGCACCCGCGTCCACGCCCGACCGCGCCGGGCGTCCGCGCCGGGCGTCCCTCTACTACCGGGACCGCTTCTTACGCTGCTGCTTCCCGCCTGGCCTGCCGGTGTTCCCGGCGGGCCCGCCGCTCTTCGGGCCGGAAGCGCCGGAACCACCGGCTGCGCCGGATCCGCCAACCCCGCCGGAAGCACCGGCCCCTCCGCGTGCCTCCGTCGCGGGCGGCTGGGCCGCCTCGCCCGGGCCTCGGATGCCGAGGGCCCGGTTCGTCTCGGGGTTGACCAGGAGCAGCAGGCCCGCGACGGCCACGGCCGCCAGGGCGATTCCCGCGGGGATGGCGATGCTGTCGGCCTGGAGGAGGTTGTAGGCGACGGGCAGCGCGATGATCTGCATGAAGACCGCCGGGCCCCGGCTCCAGCGGCGTCGGCGCAGCAGCCCGCGGGCGGCGAGCAGCGGCAGCAGCGCCAGCACGAGCAGGGTGAGGCCCCCGGTCACGGCCTGCTGCCGGTTGTCCGCGCCGTCCGTCAGACCGAGCACGGCGATCCAAACGCCGCCGACCAGCAGGACGAGCCCTTCGAGCGCGACCAGCGCGGCGGCCGCGGTCAGCCGCACGGGACGGGGGCCCGCCTCTTCGGCGGCTTCGGGGCTGGGGTTGGCTTGAGAGCTCACGCCAGAAGGGTAGCCGTCGCGCCCCGGCCGCCCGTGTCGAGGTTCACGGCCCGATCCGGCCCCGAACCCCGGTCCGGCCTGTGCCCGGTACCACCCAGTAGGTACCCTGCCAGTCATGCGTGCACTTCTCGTGGTCAATCCGGCGGCAACCACTACGAGCGCACGTACGCGCGACGTCCTGATCCACGCCCTCGCCAGCGAGATGAAGCTGGAGGCGGTCACCACCGAGTACCGGGGGCACGCGCGTGACCTCGGCCGGCAGGCGGCGGAGAGCGACGAGATCGACCTGGTCGTGGCCCTCGGCGGTGACGGCACCGTCAACGAGGTCGTGAACGGACTGCTGCACGCCGGACCCGACCCGGACCGCCTCCCCGGCCTCGCCGTGGTCCCCGGCGGCTCCACCAACGTCTTCGCCCGCGCGCTGGGCCTGCCGAACGACGCCGTGGAGGCCACCGGCGCGCTGCTGGACGCGCTGCGCGAGGGTCGCGAGCGTACGGTCGGCCTCGGCCTGACCTCCGGCACGCCGGGCACCGAGGACGAGGCCGTGCCGTCGCGGTGGTTCACCTTCAACGCGGGGCTCGGCTTCGACGCCGGCGTGGTCGGCCGGGTCGAGCAGCAGCGCGAGCGCGGGAAGAAGTCGACGCACGCCCTGTATGTGCGCCAGGTGCTGCGCCAGTTGCTGGGCGAGCCGAGCCGGCGGCAGGGCCTGATCACTTTGGAACGCGCGGGTGAAGACCCGGTGACGAATCTCCTGCTGTGCATAGCGTCGAACACGGCTCCGTGGACCTTCCTCGGCAACCGGCCGATGTACGCCTCGCCCAAGGCGTCGTTCGACACGGGGCTGGACGTGTTCGGTCTCAGCCGGATGTCGACGGCCTCGGTTGCCCGGTATGGGACGCAGTTGCTCACTTCGTCCCCCGAGCGCGGACCCCATGGCAAGCACGCGGTCTCCCTGCACGACCTGACCGACTTCACCTTGCATTCGAAGGCGCCGCTGCCCCTTCAGATGGACGGCGACCACCTGGGACTGCGCACCAGCGTGACGTTCACAGGCGTACGCCGTGCACTGCGTGTGATTGTGTGAGCGGAAAACGCCAAAGTCCTTTCACTCGAACGTTTAGGCCAGGATCCACCCCATGGAAGTACGGCTGTGACCTAGTCGACACCGAGGAATCAAAAAAAACTTTTCGGAAGGGGTTGTATCCGCCGCCGAGGTTTGCGAGTCTCTACATGGCGATCGGGACGGCCCGCAACACCGGCCTCCAGAGATCACCGGAACCCCTCACAAACCACGGACCACGCCGGGAAGATCCGGCGGGCGGCCCTTCACTTGTTGAGGGATTCGTGAAAGCGTTCACATTCACAAGCACTAGCACGTAATACCCAAGGAGAGGTAGCAGCCATGGACTGGCGTCACAACGCCGTTTGCCGCGAGGAAGACCCCGAGCTCTTCTTCCCCATCGGCAACACCGGTCCTGCGCTGCTGCAGATCGAGGAAGCCAAGGCCGTCTGCCGCCGCTGCCCGGTGATCGAGCAGTGTCTGCAGTGGGCGCTCGAGTCCGGTCAGGACTCCGGCGTCTGGGGTGGTCTCAGCGAGGACGAGCGCCGTGCGATGAAGCGCCGCGCCGCCCGCAACCGGGCCCGTCAGGCCTCCGCCTGACACAAGCCACCCCGCTGACAGCCTGAGCTTGGCGGCGCGTACAGCGAGTACGCACTCCCCCGCCTCCGAGTCGCAGCGCGCAGTACCCTGATTGCGCTTACGCTTCAACGAGCACGGCGAGCACTGGCCTCGGACCGACAAGGTCCGGGGCTTTTTGCTGTGCCGGCACTTCCGTACCGGCGCTTCCGGCGCGCCCCACGTCTCCGGGCGTCACCGGCGCCGGAAACCACCGGCCTGCCGGACCACCGGCGTGCGCGGCTCACTTCTGCGGGCGCACCGGGATGTCCAGGACGACCTGCGTGCCCCGCTCCGGCGCCGGGACCATGTCGAACGTGCCGCCCAACTCGCCCTCCACCAGCGTCCGTACGATCTGCAGGCCCAGGTTGCCGGAGGTGTGCGGGTCGAAGCCCTCGGGCAGGCCGACGCCGTCGTCCTGGACGGTGACCAGCAGACGGGCCTCCTTGGTGGTGCCGCCGCGGACGGCCGAGACCTCGACGGTGCCGGTGTCGCCCTCGCGGAAGCCGTGCTCCAGCGCGTTCTGCAGCACCTCGGTGAGGACCATCGACAGCGGGGTGGCGACCTCGGCGTCCAGGATGCCGAAGCGGCCGGTGCGCCGGCCGGTCACCTTGCCGGGGGAGATCTCGGCGACCATCGCCAGGACGCGGTCGGCGATCTCGTCGAACTCCACGCGCTCGTCCAGGTTCTGGGAGAGCGTCTCGTGCACGATGGCGATGGAGCCGACGCGGCGGACCGCCTCCTCCAGGGCCGCCCGGCCGCGTTCGGACTCGATGCGGCGGGCCTGGAGGCGCAGCAGGGCGGCGACGGTCTGGAGGTTGTTCTTCACCCGGTGGTGGATCTCCCGGATGGTGGCGTCCTTGGTGATCAACTCCCGTTCGCGCCGCCGCAGTTCCGTGACGTCGCGCAGGAGCACCAGCGAACCGATGCGGGTGCCCTTGGGTTTGAGGGGGATCGCCCGGACCTGGATCACGCCCTCGGAGGACTCGATCTCGAACTCGCGCGGGGCCCAGCCGCTGGCCACCTTGGCCAGCGCCTCGTCCACCGGACCGCGGGAGGGGGCGAGTTCGGCGGTCGTACGGCCGAGGTGGTGGCCGACGAGGTCGGCGGCGAGGCCGAGGCGGTGGTAGGCGGAGAGGGCGTTCGGGGAGGCGTACTGGACGATGCCGTCCGCGTCGAGCCGGATCAGGCCGTCGCCGACGCGGGGCGAGGCGTCCATGTCGACCTGCTGGTTGGCGAAGGGGAAGGCGCCGGCCGCGATCATCTGGGCGAGGTCGGAGGCGCTCTGGAGGTAGGTCAGCTCCAGGCGGCTCGGGGTGCGTACGGTGAGCAGGTTGGTGTTGCGGGCGATGACGCCGAGGACGCGGCCCTCGCGCCGGACCGGGATGGACTCGACGCGGACGGGGACCTCCTCGCGCCACTCCGGGTCGCCCTCGCGCACGATCCTGCCCTCGTCGAGCGCGGCGTCCAGCATGGGGCGGCGGCCGCGCGGGACGAGGTGGCCGACCATGTCGTCCTGGTAGGAGGTGGGGCCGGTGTTGGGCCGCATCTGGGCGACGGAGACGTAGCGGGTGCCGTCGCGGGTGGGGACCCACAGGACCAGGTCGGCGAAGGAGAGGTCGGAGAGCAGCTGCCACTCCGAGACCAGCAGATGGAGCCACTCGAGGTCGGAGTCGTCGAGGGCGGTGTGCTGGCGGACCAGTTCGTTCATGGAGGGCACGTCTGTGAGCGTACCCGTGCGGTTGTACGACGCTGAACCGTACGGCCCGGGAGACACCCGCGGGCCGCGGCGCCTGGGAGGGACCCTCAACCCTCCCGGCACCGCAGCCCGGAGCAATCATCGGCCGTGGGGTGTGCGGTCCCGATCGGCCGAAGGATGAGGAGCCGGGGCAGTCAGGGCAGAGAGCTCCGGTTCCTCGGTCCGCCTTCCTGTGCGGGGAAGACGGAGGCTGTGCGTCCCGCTGCGATTCCCTACGATTGTGGACTAGACCAGTGTCCGTGTCCATGCGCCGGGAGCCGCTTGTTGCCGGGGCCGTGCGTCGGAGGCTGTGCGGTTGTTCGCGCTTGGAAGCGTAACCCGGCCGGGTGGCCAGCGGGGCCACTTGGCGAGGGGAATTTTGCTCGCGATCCCCACTTCTTCCGGACGCTCCCGAGCCCACGCCCGCAATGTCCGATCGACGCCGCTCACCTGATCGAAGCCCTGCTCAGAGGGGGTGCGCACGGGTCGGTCGTATACAGCCGGCGGACAGTTCGAGGGGCCCACGCGGCAGGTCCGGACGGCCGCCCCGCTCCCCCGCTCCGACCCCTGCTCTCCGCAGCCCCGTTCTGTTAGATTGGTCTAAACCACACGCCCCCTTTCGGGTGCCCCGAGCCCTCTCTCAGATCGGTAGGACCAGCGTGGAAGTTGTCATCGTCCCGGACGCCGAGGCCGGCGGCGAGCTGATTGCCGAGGCCATGGCGCAGCTGATCCGGCGCAAGCCCGACGCCCTGCTCGGTGTGGCCACGGGGTCGACGCCGCTGCCCGTCTACCGGGCGCTGGAGGCCAGGGTGCGGTCCGGCGCCGTGGACCCCGCGCGCGTGCGGGTGGCGCAGCTGGACGAGTACGTGGGGCTGCCGGCCGAGCACCCGGAGTCGTACCGCTCGGTGCTGCGGCGCGAGGTGCTGGAGCCCCTCGGCATCGGGACGGAGGCGTTCCTCGGGCCGGACGGCACCGCCGAGGACGTCGCGGCGGCCTGCGCGGCGTACGACCGCGCGCTCGCGGAGGCCGGCGGGGTGGATCTCCAGCTGCTCGGGATCGGGACCGACGGGCACATCGGGTTCAACGAGCCCTGCTCGTCGCTCGCCTCGCGCACCCGGATCAAGACGCTCACGGAGCAGACCCGCGTCGACAACGCCCGCTTCTTCGACGGTGACATCGACCAGGTCCCGCACCACGTCATCACCCAGGGCATCGGCACCATCCTGGAGGCGCGGCACCTCGTGCTGCTGGCCACCGGCGAGGGCAAGGCCGACGCGGTCGCCGCGACCGTGGAGGGACCGGTCGCCGCGGTGTGCCCGGCCTCGGCGCTCCAGCTCCACCCGCACGCGACGGTCGTCGTCGACGAGGCCGCCGCCTCGAAGCTGAAGCTCGCCGACTACTTCCGGCAGACGTACGCGAACAAGCCGGCCTGGCAGGGCATCTGAGCCGGCCGGCGGCTCACGCGCCGGCGATCTCGTCCTCCGCGGGCTCGTCCCGGGCCGTGAGGCCGGCCACCCACAGCGGCATCAGCCAGTGGACCACCAGGACGGCGACGAGGACGGGCGCGGCGTAGGCCCTGGGGGCGTGGCCGTCGATCGCGCCCGCGGTCAGCAAGGCGGCCACGGCCACCAGGAGGAGCAGCATCGTCACCCGGTGGGCGCGGGCCAGGACTCGGCGGCGCTCGGCGGCCTGCCGCTCGTCGAGGATGCGCTCGCGCAGTTCCAGCAGGCCGCGCGTGGCGCTGTTGATGATTCCCGTCGCGACCATCCAGGGCAGCAGGAGCAGCCCCGCCGCGACGAGGGCCCACACCGGCTCGCCCGGCGCGAGGAAGAGGTGGACGAGCAGCGCCCCGATGGCCGCGGTGAGCACGGCGTGGACGGCGACGACCAGGCGCCGGCGGGTTGCCGTGGCGTGGATCCGCCGCCCTCGGGGGTTGTTCATCAGCCGCAGCATGGTGCGGTCGTAGCCGGTCAGGCGCGTGGTCGTCATCGCTGGTTCCTCCCGTAGACCTCGTCCGTGAGCGGCGGGAACGGTTCGAGGGAGAACAGCGCCTCGACCGGCAGGGAGAAGAACCTCGCGATCCTCAGCGCCAGGTCGAGGCTGGGGTTGTACTGGCCCCGCTCGATGTAGCCGATGGTCTGGTAGTGGGCGCCCACCGCCTCGGCCAGGCTCTGGCGCGACACCTTCCGTTCCGCGCGCACCATCGCCAACCTGTTGTGCACCTGCTCACTCATGTATAAGAAGTACTACATGTGTGAGCAGGTGTGCAACGTGCTGCCCGGGTGAACGGGGGGAGGGGTCGGCCGTCAGGCTCCCGCGATGACCTCTGCCGCCGCCCGGCCGCAGACCTCGGCCGCGCCGTGGGTGGCAATGTGCAGGGCGCCGCGCGGCGGGGCCTGGGGGACGCCCATCTCGACCACGATCGTGTCGGGGCGGGCCGCCAGCAGGGCGTCGAGGGCGTCGGCCATCCAGGGATGGCGGTGTTCGTCGCGGACGACCGCCACGATCCGGCGGGCGCCCGCCTCCGCGAGGGCCCCGGTCGCCGCGTCCGCGCCGGAGAAGGCGCCGGCCCCGGTGCCGGGCAGCAGCGCGGCCAGCGCCGCTCCCAGGCCCCACGGCGTCTCGTCGCCGACGGCGATGTTCGCGACCGGCGTCAGCGCGGCGACGTACGGCGCGGCGGTGAGCGGCGTGAAGCCGTCCGCGCCGGAGACGCGCAGGGCGCGGCGGGCGGCGCGCAGGCCGACCTCGGTGTCGGCGGTCGGGCCCGCGGCGGCGGCCGAGGAGGTCGCCGTCCAACGGGCCAGGTCGCGCACCCGCTGGGCCGCGTCGGCCAGCCGTTCCTCGGGCAGCTCGCCGGAGCGCACCGCGGTGACCAGGGCGTCGCGCAGTCGCCGTACCGTCTCGTCGTCCGCGAGCCCGCCGCCCACGCAGATGGCGTCGGCGCCGGCCGCGACCGCGAGGACGCTGCCCCGCTCGATGCCGTAGGTGCCGGCGATGGCCTGCATCTCCATGCCGTCGGTGACGATCAGGCCGTCGTAGCCGAGTTCGCCGCGCAGCAGGTCGGTCAGGATGCGCCGGGACAGGGTCGCCGGGCGGTCCGGGTCGAGGGCGGGGACGAGGATGTGGGCGCTCATCACGGCCCGGGTGCCGGCGGCGATGGCCGCGCGGAAGGGGGCCAGCTCGCGCTCCCCCAGCACCGCCGGGTCCACGTCGATGCGCGGCAGCGCGTGGTGGGAGTCCACGGCCGTGTCGCCGTGGCCGGGGAAGTGCTTGGTGCAGGCCGCCACGCCCGCGGACTGCAGACCGGTGACGTACGCGGCGGTGTGCCGGGCGACCAGGGCGGGGTCGGCGCCGAAGGAGCGCACGCCGATCACCGGGTTGTCCGGGTTGGAGTTGACGTCGGCGTCGGGGGCCCAGTTGAAGTTGACCCCGCAGGCGGCCAGCCGGCGGCCCAGTTCGGCGGCCACCGCGCGGGTCAGCTCGACGTCGTCCACGGCGCCGAGCGCGTGGTTGCCGGGGAAGGAGGAGCCGGTGCGCACCTCCAGGCGGGTGACGTCGCCGCCCTCCTCGTCGATCGCGACCAGCACGTCGTCCCGCTCGGCGCGCAGCTGCGCAGTGAGCGCGGCGAGCTGCTCGGGAGTGGCGATGTTGCGGCCGAACAGGCCGACGGAGGCGAGGCCCTCGCCGAGCCGGCGCAGCACCCAGTCGGGCGCGGTGGTGCCGGTGAAGCCGGGCTGCAGGACCGTCAGCGCGTCCCGTGTGAGGGTGTCGGTGTCGCTGGCGAATGTCGTCATCGCGGGCGTTATCCCTTCACGGCGCCGGCGGTCAGGCCGCTGACGGCCCTGCGCTGCAGGAAGACGAAGAGGATCAGGACGGGTACGGCGAACAGGGACGACGCCGCCATGGTCGCGCCCCAGTCGTTGCCGAACACGGACTGGAAGCTGGTCAGCCACAGCGGCAGCGTCTGGGCCTCGGCCTCCTTGTTCAGCACCAGGACCAGGGGCAGCTCGTTCCAGGCGGTGATGAAGCCGAACATCGACGTGGACATCAGACCGGGCGCGAGCAGCGGCAGGATGACCCGGCGGAAGGCCTGGGCGCGGGTGCAGCCGTCGACCATCGCGGCCTCCTCCAGCTCCCGGGGCACGGCGGCGACGAAGCCGCGCAGCGTCAGGATGGTGAAGGGGAGGACCATCATCATGTAGAAGAGCGTCAGCGGGACGAGGCTGTTGAGCATCGACGCGTCCCGGACGATCATGTACATCGCGATGATCATGACTTCCCAGGGCGCCATCTGGGCGAGCATGAAGCCGACGACGAAGCCGCGCCGGCCCCGGAACCGCATCCGCGCCAGGGCGAAGGACCCGGCCAGCGCGATGACGAGGGAGAAGAGCACGGCGAGGACGGTGACGGTCAGCGAGTTGCGGACGAACGTCCAGAAGTGGTCGGCGCCGGTCGCCGTCTCGAAGTGGTCGAAGGTGACGTCGGTCGGGAACCAGACGGGCGTCTCCGAGATGATGTCGCCGGTCGGCTTGAACGCCGTGGCGAACATCCAGTACACGGGGAAGACGAAGCCGACGAACAGGACGACGGCCGTGACGTTGGGCCACACGCGGCCGAAGAGTGAGCGCTTCACAGCTCGTCCTCCTCTTGCTTGAGCACGATCCGCAGGTAGTAGGCGGTGAGGGCGAGCAGGATCAGGATGGTCAGCACGGCGATCGCCGCGCCCATGCCGTAGTGCTGGTTGCCGACGCCCTCGACGTAGGCGTAGACGGGCAGGATCTCGGTGAGCCGGTCGGGGCCGCCGCCGTTGATGGTGAAGACCTGCACGAACGCCTTGAAGATCCAGATGATCTCCAGGAACGTCGTCGCGTAGAGGAACGGGCGCAGGAACGGCAGGGTGACGGTGGTGAAGCTCCGCCAGGCGCCGGCGCCGTCCAGGGACGCGGCCTCGTACAGCTCCGAGGGGATCGTGGTGGTCGCCGCGTAGAGGTTGATCGCGACGAACGGGACGGACATCCAGACGATCAGCACGGTGACGACGAAGAACGTCGACATCTGGCTGCTGGTCCAGCTGTAGTCGGCCATCGAGTGCCAGCCGAGCTTGTCCAGCACCCAGTTGACGACGCCGAAGCGCTGGGCGAACAGCCACTGGTAGACGGTGGACGCGGCGACCACGGGCATCGCCCAGGCCAGCACGAGGCCGATCAGCAGGGTGACCCGCATCCGCGGTCCGAGCCGGGCCAGCAGCAGTCCGACCAGGGAGCCGATGACCATGGTCAGGACGACGTTGACGGCGGTGAACACGATCGACCGGACGGTGACCCGCCAGAAGTCCTCGCTGGTGAGGACCTCCCGGTAGTTGTCGACGCCGTTCCACTCGGTGACGCGCTGGATCAGCTGCGTCATGTTGAGGTTCTGGAAGGACAGCAGGATGTCCTTCAGCAGCGGCCAGCCCAGCAGCAGCACGGTGGCCGCGAGGGCGGGCAGCAGCAACAGGTACGGGGCGAGCGCGCCGGTGCGCGAGGCGGCTCGCTGGGCTGGCTTGCCGGATCCGGAGTCGTCGGCCTTGACGACGTCCGCGGGGCCGGAGGGCGGCCGTTCGGTCTGCACGGTCATGCTCGCCATCTCTTCTCTCGACCTGCGGTGTCACGGGAGCGGGGGCCGTACGGAAACGTGCGGCCCCCGCTCCCCGTTGATCACCCGCGCCGTCAGCTCTCCTGGGACAGACGCTTGTTGAACTCGTCCTCGACCTGCTTGGCGGCTTCGGCCGGCGACTTTCCGTTGAGCACGGCGGTCATGTAGGTCTTGACCGGGTTGGGCGCGTTCTCCACGGCGGCCCACTCCGGGATCAGCGGCGTGGTGCCACCGCCCGCGGCGGCCGGCGCCATGGCCTCGGCGGCGGGGTTGCCCTTGACGTTGGCCTGCAGCGACTCCTTGTTCGGGATGACGCCGTTGAGCTTGGCCAGCTGGCCCTCGTACTCGTCGGACAGGGCGATCTTCAGGAATTCCTTGGCGAGTTCCTGCTTCTGGCTGCCCGCGGCGACGGCGAGGTTGGAGCCGCCGAGGAAGACGCCCTCGGGCTTGTCGGCCGTCGCACCGGGGATGGTGAAGTAGCCGATCTCCTTCTCGATCTTCGGGTTGGCCTCGATCGCGATGCCGGCTTCCCAGCCCATGCCGATGAACGCGCCGACGTCGCCCTTGCCGAAGACCTCGCCCTGCTGCGGGGTGGCCTCGTCCTTGTCCTTGGGCGCCTTGGAGAGGGACTGGAACTTCTTGTAGGTCTCCATGGCGGCGGCGACCTTCGGGTCGGCCAGGTTGGAGACGTACTTGTCGCCCTCCTTCTTGACCAGTTCGCCGCCCTCGCCGACCACCAGGCCGACGAAGTGGTACCAGTTCTGGCCGGGCAGGTAGATCGGCTCGGCGTCGGTCTTCTCGCCGATCGTCTTCAGGGCGTCGTAGAACTCGTCACGGGTCTTGGGCGTCTCGGTGATGCCCGCGTCCTTCCAGACCTTCTTGTTGTAGATGACCACGCGGTTGGCGAAGTACCAGGGCGCCGCGTACTGCTTGCCCTCGTAGACGGAGGAGTTGTTCAGCGCCTCGGTCCACTCGCCGCCGATCTCGGCCTTCAGGTCGGCCAGGTCGGCCAGGCCGCCGGTCTTGGCGTAGGCCGGCGTCTGGGTGTTGCCGATCTCGAAGACGTCCGGCGGGTTCTCCTCGGACAGGGCGGTGGTCAGCTTCTGCTGGATGCCGTTCCACTGCTGGATCTCGAACTTGACCTTCGCCTTGGTCTTCTTCTCGAAGGCGGCGGCGACGTCCTTCTGCCACTGGTCGGGGGACGAACCGTCCATCACCCAGACCGTGAGCGTCTGGCCGGCGTAGCCGTCCGCTCCCGACTTGCCCTCGCTGCCGCCGTCGTCGCCACCGCACGCCGCGATGGACATCAGCATGCCCGCGACACCGATCGCGGATATCAGCTTGCGCTTCACGCCACCCTCCTCAGGGATGCTGCAAACCCCCCTCGTCCCCGCGATGTGACGTGGGCGCCGTGCGCACCGTCCGTGGGGCCGGGACCTGGACCAATGGTGTAGACCAGTACCGGGAGCTTGGCCCAGACCATATGGCGTGTCAAGGGTCACGGAACGCCTCTCACCAGCCGTTATGGGACCTACATATGCAGGAACCTTTAAGTAACAACCCGTCGAAAACAGCGCCCCGACACGACACACTGCGGGTAGACCACTTACCGTGAGATGGACTAGACCAACGAAGCGCGCCGACGGTATACAGAGGGGATCACGGAGCGTGCGGAGGACCTTTCCGCGCCGAGGCCGTGCCACGATGTGAGCCGTGACCGACGGATATGTCGGTCGTTTCGGCACCCGGAGCCGGGAAGGCAGAGCATGAGCACCGACGTCAGCAGTGCGGAGAACGAGGGTGGGGCGACCGTCCGTACCGCGCGCGTGCCCAAGTACTACCGCCTGAAGAAGCACCTGCTCGAGATGACCGAGACGCAGGCCCCCGGCACGCCGGTGCCCCCGGAGCGCACGCTCGCCGCCGAGTTCGACACCTCGCGCACGACGGTCCGCCAGGCCCTCCAGGAGCTGGTGGTCGAGGGCCGGCTGGAGCGCATCCAGGGCAAGGGCACGTTCGTCGCCAAGCCGAAGGTGTCGCAGGCGCTGCAACTGACCTCGTACACCGAGGACATGCGCGCCCAGGGCCTGGAGCCCACCTCCCAGCTGCTGGACGTCGGCTACATCACGGCCGACGACACCCTCGCCGGGCTGCTCGACATCACGGCCGGCGGCCGGGTGCTGCGCATCGAGCGGCTGCGCATGGCCAACGGCGAGCCCATGGCCATAGAGACGACCCACCTGAGCGCCAAGCGCTTCCCGGCGCTGCGCCGCAGCCTGGCCAAGTACACGTCCCTCTACACCGCGCTGGCCGAGGTGTACGACGTCCATCTCGCCGAGGCCGAGGAGACCATCGAGACCTCGCTGGCCACCCCGCGCGAGGCCGGTCTGCTGGGCACCGACGTGGGCCTGCCGATGCTGATGCTCTCCCGCCACTCCCTGGACCGCGAGGGGCGGCCGGTGGAGTGGGTGCGCTCGGTCTACCGCGGGGACCGGTACAAGTTCGTGGCCCGCCTGAAGCGGCCGCAGGACTGACCCCGGCCCCAGGAACGGGGGCGGCCCTCGGGCTCACGACCGCACCTCCGGAACGGACCTCGGAAAACCGCACGTCGAGTGCGTCGAGGGGTTCCGTTTGCGCCGGTCGCTGACCTAGATTGCCTGCGCATTGCAAACAGGTGATCAGTGAGGGGACGGGAGCCGCCATGTCGCAAGCCCCAGAAACCGGCAGAGGGCCGGTGGTGACGCCCGCGCGCGTCGTCATCGCCCTCTGCCTCACAGCGCCGTTCGTCGCCATGCTGTGGGTCGGGTCGTACGCCAGAACCGAACCGCAGTTCATCGGCATCCCGTTCTTCTACTGGTACCAGATGGCGTGGGTGCTCATCTCCACGGCGCTGACGATGGTCGCCTTCAAGCTCTGGCAGCGTGACCAGCGCGCCCGCGGCGGCCGGAAGGGCGGTGCCGCGCGATGAACGAGGGCGTCAACGGCGTCGCGCTCGCCGTCTTCATCTTCTTCTTCCTGGCCGTCACGGTCATGGGCTTCCTCGCCTCGCGCTGGCGCAGGGCCGAGAACGAGCACAGCCTCGACGAATGGGGCCTGGGCGGCCGGTCGTTCGGCACCTGGGTCACGTGGTTCCTGCTCGGCGGCGACCTCTACACGGCGTACACCTTCGTGGCGGTCCCGGCGGCGATCTACGCGGCGGGCGCGGCCGGGTTCTTCGCCGTGCCGTACACCATCCTGGTCTACCCGCTGATCTTCACCTTCCTGCCCCGCCTGTGGTCGGTCTCGCACAAGCACGGCTATGTGACGACGTCCGACTTCGTGCGCGGCCGGTTCGGCTCCAAGGGCCTGTCGCTGGCGGTGGCGCTCACCGGCATCCTGGCGACGATGCCGTACATCGCGCTCCAACTGGTCGGCATCCAGGCCGTGCTGGACGTCATGGGCGTCGGCGGCGGCGAGGACACCAACTGGTTCATCAAGGACCTGCCGCTGCTGATCGCCTTCGGCGTGCTGGCCGCGTACACCTACTCGTCGGGGCTGCGGGCGCCGGCGCTGATCGCGTTCGTGAAGGACACGCTGATCTACATCGTCATCGCGGTGGCGATCATCTACATCCCGATCAAGCTGGGCGGCTTCGACGACGTCTTCGCCAAGGCGGGCGAGGCGTTCGGCGAGACCAACCCGGCGACGGGCGCTCCGCGCGGGGCGCTGGTGCCGGGCGACGCGGGCCAGTGGACGTACGCCACGCTGGCGCTGGGCTCCGCGCTCGCGCTGTTCATGTACCCGCACTCGATCACCGCGACGCTGTCCTCGCGCAGCCGTGAGGTGATCCGCCGCAACACCACGATCCTGCCGCTGTACTCGCTGATGCTCGGCCTGCTGGCGCTGCTCGGCTTCATGGCCATCGCGGCCGGGGTCAAGGTGTCCAACGGGCAGCTGGCGATCCCGCAGCTGTTCGAGAACATGTTCCCGGACTGGTTCGCGGGCGTCGCCTTCGCGGCCATCGGCATCGGCGCGCTGGTCCCGGCGGCGATCATGTCGATCGCGGCGGCGAACCTGTTCACCCGCAACATCTACAAGGACTTCCTCAAGCCGGACGCCACGCCGGAGCAGGAGACCCGGGTCTCCAAGCTGGTGTCGCTGCTGGTGAAGGTGGGCGCGCTCGCCTTCGTCCTGACCATGGACAAGACGGTGGCCATCAACTTCCAGCTGCTGGGCGGCATCTGGATCCTCCAGACGTTCCCGGCGCTGGTGGGCGGCCTGTTCACGCGCTGGTTCCACCGCTGGGCGCTGCTGGCCGGCTGGGCGGTCGGCATGCTCTACGGCACGGTCGCCGCGTACGGCGTCGCCTCGCCGACGCAGAAGCACTTCGGCGGCTCGTCGAAGGAGATCCCCGGCATCGGCGAGATCGGCTACATCGGCCTCACGGCGTTCGTGATCAACCTGGCGGTGACGGTGGTCCTGACCTTCGTGCTGCGGGCGGTGAAGGCCCCCGACGGCGTCGACGAGACGCGCCCCGAGGACTACACCGCGGACGCCGGCGACCCGGGCGTCCAGGTGGAACTCCCGCCGGCCACCGCGGGATCGGCCCACTGACCGACGCACACCCCGGCGGGCCGTCGCAGGCAGGACCTGCGGCGGCCCGCCGTCGTGCACACTCCCCCCATGGACATCGTCATCCGCCCGGCGGAACCCGCCGAGTACGCGCCCCTCGGAGAGATCACCGCGCATGCCTATCTCCAGGACGGCCTCCTCGACTTCGGTGAGAGCGACGCGTACCTGGGCGAGTTGCGGGACGTGGCGAAGCGCGCCGCCCACGCCGAGGTACTGGTCGCCGTGCGCGACGGCGAGGTGCTCGGCGGCGTCACCTTCGTGCCCTCCGGCGGTCCCATGGCCGACATCGCGGAGCCCGGCGAAGCCGAGATACGGATGCTCGCGGTCGCGCACGCCGCACGCGGCCGGGGCGTCGGCGAGGCGCTGGCCCGCGCCTGCGTCGAGCGGGCGCGGAGCCTGACCGGCTGCAACGGCGTCGTGCTGTCCAGTCAGCGCACGATGCACGCCGCCCACCGCATCTACGAGCGGCTGGGTTTCGTCCGCACCCCGGAGCGCGACTGGAACCCCCTCCCGGACGTGGACGACGTCCTGCTGATCACCTACGCGCTCGCCCTGCGCTGACGCTCCTCCGACCCGACCCGACCCGACCCGGCCCGACCCGACCGCGGCCCGCCCTGACGCTTCGCCGTCCCCGCCTCCGGCACTCCCGCGCTCCGACGCGACACGGCGGGGCACAACATCTGGGGGTGCTTTCCGCGACCGACACAAGATGTATGCTCATGCTCGCTGCCGCCGCAGGGGAATCCGGTGCGAATCCGGAACTGTCCCGCAACGGTGTACACGCGTGTTCACGCACGCCTGTCGAGTCCGACGACCTGCCGGCAGCGCGCCCGGCCGACCGGCCCGGCGCATGACGTCCGGGCCTCGTGGAATGGGTCGGTGGACGCGACGCCGCGTGCGCTCGTGAGCTGCCCCGCCCTCGCAGGCCCCGTGCCGAGCGAGGGAGAGCCCCCACGTGACCATCGCGCCAGCGGATCCCGCTTCAGCGACCCAGGCGACACACACGACGCAGGCGACTCGGGCGTCGCAGTCGGCCCAGCCCGCCGACGACGCCCCCGGAGCCGCCCTGCTGCGGACCCTGACCGAGCTGACCGCCGACCTCCCCGGCGCCGACCCCGGACGGGTCGCCGCCGCCGCGCTGCGCGGCCGATCGGCGCACGCGGACGAGGCCGAACTGCGCGAACTGGCCACGGAGGCCGCCGCCGGCCTGATCTCCGAGGACCCCGCCCACTCGAAGCTCGCCGCCCGGCTGCTCACCCAGACCCTCCGCGCCGAGGCCGCCTCCCAGGGCGTCACCACGTTCACCGAGTCGGTCGCGACCGGTCACCGCGAGGGCCTCGTCGCGGACCGCACCGCGCGGTTCGTGCGCCTCCACGCCGACCGCCTCGACGCCCTGGTCGACCCGGCCGCCGACGACCGCTTCGGCTACTTCGGCCTGCGCACCCTGCACAGCCGCTACCTGCTGCGCCACCCGGTCACCCGCAAGGTCGTCGAGACGCCCCAGCACTTCCTGCTCCGCGTCGCCGCCGGCCTCGCCGAGGACGACACCGCGCGCGCGGTCGACGAGGTCGCCGCCCTCTACCGGCTGATGAGCCGCCTCGACTACCTCCCCTCCTCCCCCACCCTCTTCAACTCCGGCACCCGCCACCCCCAGATGTCGTCCTGCTACCTCCTCGACTCCCCGCAGGACGAGCTGGACTCGATCTACGACCGCTACCACCAGGTCGCCCGCCTGTCGAAGCACGCGGGCGGCATCGGCATCGCCTACTCCCGCGTCCGTGCCCGGGGTTCGCTGATCCGCGGCACCAACGGGCACTCGGGCGGCATCGTCCCGTTCCTGAAGACCCTCGACGCCTCGGTGGCCGCCGTGAACCAGGGAGGCCGGCGCAAGGGAGCCGCGGCGGTGTACCTGGAGACCTGGCACGCGGATATCGAGGAGTTCCTGGAGCTGCGCGACAACACCGGTGAGGACGCCCGCCGCACCCACAACCTGAACCTCGCGCACTGGGTCCCGGACGAGTTCATGCGCCGCGTCGACGCCGACGGCGCGTGGTCGCTGTTCTCCCCGTCCGACGTGCCGGAGCTGACCGACCTGTGGGGCGAGGAGTTCGACGCCGCCTACCGCGCGGCAGAGGAGAAGGGCCTCGCCCGCAAGGTCCTGCCCGCGCGGGAGCTGTACGGCCGGATGATGCGCACCCTCGCGCAGACCGGCAACGGCTGGATGACCTTCAAGGACGCCGCCAACCGCACCGCCAACCAGACCGCCGAGCCCGGTCACGTCGTCCACTCCTCCAACCTCTGCACGGAGATCCTGGAGGTCACCGACGACGGCGAGACGGCGGTTTGCAACCTGGGCTCGGTCAACCTCGGCGCCTTCGTGAGCGGCTCGGACATGGACTGGGAGCGGCTGGACGACACCGTCCGCACCGCCGTCGTCTTCCTCGACCGGGTCGTGGACGTCAACTTCTACCCGACCGAGGAGGCCGGCCGCTCCAACGCCCGCTGGCGTCCGGTCGGCCTCGGCGTGATGGGCCTCCAGGACGTCTTCTTCAAGCTGCGGCTGCCCTTCGACTCCCCCGAGGCACGCGCCCTGTCCACCAGGATCGCCGAGCGGATCATGCTGGCCGCGTACGAGGCCTCCGCCGATTTGGCCGAGCGCAGCGGCCCGCTGCCGGCGTGGGAGAAGACCCGTACCGCCCGCGGCGTCCTGCACCCCGACCACTACGGCGTCGAGCCCGCCTGGCCCGAGCGGTGGGCGGCGCTGCGCGAGCGGATCGCCGCCACCGGCCTGCGCAACTGTCTGCTGCTGGCCGTCGCGCCGACCGCCACCATCGCCTCCATCGCGGGCGTCTACGAGTGCATCGAGCCGCAGGTGTCCAACCTGTTCAAGCGCGAGACCCTCTCCGGCGAGTTCCTCCAGGTCAACCCGTACCTGGTGGAGGACCTCAAGCGGCTCGGCGTCTGGGACGCCCGCAGCCGTGAGGCGCTGCGCGAGTCGAACGGCTCGGTGCGGGACTTCGCCCGGATCCCCGAGGACGTACGGCGCCTGTACCGCACGGCGTGGGAGATCCCGCAGCGCGCCCTGATCGACATGGCCGCCGACCGCACGCCGTACCTGGACCAGTCGCAGTCGCTGAACCTGTTCCTGGAGACGCCGACCATCGGCAAGCTCTCCTCGATGTACGCGTACGCCTGGAAGCGGGGCCTGAAGACGACGTACTACCTGCGCTCCCGCCCGGCGACCCGGATCGCCCGCGCGGCACGGGCGGCCGTCCCCGCGCCGCCGGTCTCCTCCGACGAGGCCGTCGCCTGCTCCCTGGAAAACCCCGAGTCCTGCGAGGCCTGCCAGTGAAGACCAGCCAGAACCTGCTCGACCCCGGCTTCGAGCTGACCCTGCGCCCCATGCGCTACCCGGACTTCTACGAGCGCTACCGGGACGCCATCAAGAACACCTGGACCGTGGAGGAGGTCGACCTCCACTCGGACGTCGCCGACCTCGCGAGGCTGACGCCCGGCGAGCGGCATCTGATCGGCCGGCTGGTCGCCTTCTTCGCGACCGGCGACTCGATCGTCGCGAACAACCTGGTGCTGACGCTCTACAAGCACATCAACTCCCCCGAGGCGCGGCTGTATCTGTCGCGACAGCTGTTCGAGGAGGCCGTCCACGTCCAGTTCTATCTGACGCTGCTCGACACCTATCTGCCCGACCCGGAGGACCGCGCCGCCGCGTTCGCCGCCGTGGAGAACATCCCGTCCATCCGGGAGAAGGCCGAATTCTGCTTCCGGTGGATGGACTCGGTGGAGAAGCTGGACCGGCTCGAGACGCGGGCGGACCGGCGCCGCTTCCTGCTGAACCTGATCTGCTTCGCCGCGTGCATCGAGGGCCTGTTCTTCTACGGGGCCTTCGCGTACGTCTACTGGTTCCGCGGCCGGGGGCTCCTGCACGGCCTGGCCACCGGCACCAACTGGGTGTTCCGGGACGAGACGATGCACATGTCGTTCGCCTTCGACGTGGTCGACACCGTCCGTGCGGAGGAGCCGGAGCTGTTCGACGAGGAGCTGCGGGACGAGGTCACCGCCATGCTGCGGGAGGCCGTCGAGGCCGAGCTGCAGTTCGCGCGCGACCTGTGCGGCGACGGCCTCCCGGGGATGAACACCGAGTCGATGCGGCAGTACCTGGAGTGCGTCGCCGACCAGCGGCTGACCCGCCTCGGCTTCGCCCCGGTGTACGGCTCCGAGAACCCCTTCTCGTTCATGGAGCTGCAGGGGGTTCAGGAGCTGACCAACTTCTTCGAGCGGCGGCCCTCGGCGTACCAGGTCGCGGTGGAGGGCACGGTGGACCTGGACGAGGACTTCTGAGCCTTCGGCCGGGGATTCAGCTGCCGGTCGATCCGGCGCTCGTGGAACAGGCCCACGAGCGCCGGGGCGGCGAGGACGGCGGCGATGATCAGGACGGTCGCGTAGTCGCGGAATGCGTTCATGCGGTAAGTCTCGTCAGCGTGAGACGCTCCTGACAGTGGCAGGACTGACCGAGAACCTCGAATTCCTGCCAGCCGTACGGCACACTGGGGCGCATGCTCCAGAACGTGGCCGCCGTCCTCGTCGACGGTGTGAACCCCTTCGAACTCGGCGTCGTCTGCGAGGTCTTCGGCATCGACCGCAGCGACGACGGGCTGCCGGTGTACGACTTCGCGGTCGTCTCGGCCGAGGGACCGACGCTGCGTTCCAACGCCGGTTTCTCGGTGCAGGTCGAACACGGTCTCGACCGGCTGGAGTCGGCCGACCTGATCGCCGTGCCGGCCGGGTCCGCCTACGACACCCGGATCTTCCCGCCCGAGCTGCTGGCCGCGCTGCGCCGGGGCGTGGACCGGGGCGCGCGGGTGCTCAGCGTGTGCTCCGGCGCCTTCGTGCTGGGCGCCGCCGGGTTGCTGGACGGCCGGCGCTGCGCGGTCCACTGGCGGCACGCCGGTGAACTGTCCCGGCAGTACCCGAGAGCCGTGGTGGAGCCGGACGTGCTGTACGTCGACGCGGACCCGGTGATCACCTCGGCGGGCACCGCGGCCGGCATCGACGCCTGTCTGCACATCGTGCGCAAGGAACAGGGCCCCGAGGTCGCCAACCGGATCGCCCGGCGGATGGTGGTGCCGCCGCACCGGGACGGCGGCCAGGCCCAGTACATCGAGCGCCCGCTGCCCCGCTCGGAGGCCGACTCCGTCGCCGACGTGCTGGTGTGGATGGAGCGCAACCTCGACCGCGAGGTGACCGTCGAACAGCTCGCCGCCCGTGCCCTGATGTCGCCGCGCACCTTCGCCCGCCGCTTCCAGCAGGAGACGGGGACGACCCCGTACCGCTGGATCCTGCGCCAGCGCGTGCTGCTGGCCCAGCGGCTGCTGGAGGCGACGGACGAGACGGTGGACGCGATCGCCGGGCGTGCCGGGTTCGGCAACGCGGCGGCGCTGCGACACCAGTTCGTGCGGTCGCTGGGCACCACGCCGAACGCCTACCGGCGCACGTTCAGGGGCCCCGACTGCGATCCGCAGGCCGCCCGGCCGGGCGCCGGCAGGCGGCGGCTCACCGCTCCACCGGCCGCAGCAGCAGCCTGTGGGGACGGAGCGTGATGCCCACGCGGGTCGTGTCGTCGGAGCCAGGCACCTGTTCGAAGCGGTACCTGGTGGCCAGGGCCGCCGTCAGCAGGGTCAGCTGTGCCATGGAGAAATGGTCGCTCGGGCACTTCCGGTTACCCACGCTGAACGGGCTCATGGCATATTTGGGCACTTCCTTGGCACGTTCCGGAAGCCAGCGATCGGGATCGAACTCGAGGTGGTGCGCGTACGAACGCGGATCGCGCTGGATCGCATACGGGCTGTACACGATGTCGGCCCCGGCCGGAATGCGATAGCCGCCGAGTTCGGTGTCCCTGACCGCCCGCCGGGTCAATATCCAGACGGCCGGGCGCAAACGCATCGACTCGACGACGACATTGTTGGTGTGGGTGAGCCGGCGGACGTCGTCGAATGCGACGGGCCGGCCGCCGGTCACGGATTGGACCTCGTCCCGGATCCGGTCGGCCTGTTCCGGATGGACGGCGAGCACCTGGAGCAGCCACATCACCGTGGAAGCGACGGTTTCGCTTCCGGGGGTGAGTATCGCGACGACCTGGTCGTGGATCTCCTGTTCCCCGATCGGGTCGCCGTTGTCGTCCTTCGCTTCCAGCAATGCCGTCAGCAGATCGTCCGGCCTTTGACCGGATGCGCGGCGCTCGGCGACGATCTCGTCCACGAGGAGATGCAAATCGGCCAGTGCCCGGTTGAATTCCCGGTTGGCCGGAAGGGGCAGCCGGTACAGCGGGCCGAGCGGGATCACCATCCGGCGGTACATGCCGCGGAAGACGGTGGCGAGGGCGGTGCACAGCCGCTCGGCGCGCTCGTCCATGTACTGGCCCCGCAGCAGGCAGCGGGCGGCGATGCGGACGGCGACCCGGAAGGACTCCGCGGTGCAGTCGACGGTCTCGCCGGGCCGCCAGCGGGTGGTGAGGGCGTGCGCCTCCTCCTCCATGACCGATGCGTAGGCCGGGATGGCGTCGAGCCGGAACGCGGGCTGGACGGTGCGGCGCTGGCGGCGGTGGCGGGGACCGTTGGCCGTGGCCACGCCCTCCTTGCCGAGCAGGCCCTCCAGCGACTCCCACAACGGCCCGTCGATCTTGTAGTCGGGGCTCAGCGCCAGGGCGCCGGTCAGCTCCGGGGTGGTGACGGCGTACACCGTCTTGGGGCCGAGCCGCAGCCGGACCACGTCGCCGTGGTCGCGCAGCCGGGACATGAAGCGCAGCGGGTCGCGGACCAGCCGCAGCCCGTGCCCGAGGAGCGGCACCGCGCCGCCCGCGAGGGGAGGTGCGCCCAGCTCGGATTTCACGGCTTCGACGGTCATTTCTCACCTGCCGTTTCGTTGTCGACGTACGGGGGTGTGGACCGGTCGTCCCAGTTGTCGACCATGTAGCGGCCGGACTCGTGGTGGAACCAGTAGACGGAACTGAACCAGTTCCGCATGTTCCCGAGGCAGGCGCGTACGGCCTCGCTCAGTTCGGCGCCCCGGGCCGTTCCGTCGGCGAGCGAGTCGGCGAACGCGAGCGCTTTCCGCTCGGCCGCCAGGAATTCGCTCACACAGTTCTCGACACGTCGCCGCACTTCGGCGATCGCCTCTTCCAGATTCATTCCCTCATGCGCGATGAGGCTGATTCCGAGATTGTGCACCTCGTCCCCCGCGATTTCCTTGGGGAGCGAGCAGAGGTCGTTGTACCACGCGGCGAATTCCTGGCTGAGGAGCGCCGCCCGCCGGAATGCCGGATGTTTTCGCACCTGGTCCGGGAGTTCACGGCCGGCACTCGGCTCCAACAGGTCGGTCCAGATCCAGTGGGCGAAGGTGAGCCGGCGCAGGGCGAGGTACTCCTCGACGGTCGGGACGATCCTTTCGGTGCGGTTTCTGAATTCCCGGTCGTATGCCTCTATCACCTCGTGGAAGTGACGGGTGAAGCGGGCGTTCCAGGACCCGGGCAGGAACGAGAACAGCCTGAGCGCGCTGTCGGCCAGCCCGGCGACCAGCGGGTCCCGGTGGTGCAGGTGTTCCCGCGGGGAGTCCAGGGCCTGGTGCAGCCCCTTGCGCAGCCTGCCCCAGGCGGCCGGCCTGCGGTGGACGATGTACCGGTCGTGGCGGTCGTCCCAGACGAAGAACCACGCGCTGTAGTCGGCTATCGCCTGCAGGACCGGGTCGGGCGCGCCGAGGTAGTACCCGGCCATGAGATCCGTGTAGCACAGGCCATCGGCATATTCCTCGACCTTGTCCGCGGGCATGAGCCGCTTTTCCAGGAGCCAGGTGCGGGTCCTCTCCTGGAGCCTGGGCCAATACGGGTGCAGTTGCCGGGTAAACGCCGCCTCGATCTCCGGAAGGCGGAGCGACGGTGGAACGGCGATCGCTGTCGCGGTCGCTGTGGTGCTGTGTGAGAAAGCAGGCACGGACATACCCCTCTCAGCCGCCAGTCGCGCACTCCCTCGGATGAGCCGGGCGTGCGCCGTTGCGTATCACCGCACTCCCCATTCAGCACCACAACTGACCTTCCTGGGAACGGATTTGCTCCCTTCACTACCCCCCGGCGCCGAAATTCCCCTCTTGACAGACGAACGGCGCCTGTCCAGGACGATTCCCGGACAGGCGCCGTGCGGTGCGCGCGTGCTCAGTCGTTGGGGACGACGGGATAGCGGGGCTCGTTCTCGGCCATCTGCCGCAGCGCGTCCTTGCGTTCACGCTTGGACAGCCGGTCGATGTAGAGGTAGCCGTAGAGATGGTCCGTCTCGTGCTGCAAACACCGTGCGAAGTATCCGGTGCCGCGGACCTTGATCGGGTTGCCCCGCTCGTCCTGCCCGGTCACCTCGGCGTAGTCCGGCCGGGCGAGCGGCGCGTAGGCGGTCGGCACGGACAGGCAGCCCTCGTTGCTGTCGTCCAGCCGGCGCCGGTCGGCGGGCAGTTCGACGAGCTTCGGGTTGCACACCACGCCGACGTGCCGCACGCCCTCGTCGTCCGGGCAGTCGTAGACGAAGACCTTCAGGTCGACGCCGATCTGGTTGGCGGCCAGGCCCACGCCCTCGGCAGTGCGCTGGCTGGCGAACATGTCGTCCACCAGCTTCCGCAGCTCGTCGTCGAAGGTGGTGACGTCCTTGCACTCCTTGTGGAGCACGGGGTTGCCCACGACCGTGATCGGGCGGGAGGTGCCGCGCTCGCGGTACGCCTGCTCGCGCTCGTCGCAGTCCTCCGTGTCGATGACGAAGCCCTCGTCGTCCACGGGGAGCACGCCCGCGTGCTGCTGATCGGTGTCCTGCTGCGCCATGACCGACGTACGCCTTCCTGCGTTCCTGGAAATTCTGCGAGAGACAGCCTACGGGGGCCGGTCGGCGTCCCGGGCCGAGCAGGACTTATCCGGCCGTCGCGGACGGGCGGAGAGGCCGATGGGCAGCCAAGCGGGACGGCGGCCGACAGGCGCTAGCAGACCTCTTCCAGGTCCCGCCAGTCGCGCGAGTCCGGACTGTCCGCTACCCACCCGTCCAGCAGCCCCCGCACCAAAGACGCCGGCGCGGCCACCCCGCACTCGCGCTCCGGCACCCATGACTGCCCGTCGGTACGGTGCCCGAGCGGCCCCGGATGGCCGGGCTCGCTGTGGTCGTGCGGGTCGAGGTGCTCGCCGTCGCCCTCGTCGGACGGCATCCGCGACTCGGAGCACATCCGGCACAGCAGCCGCACGGAGGACGACCAGTCCTCGGCGGCGAACCCGGCGTCGGCGGCGAGCTGTTCCAGCGCGTCCCGGTCGGCCTCGGTCGCGGCCTCCAGCAGCACGACCCAGGTCGGCACGGGCGAGGGCGCCCACAGCTCGATCTCGTCGAAGACCGGGTAGGTGTGCCCGGCGGCCGTGGTGCGCTCGCCGTGCGGCACGCCGTCGTGCAGCACGACCTCGCCCCAGCGGCGCCCTGAGGACGGCAGCGGGATGGACAGCACCTCGATGCGGGCGGGGTCGAGCCGCCGCCCCCACACCACCTCGGCCTCGCCCTCGGGCGACAGCCGTACGGCCGCGCTGCCGAGGTCCATGCCGACGGGCTCGCCGGAGTCGGCGGCGCCTCCCCCGGCCTTCGGCCGGGAGGTGCCCCCAGGCACGTGCAGCCCGTAGGCCTGCCAGGCGCGGCGGGCCAGCGGCCAGTCCTGGAGGGCGGTGGCGGCGATGCCGACGTTCCACCAGTCGGGTGCGCCGGTCTCCCGGTCGAGCAGCGCGACGGCTCTGAGGCCCGCGGCGCGCGCCTGCTCCCAGTCGTGCCGGAACTTGTGCAGCAGGGCGAGGTTGAACCAGGACTCCGACAGCCACGGCTCCAGGTCGGCGGCCCGCGTCAGCAGCGCGCCCGCGTCCTCGTACCGGCCGTCGCCGATCAGCGTGAACGCGCGGTCGGTGGCCTGCCGCCAGGAGGCGGAGGGCCGGTGCCGTCCCTTGCCGAAGATCCTCACGATTCCCGCCTGCCGTTTTCGTGGGAGGGGCCGGCTGTGCCCCCGGACAGCCTCTCGAGACCCTCTCCCTTCGCATCCAACCACGTACGGCTGGAGGGGCGCTCATTACCCATGGGTTACCCAGCCGGGGGCGGGGTCAGACAACCGCGCGCGAGCACCCGGGCCAGCGCTTCGACGACCTCCGGGGCGTAGTCGCCCGCCGTCGCCAGGCGCAGTTCCTCCAGCGCCGTCAGGGGTCCGCCGGGGCCCGCGTCGCGTGCCTTCTCCTCGTAGGCGTTCACGGCACGGACGATGCGGGCGGCGAGCGGCTGCTCCGGGCAGGGGTCGGCCTGCCGTTCGACGATCACCGCGACCTGCGGGTCCACCCCGGTCTGCCGTACGACCGCGCCGCCGAGCAGGGCGATCCGGCGCTGCTCGGCGCCGGGCAGGGCGGCCGTGGCGCCGGAGGGCACCGGGTCGACCAGGCTGAGCTGACCGATGTCGTGCATCAGGGCCGCGTACTCCAGCACGGTCAGTTCGGGCTCGGTCAGGCCCAGGTCCCGGCCCACGGCCCGGCTGAGCGCGGCGACCCGGTGGGCGTGCCCGGACGGGGTGTACCCGGCGATCTCGGTGGCCCGGGCCAGGGAGGCGATGGTCTGCCGGTAGGTGGTGCGCACGGCGGCGTACCGGCGGAAGGCGACCTGGGCCAGCAGCAGGGGCAGACAGAACACGGGCAGCGCCCACAGCCCGACGACGCCGACCGCGAGCGCCATCACGGCGCCCGTCGCGCAGACCGCCGACCCGATGCCGAGCAGCCCGCGCAGCTCGTCGCGCAGCAGCGGGCCGAAGGGCCAGCGGGTGCGGGCGTGCGCGATCGCGGCGGCGAGGACGGCGTCGCACAGCGCGGTGAGCGCGAGCAGCGCGATCAGCAGCAGCGCGTAGGCGGAGCCGCTCCAGTCGTCGAAGACGCCCTGGTTGTACAGCGGCTGGAAGCACACGGCGGCGAACCCGACGGTGAGCGCCCGCCGGGCCAGGTGGTCGGGCGTGGGTCCGCGCCCGCGGGCGATGTGCGGCACGCTGCCGAGCAGCGCTGCGACGAGCACGACGGTGACGACCTGGGCGACGCCGTGCTCGGTGGCCCGCCCGCCGTCCGTCCCGAGCAGCGCGTACGCCAGCGCCCCGGCTGCCCCGAGCGGCGCGGGCTCCCTGCCCTCCGCGTCGGCCCGCCGGGCCAGTTCCCCGACGGCCACGAGCACCCCGAAGGCGAGGGCGGCGCCGCGGTCTTCGAGACCGGACCAGAGGGTGCTCAGGAAGCAGGTCAGGGCGAGGAGGGCGGCGCAGGCGCGGATGGCCCGGAGGGCGGGAGCTGCACGGCAGGCGGTCACGGCTCACGCCCCGAGCGGTGCGGGCACGCCGGGAGCGGCCTGCGGCACCGCAGAGCCGACGCGGGCGGGCGGTGCCGGCGGCGGACACTGGCCGGGGGTTGCGACGAGCGGACACGGGCCGACGCTGCCGACGAGCCGACGCAGGCCGGCGCTGCCGGTGAGCGGACACGGGCCCGGGGGTGCCGACAGGCGGACACGAGCCCACGCGGCCTACGGACGGACACAGGCCCACGACGGCCCTGCCGACGGACGGACACAGGCCCACGCGGCCGGCGAGCCGACGCAGGCCCGCCATGACGGTGTCGGCGAGCGAACATGCACCGGTGCTGCCGACGGACGGACACACGCCCGCCCTGCCGGCAGACGGACACAAGCCCGCGCGGCCGGCGAGCCGACGCAGGCCCGCCATGACGGTGTCGGCGAGCGGACATGGACCGGTGCTGCCGACGGACGGACACAGGCCCATGCGGCCGGCGGGGCGACACGGGCCCGTCGGCGGCGCGGGCCGGTGCGGTCATCGTTTCGCCTCGGTCCGCCAGGACGGCGCGGGCGCCGGAACACGGTCCCGGTCGCGGGGCTCGTCGGCGGTCACCGCCGGGTGCCAGCCGTCACGGTGCAGGGCGCGGACCAGCGCGGCGACCATCCGGGGGTCGAACTGCGCCCCGGCGCACCGCCGGAGCTCCTCCAGCGCGACCTCGACGGGGCGTGCCCGGCGGTAGGAGCGGGTGGACGTCATCGCGTCGAAGGCGTCCGCGACGGCGACGACCCGCGCGGACTCCGGTATCTGGCTGCCGGCGAGCCCGTAGGGGTAGCCGCTGCCGTCCAGCCGTTCGTGATGGTGGAGCACGGCGGCGCGGGCCTCGCCGAGGAAGGAGATGCCCCGCACCATCTCGTGCCCGTACTCGGGGTGCAGCTCGATCACCCGGCGCTCCTCGGGCGTGAGGGGCCCGTCCTTGCGCAGCAGCCGGGTCGGGACGCCGAGCTTGCCGACGTCGTGCAGGATGCCGGCGAACCGCAGGACCTCCACCCGGTCGTCGTCCAGGCCCAGCTCGCGGGCGATCATCATGGACGCCTGTCCGACGCGTTCGCTGTGGCCGCGGGTGTAGCCGTCCTTGATGTCGACGGCCTGGACCAGGGCCCGGATGGTGGCGTGATGGGCGGCGCGCTCGCGGTGGTACTGGGCGAACGCCCACCAGGACACGCCCATCGGCAGCAGCACGAGCAGCGCGGCGACGGGACCGCAGGGGCTGCGCCACAGTACGGCCATCATGAGCCCCGCCAGTCCGTGCACGCACAGCGGCGCCAGCGACCGCCCGAACAGGCCCCGCCACGCCCGCCGTACCGGCACCCGCTCGGCCAGCGCCAGGATGCCGCCGTCGAGCAGGGTGAGCACGGCGCAGAAGGCCAGGACCGCGGCGCCCGCGGGCAGCAGGACCCGGGGGAAGTCGGCGGCGACGACCGCGTCCCGTCCGCCGAGCGTCCAGAACACCCTCCCCGCACCCCAGACGGCGAGCATCAGTTCGGCCGCCCGCCACACCCGGCGCAGCCGCACCGGCCGCTCCTCGACCGGCGAGGTCAGCGCCCCCGGCAGCGCCACCAGCGCGGCGGCGGGCGGGGGCAGCAGGAACGCGGCGGCCAGCAGGACGGGGTAGAAGGTGCCGGGGAAGCGCCTGCGGGCGAGCAGCTCGCCGCCGGCGTACACGGCGGCCAGCAGCGCGGTCGCCCACCAGGGCGTGCGCAGGTCGGGCAGCGGGGTCAGGCACAGCAGCGCGCCGAGGACGGCGCAGGCGACGTAGACGCGTGCCCGTCCCGGAACCGCCTCCATGCCGACGCCCTCCCCGGTCCCCCGACCTGCTTCCAGGCTCCGGAGCCTAGGCGCGCGTGGGGGAGGGAGTGGACCGTAGTCCGCCGATTAGCACGTTCGGGTGAAAACGGACCCGAGGCCGGCGGCGGGTCAGGTCTCCTGGTGGGTGACCGGCGCGGCGGTCACGTCGTGCTCGGGCACCGACTGCCCGGAACGGATCAGGTCGATCCGGCCCATCACCTTGGCGCGCAGGTCGGTCGGCACGTCGTCATGTCCGCAGCACCGCTTCACCAGCTTCTTCACGGCCTGCTCCAGGCCGTACTTCTCCAGGCACGGCGAGCATTCCTCGAAGTGGTGCCGGAACTTGTCGCGGTCGCCTTCGGGCATCTCGCTGTCGAGGAATTCGTACAGATGGTCCAGGACCTCACTGCAGTCCGTCTCGTGCGGCTCTCCGCAGCTCATGAGCCCGAGCCTTTCGCTTCGTTCGACTCTCCGGCGCCGGCCGGGACCAGCCCGCGCTCTCGGGCGTAGTCCTCGAGCATGCCGCGCAGTTGACGGCGGCCCCGGTGCAGCCGGGACATCACCGTTCCGATGGGTGTCCCCATGATGTCCGCGATCTCCTTGTACGCAAAGCCCTCGACATCGGCGAGGTACACGGCGATGCGGAATTCCTCGGGGATCGCCTGCAGCGCTTCCTTCACGTCCGAGTCGGGCAGGTGGTCGAGCGCCTGCGACTCGGCGGAGCGCAGACCCGTCGACATGTGCGACTCGGCGCGGGCGAGCTGCCAGTCCTCGATCTCCTCGGCCGCGCTGCGCTGGGGTTCGCGCTGCTTCTTGCGGTACGAGTTGATGAACGTGTTGGTGAGGATGCGGTACAGCCACGCCTTGAGGTTGGTGCCTTCACGGAACTGGTGGAAGGACGCGTACGCCTTGGCGTAGGTCTCCTGCACCAGGTCCTCGGCGTCGGCCGGGTTGCGCGTCATGCGCAGCGCGGCCGAGTACATCTGGTCGAGGAATTCGAGCGCGTCCCGTTCGAAGCGCGCGCTGCGCTCCGCGGTCGACTCCGCGCCCGTGCCGCCCCGGCCCTCGGGCTGCTCCGCCTGGCCGTGTTCGGTCCCTGCGTCGGTACCGGGAACCGGACCCACCTCCTCAAGCGATGTCGTGAAACCGGCTGCGGTCCCACTCGAATCGGAGGATAGACGACGATCCGGTCCGCCCGCCGCCCGAATAGGGGCCGTCTTGGCCGCGTGCAGCACCGTCCAGTCCAGGTCGGCACGGCCGCTGCGGGCGGGGCAGAAGGTCGAACCCATGGGGCGGACTTCCTCTCCTACGACGTCGGCACTGGTCACCAGTGCTTCTGTCTCGCCTCAACAGTGTCCCGCGCCGCCGCATTCCCGCCCTTCAGCCGAGTGATCCGGCCCACGCCGCCACCGCGTCCGTGATGATCGACACGGCCTCCTCCTGCCCGATCGGCGCGCGTTTCGGCACGGCGAAGCCATGATCGCCGTACGGCACCTCGACCAGCTCGTGCGCGCCCTCGGGGAACTCCTCCGGCCTGCCGAACGGGTCGTTGCCGCCCTGGACGACGAGGGTGGGCACACCGGCGCCGAGGAGTTCGGCGGCGCGGGACTTCTCGGGGCGGCCCGGCGGGTGCAGCGGGAAGCTCAGCGCGAGGACGGCCGCCGCGCCCAGCTCGGCCGCCGTGCGGCAGGCCACCCGGGCGCCGGCGCTGCGTCCGCCGGAGATCACCGGCAGCCCCGGCACCGCCACCGCCGGCCAGATCGCCCGCCAGCCGGCGTCCAGTGTCCTCGGCGCGGGCGCGACCTTCTTGCCGGCCACCCGCCAGGGCTGCTCGACCAGCGCCACGGTCACGCCGTGCCGGGGCAGCTCGGCGGCGAGGGCCTGGAGGTCGCGGGCCTCGACGCCCCCGCCGGCGCCGTGGCTCACGGCCAGCACCAGCCGCGGGCTGGGCGCTGGACGCCAGGTGATGCGGGCGGGGCCGGCCTCCGTGTCGACCAGTTCGGACGCCTCGGACATCGCCGGGGTCGCTGGGCTCGCCGGGGTCATGGACGTCTCGGAGGTCTCGGTGGCCGCGGGGGTGCCGGAAGCCTCGGGAGTCTCGGCAGTCATGTCAGAAGAGTGTGCCCTCCACCGGCCCCTCCAGCTCCTTCAGCAGCTCCGGCCCGTTGTTGCGGACGTTGCTGACGGCCGTGGTGACCGGGTACGCCCGCATCAGACCGGGCGGGGGCGGCGCGAGCAGCTCGCGCAGGTCGTCGGGGTCGGTGCGGGCGGGGTCGAGCCAGTCGTCCCAGCGGTCCGGGGTGAGCATCAGCGGCATCCGGGGGTGGATCTCCGCGAGCGTGTCGGGGCCCTCCGCGGGGGCGACCGCCAGCGGCGAGTTCTCCGCCTCCGTCGTGATCACCGAGCAGGTCGCCCACCAGGCCATCGGGTGGTCGTCGGGCAGTGTGCGGTCGCGCCAGAACTCGTACAGCCCCGCCATCGCGAACACCGAGCCGTCGGCGGGCAGCACGAAGTACGGCTGCTTGCGCGGCCGCTTCCTCCGGCCCTCGACCTCCAGGTCCCGCTCCTGCTTGCCGGTGACCCACTCGTAGTAGCCGTCGGCGGGCAGGATGCAGCGCCGGGCGGCGAAGGCGCGGCGGTAGGCGGGCTTCTCGTGCACCGTCTCGGCGCGCGCGTTGATCATCCGGGCGCCGCCCTCGGGGGTCTTGGCCCAGGACGGGACCAGTCCCCACTTCAGCCGGCGCAGCTGCCGGACCGGGCGGGGATCGCCGGTGTCCTTCAGGGGGCGGTCCAGGACCGCGTAGACCTCCTTGGTCGGGGCCACGTTGTAGTCGGGCTCCAGGGTCTCCTCGGGCTCCCACTTCTCGACCTCGAAGATTCCCGCGAGATCCTCGGGCCTGCGACTCGCTGCATACCGTCCGCACATACGTGCCACACTGCCAGACTCCGCACGGCCAGAGGGAGCCACCACCGACATGGAAGCCATCGCCGCCGCCTCGCTCGCCTCCCTGTGGGACGAGGTCTCGGGGACCCAGCCCGATCCCGACCTGTGGGTGGTGATCGCCACGCTCGTCGCCGCGCTCGCGGCGGTCGTCCCGCACGTCGCGTGGCGGCTGTCGCGCAACGCCGTCACCATCGCCCACGAGGGCGGCCACGGCCTGGTGGCGCTGCTGACGGGCCGCACGCTGACGGGGATACGGCTGCACTCGGACACCAGCGGCCTGACCGTCAGCCGGGGCAAACCGCACGGCCTCGGCATGATCCTCACCGCGGCGGCCGGCTACACCGCTCCCCCGCTGCTCGGCCTGGGCGGCGCCGCGCTGCTGGGCGCCGGGCGGATCACGCTGCTGCTGTGGCTGGCGACGGCGCTGCTGGTGGCGATGCTGGTGATGATCCGCAACGCCTACGGCGCCCTGACCGTGCTGCTGACGGGCGGCACGTTCCTGCTGGTGTCCTGGCTCGCCGGGCCCCAGGTGCAGGCGGCGTTCGCGTACGCGGTGGTGTGGTTCCTGCTGCTCGGCGGCGTCCGCCCGGCCTTCGAGCTCCAGGCGAAGCGGTCGCGGGGAGGCGCGGGCGACTCGGACGCGGACCAGCTGTCCCGGCTGACGCACGCGCCGGCGGCGCTGTGGTTCCTCCTGTTCCACGTGGTGTCGCTGTGCTCGCTGATAGGGGGAGGCAGATGGCTCCTGGGGCTGTGACGCCCGGATGGCAGGACGCTCGCCGTGCACGGGCGCGGACGGGACGGCTCGCGTGACGGCCGGCCGCCGGGAGACAGGCGCCGCGCCCTCCTCGGCGGCATCGGCGCGGCCGGCCCCGCACCCCCCGGCACCCCGGGCGCGACCAGCCCCAACGGCGCCGCACCCGAGTCCCCGCCTCCTTATAAAGTGGGCCCCATGGCCCCGAACCGCGCAGAAACCGCCCTCTGGCTTGCCCCGCACGCGAGCGGAGCCGTCGACGCGACGGTCCACGTGCCCGGGTCCAAGTCGGTCACCAACCGCGCTCTCGTGCTCGCCGCCCTCGCCTCCGAGCCGGGCTGGGTGCGCCGCCCGCTGCGCTCCCGCGACACCCTGCTGATGGCCGGGGCGCTGCGCGCGATGGGCGTGGAGATCGAGGAGGGGATCGGTCCGGACGGCACGGGCGAGGCCTGGCGCGTGCTCCCCACCGGCCTGCGCGGCCCGGCCGCGGTCGACGTCGGCAACGCCGGCACGGTCATGCGCTTCCTGCCGCCGGTCGCCGCGCTCGCCGACGGCCCCGTCCGCTTCGACGGCGACCCCCGGTCGTACGAGCGTCCGCTGCACGGCGTGATCGACGCGCTGCGCGTCCTCGGGGCCCGGATCGACGACGACGGGCGCGGCGCGCTGCCGCTGACGGTGCACGGCGGGGGTGCGCTGGACGGCGGGCCGGTGGAGATCGACGCCTCGTCGTCGTCGCAGTTCGTCAGCGCCCTGCTGCTGTCGGGACCGCGGTTCAACCAGGGCGTCGAGGTCCGGCACATCGGGGCGACGCTGCCGTCCCTGCCGCACATCCGGATGACCGTCGACATGCTGCGCGCGGTCGGCGCCCAGGTGGACACCCCGGAGTCGGGCGGCGAGCGCAACGTCTGGCGGGTCACGCCGGGAGCCCTGCTCGGGCGGGACCTGACCGTCGAGCCGGACCTGTCCAACGCCCAGCCGTTCCTGGCGGCGGCCCTGGTCACCGGCGGCCGGGTGGTGATCCCGGACTGGCCCGCGCGCACCACCCAGCCCGGCGACCGGCTCCGGGAGATCTTCGCCGAAATGGGCGGTTCCTGCGAACTGACGGAATACGGGCTGGAGTTCACCGGTTCGGGTGGCATCCACGGTATCGACGTGGACCTCGGCGACGTCGGCGAGCTGACCCCGGGCATCGCGGCGGTCGCCGCCCTGGCCGACTCCCCCTCCACGCTGCGCGGCGTCGCCCATCTGCGGCTGCACGAGACGGACCGGCTGGCCGCCCTCACCAAGGAGATCAACGAACTCGGCGGCGATGTCACGGAGACCGCGGACGGCCTCCACATCCGCCCGCGCCCGCTGCACGGCGGGATCTTCCACACGTACGAGGACCACCGCATGGCGACCGCCGGCGCGGTCATCGGCCTGGCGGTCGAGGGGGTGCGGATCGAGAACGTGGCCACGACGGCGAAGACCCTGCCCGATTTCCCCGACCTGTGGACCGGGATGCTCGGGGCGTAGGGGTTCACCATGCGCCGCTACGGCAAGCACACCGACGAGGACGACATCCGCAGCCGCCCCAACCGCAAGGGCAACCGTCCGCGCACGCACATCCGCCCCAAGCACGAGGACGCCGCCGAGGGGATGGTCCTCACCGTCGACCGGGGCCGGCTGACCTGCCTCGTCGACGACCGGGTCGTCATGGCGATGAAGGCCCGCGAGCTGGGCCGCAAGGCCGCGGTGGTCGGCGACCGGGTGGCCCTGGTCGGCGATCTGTCCGGCAAGAAGGACACCCTGGCCCGGATCGTCCGCATCGCCGAGCGCACCTCGGTGCTGCGCCGCACCGCGGACGACGACGATCCCTACGAGCGCGTGGTCGTCGCCAACGCCGACCAGCTGGCCGTCGTCACCGCCCTCGCCGACCCCGAGCCCCGCCCGCGCCTGATCGACCGCTGCCTGGTCGCGGCCTACGACGGCGGTCTCACCCCGCTGCTGGTGCTGACCAAGTCGGACCTGGCCCCGCCGGACAAGCTGCTGGAGCTCTACGGCGACCTGGACATCCCCTACGTCGTGACCAGCCGCGAGGAACTGGAGAACGGCGACGCGGCGGACCGGGTGCGCGCCCAGCTGGAGGGCCGGGTCACCGCGTTCGTCGGTCACTCCGGCGTCGGCAAGACGACCCTGGTCAACGCGCTCGTGCCGGAGGAGCGGCGGCGTACGACGGGACATGTCAACGCCGTGACGGGCCGGGGCCGGCACACCACCACGTCGGCGCTGGCCCTGCCGCTGGCCGGCGCGGGCGGCTGGGTGGTCGACACTCCGGGCGTGCGGTCCTTCGGTCTCGCGCACATCGACCCGTCGCGGGTGATCAACGCCTTCCCCGACCTGGTGCCGGGCACGGAGGGCTGCCCGCGCGCGTGCAGTCACGACGAGCCGGACTGCGCGCTGGACCAGTGGGTGGCCGACGGCCACGCCGACCCCGCGCGCCTTTACTCGCTGCGCCGGCTGCTGTCCACGCGGGAGCGCACGGAGGAGGACTGACCTTCGGGTGGGTGACTGGCCTTCATGTGTTCGTCGACGCGTTGTTCGTCACCGCCCGGGGCAGGTAAGGGCATAATCGCTGGCGGCCCGGACGAGCGGCGAGCGGTCACCGGAACGTGGGGTACGGGGAGGACGACACATGGCGTGGCTGCTGGTCATCGTGGCCGGGTTGCTCGAGACCGGGTTCGCCGTCTGCCTGAAGCTGTCCCACGGGTTCACCCGGCTGTGGCCGACGTTCGCCTTCTGCGTCTTCGCCCTCGGCAGCTTCGGCCTGCTGACGCTGGCCCTGAAGAAGCTCGACGTGGGCCCGGCCTACGCGGTGTGGACGGGCATCGGCGCGACCGGGACGGCGATCTACGGGATGATCTTCCTGGGGGACATCGTCTCGACGCTGAAGATCGTGTCGATCAGTCTGGTGATCATCGGGATCATCGGGTTGCAGTTGTCGGGGTCGGCGCACTGAGGTGGGCTCGAAGGGGCGGTCCTCCGGAAGCGCGCCTTGATGGGGCGGTCCGACCGGGCGGCCGTGCACCGACGCTCGGATGATCAGAGCTCCCGCCCGGCGAGTGCGCCCCGTACGAGGTCCGCGACGCCGTCCTTCCCGGGCGGAGGGGCCGCCACGCAGGACAGGGCGAGCCGGACGACCAGTTCGCAGCAGCGGACCAGCTCGGCGGACGCGGCCGGCTCCCCGGAGCGGGCCGGCTCGGCGGACCGGACCGGTTCCCCCGGCCTGGCGTGCGCCGCGGCACGGATCCGCTCCGCGGTCGTGAACGGCTCGGCCGCAGCGGACGTCCGCCCGCCGGGCGCCGTCAGGGCCGCCACCGCGCGGTCGCGCACGAGCGTCACGAAGTCGCCGGGCGAGGGCAGCGGGCCGTCGGCGCGGCGCTGGGCGGGCACGACGGAGGAGGAGGGCACCGCCGCGAGGACGGGCGCGGGCACGCGGTCGTTCCAGCAGCCGGTGAGCAGGGCCCGTACCAGCGCATTCTCCCGGGCGGCCGACACCGTCCACTCGGCGGCGGCCACCAGCCGGTCACGGGGGTCGTCGTACGCGGTGAGGGCGCGGTCGACCCCGGCGAGACAGCCGTCGGCCGCCCGGCGGACCAGCGCGCGGGCGAGGCCGTCCTTGCTGCCGAACTCGTTGTAGAGGGTCTGCCGCGACACCCCGGCCGCCGCGGCCACGTCCACCATCCGCACCGCGGACCAGGGGCGGCGCGCGAGCGCCGTGTGGGCGGCGTCCAGCAGGGACTCCCGCGCTGCGGACATCATCGCCTCCCTCGGGGCGACCGACTCTGCGCCCAGGTTTGACGTGTACCGGAGCACTGTCAAGGGTTGGCGCAAGCCGCCGCGGTCCGCCGCCCGGCACGCCCCGCGGCATCCTGCGCCAACCGACCGCTCCCCTCAGCACCCTGCGGCGACCGACCGCCCCCCTCAGCACCTTGCGGCGACCGCCCCCCCCTCAGCACCCTGCGGCGACCGACCGCCCCCCTCGGCACCCTGCGGCGACCGTCCGCCCTCGCGGCAACCCGCGGTGGCATCGCACCGACCCCGCCGGATACCGTTCCCACATGCCCGACTATCTCGACGACCTGCGTCTCGCCCACGTCCTCGCGGACGCCGCCGACGCCGCGACGACCGCCCGGTTCAAGGCCCTCGACCTCAAGGTGGAGACCAAACCGGACATGACGCCGGTGAGCGAGGCCGACCGGGCGGCGGAGGAGCTGATCCGCGGCCAGCTCCAGCGCGCCCGCCCCCGCGACGCCATCCTCGGCGAGGAGTACGGCATCGAGGGCACCGGCCCGCGCCGCTGGGTCGTCGACCCGATCGACGGCACCAAGAACTACGTCCGCGGCGTCCCCGTGTGGGCCACGCTGATCTCCCTGATGGAGGCGGCGGAGGGCGGCTACCAGCCGGTCGTCGGCGTCGTCTCCGCCCCCGCCCTGGGCCGCCGCTGGTGGGCGGCGAAGGGCCACGGCGCCTTCACGGGCCGCAGTCTGTCCTCCTCGACCCGGCTCCAGGTCTCCCGGGTCGCCAAGCTGTCCGACGCCTCCTTCGCGTACTCCTCGCTGTCCGGCTGGGAGGAGCAGCACCGGCTGAACGGCTTCCTGGACCTGAGCCGCGAGGTGTGGCGCACGCGTGCGTACGGCGACTTCTGGCCGTACATGATGGTCGCCGAGGGCTCGGTCGACATGTGCGCCGAGCCGGAGCTGTCGCTCTGGGACATGGCCGCGAACGCGATCATCGTCACGGAGGCGGGCGGCACCTTCACGGGCCTCGACGGCCGCCCCGGCCCGCACAGCGGCAACGCGGCGGCGTCGAACGGCCTGCTCCACGACGAGCTGCTCGGCTACCTCAACCAGCGCTACTGACCCGCCTCGCCCAATCGCTGCCGCTCCGTCTCAACCAGCGCATTCGACACGGTGGGCGCGCCCGCAACACGCCTCGCGCGCCCTCTTGTTGACCCCCTCTTCGCCTGCCACTCTGAGGGTCCCCCCACTTGTGAACTTGTGAACCTCCGGACCGTCCCGGGGCGTTCTCAGGGCACACCCTTCAGGAGGTGGCACCCCACCATGCTCGTCCGCGACGCCATGAGCTCCGTGGTCCTCACCATCGGCCCCGCCCACACCCTCCGTCAGGCCGCCGCACTGATGTCCGCCCGCAGCGTCGGCGCGGCCGTGGTGTACGACCCCGATGCCGGCGGCATCGGCATCCTGACCGAGCGCGACATCCTCAACTCCGTCGGCCTCGGCCAGGATCCGGACGCGGAGCGCGCCCACGCCCACACCACCACCGACGTGGTGTTCGCCGCCCCGTCCTGGACCCTGGAGGAGGCGGCGACCGCCATGACGCACGGAGGTTTCCGGCATCTGATCGTCCTCGACCGCGACGAGCCGGCCGGCATCGTCTCGGTGCGCGACATCATCCGCTGCTGGGCGCCCGTCCGGCAGGCTTCGGTGCGCCGGCAGGTCCCCGCCTGAGCCGACGGCCCGCCGCGCCGACGGCGTACACGAACGGGCCGGGTCCCTGGACAGGGAGCCCGGCCCGTCGCCTCGGCAGGCGATCCAGTGCTGGTGTCAGCCGCGCAGGGCCTGGACCGCGGCGTCCAGCCGCTTGCCGAAGTCGGCGTCGGCCTGACGGAAGTTGTTGATCGCGCGCTCGACGATGTCCTCGCGCGAGACCTGCGAGAGGGAGCCCGCCAGGTTGTTCACCAGGCGCTCCTTCTCGTCCTCCGTCATCAGCCGGTAGAGGTTGCCCGCCTGCACGAAGTCGTTGTCCTCGGCGTGCACGGGGGCCTCGGTGTTGCCGGTGAGGCCGGTGACGGCGACCGGCTGCCACAGCGGACGGTCCGTCTGGGACGGGCCGCCGAAGCTGTTCGGCTCGTAGTTCTTCGCGCCCTTGTGGCGGCCGTCGTACAGGTAGCCGTCACGCGAGTTGGTGCGCGCCTCGGTGGCGTGCGGGCGGTTCACCGGCAGGTGGTCGGCGTTGATGCCGACGCGGTAGCGGTGGGCGTCGCCGTACGCGAAGAGGCGGCCCTGGAGCATCTTGTCCGGGGACGGGCCGATGCCCGGCACGAAGTGGGCGGGGCTGAAGATCGACTGCTCGACCTCGGCGAAGATGTTCTCCGGGTTGCGGTTGAGCTCCAGCTTGCCGAACCAGACCACCGGGTAGTCGGCGTGCGGCCACACCTTGGTCAGGTCGAACGGGTTGAAGCGGTACGTCGCCGCCTCGGCCACCGGCATGATCTGCACGCCGACGGTCCAGGTCGGGAACTCGCCCCGCTCGATGGCCTCGCGCAGGTCGCGCTGGTGGGAGTCGGGGTCCTTGCCCGCGAGGATCTCGGCCTCCTCGGCGGTCAGGTTCTTGATCCCCTGGTCCGTCTTGAAGTGGTACTTCACCCAGAAGGCCTCGCCGGCCTCGTTGTTCCACTGGAAGGTGTGGGAGCCGAAGCCGTCCATGTGGCGGTACGAGGCGGGGATGCCGCGGTCGCCGAACAGCCAGGTCACCTGGTGCGTGGACTCGGGCGACAGGCTCCAGAAGTCCCAGACGTTGTCCGCCTCCTGGGAGCCGGTGTACGGGTCGCGCTTCTGGGTGTGGATGAAGTCGGGGAACTTGATGGCGTCCTTGATGAAGAACACCGGGGTGTTGTTGCCGACGAGGTCGTAGTTGCCCTCCTCGGTGTAGAACTTCACCGCGAAACCGCGCGGGTCGCGGACGGCGTCCGCCGCGCCCAGGTTGCCGGCCACGGTCGAGAAGCGCAGAAAGACCTCGGTCTGCTTGCCCACCTCGGACAGGAACCCGGCGCGCGTGTACGGGGTGACGTCGGCGGTGACCGTGAAGGTGCCGTAGGCGCCGGCGCCGCGGGCGTGCACGACACGCTCCGGGATGCGCTCACGGTTGAAGTGAGCCAGCTTCTCCAGGAGCAGCTGGTCCTGGACGAGCACGGGGCCGCCGACGCCCGCGGTCTCGCTGTTCTGGTTGTCGGCGACCGGCGCGCCGGCCTCCGTCGTGAGCGGTCCCTGGGTCACGTGCGCCTCCTGCGTCATCACTGCATGTGTTGAACCTCGGCCAAAGCCAGGCTCGATCCTACAATGGACTTTGTCTAAGTCAAGCAAGACTCCAAAGTGACATCGGTTCGGGAAATAGTCCTCCCCTGCTGCTAGGCTGGTTTTCATGAGCGACCTTCTGGAACGGCTGCGCGGCCGCGGATGGCGGATGACCGCGCAGCGGCGCGTCGTGGCGGAGGTCCTCGACGGCGAACACGTCCATCTGACGGCCGACGAGGTCCACGCACGAGCCGTGGCCAAGCTGCCGGAGATCTCCCGGGCGACCGTCTACAACACGCTCGGGGAGCTGGTCTCCCTGGGCGAGGTGCTCGAGGTCAGCACGGACAGGCGCGCCAAGCGCTACGACCCGAACGCCCACCGGCCCCACCACCACCTGGTCTGCGCCCAGTGCGGCGCCATCCGGGACGTCCACCCCGGCGGCAACCCGCTGGCCGACCTCCCCGACTCGGAGCGCTACGGCTTCACGGTGTCGGACGTCGAGGTGACGTACCGCGGCCTGTGCCCGAGCTGCGCGACGGCGGCCTGACACGTCACGAGCGGCCCCCGGCATCCACTGGATGCCGGGGGCCGCTCGCTGCGGGTACCGGCCAGTCCCGCTTCGCTGTTCACTGACTGAAACACCGAGGGCCGGAACCCTCTAGGGGTTCCGGCCCTCGGCCTTGAGTAGCGGGGACAGGATTTGAACCTGCGACCTCTGGGTTATGAGCCCAGCGAGCTACCGAGCTGCTCCACCCCGCGTCGGTAAACGCAACATTACGTCAACGACGCGAACAAAGGCAAATCCGTTGTCGCGGGTGCGCGGGCGCGGTGCCCCGCCGGGTTTCCGGCCCGCCGGGGCACCCCGTACGACCCGGGTCCGCGCCGATCATCGTCGGTCTGCCCGAACCGAGCGCGAGCGGCGCACGGTCGCCCGAGCCTCTCAGCCGCCCGGACCGCGGACTCCGCCCCCGGATTCACCGGCCCGGCCATTCACCGGCCCGACCGGAGGCCGCGCGCCCGCCGAAGACCGAGGGCTCCACACCCGAAGGAGCCACGCCCCCGCAGGCCCGCCCCCGCCGAATACCGGAGGCCGCGCGCACCCGGAGGCACCTAGCCGCTGAGGGCTCGCGGTCAGCAGCTCCGGGGCGACCGCCGGGGAGCGCACCGGCAGCGGGCCTGAGCCGGGTGACGGCCTGAGCCGGCCGTCACCCGGCTCAGGCCGTCAGTTCCTCGCGGAGCGCGTCGCTCAGCCGGGCCGCGCGTTCGGCGACCTCCGCCGGGCCCAGGGCCACCGCCCGGTCGGCCCAGCGCTGTCCTTCCGCCAGCTCCCCGCGGCGCGCGTAGACGAGAGCGAGCCGCAGCGCGGCCCGTCCGTGGCCGGCGTCGGCCGCGCGGGTCCACCACACCGCCGCCTCGGGCTCGCTGCCCTCCCGGGCCAGCAGGAGCCCCAGGTTGAACGCCCCGTTGCGGGACCCGGCCTCGGCCGCCGCCCGGTACCACCGGGCCGCCTCGACCACGTCGCCCCGCGCCGCGGCGAGCATCCCGACCCGCACCTGGGCCCGCCGGTGCCCCTGGGCGGCAGCCCGCTCGTACCATTCCTCGCACTCGGCCTTCTGGTGCACCGCCTCCCCCAGCTCGTGCTGGGGCGCCGGAGGCCGCCGGGCGTCGAGCACGGCCGCCAGCCGGTACGCCGCCTCCGCGCTTCCCCCGCCCGCCGCGCACCGCAGATGCCGCTCGGCCTCCAGCTCGTCCCCCTCGCGCAGCCGGGCGATGCCGACCTGGAGCGCGGCCTCGGTGTGACCGGCCGCCGCCGCCCGCTCGTACCAGCGCAGCGCGTCCCGGTCCTCGCCCCTCCCGGCGTAGAGGATGCCCAGGTTGAAGGCGGCGTCGACGCTGCCGGCCTCGGCGGCCTTGGAGAACCACGGCTCGGCGCCGGTCTCGTCCCCGCCCTGGAGCAGCAGGATCGCCAATGCGTTGGCCGCCTCCCGGTGGCCCGCGTAGGCGGCCGTCCGGTACCACTGCTCGGCCTGCGTGGTGCGCCCCTGCTCGGCGCAGAGCAGCCCCAGGTTGTACGCGCCGTTGACGTCACCGGCGTCCAACGCCGCCCGGTACCACCGCTCGGCGGTCTGGGTCTGGCCGCGCTCGGCGTGCAGGGCGCCGAGCGCGTTGGCCGCGTTGCCGTCGCCCTCCTGGGCGGCCCGCAGCCACCACACGGCGGCGCTCTCCTCGTCGCCGGCGTCGCGCAGCAGGAACCCCAGCGCGCAGGCGGCGCGCGGCTCGCCGTCCTTGGCGGACGTCAGATACCAGCGCCCCGCCTCCTTCAGTTCGCCCCGCTTCTCCAGGATGGCGCCGAGGTGCAGCGCGGCCCGCCGGTGCCCGCGCGCGGCGGCCTGGCGGTACCACTGCTCGGCCTCCTCCTCGGCGGAGGACCCCGCGGAGGTCCCGCCGCCGTCGCCGCCGCTCTCGTGCACGTCCGCGGCCCTGCGGTCGAGGGCGCGCGCCAGCCGGTACGCCGCCTCCCGGTGTCCCCGCTCGGCCGCGACCCGCATCCAGTGCTCGGCCCCGGCGTCGGCGCGGTGTTCGAGCAGGTCGGCGAGGGCGTAGGCGCCCAGGACATGGCCCTGCTCGGCGGACTGTCGCAGCCAGTACTCGGCGGCCGGCTCGTCGCCGCGCTCCCGGTGGTGCCGTCCGAGGGCGTGCGCGGCGGCGGCCGATCCGGCGACGGCGGCGATCCGCCACCACCCGGCGGCCTCGTCGGCGTACCCGCGCTGGTGCAGCAGGACTCCGAGGTTGTTGGCGGCGGCGCGGTCGCCGGCTGCGGTCGCGGCGCGCAGATGGGGTTCGGCTCCGTCGAGATCACCGCGGCGCAGCAGCATGGCCCCCAGAACGCTCATCGCCTCGACGTCGCCGGCCTCGGCGGCGAGCCGCTGACGTGCCTCCTCGGCCGCTTCGCCGGTTTCGTCCCGGGTCTCCTCCTGGCCGGAAGGTTGCACAAATCGCCCTGTCTCGAACAGAGTTACTTTGTCCCCCATAACGTCCATCGTCGCACCACCCGCAACCCGGGTACACCTGGTATACCGCAGCCAGTGAGGTCACTTCAGCGTTTTGTCGACATGCCCACAGAGAGACAAGTCAAACACAGATCGGTCAACTCCCCACGGCGGCACGGCGATCCCACACATCGGCACATGCGTTCGTCACAGGCACGCGCACATCACGAAGGCCCGGATCCTCGAAAGGATCCGGGCCTTCGTGTTCAGTAGCGGGGACAGGATTTGAACCTGCGACCTCTGGGTTATGAGCCCAGCGAGCTACCGAGCTGCTCCACCCCGCGCCGTTGTTCTGCAACCGTACCACGGCGCGGGGGGAGCTTTTCGATCAGCTGCCCGGACTGCTGCTGGGACTCCCGCTCGGCCTCGGACTGCCGCTCGGCTTGGGATCACCGGCGTCCCCGCCGCCCGCGCCGCCACCGCCTCCGGAGGCCTTGGACTGAGCCTCCTCGGCCCGCTGCAGTGCCTTCTCCAGGTCCTCCTGGGCGCGGCCGTACGCCTCCCAGTCGCCGTTCTTCAGCGCCTCCTGGCCGGCCTCGAACGCCTTCTGCGCGTCGTCCAGGGCCTGCTGCACGGTCGGGTCGTCGGTCGTCGGCGGCGGAGGCGGCGTGTCCCCGTCTCCCTCGCCCTCGCCCTCGCCCGGCGGCTGGGTGGTCGACCCCTTCGCGCCGAACACCTTGTCGAGGGCCTCGTCCAGCGTGTCCTCGAAGGCCGTGTTGCCGCCGTAGCTCACCAGCACCTTGCGCAGCAGCGGGTACTGCAGGCCGCCGCCGCGGACGTACACCGGCTCGACGTACAGCAGTCCGCCGTCGAGCGGCACCGTCAGCAGGTTGCCGTACTCCACCTCCGAGTCGCCGCCTCTCAGCAGCCTGATGGACTCGGCGATGTCCTGTTCGGAGTTGAACTGGCTCTGGACCTGCTTGGGTCCGTTGACCGTCGTGCTCGTCGGCAGTTTCAGGATTCTGATCTTGCCGTAGTCGCTCTTGCCCGCCTCGGCGTCGACCGCCATGAAGGCGCTGAGGTTGTCGCGCCCGTTGGGCGTGAACGTCGTCGTCAGCGAGAACGCCTGTTCCTTCTGGTCGGGCATCCTCATGCTGAGGTAGTACGGCGGCACCGCGTCGCCCGACTTGTTGGTCGGGTCGTCCGGCACCTGCCACACCTCGCTGCCGCTGAGGAAGGTGTTGGCGTCCTTGACGTGGTAGCGGGTCAGCAGCTCGCGCTGGACCTTGAACAGGTCCTGCGGGTAGCGCAGATGGTCCATCAGCGACTGGTTGATCGCGCTGCGCGGCTCGACCGTGCCGGGGAACGCCTTCATCCAGGTCTTGAGAACCGGGTCCTTGGTGTCCCACTCGTAGAGCTTGACCTCACCGGTGTACGCGTCGACGGTCGCCTTCACCGAGTTGCGGATGTAGTTGACCTGGTTCTGCTGCGCCACGACCGCGCGCTGGTTGTTGGTCGCGGTCAGCGAGTCGGCCGTGGTGTCGCCGAGGGTGGTGCGCGAGGCGTACGGGTAGCCGTTCGTCGTCGTGTAGGCGTCGACGATCCACTGGATCCGCCCGTCGACGACCGCCGGGTAGGCGTCGCCGTCGATGGTCAGCCACGGCGCGACCGCCTCGACGCGCTCCTTGGGGACGCGGTTGTAGAGGATCCTCGAACCCTCGCCGATGGCCCCGGAGTACATGATCTGCGGCTCGTTGAACGCCACCGCGTACGCCGCCCGGTTGATCGGGTTGGAGAGGTTGACCCCGCTGTCGCCCTCGTAGCTGTAGGTCTTCTCGCCGCTGTCGTCGGAGTAGTCGATCTCCTTCTGGGGACCGCCGACGATCGAGTACGTGCTGGTCTTCTCGCCGTAGTAGATCCGCTGCTCGTACTTGGGCAGGTCGCCCTTGGACGGCAGGTCGGACTCGGTGAAGACCGGGCGGCCCTCGGAGTCGACGGAGGTGCCCTCGGCGGCGACCACGCCGTAGCCGTGGGTGTAGCGGAAGTGGTTGTTGATCCAGTTCTGCTTGTCGATGCCCGCGTAGTTCAGCTCGCGCAGACCGATGACCGTGTCCTGGTCCTTGCCGTTCGCGCTGTAGCGGTCGACGTCCAGGTTGGTCGGGAACGCGTAGTACTTCCGCATCTGCTGGAGCTGCTGGAAGGTCGGCGAGATGATGTTCGGGTCCATGATGCGGATGCTCGCCGTGCGGTCGACGTCGCTGCGCAGCTTGCTCGGCTCGGCGCCCTTGCCGGTGCCCGAGTACTCGGTGACCTGGGTGCCGTCGATGCCGTAGGCCTCACGCGTCGCCGCGAGGTTCTTCTCGACGTACGGCGCCTCCTTGGCCTGCTCGTTCGGCTGGACCTGGAACTTCTGCACGATCGCCGGGTACAGGCCGCCGATGAGGATCGCGGAGAGCACCATCAGACCGAAGCCGATCAGCGGGAGCTGCCAGGTGCGCCGCCAGATGGTGGCGAAGAACAGCAGGGCGCAGATGACCGCGATGCAGAACAGGATCGTCTTGGCCGGCAGATAGGCGTTGGCGTCGACGTAGCGCAGACCGGTCCAGTTGTCGGTGGCCTTGAAGTCGCTGGACTTGACCGCCAGCCCGTACCGGTCGAGCCAGTAGGCGACCGCCTTGAGCGCGACGAAGACGCCGATGAGCACCGACAGGTGACCGGTCGCGGCGGCCGTCGCCCGCGCGCCCGGGCTGGTGACCCGCAGCCCGCCGTACAGGTAGTGGGTGAGCGAGGCGGCGATCACCGAGAGGATCACGGCGGCGAAGCCGAAGCCCAGCAGGAACCGGTACCAGGGCAGGTCGAAGGCGTAGAACGAGACGTCCAGCTGGAACTGCGGGTCCTTCTGGCCGAACGACACGCCGTTGACCCACATCAGCCAGGTGCGCCACTGGCCGGAGGCGGAGGCGCCGGCGATCAGGCCCACCAGGGACGTGATCCCGAGCAGCAGCCACTTCTTGTAGGGCGCGACGCCCATGCGGTAGCGGTCCAGGCTCTGCTGCTCCATGGACATCGCGCTCAGCGGCGGGCGCAGCCGGTGGGCCAGCCAGATGTTGAAGCCGACGGAGAGCGCCATCAGCAGGCCGAAGACGAAGAACAGGCCGATCTTCGTCCACAGGGTGGTGGTGAAGACCGACGAGTAGCTCACCGACCGATACCAGAGCCAGTCCGTCCAGAACCCGGCGAACATCGTGAACGCCATGGCGAGCACGGCGAGCACGCCCAGGGTCATGAGCAGGGTCCGGACGCGCCGGGACGGGCGGCCCACTCTGATCCGTGGCCCCGTCGGGCCTCCGCCGCGGTCCGGCATCTGGAAAGCCAAGGTGGCACCTCGAAGTTCGCTGTTGGTCCGTCAGGCCCCCGGGTGTTCGCGGGCCGTGCGGAGGGCCATGTGATCGTAGGCCCTCACCTATGCAACTTACTCACGCTTTACTCGGTTCCCGATTCCGGGCCTGAACGAGGCAGGATTGTGACCATGTCCAACACTCCCATGGCGGCGAACCCGCTCACCCGGGCCGTACTCGAGATCGACGAGTACGTCTCCGGCCTCGGCTGGGACCAGCCCGCCCGCCTTTTCGCCCTGGTAGACACCGCTCGGCTGCGGGCCCAGGAACCCGCCCTCGCGCAGCAGCTCGGTCTGGGCGACGAGCCGGAGGCCACCGGTCTCACCCCGATCGAGCAGGACGAGGTTTCCACGGACAAGGCGCTCGACGAGTTCCTCGGCACGATCGCCTGGCCCGACGCCGTGGCCGGCTGCGCCCTGACGGTGGAGCGGCTGATGCTGCCGCCGTCCGCGGAGGCGCAGGTCCCGCAGGACCTGGACGAGGCGGCGCTGACGCAGTGGGTGGCGCGGCACCCGGAGCGCCAGGAGGTGCGGATGACGGTGGCGGTGCTGCGGGACGGCTCGCGCGAGTCGGCGCTGCGGCTGCGGGAGAAGGACTCGCCGACGGAGGTCCTCACCGGTTCGGACCTGGTGCCGGGACTGGCCCAGGCGCTGGCGGCGACGTTCGAGGACTGAGGGGCCGAGGGCCCGGTGCGCGGCGACGGAGGGCGCCCTCCGTCAGCCGCATACCCGAGGAAAACAACAACTCCGCGTAGGCGACGTTGCGGGCCTCCAACCGGCCCACCCAGCTCTCTCCCGGCCAGCC
>NZ_JBVJFP010000014.1:0-55938 GCF_055587785.1 Streptomyces sp. NPDC046379
GCCGCGCAGGGGCGTACCGTCGCCGACATCTTCGTGGAGGACGGCGAGGCGCATTTCCGTGCTCTGGAGAAGCGGGCGGTGGCCGCCGCGCTCGCCGGGCACGACGGGGTGCTCTCGCTGGGCGGCGGCGCGGTCCTCGACGCCGGCACCCGCGCGCTGCTCGCCGGGCGGCGGGTGGTGTACCTGTCGATGGACGTCGAGGAAGCCGTCCGCCGCACGGGTCTGAACGCGGCCCGGCCGCTGCTGGCCGTCAACCCGCGCAAGCAGTGGAGGGAGTTGATGGAGGCCCGGCGCCACCTGTACGAGGAAGTGGCCAGCGCGGTCGTATCCACCGACGGCCGCACCCCCGAAGAGGTCGTCCGACTCGTCCGGGCCGTCCTGCGCGTGCCGGCGACGGAGCGGGGATGAGGAGGCGCCGCGCCTCCGGGGCGGCGGCGGCGCCGGTCCCCCGGGGCTGTCAGCCGCCGCTCTTGCGCCGGAACGACCGCTGGCTCGCCGCCGGGCCGTGCGCCGCACGCACCTTCGACGCGTCGGGGTTGGCGGAGACGTCGGCGGCGTCCGCCTGCGCACCGCGCTTGCGCGCCAGGGCCTCGCGGAACTTGCGCTTGAGGTCGTAGTTGCCGTCGCCGTCCGGCTCCAGAGGGGACGCCTCGGGGGCAGCCGGCTCCGAACCGTCCGTGGACTGGGGCTCTGCGGTCATGGTGACTCCTGGGTTCGGGGGTGGGCAGGCACAGCTTGTCATGCCGGGCGGGGGCGGGGCGCCGGCGGCGTCGTCCGGCTCCGCCTCGGCGGGCGTCCCGGCCGCCGCGCGGGAGGCTCGCCCGGTCAGCCGCCGCGGCGCACGAGGGCGGCCCTGCGGGCCTCGGCGAGTCTGCGGGCCTCGCCGGCCTTCCGGGACTTGCCGCCGGCGCCGCGGGAGGCGTCCTTGCTGGTGCCGAGGCCGCGGAAGGGAAGGTTGGTGTTCTTGGGCCGGGAGGCGGCGGGCCCGCCGTCGAGCGGGGTCCCTGCGGGAGTCCTTGCGCCGGTGATCCGGCTCAGCTCCGCCTCGCCCGAGCGCACTTTGGTGACGGTCGCCTCGATGCCGGCCGCGGCCATCATGCGGCTCGTCTCCCGGCGCTCGCCCGCCTCCACGAGCGTGACCACGCTGCCGGACGCGCCGGCGCGGGCGGTGCGGCCCGCCCGGTGCACGTAGTCCTTGGCGTCGGTGGGCGGGTCGACGTTGACCACGAGGTCGAGGTCGTCGACGTGAATGCCTCGGGCGGCGACATCGGTGGCCACCAGGACGGTGATCCGGCCGTCCTTGAACTCGGCCAGGGTCCGTGTGCGCTGCGGCTGGGACCTGCCGCTGTGCAGGGCCCCGGCGTGCACCCCGACGGCCCGCAGGTGCCGGGTGAGCCGGTCGACGGCGTGCTTGGTGTCGAGGAACATCAGCACCCGGCCGTCGCGGGCGGCGATCTCCGTGGTGACGGCGTACCGGTCGGGACCGTGGACGACCAGGACGTGGTGCCGCATCGCCGCCACCGCGCCCGCGGACGCGTCGACCGAGTGGACCACGGGGTCGTGGAGGAAGCGGCCGACCAACTGCTCGACGTCGCGGTCCAAAGTGGCCGAGAACAGCATCCGCTGACCGTCGGGCCGCACCTGGTCGAGCACCTCGACGATCTGCGGCAGGAATCCCAGGTCGCACATCTGGTCCGCCTCGTCCAGCACGGTGATCCGCACCCGTCCCAGGCGGCAGGCGTTGCGCTCGACCAGGTCGTGCAGGCGTCCGGGGGTGGCGACGACCACCTCGGCTCCCTCGCGCAGCGCGGCGGCCTGCCGGCCGATCGACACACCGCCGACGACGGTGGCCGTCCGCAGCCGCAGCGCCTCGGCGTACGGCGCCAGCGCCTGGGCGATCTGCTGGGCCAGCTCACGGGTGGGCGCGAGGATCAGGGCGAGCGGCTGCTTGGGTTCGGCGCGCCGCCCGGCCGTACGCGTCAGCAGCGGCAGGCCGAAGGCGAGGGTCTTGCCCGATCCGGTGCGTCCGCGTCCCATGACGTCGCGTCCCCGGAGGGCGTCGGGCAGGGTGGCGGCCTGGATCGGGAAGGGTGCGCGCACCCCGAGGCCGCTCAGGGTCCGCAGCACCTCGACCGGCAGGTCCAGTCCCTCGAAGGAGTCCGCCGAGGACGGGACGTCATTCCCGGTCCCGCAAGCCGCGGTCCCGGGTGCGGTGGAGCGGGTGGGAGCGATGCCGGAGTCAGCCCGGTCACCGGAGTCATGGGGGTGTTCGTGCTTCATGAACAGCCTTCCGCAGGGGAACGTACCGAGGAAGGCCCGGCAGGTGGGGAGGAGCCGCGACGACCACGCAAACGCGTCACCCTAGCACAGGGCAGGGGTGGCCCGGGCAGGGCCGACGGGCACGCGGTGATCCGGATCGGCGGGCCGGTCGGGGGAAGTCATGGCGAGAAGGGCCGATCGCCGGAGTTTCCGGAGGGTTGCGCCCGATCGCCCGGCGTGATGCGGCCTTTCCCCTGCGATGCATGCGCGATGCGGGTGTGATGCATGGTGGCTGAATCCATACAGTTCGGGAAATGCGTCGAGCGGGTGTTTCCGGCGCGTGCGGGACTTCCCCCCGAATTCCGTGTGGCCGGAAGACGACGGCCGTAGCCGGGTCGGCGCCGCCGGAATGCGGCCGGTGAAGCGGAACCTCCGGAGGCGGCGACGGGGGTCGGGCGGCTCCGGAGGCGGGGATCGCTTTCCGCGGTGTCAGGTGAGGTCGCTGACGATGTCCAGCAGGGCGCTGGTGGCGCGGCCGTGCAGGGAATGTCCGAAGGTCACGCGGGTCACGCCGAGCGCGCCGAGTTCGGCGGGGGTCGGCCCGTCCGGGAGGCACAGCGCGTTCACCGGGCGGTCCACGCACGCCACGATGTCCGGGAGCTGCTCGGTCGGAGCGAGGATCGGGAACACCACGTCGGCGCCCGCCTCGGCGTAGAGACGGGCGCGTTTGACGGCGGATTCCACCGACCCGTCGCCGAAGACGAACGTGTCGATGCGGGCGTTGACCACGAGCCGGTCGCCCGCCTCCACACTGACCTCGGCGAGCCAGTCGGCGTGCCGGTCGGCGTCCTTGACCTCGCCGGTGGCGGGGTCGGAGTCCTCCAGGTTGCAGCCGACGGCTCCGGCCTCCAGAAGCCGTTCGACGATCTCGCGCGGCGGCAGCCCGTAGCCGTGCTCGATGTCCGCGGTCACGGGCACGTCCACGGCGCGGGTGATGCGCCTGATCGCGGCGAACATCTCGTCGGGCGGGGTGTGCCCGCCGTCCTCGTAGCCGAGGACGGCCGCGATGGCCGCGCTGGACGTGGCGAGCGCGCCGTGGCCGGCCCCGGCGAAGACGCGGGCGCTGACCGCGTCCCACACGTTGGGCAGGACCAGCGGCGACTGCGCGGCCTCCCGCTCGTGCATACGTCGGAACGATTCTGCGGGGATGAGAGTCCGCATCGGTTACCTCCTGCTGAGCTGGTACTCGGCGTACAGGTCGGCCAGCTCCCAGGCCAGGTCCAGCGACTGGCTGCGGTTCAGCCTGGGGTCGCAGGCGGTTTCGTAGCGGGTCGGCAGGTCGGCGGGAGTGACCTCATAGGTGCCCCCCAGGCATTCGGTGACATGATCACCTGTCAGTTCCGTGTGGACGCCGCCGGGGTGGGTGCCCAGCGCGCGGTGCACCTCGAAGAAGCCGCGGAGTTCGTCCACGACGGCGTCGAGGCGGCGGGTCTTGAGGCCGCCGTCGGCGACGAAGGTGTTGCCGTGCATGGGGTCGCACACCCAGATCGCGGGCGAGCCGGCTGCAGTCACCTTGGCCACCAGCTCGGGCAGGACGTCGCGCACGGCGTCGGCGCCCATGCGGGCGGTGAAGGTGAGGCGGCCGGGCACCCGGTCGGGGTCGAGCCGCTCCACGAGGGCGAGGGCGTCGTCGGGGGTCGTGGTGGGGCCCACCTTCACGGCGACCGGGTTGCGCAGGCGGGCGGCGTAGTCGATGTGGGCGCCGTCGAGTTGGCGGGTGCGTTCGCCCACCCACACGGTGTGGGCGGAGAGGTTGTAGGGGCCGGCCGGGGTGGCGCGCGTGAGGGCGTGCTCGTACTCCAGGACGAGGGCCTCGTGACCGGTCCAGAACTCGGTGCGGCTGCGGGCCGCGAGGGCCCGCAGCAGGTTGAGGGTGGTCGCCGACACGCGGTGGGCCCGGCCGAGGCGGCCGGGCTGCGGGGTGCGGGACTCGGGGGTGAAGTCGCGGCCGTTGACGAGGTCGCCGCGGTAGACGGGCAGGGTGACGCCGTCCCGGGTCTCGTGCGGGCTGGAGCGGGGCTTGGCGTACTGGCCGGCCATGCGGCCGATGGTGACGACGGGGGCGACGGCGGCCTCGGAGATGACGGCGGCCATCTGGTTCAGGGTGCGGAACTTGGCGCGGATCTGGTCCTCGCCGACGCCGTCGAAGGTCTCGGCGCAGTCGCCGCCCTGGAGGATGACGGCCTCGCCGCGGGCCACGGCGGCGAGACGGTCGCGCAGCGCGTCGCACTCCTCGGGCAGCACCAGGGAGGGCGCCCGGCGCAGGGCGTCCGCGGCTTCGGCGAGGGCCTGCGGGTCGGGCCACTGCGGCTGCTGGGCTGCGGGCAGGTCCGACGGCAGGAACGGGTGCGCCGCGGGTGTGTGGTGCGGGCTCTCGGGCCCGCGGCCGTCCGGTGCGGCCGCCGCACCGGGGGCGCGGTGGGCGGCCTCCTCCGGGCGGCCGCCCGGATGGCTGGTGTCGATGGGGTGCTCGGTGAGGCGGCTGACGGTCACAGCGGTGGTGTCCCTCTCTTCAGGGCGCGGTCGACCAGGGGGCCTGCCGCTCCCGTGTACTGGGTGGGGTCGAGCAGTGCGGCGAGTTCGTCCGGCCCGAACACGCCCTGCAGTTCGGGCAGTTCGACGAGGACGGAGCCGAGGGTGCGGCCCTCCTCACCGGCCTGCGCCGAGGCGCGCGTCAGCAACCGGCGGGCGTCCGCCTTGCCGATGCGCGGGGCGAGGACGGCGGCGATCCGTTCGGAGACGAGCGCGCCGCCGGTGAGCGCGAGGTTGTCGCGCATGCGGCGAGGGTGGACGGTGAGTCCCTCGGCCAGTTCCACGGCGGTGTGCGCGGCGCCGCCGGCCAGGCGCAGGCACTCGCGCAGCAGCAGCCACTCCGCGTGCCAGGCGCCGGCGGACCGCTCGTCCTCGGTGGTCAGGCACTGGGTGAGGCCGGTGGCGAGCAGCGGCACCTGGTGGGCGGCGGAGCGGATGAGGGTGGCGAGGACCGGGTTGCGCTTGTGCGGCATCGCGGAGGACGCGCCGCGGCCGGCGGGGCCCGGTTCGTGGGCCTCGCCGATCTCGGTGCGGGACATCACCTGCACATCGGCGGCGATCTTGCCGAGGGACGCCGCCGTGTGCGCGAGGGCGGCCCCGAGGTCGGCGAGGGGGGTGCGCAGGGCGTGCCAGGGCAGCTCGGGTCGGGCCAGCCCGGTCTCGGCGGCGTACGCCTCGATCAGCCGCTCGGTGTAGCCCGCGGGGTCGAACGGACCGTCAAAACTGTCCAGTTCGGCGTACTGGAGGTAGCCCGCGAGGGTGCCGGCGGCGCCTCCGAGGGAGACGGGCAGGCCGTCGCGGCGCACGCGGGCCAGCCGGTCGGCGGAGTCGAGGACGAGGCGGCGCCAGCCGGCCGCCTTCAGGCCGAAGGTGGTGGGCACGGCGTGCAGGGCGAGCGTACGGCCGGCCTGCGGGGTGTCCCGGTGGGCGGCGGCGAGCGCGGCGAGGGCGTCGGCGGTGCGGCGCAGGTCGCCGAGGACGATGTCGAGGGCGCGGGCGGCGACCAGCATCGCGCCGGTGTCGAGGATGTCCTGGCTGGTGGAGCCGCGGTGGACGTACTCGGCGGCGGCCGGGTCGTCGGCGGCCACGACGGCGGTGAAGGCGGCGACGAGCCCGACGACGGGGTTGGCGGTCTCGCGTGCGGCCCGGGCGAGGGCGCGCACGTCGAGCCGGTCGGCGCGGGCCGCCGCGGTGATGGCCGCGGCGGCGTCGGCGGGCAGGGTGCCGAGCGAGGCCTGGGCGCGGGCGAGGGCGGCTTCGGCGTCCAGCATGGCCTGGAGCCAGGCCTCGTCGGTGGTGGCCGCCTCGACGGGGGTGCCGGCGCGGACCGGCGACAGCAGGCCCGCGTCGGCGCCGGCGGCGCTCATGCGGCCGCTCCGGCGCAGATCGCGTCGGGGCACACGGGCGACACCTCGCGGACCGCGTGCGCGATGGCGTCGGAGTCCTCCAGGGTGACGGAGCCGACGCCGGGCCGGATGCCCGCGGCCGTGACCCAGTGCACGGACTCGGTGGGCACGCCGTAGGCGAAGCGGCGCGGGTGGGCGCGGCCGGCCGCGTCGACGAGGCGGTAGGGGCGCTCGGTGACGCCGAGGCCGCCCGTCTCGTAGACGTGGCCGCAGGCGCCGGGGATGCGGTACGTCGTGCACTGGCCGGTGACGAGCAGGTGCCGCAGCAGCGGGTCGGCGGTGCGGCGCAGGTCGGGCTCGGGCAGCCGGGCCTCGATCAGCACGCGGGCCCGGTACCGCACGGCGGGCAGGGCGGTGGAGGTGGCGGCGAAGGCGGCGCCCTCCTCGCCACCGGAGTCCGCGAGGTTCGGGACGTCCGGGATGCGCTCGACCCTCATCCCGGGGGCGAGGACCTCCACGACGCCCGCCTCGATCAGGGCGATGAGCTCCTCGATGCGGGAGGCGGGCGGGCCGATGGAGAGGAAGGCGTTGAGCGGGGTGTACCAGCCCTCCAGGTCGTCGCGGTGCGAGTTGCCCTCCAGTCCGCCGTGGTCGACGGCCAGGCGGATCTCGTTGCGCAGGTCCCGCAGGACGTCGAGGGCGGCCTTGAGGGGGCCGCTGACGTTTCCGGCGCGGGCGTGGACGACGTCGGCGCGCAGGTGGTCCAGCAGCCAGGCGCGGTGGTCGTCGGGGCCGGTGAAGACGCGGTCGCCGTAGGGGCGGGCGATGCGTTCCCAGTCCCAGCGGTCCTCCGCGGCGATGCCGGCGGCGTCGAGGAGGGCCTCGCGCTCGGCGGCGGAGCCGGCGGCGGCGTAGCGCTCGGCGAGGTCGTCGCCGTCGCCGCCGCGGGTGGCCAGCAGGGCGCCGTAATAGACGCTCTCCACCTCGGCGCGGATCAGCGGCCACAGGTCGGTGCCGAAGTGCACGCGGTCGCCGTCGGCGGCGCGCGCGCGGAACTCCGCGGCCCTTTCGGCGGTCAGGATCCGGGGGACGTGGCGGCCGTGGGCGCCCTTCTCGTTCTCGCCGCGCGCGTGGTACGGCACTCCGCGCCGGGAGCCGGCGACCAGGCGCGGTTCGCGGCCGGAGGGCCGGTAGACGAGCCGGCCGTCGCGGTCGCGGGCGAAGGAACCGCCGCGGCCGGCGGTCAACAGGGCCATGTAGTCGAAGAAGTTGAGGCCCATGCCGCGCAGCAGGACGGTCTCGCCGGGGGCGATGGCGTCCAGGTCGGTGTCCGCCGGGTTGGCGGGCGGCAGATAGCGCAGCCCGTGGGTGTCGGCGAACGCGGCGAGTTCGCTCTCGGCCCGCGTCGGGCGGGCGGGGACGTGGCCGAGGGTGAGGACCACGGCGTCGAGGCCGTCGAGGACGGTGCCGTCGGCGAGCCGGAGCCGCTGTGCGGGGCCGTCGGCGCGGGGAGTCCGGGCCCGCTCGTCGGGTCGTTCGTCGTCCAGGGAGACGGCCTCGCTGCGGTGCACGCGGATGTCGAGGTGCGCGGGCGCGGTGTCGATCAGGCGCCGGAACACCCAGGTGAGGTAGGCGCCGTAGAAGGCCCGGGTCGGGTAGGAGTCGGGGCCGAGGTCGCGGGCCTCGGCGAGCACGGCGTCGGCCAGGACGTCGCCGTGCGGTTCGGGTTCGCCGTGGAGCCGGTCCTGCGCCCACTCGTACAGACTGGGCCCCTCCTCGACGGGTCCTTCGAGCGCGACGCTGGCGTCGGTGAAGACGCTGACCTGGGAGGCCACCGTGTTCATCAGCAGGTGCCGGGACTGGGCGGTGCGCCAGACGCGGCCCGGTCCCGGCGGGGCGGGGTCGACGACGTGGACCGTGAGAACGTCGCACGAGGGGGACTTGCGCTCCTGGGCGCACAGACGTTCCAGGACGGACAGCCCTCTGGGGCCCGCTCCGACGATGGCCATCTCTGTGTGTCGGGTGTTCACGTCTCGCTCTCCGCTGTGGGGGTTGGACGGTGGACTGCGGTGGCGTTGCTGATGCGCGGCTCACACGCGGTTCGTGCGGCGGCTCGTACGTGGTTCTCGGTGCGACGGCTCGTACGTGGTTCGTGCGGTGGCTCGTGCCTGGTTCGTGCGGTGGCTCGTACGGGCGCGGTGGGCCGGGCCGGCGTCGCCGCCGGGGGCCGGCCCACCGCGCCGCAGCGGGCGGGGGGAAGCGGTCAGGGGCGACGCCCCGGAGGGCTCAGTTCCACCCCACGTCCCGGGTGGCCGCGCCCTGGCCGGAACTGTTCCGTCCGACGGCCGCGACGGGCACGACGGCGACCGCGCGGTTCCATCCCACGTCCGCCTGAACGGCTTTGGCCGCACGGTTCCAGCCAACGTCCCCGGCCCGTGCGGAAGCGTGCGCTCCGCCATCGGACCGGCGGTCACGGTCACCGGTCCCACCCCGGTGACCTGCGACGTCGGCCGTGCCGTCACCGGTCGCGCCGCTCCGGGCGCCACCGGGAGCGGCGGACGCCGAGACCCCGGACGCGATGTGCCGGTTCCAGCCGACATCGCCCGTCCGCGCGGCGCCGTCGACGACGGCCACCCCCAGCGCTCCCATCAGGGCCAGCGCACCGGCGGCCCCCCGGCCGCCGGTCCGCCAGGACCTCGACGTCATGACCATCCCCCCGAACATGGTGTCCCCTTCTTCGATTTTGCTTCGGTGATCCCTGAGTTGACATGTGGCACATGCAGGTGATCGGGCCCGTGAACTCCGCTCCGCCGAAGACCGCGACAATGCGGCCCACACGATCATTCGGTTGAATGCCGAACCATGCGGAACGATGCAGTGCGGTGCGGACCGGAATCTGGCCGAATGTTTTCAGCCGATCGACAAGGCGTCGGCGATATCTCGGCCCATTAGCAAGAATGCGTCTTTGACGGCGGGCCCCCCTCCCGCTCGAAAAGGTGCCAGCCCTGGGGCCGGCGCAAAAGATCATGGATACTTCGGGTCAGCGCAGTGCCGCGAAACGAGGGATGCAAATGTATGCACAGTTGCCAGAAAGAGATCTGGCAGACATATCAGACACAGTCCGGGGGGAGCCGGCGAACAGGGACCCGGCCCTGACGCTGCGTCACGCGGCGGCGGCCCTGCGCGAGTTGTCCCGGTCGCTCGAGACGCAGGCCCAACTGCTCCCCCCGCCGGCGGTCGACCGCCGACCCGCAGACGGTACCGGAACGTCCACCGCCGGATTCCGGTACGTCCACGGCCTCCAGCAGATCGCCGAGGCCATCCAGCGCGAACTCGACACCGCCACCTCGGAGATCCTGACCGCGCAGCCGGACGGGCCGCGCCCGGGCGCGGTGCTGGCCCACGCGCTCGAAGCGGTCCGCGACCGCATCGCCTCCGGGGTGTCCATGCGGACCCTCTACCAGCACAGCACACGCTTCGACGAGCCGACGAAGGAATACGTCCGCACGGTCACCGGCTACGGCGCCCAGATCCGCACGCTCGCCGAGTTCTTCGACCGGCTCATCATCATCGACCGCAGCACGGCGTTCGTTCCCGCCAACGCAGAGCGCACCACCGCCGTCGTCGTCACCGAGCCGGCGATCGTGAAGTTCCTGACCGACATCTTCGAACGGGCCTGGGACCGGGCGGAACCGTATCCCTTCATTCCGGTACGCGCCGCCGACGCCGCGGCCGAGATCATTCCGCCGATTCGCGACGCCATCTGCAAACTCCTGGTCGAGGGAAGGTCCGACCGGGAGATCGCCCGCCGCCTGGGATTCAGCCTGCGGTCCCTCCAGTCGCACGTCGCCCGTCTCAAGGACGACTACGGCGCCCAGCACCGGCTCCAGCTCGGCTACCTCATGGGCGTGAAGGACGCCCTGGAGGGCAGCATCACCCAGATCCGCCCCGAGTACCTGGTCACCGCTCCGGACGACCCCAGGGGCGCGGAGCAGGGCCTTGCGGGGCCCGGGCACAGCTCGTAGGCTCGCGGCGCGACCGAACGGGGCGACTCGCCCCGGAACCCGGGGGCTCGACGCCCGCCGGGTCCCTCGCCATCGCGCCTCCACCGTCGTCGGACGCCCGCCCACCGGCCCGTCCGTGCGCCGGTGCCCGCCCCGCGCCCGCCCCGGTCCCGCCCGGTCCCGCCCGGAACCCTCCGGCGGCCCGGCGGCCGCCGGGCGCGCCCGCGTCACTCCGCCGACCGCCGCGGCCCCGCGTTTTCCGAAAGGTGACCCATGTCGTCCACCCCGTACGGCCTCTCCGCCAACGAGAACCCCTACCCGCCGCTGCCCTCGGTGCGGGAGCTGCTGGCCGCCGAGTCGGCCCGGATCAACCGCTACCCGGACCGCTTCGCCACCGCGCTCACCGAGGCCGTCGCGCGGCGCCACGCCGTGCCGGCCGGCCATGTCGCCGTCGGCGCGGGGTCGGTGGGCGTCACGCTGCACCTGCTGCACTCGCTGCTCGTCGGCGAGGGCGCGGCGGACGGCGGGGCGGACGGCGTGCCGGGCGCCCGCGAAGTGGCGTACGCCTGGCCGTCGTTCGAGGCCTACCCGCATCTGACGGCGCTGTGCGGCGGACGGTCCGTCCAGGTGCCGCTGACCGGGCACCGGCACGACCTGGAGGCGCTCGCCGACGCGGTCACGGCCGAGACCCGGGCCGTCATCGTCTGCAACCCGAACAACCCGACCGGCACGGTCGTGCGCCGCGGGGAGCTGGAGCGCTTCCTCGACCGGGTGCCCGAGCACGTGCTCGTGGTCCTCGACGAGGCGTACCGGGAGTTCGTGCGGGACGAGGACGTGCCGGACGGCGTCGAACTGTACCGGGAGCGGCCCCGGTTGGCGGTGCTGCGGACCTTCTCCAAGGCGTACGGGCTCGCCGGGCTGCGCGTGGGCTACGCCATCGCCCACGAGCCGGTAGCGGCGGCGATCCGCAAGGCGGTCGTGCCGTTCGGCGTGAACGCCCTGGCGCAGGCGGCGGCCGTCGCCTCGCTCGGGGCCGAACGCGAGCTGATGGAGCGGGTGGAGGCGCTGGTCAAGGAGCGGCACCGGGTCCGTGAGGGGCTGCTGGCCGCGGGCGTCACCGTGCCGCCGTCGGAGGCCAACTTCCTGTGGCTGCCGCTCGGCGGGCGCACCTCCGCCTTCGCCGAGGCCTGCGCGGCCGAGGGCGTCACCGTGCGGGCGTTCCCCGGCGAGGGGGCGCGGGTGACGGTCGGGGAGACGGAGGCCAACGACATCGTGCTGCGGGTGGCCGCGCGCTTCGCGGACGACGCGGCGCGGTAACCGCCCGGCGCACGCGACGGCCGCCGTCCCCCGGTCAGGATCGGGGGACGGCGGCCCTCGTGCGCGTCGGTGCGGTCAGCCGCGCGTCTTCTCCCCCGCGGTCTCGGCCGCGGGGGCGGGCAGCGGCGGCGGGCCGGGGACGCGCGCGGGCGCCGCCCGCACCCGCGCGCCGGCCGGAACGTCCGAGGTCACCAGGGCCATGGCGCCGATCAGCGCGTTGTCCCCGACGGTGATCGGACCGAGCAGGGTCGCGCCGGTGCCGACGGTGACGCCGTCGCCGAGGCACGGGTGACGGCGCGCGGACCGGCCGCCGTCACCCGGGCCGTCGTGCCACCAGCCGGTGGAGCCGAGCGTGACCTGGTGGAAGAGGGAGACGTCGTCGCCGATCACCGCGGTCTCCCCGATGACGACGCCGCTGCCGTGGTCGATGAAGAACCGCCGGCCGATCCGGGCGCCGGGGTGGATCTCGATGCCGCCCGTGAGGACCTTCACCAGTGTGGAGACCAGCCGGGCGGTGCGGTAGCGACGGCGCCGGTAGAGGCGGTGGCCGACGCGGTGGCCGAGCACCGCGATGACGGTCGGGTGCAGCAGGGCCTCGCCGCGCGTGCGCACGGACGGGTCCCGGTCCATGATCACGTCGATGGTGCGGGCCGCCCTGCGGCGCAGCGTCCGCGCTCCCGTGGTGCGAGGCACGGCGCCGGGTCAGTTCGGCTCGACGACGACGCGCAGGGTCTCCCGTACGAACGCCAGCGCGTCCTCCCGTTCCTCGGGCGTGGCGGCGTCGACCAGGACGTGGCCCATGCGCTGCGAGGACGAGGTGAGGGGCCGTACGGCGTCCCCGGGACCCTTGCGCAGCCGTACCCGGACGACGGCGGGGTGGGCCTCGACCTCGGCCACGCCGCGGATCTCGCGGATGACGCCGGGGGCGGCGGTGGGGAAGACGGTGGCGGCGTGGGAGACGGGCGCCTTGGGCAGGTCGGGCAGCGGCATGCCGAGCGCGAGCCGGACCACGGCCTCGTACAGGTCGAAGCCGTAGGTGCGGCCGATCGCGTCGGGCAGGTAGTCGCCCGGGGTGCGCACGGCGATCTCCATCAGGGCCGGGCCCCGGTCGCCGACCTTGAACTCCAGGTGGACCAGGCCGGTGCGCATGCCGATCGCGGAGAGCACGCCGCGGGTGAGGGCGTGCACCTGCGCGTCGAGGGCGGGCTCGAACTCGTGGCCGCAGCGGTGGGCGAGTTCGACGAAGTAGGGCGGCGGGGTGGTCTCCTTGGCGGTGACGTTCTCGAAGAGCACCTCTCCGTCGCGGACCAGCGCCTCCCAGCTGTACTCGGGGCCCTGCACCGCCTCCTCGACGAGCACCGGCCCCTCCCCCGCCCGGCGGGCGACGACCTCGTCGACGCCGGCGGCGTCCCGGACGAGTTCGACGCCCTCGCTGCCGGCGAGGGTGAGCGGCTTGACGACGACGGGCAGCCGCAGCCGCATCCAGTCGGCGCCCTCGGCGACGCCCTGCACGTGCAGGTGTTCCGGCTGGGAGACGCCGTACGCGGCGAAGGTGGCGCGCTGCAGCGCCTTGTTGCGGGAGATGACGGCGGCGTGCAGGGACGGGCCGGGCAGGCCGAGACGTTCCTGGGTGAGCGCTCCGGCGAGGACGTGGGGTTCGGCGAAGGCGATCAGGCCGTCCGGGGCGCGGTCGGCGGCGACCCGGGCCACGGCGCCGACCCACGGTTCGTCGCCGCGGCCTTCCACGCGGTGGAAGGACTCGGCGAGGTGGGTGGGCCGGTTGTCCCAGGCGGCGGCCGACTCGACCGCGCGTACGCGCACGCCGAGGCGGGCGGCGGCGTCGAGGTAGGGGCGGCCCATGGTGCCCACGCCGACGAGGAGCAGGTCCGGCGGGCCGCCGGCCGGGCGGTGCGGGTCGGGTGCCGCGGCCGGCGGGTGCGGGGCGTGCGCGTCGGTCATCGGGCGGTTCCTTCGGCGGTCTCGGCGGATACGACGGGGGCGGGGGCGGCTTTCTCCAGGGCGCGGGTGACGGGGGTGACGAGCAGGGCGGCGACCCCGAACACGGCGGCCAGCCCGAGCCATCCGGCTGGCCCGACGACCATCACCACGGAGGTGATCAGGGCGGGGCCCGCGATGCGCTGGGCGGTGCCGCCGAGGCTGAACACGGACAGGTAGACGCCCTTGCCGTCCTCGGGCGCGAAGTCGTAGCTCAGCTCCCAGCCGCCGGTGGCCTGCCACATCTCGCCGAACGTCAGCAGCACGCAGGCGACGACGAGTACGCCGGCGGCGGCCCAGGCGGACTCGGGCCCGGCCGCGGCGGCGAGGGCCACGCAGCACAGGACCATGGCGAGGCCGCCCAGGCGCAGGGCGCGCACGGCGCCGCCGTCGCGTTCGGCGGCCTTGGCGACGGGGACCTGGAGCGCGATGGACATCAGGGTGTTGATGAGCACCAGGCCGGGCAGCAGCCCGGCGGGCATCTCGGTGGCCTCCAGCGCCCACAGCGGGATGCCCACGGACAGGATGGTGACGTGCAGGTTGAGCACGCCGTTGAGGAGGGTCAGCAGTCCGTAGCGCCAGTCGCGGAACCGGCGCACGGCGGTGAACGGGCCGACCTTGCGCTGCGGCGCGGCCCCGGCGATGCGCAGTCGGGTGAGCATGAGCGCCGAGCTGACGAAGGCGGCGGCGGTGCCGAGGACGATGCCGCGGTACGCCCACACGCTGTCGGCGGCGACGAGCGGCGCGGCGAGCAGCGCGCCGAGCGAGAAGCCGACGTTGCGGACGGTGCGGATGATGGCCATGGTGCGGGTGCGGTCGCTGCCGGCGACGGTCGCGGAGGCCACGGCCTGGGTCATCGGCTGGGTGGCCGCCTCGGCGGCGGCCAGGCAGCAGGAGACCACGGTGAACACGAGCAGGCCCTCGGCGAAGCAGAGCGCGACGAAGCCGCCGGCCCGCCACAACTGGAGGGCGATCAGGGTGCGTTGGGCGCCGAACCGGTCGCCTGCCGCGCCGATCGGCACGGTGGTGAGGAAGCCGGCGACGCCCGACACGGCCAGCGCGAAACCCACCTCGGCCGCGGTGAGGCCCACCGAGCGGACGAAGAACACCGCGGACGCGGCCAGGTACAGGCCGGTGCCGATGGCGTTGACGAGGGAGATGACCGCGAAGGTGCGGCCTTCCCGGGTCGCCGGTACGTAGTCCCGCCAGCCGATGGATCTCACGCCCGCTCCTCGGTCGTGGTGCGGATGTCGATGAGGGACACGGCGTGCTCGGCGTGGCGGGCGGCGTCGGGGCCGTCCGTGCCGGTGGCGATGACGAAGCCGGCGCGCTCCCAGGAGCTGGTGGTGGCGCGGACGGTGGCGCCGGGCTCGACGGACAGATGCAGGGCGTGGACGCCCTGGGCGGCGCGCGCCTGGTCGGCGCCGGCGACGGACTCGACCCGGCCGGGGGCGGCGGTCAGGAACCGCACGGCGGCGCCGCGCAGCGCCGGCAGGGGCTCGACGGGGCCGCGGTCCTCCAGTACGTGCAGCAGGTTGCGGAGGATGTCGGTGTCGTGGGCGAGGTCGATCAGCACGGTGATGCCGCCGCCGGGGAGCCGGCCGGCGCACTCCACCAGGTGCGGGCGCCGTTCGGGGCCCACGAGGATCCACTCGGAGTGCAGGACGCCGGAGCCGAAGCCGACGGCGGCGGCGAGGCGGGTGAGCGCGTCGCGCAGGGCGGCGGCCGTGGTGGGCGGCAGCGGGGCGGGCACGACGTGGCCGGTCTCCACCGGGTGGCGGGAGTCGAGCACGCTCTTGGCGGTGATGTTGGTGAAGCCGACGACGCCGTCGTGGACGACGGCCTCGACGCTCACCTCGGGCCCGTGCAGGCGCTGTTCGACCAGGTAGCGGGCGGTGCCGGGGTACTGGGCGCGCAGGGTGGGCTCGTCGGCGGTGGTGGTGTGGAGCCAGGCCTCGGTGACGTCGTCGCCGGGGCCGAGGAGCTGGACGCCGAGGCTGGCCTGCCGGTTGGCGGGCTTGAGGACGGCCTCGCCGCCGTGCGCGTCGCGGAACGCGGCGACCTCCTCGGAGCTCTGGGCGACGGCCCAGGCGGGCTGGTCGACGCCGCTGCCGGCGAGGGCCTCGCGCAGCAGGCCCTTGTCGCGCAGGACGCGGGCGGCCTTGGGGCCGGCGCCGGGCAGGCCCCACTCCTCGGCGAGGGCGGCGGCGACGACGACGCCGTACTCGACGACCGGCACCACGGCGCGGACGCGGGGCGGCCGGGGCACCGCGGAAACGATCCGCTCCGGGTGGTGCTCGTCCTGCGACGGGGCCGGCAGCAGGGCCGCGACGCAGGGGTGGTCGTCGGCGAGCCCGGCGATGCCGCGGGCCTCGATGACGGCGGGCTCCTCCAGCACCAGCACCGACCCGGCGGGCAGCTGGGTGTCCAGCTTGCCGAGCATGACGGGGCTGTAGCCGACCAGGACGTGGGTGACGGTGTCGGGCACGGGCGCCGCGACGGGCGTGACCGTGACGGTGAGCGCCTCGCGCACCCGGGCCTCCAGGGCGTCGAGTTCGGCGACGGTGGGCGCGTCGATGAAGAAGGACACGGCCCGGTCCTCGGAGCTGCGCAGCTCGCCGAGGACGGCCCCGCGGTCCTTGTGGACGAGTACGGCGCGCAGCGTCGGGGCGTCGTCGGGCGCGCCCGGTGCGATACGGGGCCACAGGCCGCCCTCGCCGACCCAGGCGGGCGCGACGTCGAAGCCGTCGACGGTGACGTCCTGCAGCACGCCGGGCCGGTGCTCCAGGTAGACCTGGCGGGCGACGCGGGTGGGCGCCGGGTAGGAGGCGGGCTCGCCGAGGGCGATGCGCATGATCTCGGGTTCGAGGGGGACGCCGGTGGCGAGTTCGTACAGCACGCACAGGCCGTCGCCGGGGGTGCGGGCGGCGACCTCCATCAGGACGGGGCGGCCGTCGGCGTCGACGCGCCACTCGGCGTGCGCGATGCCGTCGCGGAAGGCGAGGCCCTCCAGCATGCGGGCGTTGGCGTCGAGGAGGGTGGCGTCGTGCTCGGGCCGGTCGCTGGGGACGGTGTGGGACAGCTCCACGAAGGTGCGGGCGTGGCTGTCGGTGGTGTCCTTGCGGGTGGCGGAGGCGAACAGGACGCGGCCGCCCTGCACCAGGGACTCCACGGAGTACTCCTGGCCGGTGACCTTCTCCTCCACGAGGACGGTCTCGTGCGGCGGGTAGGCGCCGAGGCGGGCGCGGAGTTCCTCGGGGGTGTCGACGGTCTCGACGCCGGAGCTGGAGTGCCGACCGGCGGGCTTGACGACGGCCGGGTAGCGCACGGCGGCGGTGTCGACGGCGTCGCGTTCGCCGCCGGGCACGGTGAGGCTGAGCGGGCTGAACTCGGGCAGGTACCAGCGCTGGAGGTACTTGCTGCGGCAGGCGCGGGTGGCGCGCAGGCCCGGGGTGGGCAGGCCGAGCGCGTCGGCGAGGATGCCGGTGGGCTCGACCTGGGTCTCGCCGACGGCGTAGGCGCCGACGACGTTGTACGTCTCGCGCCAGCGGCGGGCGGCGGAGACGACGCCGGGCAGGTAGGAGTTCTCGACGGCCACGTCGCCGTCGACGAAGGCGATGTCGTCGATGGCGCTGGCGGGGTGGTCCGGGTCCCGCATGGCTTCGAGGGCCTCCTCGCGCCAGGCGGACGGCGTGACGAGCAGGACCTTCAGGCCGCGGCGGGCGAGCTCCGAGAGGTAGAGGGGCGCCCGGCACACGACCAGGAAGGATCCGGTGAGCACAAAGGCGTCCGGGCGCGCTTCGGCGGGCTGCAACGTGTCCATGGTCCGGCTTTCCTCGGTCGGTCGTACGGGCATGCGGTCGGTTCCCGGGGCACGGCGATTCGGCGCAACGGCGCGGCGTCACCGGGCCGTTGGCGTCTCCGGGGTGGCGCGGGGCGGCGCGCGCCGGGCCGCTCGCCCGTGGGGGGGGAGCGGCCCGGCGGCGGGTGGGTCAGTCGAACTTCAGCTTGCCGGTCCGGGTCCGCTTCAGCTCGAAGAAGTCCGGGTAGTTGGCGAGGGCACGCGCCCCGTCGAAGATGCGCGCGGCCTCCTCGCCCCGGGGGATCGAGTTGAGGACGGGGCCGAAGAAGGCGACGCCGTCGATGTGGATGGTGGGCGTGCCCACGTCCTCGCCGACCGGGTCCAGGCCCTCGTGGTGGCTCTTGCGCAGCGCCTCGTCGTACTCGTCGGTGTGCGCGGCCTCCAGGAACGACGCGGGCAGGCCGACCTCCTCCAGCGCCTCGGCGGCGACGGCGAGGTAGTCCTTGTTGCCGTCGTTGTGGATGCGCCGGGCCATGGCCGCGTACAGGTCGGGCAGCGCCTCCTCGCCGTGCTTCTGGGCGACCGCGGTGCAGATCCGGGTCAGGGAGAGCGAGTTGTCCACGAGGGTGCGGTACCAGTCGGGCAGTTCCCGGCCCTCGTTGAGGAAGAACAGGCTCATCACCCGGAAGCGCAGGTCCATCCGGCGGCGCTCGGCGACCTCGAGGATCCAGCGGGAGGTGATCCAGGCGAAGGGGCAGGCCGGGTCGAAGTAGAAGTCGACCTTGGCGGGGGTGTTCTCGGTCGCGGTGGTCATGCGGCGGCCTCCGTGGTGGCGAACGTCTTGCCCTCGGCGTCCTTGACGTACGCGGCCAGGTCGGCGTACTTCTCACGCAGTCGGCGCTTGAGGACCTTTCCGGTGACGCCGACCGGGAAGTCGGCCTCGTCGTGCACGATCTCCAGGAAACCCAGCTTCGGGTGTCCGGCGGCCTCGAGGGCCTCGTTGGCAAGGGTGAGCAACTTGTCGGCCTCCGGTGCGGCGTTGGCGGTGACAACGGCGACGGGCACGGTCCTGCCGTTGTTCCGGCCGGCGATCACGGCGACGTCGCCCACGTCGGGCACGTCGTTGAGGATGACCTCCTCCATGAACACAGAGTATCCGGTGCCGTTTTCGGTGTGGATGGCGTCGACGGCGCGGTCCACGAGGAAGAAGTCGCCGTCGGCGTCGCGGTAGGCCATGTCGCCGGGCAGCCAGTAGCCGGACAGCTTGTAGCGGTAGGTGGTGTCGGAGTCCGCCCAGTAACCGGGGGTGATGGCGGGGCCCTTGGCGGCCAGGAAGCCGACCTCGCCGTCGTCGGCGTGGCTGCCGTCCTTGCGCAGGATGGTGACCTCGGCGACGCCGACCGGCTTGCCGGCGCAGCGGTCGTGGCGCTCGGAGTCGAGCGTGCGGGCCTTGAGCAGGACGCCCCAGCCGAGTTCGGTGGTGCCGAGCCGGTCGAGGAACGCGGCCGGCTTGCGGTCCTTGCTGCGCAGGGAGAGCACCTTGGTGATGTGCGACTGGTGGACGGCGTCGCCGATGGACACCCAGGAGTCGACCGAGTCGAGGGCGCCGGGCTCCACGTCGGCGTTGGCCAGCTCGGCGTAGCCGTGGGCGAAGGACATCACCGAGGTGGGCTGGTACTTCTGGACGGCCGCGGCCAGTTCGGAGCCGCGGCGGTCGCTGAGCGCGACGATCGGGGTGCCGCCGAGGACCGCGTACACGGTGTAGGCGACGCAGCCGAGGTGGGACTGCGGCAGCGCGGTCATCATCAGGGCGCCGGGCTGCTCGGTGTGGTCCACGAGGCGGAACTTGGGGCCCGACACGATGGACTTGTGGGTGTGGATGGTCGGCTTGGGCCGGCCCGTGGTGCCGGAGGAGTGCAGGATCGCGACCGGGTCGTCGTCGTGGTGCTTCCAGTACTGGCCCTCGGCGAGGGTCGCGGCGGGCGGGGCCGGCAGTTCCTCGGCCTCCTGCACCCAGGCGAGGCCCAGGCCGGAGGTGTCGCCGAGCAGTTCCAGGCGGGCGTGGTCGGCGTACAGGCCGACGGGCGTGGTCTGCTCGATCAGCGAGGTGGCGATCGCCTGCGAGGCGTTGGAGTTGATGAGCAGGGCGACCGCGCCGATCTGGGCGAGGGCGTAGAAGTGCAGCGAGTAGCTGATGGAGTCCTCGAACCAGACGGCGACGCGGTCGCGGGTCTCCACGCCGCGCTCCAGGTACCAGGCCGACCAGCTCTGCGCGAGGGCGTCGAACTCGGCGAGGCTGAAGTCCTGCTTGGCCTGGCCGTCGGGGGTGCCGATCGGGCGGGTGGAGTGGATGAAGGGCACCTCGGGCGCCGGGTTCACGGCGAGCGCCGAGCGCAGCAGGTTGCCGCCTCCGACGGAGGCGTCGGCGGCGACGGCCGCGCGCTGCTCGGGAGACAGGACGGTGGCAGCGAATGTGCTCATGGAACACCTTCCGGAATGTGGTTCAGAAGTGGGCGGGACGGGCTCAGATCCGTGCGAAGAGCGCGGCGCAGGTGTCCCGGTGGTGGGCGAGGTCGTCGCCGAGGTGCGTGCGGAGTTCGCCGAGGAGGTCCGCGAAGTCGGCCTCGGTGCCGTGCTCGACGGTGTCGGCGAGCCGGCGGACGGCGTCGGCGAGGGCCTTGCGGGCCGGGGCCGCCTCCGGGTTGCCGTGCTGGACGTCCCAGTACACCTCGGGCGTGCCGGAGGCGATGCGGGCGAGCAGCGCGAGCAGGGTGTTGGCGGGCGGCGGCGCGGCGGCCCGCAGGTCCTCGCCGGGTACGTCCATCCCGGCGAGGGCGATGCCGAAGGAGAGCACCGCCGCGTGCACCAGTGCCTGGGAGGCGGCGGCGAGCCGGTCGTGCCGCTGCTCGTCGACGCGGACGATCCTGGCGCCCCAGCTCTCCACGAGGGCGAGCAGTTCCTCGGTGCGGGAGCCGGCGTTGATCACGACGGCGGCCACGGGGCGGCCCTCGAAGCCGAGGGACGGGGCGAACATCGGGTTGAGGCCGACGGCCTGGACCCCGGGGGCCTCGGCGCGCACGGCACGGGCGACCGAGCCCTTCACGGACAGGGTGTCCACGAGGAGGGCGTCGGGCCGCATCTCCGCGGCGACGCCGTGGATCGCCTTCAGCGCGACCGGTTCGGGCACGGCGAGCACGACCAGGTCGGCGTGGCCCAGTTCGGCGGCGAGCCGGAAGTCGACGGCGGTGACGTCGCCGCGCAGCCGTGCGGCGCGCCCGTCGCCCGGTTCCGGTTCGGCGGTGTCGACGACCGTGACGCGGGCGCCGGAGTCCAGGAGCCGTTCGGTGAAGAGCCGGCCGACCGCCCCGGCCCCGCCGACGACCACGGCGCGCTTGATCACGCGGTGCCTCCGTGCCCGGCGCCTGCCGTCGCGTGCTCCCCGACGCCGGGGCCGGCGTCCGCGTCCGCCTCGGTGTGCTGGGCGGTGGCGAGGACCGCGGTGACCATGGCCCTGGACTTGACCACCGTCTCCTCGAACTCCTCGTCCGGGTCGGAGAGGGCCACGATGGCGCCGCCGACGCCGAAGCTGACCCGGTCCGCGGTGGCGACCAGCGTGCGGATGACGATGTTGAGGTCGGCCGCGCCGCTGAGCGAGAACCAGCCGAGCGAGCCGGAGTACACGCCGCGCGGGCCCTGTTCGAGCCGGTCGATGATCTCCATGGTGCGCAGCTTCGGGGCGCCGGTCATGGAGCCGCCGGGGAACGCGGCGCGCACGCAGGTCACGGCCGTCTCCTCCGGGCGCAGCGTGCCGCGGATGGTGGACACCAGCTGGTGCACGGGCGCGTACGTCTCGACGTGGAACAGCTTCGGCACGTGCACCGATCCGACCTCGGAGACCATGTTGAGGTCGTTGCGGATCAGGTCCACGATCATCAGGTTCTCGGAGCGGTCCTTCTCCCGGCCGAGGAGGTCGAGCCGCAGCGCCTCGTCCTCCTGCGGGGTGCGTCCGCGCGGCCGGGTGCCCTTGATCGGCTTCGACTCGGCGACCCGGTCCGTGCCGACGGTGAGGAACCGTTCCGGCGACGCGCTGAGCACGGCCACGCCGGGGTAGTCGAGCAGCGCGCCGTAGGGCACGGGGCTGATGCGGCGCAGGTGCGCGTACGTGGTGAGCGGGTCGATGGCCGCCTGCATGGTGACCGTGTTGGTCAGGCACACCTCGTACGTCTCGCCCTGGCGTATCTCCTCCATGCTCCGGGCGATCCGGTCGAGGTAGGCCTCGCGGTCGTGACGGAGCCGGGTGACGCCGGCGGCCTCCGGATCGGTCATGCCGGTGCCGGAGAAGCGGACGGGCTCGGGGTCCGCCGCGGGGGCGGGCAGGGCGCGCAGGCGCTGCTCGGTGGCGTCCAGCCAGCCCACGGCGTCCGTGTCGTCGCCCTCGTGGGAGAGCGCCAGCAGGTAGCAGACGCCCTCGACGTGGTCGACGGCGAGCATCCGGTCGGCGAACAGCAGGGCGGCGTCCGGGGTTTCGGCCTTGTGCACGGCCTCCGCCCCGGCCTCGGCCTTGAGTTCGTAGCCGAGGTAGCCGACGTAGCCCAGGTTGAAGTCGAAGGGCAGGCCCTCCGGCGTGGGCACGGAGCGCTGCCGCAGCTGGGCGTCGAGGTAGTCGAAGAAGCCCTGCGCGACGATCTCGCCGTCCCGGCCGGGCCGGCCCGGCGTCTGGACGGTGACGAAGCCGTCGGTGACGCGGTAGGTGACGTACTCGGCCAGCGGGCCTTCGCCGTTGCCGAGGAAGGAGAAGCGGGACAGGCCGTCGATGACGTTGCTGCTGTCGAGCCAGAAGCCGTGGCTGCCGCCGGCGAACAGGGTGCGGTAGGCGGCCTCCGTGTCGGGCAGCGTCTCGACCCGGCGCACGTGCACCGCGTACGGGACGGCGGTCCCGGTGGCCCCGGGGACGGCGCGCCGGCCGCGGGCGAGTGCGAGGTCGCGGAAGTTGGCGAGCAGTTCGCGGCCGTACTCGCTGCTGATGGACTCGGGGTGGAACTGCACGCCCCACACCGGCAGGGTGCGGTGGCGCACGCCCATGACCACCCCGTCGTCCGTCCATGCGACGGCTTCCAGCTCGTCGGGGAGGCGGTGGGCGGCGAGGGAGTGGTAGCGGACCACGTCGAAGGGGCTGGGCAGTCCCTTGAAGACGTCGACGCCCGTGTGCCGTACGGCGGAGACCCTGCCGTGCATGGGCTCCGGCGCGAGCCCCACATCACCGCCGAAGAGGTGGGTGATGCCCTGGTGGCCGAGACACACCCCGAGGACCGGCAGCCCGCTGTCGAGGATGGCGCGGGCGCTGATGCCGAAGTCGCGCTCCCGGTCGGGCCGGCCGGGCCCCGGGGAGACGACGACGGCGTCGAACTCGTCGAGCCGCAGCGTGTCCCAGTCGGCGCCGTTGCGGACGACGACCGGCGGGCGGCCGTTCACCTCGCCGAGGAGCTGATAGAGGTTGTAGGTAAAGGAGTCGTAGTTGTCGATGAGCAGTGTTCTCATGCGGAGTCCCCGATCACCTGGTTCTCCACCCGGCACGTCTCTTCGATGACCAGGTCGTAGAGCCTGCGGAGAAACTCCGGGCTGATGCCGTGCAGGTCGCCGTAGCGTGCGGCGCGTTCCTGCACCACGCCGATTCTGTGCGGCTGCATCATCGGAATGCTGTGCTCTCGCTTGAAGTGCCCGATGTCGACGCACTTCTGGATTCGCTCGCGTATCACGTCGAGGAACCGCGCGTCTATCTCATCGAGTTCGGTCCGCAGGTCTTCGAGGGTGACCGCGGATTCCTGGCTTGTCTGCATGGATAGCCCCTCCCACCTATTCCACGCCCCGAACTCTGCCCAAGGCCCGGGACGCCCCGCCACACACTCGATGGGTCGGGTCCCCGCACTGCACAGAATCGCAGGGGTGCACAGGGGGGTGAAACGGGACACAACACCCGGCCGACCCCGTCCCGGAGGCCGGCCAGGGGCCCCTCCGGGCCGCTCGGGGCCGGACCCCAATGGCCGGATAGGTCACGACACCACCCGAGCACATGCCCGCAAACCGCCAGGAACTCTCCCTCTTGCCGGGCATTACCTGGCCGAAGCTTGCCAACCGGGCCGCTCCCCTCTCATAGTTTCCAGCGATCCAGGGGGACGAAAACGCATCGGAATCAGGGGGACCAATGCGCACACCGGACCGCGGGGAAATCGCGGAGACCGGCATTACCGAGCTGCTCGCGACGCAGGCGGCCACCCGTCCGGACCATGTCGCCGTGGTCCACGAGGACGACACGCTGACCTACCTCGAACTGCACGACGCCGCCACCGATCTGGGCCGCTGCCTGCGCGGACTCGGTGTGCGGGGCGACCGGGCGGTCGGGGTGTTCGTGGAGCCGTCGCTCGCCGTGATGACCGGCGTCTGGGGCGTCCTGTACGCGGGAGGCGCTTATCTGCCGCTGTCCCCCGATTATCCGGACGAACGCCTGCGCTTCATGCTCGAACAGTCCCGGGTGCGCGTCGTCTACACCCAGGAGGAGCTTCGCGGACGCCTCGCGGAAATCGCCCCGGCCAACGTGCGGATCGTCACGTCGGACGATGTCGCGGAATTCCGCAAGAACCACGGAGACGACGACGGCGAGGCCCTCCTGCCACGGCCGCGTCCGGGCGATCTCGCCTATGTCGTCTACACCTCCGGAAGCACCGGAAAACCCAAGGGCGTCATGATCGAGCACCGGTCGGTCGCCCATCAGATGCGCTGGCTGGCAGGCGTCTACGGACTCGACGCGGACGCCGTCGTCCTCCAGAAGACGCCGATGAGTTTCGACGCCGCGCAATGGGAGATCCTGGCCGTCGCGCACGGAGCGCGGGTCGTCGTCGGAACACCCGGAATCCACCGCGATCCGGCCCGTGTCGTGGAACTCGTGGAACAGCGCGGGGTGACCGTTCTGCAGTGCGTTCCCACACTGCTCCAGGCACTCGTCGACACCGACGAACTGCACCGCTGCGTTTCCCTGCGCCGCCTTTTCAGCGGCGGAGAAGCGCTTTCCCGGGCATTGGCGCGGACGTTCCTCGGCATCCTCCCCGGCTGCACCCTGGTGAACCTGTACGGCCCCACCGAGTGCACCATCAACACGTCCTCCTTCACCGTCGACCCGGCCGCCCTCGGCGACAGCGCGCACTCGGTGCCCATCGGCACTCCGGTGGCCGGAACCCGCTACCACATCCTCGGCCCGGACCTGCGCCCCGTGGCGCCCGGCGAGACCGGCGAGCTGTACATCAGCGGCGTCCAGCTCGCCCGCGGGTATCTGCACCGTCCCGACCTCACGGCGGAACGGTTCGTCGACAGCCCGTTCGGCGACCCGGCGCCGCACGACCGCCTCTACCGCACCGGCGACCTGGCCCACGAGAACCCCGACGGCACCGTGCAGTTCACCGGACGCGCCGACAACCAGGTCAAGCTGCGCGGCTTCCGCATCGAACTGGACGAGATACGCCTGGCCGTCGAGGCGCACGACTGGGTCCGGGGCGCCGCCGTCCTCGTCCGCGACGACCCCCGCACCGGCTTCCAGAACCTCGTCGCCTGCATCGAACTGAGCCCGCGCGAGGCCGCGTTGATGGACCAGGGCGACGCCGGCGACCACCACCGCTCCAAGGCGGACAAGCTCCAGGTCAAGGCCCAGCTCTCCGACCCCGGCACCCGCGAGGACGCCGAACTCGCCGGACGGCCGGTCGTCGCGCTGCCCGGCGCCGAGGCCACCGCCGAGCAGCGCCGCCGCGCCTTCGCCCGCAAGACGTACCGCTTCTACGAGGGCGGCGCCGCCACCGCGGAGGACGTCCTGACCGCCCTCGCCCGGCGCCCGCCGGCCGCCGAACCGCGCCGCCCCGAGAACCTCACCCTCGCCGAACTCGGGTGCCTGCTGCGGGACTTCGGCCCGCACCTCAGCGACGAGCGGCTGCTGCCCAAGTACGCCTACGCGTCGCCCGGTTCGCTCTACGCCACCCAGCTCCTGGTCGAGACCGCGGGCGTCGACGGCCTCGACCCGGGCACCTACTACTTCCACCCGAGGCGCCACCAGCTCGTCCGCGTCGGCCCGGCGCCCCTGCCGGAGCCCGGCGTGCGGCTGCACTTCCTGGGCCGCCGCACCGCCATCGAGCCCGTCTACAAACGCAACGTCCAGGAGGTCCTGGAGTTCGAGACCGGTCACATGCTGGGCCTGCTGGACGAGGTCCTGCCCGCGTACGGCCTCGCCGTGCGCGACCTGCCGTACGACCCCGGCACGGCCGCGCTCCTCGACGGCGCCGACGGCGACCACTACCTGGGCTCCTTCGCGCTGGCCCCGTACACCGAACCCCCCGGCCCCGACCCGGTCGACGTCTACCTCCAGGTCCACCCCGGCACCGCCATGGGCCTGCCCACCGGCCAGTACCTCCACGAGGACGGCGGCTGGCGGCGCGTCGGCGACGGGCTGGTCCTCAAACGGCACGTCATCGCCATCAACCAGCAGGTGTACGCGCGCGCCTGCTTCGGCGTCACCCTGGTCAGCCGGGCCGGCCCGCAGTGGCGCCGGTACATCGACCTGGGGCGCGCGCTCCAGCGGCTCCAGCACAACGACTGCGGCCTCGGCTTCATGTCCTCCGGGTACAGCTCCCGCACCGGCCACGATCTGCCCGCCGCCCGCCGGATCGCCGCCCTGCTGGAGGAGAGCGGGCGCCCGGCCGGTCCCAGCTACTTCGCGGTCGGCGGCCGGGTCAGCGAGCGGCAGCGCGCCCACGAGGGCATGCACGAGGACAGCGTGCACATGAAGGGGCCCGCGGAGATGGTCAAGGACGACCTGGTCGGCCTGCTGCCGGAGTTCATGGTGCCGAACCACATCCTGGTGCTGGACCGGCTGCCGCTGACCGCCAACGGCAAGGTCGACACCGCGGCCGTCGCCGCCCGCGTCGACGCCGTCCTCGCCCACGACGACCGCCCGCTCGTGCCGCCCCGCACGCGCACCGAGGCCCGGCTCGCCGAGCTGTGGAAGGCGGCCCTGAAGCGGGACACGGTGTCCGTGCGGGACGACTTCTTCGCCTGCGGCGGCAACTCGATCATCGCCGTGGCCCTGGTGCACCGCGTCAACCGCGAGTTCGGCACCCGACTGCCCTTCCAGGTCGTCTTCGAGGCGCCCACCGTGGAGCGGCTGGCCCAGCGCGTCGACACCGCCGGCGGACAGGGCAGCTCCCGCCTGGTGCCGCTGCACACCCCGGAGGGCGGCCGGCCCGTCTTCTGCTGGCCCGGCCTCGGCGGCTACACCATGAACCTGCGGCTGCTCGCCGCCCGCGCGGCCGGCGACCGCCCCTTCCGCGGCGTCCAGGCCCACGGTCTCAATCCCGGCGAGACCCCGCACGCCTGCCTGGAGGAGATGGCCGCGGCCGACGTGGCGGCCATCCGCGCCGCCCAGCCGTCCGGCCCCTACACCCTGTGGGGCTACTCCTTCGGCGCCCGCGTCGCCTTCGAGGCCGCGTGGCAGCTGGAACAAGCGGGCGAGCAGGTGGACCACCTGCTGCTGATCGCCCCCGGCTCCCCCCGCCTGCGCGAACCGGAACCGGACGAGGCGGGCCCGGCCGAACCGGCCCGGACCGAACCGGCGCCCGAGCCGCCCGTCGCCGACTTCTCCCACCGGGCCTTCCGCACGGTCCTCTTCTCCGTCTTCGCCGGCGCCGTCACCGGCCCCCTGCTGGAGGAGTGCCTGCGCCAGGCCGCCGACGAGGAGTCCTTCGCCGACTTCGTCGCCCGCCGGCTGCGCCGCCTCGACCCCGCCACCGCCCTCCGCGTCATCCGGCTCGTCCGTCACACCTACGGCTGGCTGCCCGCCGAACGCCGCATCAAGGCGCCGGTCACCGTCCTCCCGGCCCGCGGCGACGAGGAGTCCCACCTGGAACGCCTCCTCGCGCGCACCGGCACCCCCACGACGGTCGCCCGCCTGGACGCGGGCCACTACGACGCGTTGCGCGACCCGGGGGTGGACGAGCTGGAGAAGACGATCCGGCGGGTCGTGGGCCGGGGGTGACTCGGCCGGAGGCCGCCTTCCGGCGCCCCGCACGCAGTTGTACGGGCGCTGTACGGGTCCCCGAGCCGTACCCGTGCCCTGCCTCCCGCGTTGGACATGGCGTCCCGGCGGCATGCGGGTGCCGCGGGGAGTCCACGACGTCGGACGGAAGGGCGTGAGCGGGTGACCGCGGTACGGGAGAAGAAGCGGATCGGCCGTGTCGAGAGCGACCGGGAGGAGGCCGAGCGGCCCGGCGTGTGGTCGGCCTACGGCAGCCTCCTGCGGCATCTGCGCAAGCGGGCCGGAATGACGCAGGAGCAGCTCGCCGAGGCCGTCGGGTACTCCCTTGACCTGGTCGCCTCTGTCGAACAAGGGCGGCGGCCCGCCAAGGCGACGTTCACCCTCGCCGCGGAGCGGGCGCTGGAGGCGCGGGGGGTCCTGGACGTACTCCAGGACGAGGTGGACCGGGCCAAACTCCCCCGGTTCTTCCGCAACTTCGCGCTGATCGAGGCGGAGGCGCTGAGCCGGTTCTCCTACGATCCGCTGCTGGTGCCAGGGCTGTTGCAGACGGAGGCGTACGCGCGGTCCCTGTTCGCCGGGCACTGTCCCCCGCTGAGCGAGGAGACGATCGACCAGCACACGGAGGCCCGGCTGGGCCGCCAGAAGCTGCTGACGCGGGAGCCGATGGCGGAGTTGTCGTTCATCATCGGGGAGGATGCGCTGCGCGATCCGGTGGGCGACTCCGAGGTGATGCGCGAGCAATGGCAGCGGCTGCTGGAAGTGGGCGCGTTGCGCAACGTCGAGTTGCAGATCATGCCCGCACGACGCGGGTTCCATCCGGGCAAGAACGGTGCGTTCGTGGTGGTGGAGTCCAAGGAGAATGACCACCTCGGATACTTCGAGTCTCAGGGTGTGGGGTGCATGGTCCAAGATCCTGCCGATGTCAGCGCGTTCGCTCTGCGCTATGGCAAGCTGCGATCGCAGGCCCTCAACGTCGAGGACTCTGCGCTACTCATCGGACAGCTGGTGGGAGAGACATGAGTATGGAGCGGACGACCGGAGACGGCCTGCACTGGTTCAAGAGCAGCTACAGCGGCTCGGACGGCGGCGACTGCGTCGAAGTCGCCGCCGCCCGCGACGCCGTCTACGTACGGGACTCCAAGGCGGTGGGCACGGGGCCCGTGCTGCGGGTCGGCCGGGAGCAGTGGACGGCGTTCGTGGCGCTCACCACGCGGTAGCGCCCCGCGCCGGTCACTCGAAGAACTTCAGCCCCCACCCCGTGTTCGTGTTCGCCCCCGGCACGTTGGCCCGGCTGTAGGTGGTGTCGCCCCACCAGGCGAACGTGCCGGTGTACCAGTGGCGGTTGGCCCACGAGTACGGGGTGCCCTTGGGGACGGCGTGGAACATCAGCGGGAAGCGGGGGCCGGCCGGGGGGCTGGTGTTGATGTCGCCGTTCAGGAGGACGAAGGTGTGGTGGCCGGGGCCGTTGACGTACAGCGTCGGGTCCCAGCCCTGCATCATCGTCGCGCGGTTCGAGCCGAACAGGCAGCCGTTGGACTTGTACCAGTCCCACACGTACGTCGGGTCGCCGCCGGCCCGCAGCCGCAGATCGGCCAGGCAGTACTGGTCGCTCCAACTGCCGTTGGCGGAGTAGACGATGTGGAGTTGCCCGTTGGGGTCCTTGATGGGCTGCGGGGCCTCGTTGATGTAGGGGTTGCCGACGACGCGCTCCCAGCTCTCGCGCGGCTGGGAGATCACGTACCGGGCGCCCGTCGGGGTGGTCGGGCTGCTCATCCGGGCTATGTAGAGGTTCTGTTCGACGTTGGTGTCGCCGGCCCAGCCGGACCACACGAACCAGCGCTGCCCGTTGAAGGTGAACAGGGTGCCGTCGATGGCCCACTTGTCGTCGGGCAGTGCCAGCTTCTGCGCCCGGGTGGGGTAGCCCTCGGCCGGCTGGGTGGAGCTGATGACGTACATGCGGTGGGCGGCGCCGCGGCCGGCGGTGAAGTAGATGTAGTAGCGGCCCGAGTCCAGCACGATCTCGGGGGCCCAGACCTCGCCGAGGTTGTCGGTGTCGGTCCAGACCTGGCGGGCGGGGGCCGAGGCGAGGGCGTCCGGGGACGATGCCTGGCGTACGGCGATGCCGTTGTTGGCCGACTCGACCGACACGTACGTGCCGCCGACGCGCAGCACGCTGGGGTCGGCGTTGCGCAGGGAGGTCTGGCCGGCCTCTGCGGGCTCCGCGGTGGTCAGGGACAGGGCGGCGGCGAGGACGCCGGCGAGCCCGAGGGCCGCGGCGCCGGTGAGCAGGCGGGTGAGCTTCATCGTCCGGCTCCTTGGTCGGGGGTGGTGGGGCGGCGGGTCAGGGGGCCCACGGTGACTCCACTGCCCAGGTGGTGTCCTCGGCGAACAGGGCCGGGGCGTCCCAGGTGTGGGCGCCGCCGGGGGTGGCGAGCCAGAGTTCGGCGTCGTAGTGGCGCAGGTACTGCTCGGGGAAGTTGTACGCCGACAGCCGTATCCCGCCGTTCGCGCCGCGGACCGGGCAGAAGGTGGCGTCGGCGCGGAACAGGTCGCCGCTGCCCGCCTCCTTGTACACGCGGTACTGGCGGTGGCGCAGGTACTCGCCGGGGTAGTTGCGCGACTCGAAGGAGTAGCAGGTGCTGTCGGCGAGGCCGGGGACGATCCGCCAGGTGGCGTCGTTCTTCAGCAGCGCGTCGCTCGCGCTGGTGACGGCCTCGGTGAAGGCCGCGCCGTCCTTGTGCCGCAGATAGCGGTCGGTGTGGCCGGGCGTGGTCACGCGCAGGGAGCGGTACTGGCCGGCGGGCAGGGCGACCGGGGCCGAGGGGGCGCGGGAGGCGTCGATGAGGGCGCGGTTGGCGGCGCGGACCCTGGCCTCGTCGACCTTCACCACCTGACGGTCGTAGGTGAGCAGGCCGTTGGCCTCGTTCTCGACGTCGGTGATCTCGGTGTAGACGGCGGCGGACAGGCCGCGCGGCATGCGGACCTCGCGGATGCCGTCCAGGAGGCCGACGAACCGGTCGTCGAGGTGGGCGAGGCTGGGCTGGTCCTCGTAGCTGAAGCCGCCGCCGGGGTACCACTCGTGGCCGGCGACCTTGAAGCCGAGGCCGCCGAACTCGCCGAGGACGGCGGCGCGGGTCGCGCTCGGCACGGTGGTGCCGGGGCCGACGTAGACGTGGTGGTCGACGACGTCGCCGTTGCCGCCGTCGACCGCGCCGCAGCAGTTGACGCCGCTCATGTTGTTGACGAGGCGGGAGGGGTCGTACGCCTTCACCTCGTCGGCGATGCGGGCCTGGTCGTACTGGCCCCAGCCCTCGTTCTGGTTGACCCACATGACCAGGGACGGGGAGCTGCGGTGCTGGTCGATGATCCGGTCGTACTCGGCCTCCCACTGGGCGCGGGCGGCGGAGTCGGGGGTGCGCAGGTCCATGGACGGCATGTCCTGCCAGACCAGCAGGCCGAGCCGGTCGGCCCAGTGGAACCAGCGCTGCGGCTCGACCTTGATGTGCTTGCGGACCATGTTGAAGCCGAGGTCCTTGTGCTTCTGCAGGTCGTACCGGAGGGCGGCGTCGGTGGGGGCGGTGTAGATGCCGTCGGGCCAGTAGCCCTGATCGAGGGTGCCGGTCTGGAAGACGAACCGCCCGTTGAGGACGGGCCGCAGGAGGCCGTCGACGCGGGCGAGGCCGATGGAGCGCATGCCGGTGTAGCTGCCGACGGAGTCGACGGTGGCGGAACCGGCGAGCAGGTCGGCCCCGACGTCGTAGAGGAAGGGGTCGTCCGGGCTCCACAGGCGCGGGTTGGGGACGGGAACGGTGAACTCGCTGCCGACCGGACCGGTCGCGGTGCCGACCGTGGCGCCGCCCGTCGACACGGTGACGCGCGCCCGGTGGCCGGCGGCCCCCGTGGCGCGGACGGTCACCTTGAGGCGGTTGTTCGCCAGGTCGGGGACCATGTCGAGGCGGGTGATGTGCGCGGCCGGGGTGGGTTCGAGCCACACGGTCTGCCAGATGCCGGAGGCGGCGGTGTAGAAGATGCCGCCGCCGGGGTGCGGGGCGACGTCGTTGATGCGCTGCTTGCCCACGGCCTGCCCGCCGGTCTGGGTGGGGTCCCAGACGGAGACGACGAGGGTGTTGGTGCCGCCGTTGAGGAGGGCGGTGATGTCGTGGGAGAAGGAGTCGTAGCCGCCGTCGTGGACGGCGCCGGCCTGCCGGCCGTTGACCCACACGGTCGTACGCCAGTCGCTGGCGCCGAAGTGGAGCTGCACCCGGCGGCCGTTCCAGCCCGCCGGGACGGTGAAGGTGCGCTTGTACCAGAGCTTGTCGTTCTGGGTGATCCTGCGCTGGATGCCGGAGAGCGCGGACTCGGCGACGAAGGGCACGCGGATCTGCTCGGTGAACGAGGCGGGCTGCCCGGCGTCCGCCGGGGTGACGGCGAAGTCCCAGATGCCGTTGAGGTTGGCCCAGTCGGGGCGGGTGAGTTGAGGGCGCGGGTATTCGGGCAGGGGCTTGTCGGTGGGGACCTGGTTCGTCCATGGGGTGGTCATGGGCGACGGTTTCGGGGTCCAGGCCCGGGGGGCGGCGGTGGCGGTGGCCGCGGTGAGGGCGGCGCCGGCGAAGAGGGCCAGGACGGCGAGGACGACGGTGGTGCGGCGGGCTCCGCGTAACAACCGGGCGAGCGCGGACGGCGGTTCGGGGGTACGACGCATCGTGGCTCCTTCTGCGGTGGGGGGCGGGAGACGAGCGTGTCCGGGTGCCGCAAGGGTTTTACCTCGTTGAATGTACGCGGTCAATGCTTAGTGCACGGCGTGAGCAAAGCATTGACCGCCTGCCGGGACCGCCGCGGCCGAGGGCTCATGACCCCGCGCTCGCGGCGTGTGCGACCGAGGTGGACTCCGGCCGGACCGGCGGGGCCAAGGGTCTCGCCGCCGAACCGGGCCGGCCGGTCAGGTGGACCACAGGACGGTGCCGCCGGCCGTGATGACGACCTTGCCGTCCGTGCGCAGGACGAGCACCGCGCCGGGGTGGCCGTGCGTCCGGGAGGCCCAGATCGGCCGGTCGTCGCCGTTGTGGATCACGAGATTGCCGTCGTCCTGGAAGATCGCCCTGTGGTTCTGGCCGAACGTCATGGCGGCCCAGAGGGCGTTGCCGTTCTCGTTGTAGACGACCAGGTTGCCGTCGTGCTGCATGACCATCTGGATCCGGTTGGTGACCCATGCCTGGCCGGCCTCCAGGACGCTGATCGCCCTGACCGTCTCGCTGCGCCACACCGGCCGCGGGGTCTCCTTCGGCGTCGGCTTCGGCTCGGCGCTCTCCCGTGCGGCCTTGGGCGAGGCCGCGGGCTTGCGGGGCGTGCTGCTCGGCTCGTGCCGCGGCGTCTCGGCGACCTCGACCGGCGCCTTGGCTTCCTTCTTCGGCTTCGTCGGCTGCTTCGACTTCTCCGGGCTCGGCGAGGGGCTGGGCTTCTCGGTGGCGTAGTCCTGGGCGGCGGCGTCCGCGGCGTCCTCGTCCAGGACGGTCGCGGAGTCCCGGTCAGGCCGTGCCTGTGCGGCGTTCTGCCGCGACTCGTCGTCCGCGCCTCCGGCCAGCAGCAGGGGGACGGCCACGAGAACGGCGCCCACGATCGCGGCGGCGGCGAGCACCGGCTTCTTGGGGCGTCCGCCGCCGGCCGCGGAGTCGGCCGATTCGTCGGGCGGCGGCGGGGAGGCGGCGGTCGCCGTGGCGGTGGCGGCGGGGAGGGAGGCGGCGGCGGCCCTGGCGGTCGTCCGCCTCGCGTCGGAGGCGGGGGCGGCTTCGGGCGCGGGCGCCGGGGCGGGGCCGGACTGCGGGGCGTCAGGCGCCACGGCTTCGGCTTCCGGGTCCGCGTCGAGGGCCGTCCTGGAGGCCGCCCCGGGGGCCGTCTCGGGGACGGTGGCCGGAGGCGCCGCGGGTTCGGCCGCCGCCGGGTTCAGGGCGCCGGCGGGCGGTTCGGCGGAGGCGGGCAGCGGTACGGCCACCCGTACGCGGGGCGCGGCGGCAGCGCTCGCGGGGGCGGCCCCGTCGGACGCGGGGGGTCGGGCAGCCATGCGGTCACTTCTCCTCGTACGGTGCGTGCGGCCGGCGTCAGCGCCGGTACCACGTCTGGTTGGCGGTGCCGGTGCAGGGCCAGAGGATGGCCGGGGTGCCGTTGGCCGTCTGGCCGTCACGGATGTCGACGCACTTGTTCGCGATCTTGGCCACCAGGTCGTCGGTGTCGTTCAGGTAGAACTGCTGGGCCGGGTTGCCGCTGCACCAGACGACCTGGATCGCCGTGCCGTTGTCGCCGGACCCCCAGGCCACGTCCATGCACATGCCCTTGGAGCGGATGGTGCCGTCCGACCGGAACTCCCAGCGCTGCTCCGCGGAACCGTTGCAGGTCCACAGCATCAGCTGGGTGCCGTCCGTGGCCGGTCCGGCGCTCAGGCACTTGCCCGAGTCCTTGCTCACCAAGGTGTCGCCGACGACGGTGACGCCGGTCGTGGCCGGCTTCTTGCTCGCGGTGGAGGGGGCCTTCTTCGCCGGGGCCTTGGCGGGCGCCTTCGACGTCGCCGCGGCGGGAGACGGGCTGTCCTTCACCGCCGCTCCCCCGGCGCCGCCCGCGCCCGTCTTCCCGCCCTCGTCCCCCTTGTCTCCCCTGTCCCCCTTCTCCCTGTCCCCGGCCGAGGACTTGGGCGACGGGGAGGACGAACGGGAGGGCGAGGCGCTCTCGACGACGTACTGTCCGGGCCGCCCCGGATCACGGTCGTCCAGGACCGTGCCGTCCGTCGGGTCGACCGCCGCCGCGGTGGAGGCGCGGTCGCGGTCGGGGCCGGAGATCAGGAACGGCACGGAGATGAGGACCGCGCCGGCGATGGCGGCGGCGGCCAGCATCGGCTTCTTCGGACGGCCGGGGGCCGCCTCGGCGTCGCCCACCGTGTCGTCGGGGGGTGGGGCCGCCGCGGACGCCGTGGCCGTCCCGGGCTCCGCCGACGCGGCGGGCTCGGTGGCGGAGGCCGGGGCGGAGGCCGGCTCCGCGACGGCGGCGGAGGCCGCGGCCGGGGCGGCTGCTTCGGGGTCCGGGCGCAGGGCGGTGTCGGAGTCGCCCCGGCCCGAGTCCGTGTCGCGGTCCGTGTCGCGGTTCGCGTCGGCGTCGGCGTCGAGGTCCGGGGCGGTGGCCGGGGCAGGAGGGGTGGCGCGAGCGGCCGTGGCGGGGGGCTCCGGGGCCGTGCGCGGGGGCGTCTTCGGGGCCAGTTCCGTGGTCGGGTCGGCGGCCGGCGCGGGCAGGGCGAAGCCCTGGCGCACCTTGGGCGCGCCGGGTCGCCCGGCGGCGGCCGACGACGCCGCGGCGGCCGGGTCCTCGCCGGTGTTCTGGGGAGACATCTGTCCTGCCTCGCAATCGTCCTGGATGGATCGGATGTTCAACGAGTGGGGATCGTACGGGAGTTCAGGAGAACGACCAGAGGTGGTCGTCCGACGGCGAGCAGTCGAAGATCGTCAGGCGGGCGTCCCTGCCCCCGACGCCGTTGAAGCCGTCGACGTCCAGACAGCGGTTGCCGCTGGCGTGGTTGCGGATCCAGAACTTCCCCGTGGACCTCTTGTCGAGGTACCACAGCTGGTTGTCGGCGGTCGTCCCGTTGCAGTGGAACTCGGAGACCTTGGTGCCGGCGGGCCGGCCCCCGTACTCCCCCAGGTCGAGGCAGTAGCCGTCCTTGCTGTTGCGGATGACGAAGAGGTCCGCGCCGGACGGGCCCGCGCCGTCCTGGGTCACCACCAGGTCCCACAGCTGGTTGTCGCCGGTCCGGTCGCACACGTACTGGTTGACCGGGCCGTCGGGAGCGCCGTTGCCGTGGTCGGGGACGTCCACGCACAGGCCGGTCATGACGTTCCTGATCAGCAGGTTCGTGGTCGTGCGGAGGTCGGGGCCCTGCGGGAGGGACCGGCCGGTGGCCGCCTTGGGCGTGGCGGCCTTCTTGGCGGGGCTCGGGCGCGCGGCGGGCGTGGCCGCCTTCCCGGCGGACGACGCCCGGGGCCGTACGGCCGCCCCGGCGTCCTTCCCCGTGGTCCCCGCCGGAGTGTTCTGCGCCGTCCTCTCCGGTGCGGGCCGGGACCTCCCGGGCGAGGGCGAGGGCGAGGCGGAGGGCGAGGCGGCGGCGTATCCGCCGGCTTCCCCTCCGGCCGCCCCGCCGCCGTCCTGGAGGAGGGTGTCGCCCGCGGGCCGGGCCCGGTCGGCGCGAGCGTGCGGGTCGTCGTCCCTGCCCGGCCCCAGGAAGAGCAGCGGCACGCCGACGAGGACGGTTCCGGCGATGGCGGCTGCCGCGAGCAGCGGCTTGTTGGGGCGGCCGGGCGGGCGCCCGTCGCCGTCCTCGGCGGTGCGGCCGGGGTCCGGGTGCGCGGGAACGGCCGTGGCCGCCGCGGCGGGGGCCTCCTCCGGCTCGGCGGCGGCCGGGGGCGTCTGCGGGACGGCGGCCGGCGTCGCCTGCGCCGGGGCCCCGGTCACCGGCGCGGTGCCGGCCGACGGCTCGGCCGCGGGCTCGGCCGCGGGCGCGCCGCCGGTGGCCGGCGCGGCCGACGGGCCGGCGGCGGGCGTGCCGGACGCCGGGGCGGGCAGGGCGGCGCCCGGTTCGGCGGCCACCGCCGGCAGGACGGACGCCCGGCGCACGGTGGGGCCGGCCGGCGTTCCGCCTTCTTGCTGCGGCATCGGTACTCCGTTCGTTCTCGGTCGTCTCACGTGTCAGTGCTCGGCGGAGCCCAGCGGCCCGGCGCAGCGGTCGGGCCAGTCGAACGCCGCCCCTCCGCCCTGGTGTCGGGCCGGCGCCTCGTCGAGCCGGGCGAGCACGGCGCGGTCCCGGTCGTCCGGTTCGGCGTGGCCGAGCGGGGCTGCGGCCGGGTCGGCCGGCAGCTCACGCAGGAGGACGAGCGGCGAGGGTCCCTCGTTCCGCACGTCGAGCACCCGGAAGGCGGTGCCGGGCGCGAAGACCACCTCGTCGTGCGGCGCGGAGGGGCCGGTCGCGTCGAACAACTGCCGTACCCGGCGGCCGGTCACCGACCAGATCGCGTACCGGGCGCTCGCGAAGGACGGTCCGCGGCCGTCCCCCGGCAGCGCGCTCACCGGGGCCGGGTCCCGCAGGACGGTTCCGGGGGCCGGCGTCGCGGGCGTGCCCGGGCCGGGGCCGCGCAGCACCGCACCCCGGAAGGACGGCAGGCGGCGCAGGGCGGAGGCGACGCAGGCCGCGTAGGGCAGCAGCCGCGGGTCGCCGGCGCGCAGGCACCGGTCGAGTTCCTCGTGGCCGAGCGTGCCGTCCGGGGAGCGCAGATAGAGCAGCAGCGCGATCAGGTCGGCGCGCGCCGCCTCCTGCTCCTGGCCCCGCAGGGCGGGCATGCGGGTGAAGGTGCGGGTGACGGCCGCCGCCTGACGGTCCCAGACGGAATCGGCGAGCGCGCGGAACGCCGCCCGCTCGGCCTGCGTGCTCTGGTGCCCGGGCAGGAAGGGGACGGGAGGCAGCGGGCGGGCGAGGGGAGCCGGGGGCTGCGGGGTCTGCGGTGCCTGCCCGTCGGCCGCGGTGCGGGGTGGCGGTTCCGGCGTGTGCGGTGGCTGCGCAGGGGCCTCGGTCCGGGGCTTCGGTGCCGGGGTCGACGGGGCCTGCGTGGGAGCCGCGGTCCGGGGCGGCGGCGCCGGGGTCGATGCGGCCTGTATGGGGGCCGCGGTCCGGGGCGGCGGTGCCGGGGCGGTGCCCGTGCTGGTGAGGGCCGGGCGGGTCGGAGGGCCGGGCAGGGGCGGGTCGGCGGGCTGGTCGGGCTCGGCGCTCGGACTCGGCCCCTCGGTCGTGGGGGTGGGTGAAGGTGACGGCGTGGTACGGGCGTTGGCCGCGTCCGGTGCCGGGGGCGTCTGCTGGGGGGCGGCCGGGGACAGGGGCGTGGGGGCGGGGGAGGACGCGGGCCCGGTACGGGGGTTGGGCCCGCCCGACGCCGAGGGCGTGCGCTCGGGGTCAGCCGGCGCGGAAGTGGCTGAAGACGCGGGCCCGGTACGCGGATTGGGCCCGCCCGACGCCGGGGGCGTGCGCTCGGGGGCGGCTGGGGTCGCGGGGGCGGGGCGGGGCGGGGTGCGCGCCGGTTCCGTGCGGCCCGCCGGCGTCGGCCGTGCGGCGGAAGCGCCGGGACCGGCCGCCGTAGGGGGCGCACCGGCCGCGGCCTCCTCGGCCCTCAGCTCCGAGAGGACGGCGGCAGCGGCCGTCCGGGACGCCCCGTCCGGAGCGCCTTTGCCGCCCACCTGTGGCTCCGGTCCGGACAGCGCGGAGGCCGCGGGGAGTCGCGGCGCTTTCTCCCCGTGCTCGCGGTGCTCGGAGGGACCGGGCGACTCGGTGCGGGCGGGGGCCTCCGGTGGTACGGCGGGAGAGGCCGCGCCCGCCGGAGCGGACGTGGCCGCCGCGGCAGACGCGCCCGCCGAGGAAGCCGTACGCACCGAAGGAGTCGTGCCCACCGGAGCGGGCCCGCTCGTCGCGGCGGACCCGCTCGAAGAAGCCGGCGAGGCCGTCGCCGTGGACACGGGACGTGGGGCAGGGGCAGGGGCGGATGCCGGGGCAGGACCAGAGCCGGCCGCAGGCGCCCCCTCGCCGTTCGCCGGTCGGCCGAACGTCGCGAACCGCAGGCTGCGCAGCTCGAAGCGGGCCGCGATGCGCCGCAGTTCGCGTCCGCCGTCGACCGCCGTGCCGTGGACGTGCAGCCGGGCCCTGGCCGTCATGCCCGGCGGCAGGGACGCGAGGAGCCGCTCCAGTTCCGGCCAGAGCGAACGGTCCAGGCTCTCCCCGGGCCGGCCCACCTCGATGTCGGGGCCCCGGGTGTCCACGGGCCGGGCGGCGAGGGCGGGCGGCTCGGCGTCCGTGCCGCCGACCCACAGGCCGGCCCGGGTCGCCGCGACCTGCCAGCGGTCGGACAGGCGGATCACTCCGCGCAGGGCGTCGCCGGGGCCGGGCAGCGGAGGGCTCCAGCGCAGCAGCCGGGGCCGGTCCGCGCCGGGCGCGCAGATGACGGAGTCGACGAACGGCTGCCAGGACGGCGTCCCGTCGGCGGCGACGGTCATCGAGCGGACGGTGTCGCGCTCCCGTGTGCCCGACTCGGCGAGCAGCGGCAGCCCGCTGTAGACGACGACCTCGGCGTCGACCAGGTCGGCGGCGCCCTGGCCGACGCGCAGGACGTCCCGGCGTCCGCCCGGCGCGAACCGCAGGGCGGTGCGGGCGGCGGCCGGCAGGGCCGCCACCACGTCCGCGACGTCGTCGGTGACGATGTCCTCGCCGTCCGGCACGCCGAGGACGACGAGGGGGCCTCGGCGGTCGACGGGCACGGCGTAGCAGAGGTCGCCGGGGCGGGGGGCGCGGGCGTCGGCGGGCCGGATGAGCACGCCTGCCGGGATCTGTTCCACGACGCAGCCGTTGCGGGTGCGGGCCGGCAGGCCGCCCGGCGGGGGCTGCCACGCCGGGGCGGGCTGACGGGGGCCGAGGGGGGTGGGCGGGACGCCGGGCGCGAAGCGCCACCAGCCGCGCTCCCGGCCGGACGCCGGCGCGCCGAGGGCCGTGGCGGCGGTGGTCGCGGCGGTGGCCGGGGCCGTGGCGGTGGCCGCGTCGTGGACGAAGAGTCCGCCGCCGGGCACGCCGAGGACCGTGCCGTCGGGGGCGATGACGTCGATGTCCCAGGCGTCGGCGATGCGGCCGGCGACGGGGATCCGGCCGGAACGTCTTTCGCCCGCGCCGGACATGGCGAGCCGGACGGTGCCGACGCCGTCACCGCGCAGGGTGTCCAGGAGGGCGCCGAGCCGTGGCCACAGGGCGGCGGCCGAGTCCTCGTCGGCGCCCGCGACGACGGTCACCGTGTCGTCGGTGTCGGCCTCCAGGACGCGGGTGAGGTCGGCGATGTCGGCGGGACCCAGCAGTTCGTCGGAGGACCGCCTGAGCAGCAGGAGGCGGTCGTACTCCTCGACGACGAAGCCGGGCCCGGCGGGCCCGGTGTCCCGCGGCGTCCGGCCGGTGCCGGAAGGGCGGATCGCGGCCCGGCGGCGGCCCCAGCGCATCAGCGGTCGCCTCCTTCGACGACCGGGGACCGGAGACCAGCGTCCGGATTCATGGTGTAGGGCGCGAACATGGCAGGTGTATCCCGGGTGACATGTGCGGATGGAGAACGGAAATCTGGGCGCGCGGGCCGTGCCGTGGGCTGTCGTGGGGTCACCGCGCGATCTCCGGGGCGAAGTACCTCGAGCCGTCGGAGTACAGCCGGACGACGCCGTACGTGCCGCCGCCGAAGGTGTGGGACCGTCCGTCCGGGGTGACGACGGTGATCTCGACGCCGAGAACGTCGGCCGCCCTTGCGACCGTTCGCCTCCAGGCGTCGGCCCGCCCCGTGTCCGCCGACCCCGTGTCGTCCGGCCCCACGCCGGTCGGCCCGGCGTCGGCCCCGTCGCGGCTCAGCAGCCAGCGCAGGTGCTGGGCGGGGGTGAGGCCGAGGTCCCGTACCGTCAGGGCGCCGCCGAGCAGCACCGCCTGGGCGGTCTGGCCGGCGGTGAGGGTGATGCCGAGGCCGGGCAGGTCGTCCACGGGGACCAGGTGGCCGGGGTCGGCCGAGGGCAGCGGGCCGTGCGTGCCGAGCGCCTCCGCCAGAGCGTCCGCGAGCGGCAGTCCGGGCGCCGGCCGCGCGCCTTGCGAGGCCGCGGACGCCGTGCCCGAGGCGGCGGGCGCGGTCCCCCGCGGGGCGGCGTGCACGGTGGCGGCCGCCTCGCGGCGGCGCAGCGGGGCCATGCGTTCGGCGATCGCCGCGTCGATGCGGGCGCGGCGGGCCTCCCGTGCGGCGGCGACGGCGTCCCTGGCCGCCTGTTCGACGGTCGCGGCGTCCACCTCGGCGATGGCGGTGACGAGCCGGGCGAGTTCCTTCTGGTTGCCGTGGCCGATGCCGATGTTGTGGTGGGTGTGCGCCGTGCGCACGTCGGTCACGTCCTGCGGGGAGCGGAAGTTGGCGGCGGCTCCGGTGCGCAGCCGCTCCTGGTGGATCAGCGCGGAGTTGCGCACCCGGTACGCGCCCTCCTGCTGGTTGGGCGTGCCGTACGCCTCGACGAAGCCCCAGTAGGCGTCCCACGGCAGCGTGAACTCCAGCACCTTCTCCTGGTCGGAGGCGGCGTTGGCGTTGCTGAAGACGCTGGTGTGGGAGAGGGAGGTGGTGAAGAACTTGCGGTACTCGTCGCTGCGGTTGTAGGCCATCGCCGCGGTGAACGCCGCTCGCGGGTCGCGGGCGCTCAGGAACTGGGCGGCTTCCTGGTCGGACATCTTGCGGTAGAGGCGCAGGGGCTGTCCGGGTTCGTGGGCGATGGGGGTGGGGGCCGCCCTCTGCTCGTCCCTGATGCGCACCAGGTCGTCGTGGAACTGGCGCATCCGGTCGCGCATCGTGTCGTGCGTGGCGAGGCCGGCGACCACGACGTCCTGGGCGTAGGCGAAGACGTAGTAGCCGCTGGTGAAGTCGGCGGCGGCCTCGTCGGTCTCGAAGAACTCGGCGTAGGCCCGGTAGTACGTCTCCATCACGTCTGCGGTGAGCCGCTTGGCGGGGCCTGGCGCGGCGTGCAGGCCCTCCGCCGGGGCCGGTCCGTCCCCGCCCCGCTCCCGGGGCGGGGCGGGGAGGGAGGGCTCCGGCTCCGGTGCGGTCGCCTCGCCGATGCCGGTCATGAAGTCGAGGAACGCCTCGTACACCGCGTTGTCTGCGGCGGTGGCGGCCACCGGGTTGGCGGCGGCGTCGTGCACGGACTGCGGGTCGGCGCCGTACAACCGCTCCAGCAGGGGCAGCAGTTCGGGCTCGTGGGCGCGCACCCAGTCGGCGCCGTTGTTGCGGGGGCGGCCGGTGTCGGCGTCGGTGCCGTGGTTGGCGCCCAGGTAGGCGTTGCTGAGCTGGGCGAAGAACTCGTAGGCGTCCGTGGACGCGTAGTTGTCCGCCTCCCGGCCCGTCAGGTCGCGGCGTATTCCGTCGGGCCACGGGGCGTCGGGGCCGGCGGCGCGTCGGGCCTCGAAGACCCGGTCGATCAGGGCGCGGTCGGCGTCGGTGAGCGCGGCCGTGTGCAGCAGGTGCGCCAGCTCGTGCGTGGCGGAGGAGTAACCCTCGGGCTGGTGCGGGACGGGGCCCACCGGGGTCCGCTCCCCCAGCAGGTTCTCCTCGGGGATCGCCGCGACCAGTCCGCTCTGCGCGCCCCGGAGTTCGTCGAGGCCGCGGCCGGGGACGCCGTGCAGTCCGGCGAAGGAGCCGACCGAGCCGAGCGGCACGTCCTGCGGGAGCACCAGCACGGTGGCGCCGGACGCCAGCAGACGTGTCACCGTGTCCGGGTCGCGCAGCATCCGCGCCGCCTGAGCGTACGCCTCCTGGCGCGCCGACGCCGGGCGCGCGGTCTCGCCGGGCACGACCACCAGCAGACGGGCGGCGAACTGGGCGAACTCCCCCGCGGTCAGGCGGGATCGCGCGCCCGCCACGAAGTCCGGGCGACCGGCCAGCCAGCGCCGGTGGGCGGGGCTCAGCAGCGTCACGGCCTCCAGCAGGCCGGCGGCGGGCAGCGCCGACAGGCCCGCCACGAGCGCGGCGGACGCCGGCGGTTCGACCGCGTCCGGGACCGCCACCGTGGTGTTCGGCGCCCGGCCGCCCGGCGCGGCGGCGCCCGGGTCGGACAGGGCGAACGGCTCGCCGTGGCCACCGCGCTGCTGCGCCGCCGCCAGCTTGCGGTCCACCAGGTCGGAGGCGCGCTGACGCAGTTCGGCGCGCAGGTCGTCGGACGCCGCCTGCGCGGCGGCGTCGACCTCGGCCTCCGGTACCAGGCGCCGGGCGGTCACCAGCCGGGCGAACGGGGTCAGGTTGCCGTGCCCGACGCCGATGTTGTGATGGGTGCGGGCCGTGACCACGCCCGTGACCTCTTCGGGGGTGGTGAAGTTGACCGCCGGGCCCTTGCGCAGCCGCTCCTGGTGCACCAGCGCCGAGTTCCGTATCCGGTACGCGCCTTCCTGCTGGTTGGGGGTGCCGTAGCGGGTGACGAAGTCCCAGTAGCCGTTCCACGGCAGGGTGAACTCGACGACGACCTGGTCGTCGGAGGTGGCGTTGGCGTTGTCGAAGACCTTGGTGTGGGACAGCGACGTGGTGAAGTACTTGCGGTATTCGTCGCTGCGGTTGTAGCTCATGGCGGCGTTGAGGCCGGCCGTGGGCGTTCCGGCGAGGATCTGGTCGGCCTCGGCGCGGGACATCTTCCGGTACAGGCGCATCGGCTCGCCGCCGGGGTGCGCCATGGGAGTGGCCTCCTCCTCGCGTGCCTCGCGCAGGGCGGTCAGCTCGTCGTGGAAGCGCTCCATCTGGAGGGGCAGGCGGGGGTCGTCGACCACCTTCTGGGTGACGATGTCCTGGTCGTGGATGAAGGAGTAGTAGACGGTGTCGAAGTCGGTCGCCTCCTGTCCCGGCGCGAACAGGTGGTTGGCGTACGCCCGGTAGAGCGCCGCGGTGACTTGCGGCGTCAGCCGGCCCGACGGGGCGGCGTGCACGGTGCCGGTGCCGGAGCCGGAACGGGAACCGGTGCCGGAGCCGGAACCGGATGCTGCCGGCGGCCGGACGGGGTCGGCGAGCTGGTAGTGGCGGTCGTCGAGGCTGAGGACGATGCGCCGCCGCTCCTCGCGGCCCTCGCCGCCGCCGTCGCCGACGAGGCCGCCCAGCGCGCCGGACCCCGGGCGGTCGCCGGGGGTGAAGTCCAGGAAGGCGCCGTCTCCGAGGACGACGGTCACGTCGATGCCGAAGGTGCGGGCGGCGAGCAGGGGGAGCAGGTCGGCGGCCCCGTGGTTCCAGCCGGCCTCGTCGGCGGCGTCGCCGGCCCGCGTGAGCTGCGCGACGGCCAGTCGGGCGCGCGCCCGGTCGCTCAGGTCGGCGGCGTGCGGCACCACGCCGAGGGCGTCGAACTCGCGGCGGCCCGGGGTGTCCGGGGCGAGGTCCGGGACGGGCCCGGTGCCGTCGATCTCCTCGGCGGTGAACCGGTCGGTGTCGTCGGGGGCGACCAGGGCGAGCAGATCGGCGTCGGCCGGGTCGGACAGGCGGGCGGCGAGGAGTTCGCGCAGGGCGGCCGGGAGCGCGGCGTCGGCGGGGTCGAGGCCGCGCTCGGCGAGGATGTGGGGTGCGGTCCGGGCGAGCCCTTCGCCGAGTGCGCGGAAGAATGCCTCGCCGTCGCGGGCCACGTTGTGCAGGGTGTACGCCGTCCCGTCGGGTCCGACGAGGCGGGCGCCGCCCGCGTCGCGGGTGTAGCGCGGGGCGGGCGCGGGGAGCCGGGGGGCGGGCGGCTTGGGCGGGGGCGTGTGGGTGACGAGCGGCGGCTCGGCGAGGTCGCCGAGGACGGCGCGTCCCCCGGGGGTGGCGGCGAGCTGGTGCCAGCGGGTGAGCCGGTCGGCGCCGGCGCGGACGCGGTGGAACTCGGAGGCGGCGTTCTCGGCGGTGGCGCGCAGGGCGTCCAGCTGAGCGCGGCGGGCGTCGAAGGCCGCCTGGGCGGCGTCGAAGCGGCGGGTGGCGGCGTCGAGGGCGGCGCGGGCGACGGCGTCGGCGCGGGCCGGGCCGGTGAGCCGGCGGGCGGCGGTCTCCTGCCGGGTCCGGGCCTCCGCGAGACGCCGGTCGGCCTCGGCCGCCAGGTCGGCGGCCGACCGCCGGGCGCGCACCGGGTCGGGGGCCGGGGCGGGTGCTGAGGTCGGGGCGGTGGCCGGGGCGGGGGCGGCGGCCGGCGGCGGGGCGGCGTCGGTCTCGGCCGTGGTCAGTGCGTCCGCCGCCGTGTCCTGGGCGGTCCGTGCCGAGGCCACGCGCCGGTCGGCGGCGTCGCGCAGGGCGGCGGCCCGGTCGCGGGCGGCCGTCAGGTCGTTCCCGGCGCGGGTGAGCGCGTCGGGGTCGAGGCCGGAGTCGGGCAGTTCGGCCCAGCCCTGAAGGTCCGTCAGACGGTCGGTGGCGGTGTCGACGAGGGCCCGGGCGCGGGCCCGGTCCCGCTCGGCGTCGCGCAGGGCCTGGTCGAGGTCGGCGCGGGCCAGGTCGTAGGCGTCGGCGGCGCCGGTGAGGGCGTCCGCCGCGGCGTGGTCGCGGACGGCGTCGTCCTGGGCCTCCTGGAGGGCGGCGTCGGCGTCGTCGGCGGCGTCCAGCAGGGGGGCCAGCCGGACGGCGGCGGCGTCGGCGGCGCCGCGGGCGTCGGCCAGTGCGGTGCGGGCGGCGTCGAGGTCCTCGCGCAGGGCGAGGGCCGTGCGGCGCGCCTTCCAGTAGGCCTTGTCGGCGTCCGTCCAGGCCTTGCTCGCCTTCCCGGTCTCGTCCCAGGCCCGGGCGACCCGCGCGGGGAAGTTGGCGTCGCTGATCAGGCCGAGGCCGCGGGCGACGTCCTCGCGGATCCACGCGAGCGCGTACGTGCGCGAGCCGACCGCCTTGGGTCCCGGCCGCCGGATGCCGAACGTGCCGGCGAGGAACCGGCCGATGCGGGCGTCCTTGATGCCGCGGTGCACCTCGGCGACGCTCAGCCAGTCGGTGGGGACGGCGAACAGGAAGCTGCGGCCCGTGGCGGGTTTGACGTTGACGGACGACAGGTGGTCCTCGCCGACCGGTGTGCCGTCGGAGTCGTTCGCGAAGGGGCCGGTGCCCGTCGCGCCGATCTGGTTCACGCCCGTCGGCTCGGTGCGGATCATCACGCCGCCGCCGAGCGCGGAGTCCTGCGTGTTCTCCTGCCCGGCCGAGGTGCTCACGCCCTCCGCTGTCTCGCGCAGCACCTCCAGCTTCTTGCCGTCGGCGACGCTCAGCAGGACGGCGCCGCTGAAGTCGGGCCTGGAGTGCAGCGCCAGGGAGGCGGTGTCGGTGCCGACCGGGTTGCGGTGGGTCAGGCCCGGCACCTGGTAGCCGGCGGGGGTGAGGGCCCGGTCGTAGAAGGTGGACAGGGCGGTGTTGCCGGTGCCGTCCTCCAGGGCCTGGGCGGGGGCACTGCCGGGGCGGGTGAGGGCGGTGGTGCGGGCGCGGTGCAGGAGCCTGTCGCGGGTGTCGTCGGAGGCGTCGTCGGCGTCGAGGCGGGTGAGGTCGATGCCGTAGGCCTCGGCGAGGGCGCGTTCGTTGGCCTCGCGGAGGTGGTCGAGGCCGACGATGCGACGGACGTGGAAGCCGTTCTCGGGGAAGGTGAACGGCCGCAGCGTGCCGTCGCCGAAGCGGACGTCGGGGCCGAGCAGTTCGGGGCGGTGTCCGGAGCGGGGCCGGGCGGTGACGGTGAGGTCGGGCGGGGCGAGCCGCGGGTCCGGGGCGGGCAGGCCCGGCGCGGGGTCGGGGCGCATGAGGCTGAGCGGGACGTGTTCGAGGAGGGTGCCGATGTCGCCGGTCTCGCTGACGCGCTGCTTGCCGGTGAACCGCCGCAGGGCGTCGCGCACCGGCCGGTCCGTGCCCTCGGCGTCGTCGGCGGGGGCGTCGTCGAACTCCAGGGTGAGGCGCAGCCGGTACGGCGTGGCGACCTCGGCGTGCGGTTCGGTGGACGCGGCCCGGTAGGTGGTGCTGGTGGAGACGGCGTGGCCGGCGGAGACGGAGCGGCGCGAGGAGCCCGTCTCGGCGTAGGTGGGCCCGGAGGCGACGGCGGTGGGGTCCCCGGTGCCGACCTGTTCGCCGACCAGGATGCCGATGTCGCTGCCGGAGGAGAACTCGGCGCTCTGCTGGACGGTTTCGACGGCGCGCCGGTTCTCCTCCATCTCCGTGCCGTGGTCGAGCATCTCGAACGACGGTGCGCCCGGGAGGAGTTCGACGCGGACGCGGGCGCGGCGGCTGCCGATGCGGACGCTGCCCCAGCCCCAGCCGCCGGAGCGGGCGAGGGCGGTGGCGCCGTTGCCGGTCAGCTCCCGGTTGAGGGCGCGCAGGACGCGGGAGGTGACCAGCAGCCGGATCCGTTCGCGCTCCTGGTCGTCGAGGCCGAGCCGGGCGACCTTCCGCTGGAAGGCGGCGAGGACGTCGGTGGGGTCGAGGGAGTTGACCGGGTAGGCGCCGAAGGAATTGCCGTTCAGCCAGGGTTGGGGCGACCAGCTGTCGCGGGTGTAGCGGGGGACGTCGCCCATGCCGTCGTCGATCAGGCCGAGCCGGTGGGCGCTCTTCTCGGGGACGTGGGCCTGCCAGCCGCCGGGCACCTGGACGACGGTTCCCGCAGCGCCGGCGAAGTAGCCGGGGACCAGGCTGCTGCCCCCGGCGGACGTGCCGAGCACGCTGGAGGTCATCGCCGCCCAGTGCTCGACGGTGCCGGTGATCAGGACCTGGTGGCCGAAGCCCTTGAGGTTGAGGTCGGCGACGACGCTGCGGTTGACGGACAGGTTCTGCTGGGCGCTCTCCGACCACGGGTTGACGACGATGCCGTAGAGGCCGACCGGGCCGGGGCCCGCGCCGTGCGGGCGGGTGTAGGTGAGCTGGCCGCCGAAGGAGTGGACGACGCTCTTGCCGACCTTCCCGGAGGCCTGGCTGCCGCTGCCGAGGATCATCTCCGTGTCCATGAGGACGGCGCCGGTCAGGGCGTGCACGTCGGTGACGCGGGTGTAGTGCCGGAAGGTCGCCCACAGGGTGCCGTACGGCGGCTTGGCCATGATGCCGGCGATGCCGAGGCCGAGCGCGCCGGAGCTCTGGTCGAAGTTGGCGGTGGCGAACTGCGGCTGGAACGCCCGCATGACGGCCTCGCGGGCGGGCGCGCCCTCCTCGGTGAGCTGCCAGGCGCCGCCGGAGGCGCCCCGCACGACGGCGGCGACGGCGTCGACCAGGCCCGGCGGCACGACGACGCCGATGGTGAGGAAGGGGTGGTTCTGCAGCTCGTGGAAGAGCCGGCCGCCCCGGCCGGTCACCCGACCCTCGTCCCGGGACAGGTCGCCGGAGGCGAGGGCGAAGGCGCGCGCCCTGCTCATGGGCGCGGTGTCGAGGGGTCCGCGCAGCAGCGCGTAGGGGTTGGCGGCGCCCTGCCGGTGCGGGTCGACGGCGGGGGTGTGCTGGTCGGGGACGCTGATGAGGACCTGGCCGGTGCGCGGGCCGCCGCGGACGAGCGCGCCCCGGGCCGTGGCGCCGATGAGGATGTCCTGCGGGCGGCTGAAGACGAACGGCTGGGTGCCGAGCAGGCCGAGGGTGGCCACGCCCCGCAGCAGTCCGCGCAAGCGCCAGTAGCCGCCGTGGGTGACGGTGAGCGCCAGGTCGTAGCGGTAGAGGTGGGACGGCCCGGTGCTCACCGACATCGGCTCGTTGGTGGCGCTGAAGCCGAAGCCGGACTCGTCCTCGTACTGTGCGCCGGAACGCCAGCCGAGGCTGAGCACACCGGAGTTGTCGGGGACGCCGACGGCCTGGTTGGTGAGGCTGTCCGGGTCGCGGAAGCCGAGCTGGAGGTCGGCGCCGCCGGCGAGGGCGCGCTTGCGGCTCTCCTGGCCGTCGAGGCGCTGTCCGCCGGGTGCGCTGTGCCGCAGTCTGAGGTCGTCCTGGCGGCCTTCGTAGCGGCGGTTGGTGAGGTCGCCGTGCACCCAGATGTAGCGGTGGCCCTGGCCGAAGGTGCCGGGTTCGGTGAGCCGGATCCGGATGCCGGTGCTGATCAGGGCCTCCAGGCTGCCGGAGAGGCTCTGGTGGGAGAGGGCGGTGAGGATCTCCAGGCTGTTGCTGACGGCCGTCTGGTAGGCGTCGGCGTCCTTCCAGCGGTGTCCGGCGGGGCGGGCGAAGGGGCCGGCCGACGTCAGCCGGGAGCGGGTCCGGGCGACGATGCCGCGCGTGTCGGGCGGGGTCAGCTGGTCCAGCGGGGCGACCAGGCCGGGGTAGGCGTCGGCGACGGCGGCGAGGACGTCGTCGGCGAACGCGTCGGGCAGGGTGCGGCCCGGGGTGCCGGTGGCGCCGTCGCCGTCGGTGCGGCGGCCGTCGGTGTGCGCGAACTCCTCGACCCGGTGCATGCCGAGGGTCGTCGGGTGGTCGGCGGTGAGCTGGGCGGGTGCGAACGGCGCGGGCAGTCCGTGGCGTCGGGGGGTGGTGGTGCCGTCGTCCCAGCCGGCGAGGCGGCGGGCCTCGGTGCGGGTCATCCGGTCCACGCTCCAGGTGTGGAAGCGGCGCGGCGGGTCGCCGCTGCCGCCCCGGCGGACGTAGACCGTCTTCTTCACCAGGTAGAGACCGGTCGGGTCGCCCTTGACCTGACCGGACGTCTTCAGGCCGCCGAAGCCGCCGAGGGCCGCCGACCGGGACACCGCGAACAGGTAGCGGAACGCCGGGCCGAACTGGAGCCGCAGGTTGAGGTTGCCGCCGCCGAGGTCGAAGAAGTTGAACGAAGGGCCGACGACGACGTCCCCGCCGAAGTGGACGCCCTTGCTCAGCCCGCGGTCGTTGCGGACCACCGAGGTGTTGATGTCGCGCAGTTCCGCCTGCGACGTCTCGTCGATGAGCCGGGCCTGGACCGGCACGACCCGCTCCACGACGAAGAAGCCGAGCGGGGTGCGCCCACGGTCGTCCGCGAACAGCGGCGCGGTCGCGAGCCGTCCCTGTGCCAGGAGTCGGGCGTGCCGCTGGAAGGACTCGCCGGAGAAGAAGGCGTCGAGCTCCTGGTAGGCGGTGCTGCCGGGCTTGACGCCGATCTCTGCGGCCGCCCAGTCGCGGATCGCGGCGACCGGTCCGAAGCCCTCGGTGCGCACCAGGCGGTACTGGGAGTCGTGGTCGAGGGAGATGGTGCGCGGGATGCGGCCGGGCCCGTACGGCTCGACCGCGCTGTCGGGCAGCCGCAGCATCAGGCCGTCGCGCACGGCGAACGACCTCGTCACCGGTCGCGGGCCGGGCGCGGGGACGGTCCGTCCGGTGGCGGGGGCTGCCTGACCGGTGGCGGGGACGGTCCGTCCGGTGGCGGGGGCGGGCGTGCCGACGTCGTTGCCGTCGGCGTCGGTCACCCTGAACTCCAGGTACACGTCGTCCAGATAGACCTTCGACCCGTCGAGGGTGCGGGTCTCCATCTGGCTGACGGTCTGGTCCGTCTGCCCGTAGCCGACCTTCGTGCTGACGCCGCCGCGCAGCGCCAGACGCCCGAGCCCGCCGAACGCCGCGATCGACGCGGGGCCCAGCAGGGGCCCGCCCAGGCCGAGTTGGGTGACGGACTGCACGCCCTTGCTCTGGCCGGCCTGGAGGGTGGCCCGGTCCATGGTGTCGATCTTGCTGGGGTTGCCGTAGTCGTCGGCGAAGCGGGACCAGTTGCCGTAGTGCCGGGCCGTGATGTGCAGCACGCGCGTCTGCCCGGCGGCGTTCGTGTACGGGAACTGCCGGCCCCCCGTCAGGGTGCGGGGGCGCCGGGCCAGCGTCATCCGGACGTCGGCCATCAGCCCCGCGCCGGGCGGGGCGTTGCGGCCCGGGTCGCCGGGGCGCACGGACGCGTCGCTCGCGAGCAGGGCGCCGATCTGGGCCAGCACCTCGGGGATGCCGCGCAGCGCCACGTCGCTCTGCCCGAACGTCACCGGGTCCGCGAGCATCTCCGCCAGCAGGTCGGCGGGCACGCCGGGCAGGAGGGAGGGGAGGTCGTCGACGTAGGCCGGCATCGAGGTGCCGTCCTCGAACCGGGCCGGCTGCCGGAACCCGGCGGGGGCGGGGGCGGCGTGGTCGAGCCACGGGGGCCGGGTGCGGTCGAGGTGGTGGTTGATCCAGAGGCGTTCGCGGGGGGCGGGCGGGGTGGGAGCGGGGGTGGGGACGGAGGAGGTCGTGGGGAGGGGGGCGGGGGTGGCGATCTCGACGACCGGGTCGCCGTGGGGGATGACCTCGATCTCGTCGTCGGCGTCGGTCTCGTCGTGGGGGGTGGGGGTCCGGGCGGGGCCGGAGGTCTCGGCGGCCTCGACGATGTCCTCCGCCCCGGTGACGGGGGCGGTTTCGGTGACGTCGGCGGCGGTCTCGGCGACAGGTCCGGTTCCGAGGTCGGGGGCGGCGGTTCCGGCCGCCGGATCGGAGACGGTGGGCACGGACGGCACGGGAGGGCGAGGGGCGTGGGGTTCCGCGCCCAGGCGGACGTCGGCCGTCGTCGTCGCGGGGCGGCGGGCGGGCGGCACGGTGGCGCCGCTCTCCGGGGGCACCGTGGTCAGGTCGCCGACGAGGGCGCCGAGCAGCGCCAGATGCCGGCCGCGCAGGCCGCCCTGCACGAGCCCGCCCGAGACCGGGCGGGTGTAGTCGCCGAGCAGGCTGCCCGGGATGTCGGGCCGCTGCGGGGCCGCCGGGTCGCCGGCGCGCGCCTCGTCGCGCAGGCCGAGCTGGTGGGCGATCTCGTGCGCGTAGTCGACGGGGTCGGCGTCCGCCCACCAGGCGGTGCGGGTCATCTGCTGGTCGCGGCCGACGAGGCGGACGTCGAGTGCGTTGGGGTGGTCGTCGGCCTGCGCCTGTTCGACGGTGACGTGCAGCAGGTCGCCGTCGGGGAGGCGGTGGCCGTGGGTGTTGAAGTAGGCCTCGACGCCGGAGCGCACCTTGTCCCAGACGTCGGCGGGCAGGCCGTACGGCGCGGCGACGATCCGCACCGTGAGGTCGGTGATCCACTGCCCGTCCCACTCGACGCGCCGCGCCTCGAACTTCGACCGCACGGTGTACTGCGTCGTCTCGCCCGGACGCGCCGGGTCGGACGGCGTGGACACGGGGTCGACCCAGGTGTGCGCCCGCGTCACCGGGGCGGCGGCGGCACGGGCGGCCTCGAACGCGGGGTTCCCCGTCAGGGAGGCGGGCGCGGGGGCGTGGGCGGGTACCGGCTCGGCGGACGGCAGGTCCGCCGTCCCCGTGCTCCCGTCCTGGTCGGGGTCGGAGGTGCGACCGTCCGCTCCGGGAGTCCTGGCCGTGCCGTCGGCGTTCTGGCCGACGGGGACGTTCCCGCCCGTCGCCGTCGTCGGGACGGGAACGGCGGGCACCGCGTCCGGCCGCTCCCCCTCCGCCGCCGCGTCCTGCTCGGCCACCGGAACCGTACGGCCGTCGTCCCCGCCCTGCGTCCGCGGCGGCGCGCCCGTGCCGCGAGGGGTGCCGGCCGTTCCGTCGGCGTCCTGCCCGACGGGGGCGTTCCCGCCGGTCGCCGTGGGAACGGGGACGGCAGGCGTCACGTCGGGCCGGTCCTCCGCCGCCCCGTCCTGTTCGGGGACGAACGTCCGGCCCTCCTCCCCGCCCTGCGCCCGCGGCGGCGCGCCGGCCCCGCGCGGGACCGTCGTGCCGTTCCCGTCCGTGCCCGCCGGGGTCGCGGTGCTCGCGCGATCCCGGGCGCCCTCGACGTCCTCGGCGCCCTCCACGTCCTCGGCGTCCCGGCCGAAGGGGACGTCCGTGCCGTGCCCGGACTCCCCGGTCCCCTGCGTGAGTCCCTGCCCCGGCCTGACCCGCCCCTGCACGTCGGGCGCGCTGCCGGTCGGCCCGGTCGGCAGGGCGTCCGGCGACGACAGGGCGGCGTCGTCGGCGCTCCAGAGGCTCTCGGTGTCGAAGGCGGCGCGCGGCGGCGCGTTGGTGAACCCCTTCCCGGCGAGCGGCGGCGTGGAGACGGGCGAGGACGTCGTCGGCGTCGGGCTGGGCGTCGAGTCGTACGTCGTGTCCGAGGCCAGGGACGTGGTGTCCGGGTCGAACAGCGGGTCGTCGTACCGGGACGACGACCCGGCCGACGAGACGGTGTCGTCGTAGCCGCCGTACGTCACCGGCGTGTTGGTGGTCGCCGGCGCCGGGATCGGCGTCGGCGGGGTGTCCGTGGACCGCGTCGGCAGCGGTCCCGGCGCCGGGGTGGGCGTGGGAGGCGCCGGCGTGGGGGCCGGGCCGCTCGTGCCGGCCGTGCCGCCGTCCTTGTCGAGGAACGTCGTCGAGTCGTTGACGTCGCCGAAGTCGGTCGTGGTGGTGAACTTGTCGTGCAGCCACAGGGCGCCCGCCAGCGCCGCGCCGCCCGCCACCACGTCGAACATCGAGCTGGTGCCGGAGCCGACGAACGTCTCCCACTTGAAGTCCCACGTCCCCTCGAAGGCGCCCTGGACGAGGTACTCGCCGACCGACTCGCTCACCGCGCCGACGACGAACGCACCGCCCAGCTCCCCGGCGCCGTTCAGGGTGATGTTCCACTTGGGGTGGTTCTTGGCGAAGGTGTCGAAGTTGTCGAAGGAGTTCTTGAACCAGTTCTTCAGGAAGTTGCCGCCGGCCTCCAGGATCGACCCGAACAGGCCGACCACCGCGCCGAACGCCGCCGCCTTGCCGACCTCCTTCCAGTCGATCCCGTCCGGCTTGCGCCCCCCGGGGTTCAGCGCGATCTGCGCCAGCCGCACCGCGAGCGTCTGCAGCGCCTCCTCGAACGCCTCGGTGAGCGTCGGGGCGAGATGCGTCATCCGCAGCAGCCGGTCCACGATCAGCAGCACCGCCAGTCTGCTGCGGGCCCGGGCGAGCGCCATCTGGGACAGCGAGGTGCCGCCGGTGATCGCGGCCAGCGCCGCGAGCAGCGCCAGCTCGATGAGGAGCATGACGATCTCGGCGATGATCTCCCACTTCGCCGCCTGGATCTTGATCGAGTGGTCGACCTGCCCGCGGGCGATGTCCTCCAGGTCGTCGATCATCGAGTTCAGGTGGTTGACGCCGCCGTCGTTGGTCAGCAGCGACAGCCCCCGGACGTACTGGTCCCCGACGTCCTTGGGCAGCGAGGTGGACGCGTCGACGATGGAGCGCTGGATCTCGTCGCTCAGCTCGCGGATGCCGCGGCCGAAGTCGAGGTAGAGGTCCTTGCTGGCGTAGGCGAGGTTCTCCCTGGCCTGCAACGGCATTTCGCCGATGAGGATCCAGAGCATCTTCCTGACGTCCTCAGGAAAGTTGATCTCCTGCACCCGAAACTCCCACTCGCCAACTCGTCCACCGTGCGCCGCGGTCCGGCGTCAGTGCCGCCCGCCGTGATCGCCGCCGACGGCGTCCTCGGTCCGGCGCTGGTGCTCGCGGATGCGGTCCGTGGAGTCGGTGCGGGTCTTCTCGATGTTCTCCAGGTTCGCGATCGTCGCGGAGACCAGGCCGTACAGGGCGTCGTACAGCGTGGTGCTGGTGCCCAGGCAGTACTGGTTGTTGCGCTCGTAGACGGGGCGGACCTGGTGGGCGTAGTCGTCGGTCCAGCCGGGCCACTCCGTGTACGCCCGCTCCTGGTTGGTGAACTGCTCGCCCAGCTTGCGCGCCAGCTCCGGCAGCCGCTTCATCCGCTCGATGCTCGACCGGAGCGCCTCCGGGTTCGCCTCGTAGACGCCGCTCATGACCGGCCCCTTCCTCGTGTCCGTGCGTCGTCGGTGTCCTCGTGGATCTCGTCGCGCAGCCGGCTTCCGCCGCGCCGCCCGTGGCCGCCGCCGGCCTCCGCGTCCAGCGCCGGTCCGAAGATGCGCTCCCAGTCGACGTCGACGCCGCGCAGCTCCGGGACACCGGCGCTGGGCTCGGTCAGCGGGCGGAAGACGTCCATCACCTCGCGCGCCATCTGCGCCCGGCCCCGGCCGACCGCCTCCATCACCGAGGCGGCGAGCTGGGCGGCGTTCATCGAACGGTACTTGTTGTCCAGAAACTTCAGTCCGGTCAGCTCGCCGCCCGCGCCGACGGTGACCTCCACGGCCCGGTCGCGGGAGCGCACGGTCGCGGAGGCGGCGGCGAGTTGCTGCTCGGCGCGCGCCACCGCGGCCTGCACGGACTCCAGTTCGGCCATCGCCTTGGCGATGCGCTGCTCGATCGGTTCTGTCACGGGGTGGTCCTCCGCCGGTCCGTGGGGTTCATCGGCCGATGACGGCGGGCGCGCCGCCCTCGTCGGTGCCCCACACGTCGTCGTCGTCCTGCGCCCAGGCCTCCCGGGTGCGGTCGCCGCTCTGCGTCTGCGGCTGCCCGCCGGGGGCTCCCGCGCCGCCCATCGGCAGGAAGGGGCCGGAGCCGGTGGTGGCGGTGGCACGGGGGGTGGAGACCCGTACGTCGTTCTCGTCCGGTACGGCTCCCCGCGGGAGGGAACCGGCGCCGTACCTGCCGCCGCTGCCGCGAGTGTGCAGGGACTGGCCGTCGTCGATGACGTTGCGGACGCGCTCGTTCTGGTTCTGGCCGCCCGCTCCCATGCCCCCCATTCCGCCCATCGGCATTCCTCCCATCGGCATCCCTCCCATGGGCATGCCGCCCATGCCGACGCCGCCGGGCAGCGAACCGGTGTTCAGCGGCGTGCCGATGTCCGCGGCCGACGGGGCCGCGGAGGCGGCGGCCGGGGTGGCGTACGGCGACTCGTACGGGGAGTCGGCGTCGTACAGCTCCTCCTCGTACGAACCGAAGTCGTACGCCGGGGACGAGTAGGAGGGCGACGTGTAGGAAGGGGTGAAGGAGGACGTGCCGGGGGAGCCGGGGCCGGCGCCGAGGCCGGGGAGGGAGGGCAGGTCGCCGGCCGAGCCGCCCAGATGGCCGGTGCTGACGGTGCCGTCCGGGCGGGTGGTCGTGCCGATGCCGGTGTCCGGGTCGACCGTGGTGGTCGTGCCGTCGGGGTACTCGGTGACAATGTTCCCCTCGGAGTCGAGGCGGGTCACGCTGCCGTCCGGGTTCGGGAGCAGGTCGCCGACGTTGAGCGGGCCGGTCTGGACGGTGCCGTCGGGATGGGTGACGGTCGCCGTGCGCAGCTCGGGGTCGATGCGGACGGAGCTGCCGTCGGGGTACTCGGTGACGAGGCGCCCGTTGTCGTCGAGGGTGGTGACGCTGCCGCCGGGGTTGGTCAGCGTGCCGTCGGCGTAGGGGTTGGCGGCGATCTGCTCGGGGGTCGGGGAGCCGAGGTCGCCGGTGTTGAGGTCGCCCGAGCCGAGGGAGAGGTCGCCGCCCGAGCCGAGGGAGAGGTCACCCGTGTCCAGGCCGCCCGAGCCGAGGGACAGATCACCGGTGTTCAGCTCGCCCGAGCCGAGCGAGAGGTCGCCCGAACCGGGCAGGTCGCCGCCGCCCGGGTTGAGCAGCCCGCTCTGCTGGTAGGCGGCCTGGGCCTGCTGCCAGGCCTCCTCCTGCTTGCGCTCGGCCTCCTCCTGCCGCGCCTGCTGCTCGGCCTCCCGCTTCTCCTGCTCGGTCAGCAGCTGTTCCTGGCGCAGTTCCTGCTCGGTCCGGAGCCGGCGCTGCTCCTCCTCCTGGCGCTTCTGCTCCTGCTCGGCCTTCGCCTCCGCCTCGGCCTGCTTGGCCTCCTGCTCCTGGAGCCGCTGTTCGGCCCTGGCCTCGGCCTCCGCCTGCTTCTCCTCGGCCTCCTTCTCCTTGGCCTCCTGCTCGGCCCGGAGTTCGGCCTCCTTCTGCTCGGCCTTGGCCTCGGCCTCCGCCTGCTTGCGCTCCTGCTCCTTGCGGGCGGCCTCCTGGTCGGCGCGGGCCTGGTTGAACTGGCTTATCTGCAACTGCTCCGCGCGGGCCTGGGCCTCCTCCTGCTTGCGCTGCGCCTCCTCCTGCTTCTTCTCCTGTTCGGCCTGCTGCTGTTCGGCCCTGGCCTCGGCCTCGGCCTGTTTCTGCTCGGCCTCCTTCTCCTTGCGGTCCTGCTCCGCCCTCGCCTCGGCCTCCTTCTGCTCGGCCCTGGCCTCGGCCTCCGCCTGCTTCTGCTCGGCCTCCTTCTCCCGGCGCC
>NZ_JBVJFP010000014.1:56036-247266 GCF_055587785.1 Streptomyces sp. NPDC046379
CTCCTGCTCCGCCCTCGCCTCGGCCTCCTTCTGCTCGGCCCTGGCCTCGGCCTCCGCCTGCTTCTGCTCGGCCTCCTTCTCCCTGCGCTCCTGCTCCGCCCTCGCCTCGGCCTCCTTCTGCTCGGCCCTGGCCTCGGCCTCCGCCTGCTTCTGCTCGGCCTCCTTCTCCCTGCGCTCCTGCTCGGCCCTGGCCTCCTTCTCCTTGCGTTCCTGCTCGGCCTTGGCCTCGGCCTCCTTCCTCTCCTGCTCGGCCTTGGCGGCCTTCTCCTTCTCCTCCTGCTCCTTGCGATGGCGTTCGGCCTCGGCCCTGGCCCGCTCGGCCTCGGCCTTCTGCCAGGCCATGAACTCCTCGTTCTTCCTGTTGGCCTCCGCCGCGGCCTTCTCCGCCGCCTCCTTCTCCTTCTCGGTCTTGTCCTCCTGGTAGGAACTGGTGAGGTCCTCGTCACCGCGGGTGCGGACCGAGCCGAGGTCGATGTTCTTCGAGCCCCACTTGTTGTGGATCTCGTCCAGGGCGGCGTTGGCCGGTTCCACCAGGTGCTCGATGACGGACGCCTGCCAGTTCTGCACGGCCCGCTCCCCCACCGCCTTCCAGGTGCTCAGCTGGTCCAGCGGGCCGAAGTTGTCGTTCTTGCCGAGCCGGGTCGCCGTCTGGTCGAAGCCGCCCTGGGCGTGGTAGGTCGTGTAGTAGGTGGGGTACATGCCGCCGGAGCTGTTCACCTTGTACGTGATCAGCTTGATGTTGCGTTCCCACACATGGTCGGTGATCTCCACCAGCAGGTCGTGCAGCCAGCGCAGCGGGTTGCCCATGTAGAGCTCCCAGTGCGCCCACTTGGAGTGCAGCTTGAGGACGGCGTTGCGGAACGCCGTGCCGGCCTCGCGCAGTTCGTTGCCCTGCTTGGACCGGCCGCCGGCATAGCCCATGTCCTTGGCGTAGCCCTCGTACTGCCGGTTGATGGTGTGGATCAGGTTCCAGAACACGCCCGCGGCCTGGCCGCGCCAGGCGTCGTCCTGCTCGGCGCCCACCCGGCGCTGCCACTCCGCGACCGTCTTCTGCCGGTCGCTGAAGAACTGGCCGACCCGGTCGAAGGCGGCGGCGGCCGTGTCGAACGACGACAGGGCGACGGCCTTCTCGTTGGCGACGTTGATGCCGTTCCAGGAGAAGCCGTGCGTGCCGGTGGTGTTGTTGAGCAGCGCCTCCAGGGCGCGCCCGGTCCCGTAGGCGTACTGGGTGAGCGGGGCGGTCGTCCACACGGCCTTGTCGCCGCTGAGGCCGAGGTGGTTCTCGTACTGGCTCCTGAACTCCTTGCCCTCCACGACACCGCCCGCGGGGGGCGAGTCGGTGCTGTGGTTGCCGAGCATGGTGATGCGGGCCTTGTACATCGAGACCTGGTCGCCCGCGGAGGCGTTGTCGCCGCTCGTCATGTAGAACGGGATGACGAAGTCGGTGTTCTCGATGCGGTAACCGGCGTTCTCGACCCGCCAGTTGAAGTCGTTGGGATCGACGTAGTCGACGCTGCGCTGCTTGCTGATCTCCACCTTCATCTGCTTGATGCCCTCGTTGCCGAGGAGCTTGTCGAAGAGGGTGTGCCGCTGCGGCGCCTCGTACCCGGTGAACAGCGCCACCGCCTTCTGCCAGGCGTCATTGTCTGAGGTGAGCGGGATGACGTTTTCTTCGGGCACGGTGGGACTCCGTTGACGGGCGGTTGAGCGGAGGCGGAGATCGACGGCGGGGACCGGGGGTGGCGGACGTCGGACGTCGGGCGTCCCCTAGTCGTCGTCCTCTTCGGAGCTGCCGCCGAGGGAGTCGTCGACGTCCTCGAAGATGTCGAGCAGCTTGTCGCCGTCGATCTTGGCGAGGTTGTCGCCCTGGGTCTTGAACAGCTTGTCGATGCTGGTGCGCAGGTTGTCGTCGATGTCCTCGAAGAGCGTCTTCTGGTGCTCGATGATCAGGTCGATGGCCTTGATCAGCTCGGTGACGGCCGCGACGAGCGCCTTGCCGTTGGTCCGGTCGTCGTTCGCCATCGAGCCGATCGTCAGCGGGCGCACCGCGCCCGCCAGCGAGCCCTCGGGGATCTGGCCCTCGGGCAGGAGGTTCGCCAGCGCCGGGACGATCTCGCCGCTCGGGCCGATCCCGTCGTTGAGGATCTTCGTCAGCTCGTTGCGGAAGTTGAGGATGTCGTGGTTGAGGAAGTTCTCCAGCCAGGCCTTGTCGAGATTGACCGTGGGGGTGTCCGCCATGTCCTGCTCCTGCGGGGGCTGGTGCTGTCGCTGCCGGGACGCCGGACGGCCGGCCCGCCGTCGTACGCCGCGACGGGCCGCCGCCCGGTCTCAAGGGTCGTGAAGGGGCCGGTTCAGCGACCGACGCGCACCTCGCTCCACAGCTGGGTGAGGGACTTCTCGCTGTACTGGTAGTTGCCGGAGACGTCCGTCAGCAGCCGGGAGTGGTTCTCCAGCAGGTTCTGCATCGCCTCGACGGCCTGGTTCCAGGCGGCCTGCTTCTTGTCGTAGACGGCGCGGTCCTCGCCCTCCCAGGTCTGCTTCAGCGCCTGGAGTTCGGCGTCCAGGTTGACCAGGATGCTGGCGATCGCCCTGGTCTGCTGCACCATGTCGTCCGCCGCGTTCGACATGTGCCGGTAGTCGACGTAGATCTGTCCGTCGGTGAAGTCGCTCATGTGGGGGCCTCGTCTCGCAACAGGTGGGAAAAGGGGCGGGGGATCAGCCCTGCAGCGCGTCGAAGATGCTCTGCGACTGGGTGTAGGCGTTGTTGATGGACTCGTTGTTGGAACCCTGGGTCAGGCCCTGGACCCGGAGGGTCTCGTTGAGGGTGTCCACCATGTCCCGGACGTTCCTGGAGATGATCTCGGCCTGGTCGTCCCACAGCTTCAGCAGGTCCTGGAAGGCCTTGCCGTCCGAACCCTTGAGGCCCGAGGCCAGGTTGAACTTCATGTTCTCGACGTCCTGCCGGCAGTTCTGGACTCCGGTGAACGCCGACTCGAGGGCCTGGATGCCGTTCCGTGTCGCCTGTTCCTCTGACTGCTGGAAGCCTGCCATGTACCGCACCTCCTGAGATGGTCACGCCGCTCGGCCTGATCTTCAAAGTTCAATCAGTTGATCAGACAGTAGCGAAAACAACGCGGTCATACTGGCATGACGCCTCGTCAAACGACCTTTGGTCGGCCGAATTTGAGCGAGTTTCATGTATCGGTAACGTCAGCGTTTCTTCGTCGGCGGGGCCGCGCCCGGCTCGCCCTTCCCGGGCGTCGCGCAGGGGACGGCCGTGCTCCGGCCGCGTCCGGCCACCGCCGCCTGCCGGCCGAGGTCGGGGCCGGTCGGCAGCATCGCCAGCAGCGGCGAGGGCAGCCCGCGCGCCTGGCCGGTTCCGTACCCCAGGGCGGCCAGCGACGCCGTGTCGGAGACCCGGTACTTCATGCCGGTGTCGGTCACCAGGTACACCGTGGCGCCGACGGCCCCGCCCCCCGCGCCCAGGGCGCGCACCAGCGCCCCGCCGCCCGGACGGACGGTGATCCGGTCGACGGGCACGCAGGCCGGGGTCAGCCCCTCGGGCGCGGGCTGCGCGGCCGGGCCGAGCGACCCGGCCGGGGCCAGGGCGACGCTGACCCTGGCGCCCGTGCCGCCGCCCTCGATCCGGGCGCAGACCGTCCGGCCGCGCTCCAGTCCGGCGGCCTCGGGCGGCGTCTCGGGCAGGTCGGCGAGGTCGAGCGGCGGAACCGCGGCCGTATGGCCCTCCAGCGCGTCCACGCCCAGTTCGACGGCGGCGGGCGGCTGGTCGCGGTACGCCTTCTCCCGGGTGCGCGGGTCGCCGAGGAGCAGGGCGGCGCCGGTGGCGGTGAGGGGGGTCAGCCCTTCCCGGCGCAGCAGGTAGTAGCGGGCGTCCGAGCCGGGGGCGCTGACCTGGAAGACCTGGCCGAGCCGGGTCTCGCGACCGCCCAGTTCGGGACCCTCGGCGCCGACGCCGGGGACGTCCGGCGGGGACAGGTCCGGGCCGGCGGGGAGGGAGTTGAGGAAGGCCGCGGAGACCTTGACGCGGGAGGCGGTGTCGTAGCCGAGGGAGCGGGAGGCGCCGCGGTCGTCGTTCAGGCGCAGCCGGCTGCCCCGCCACACCAGGTAGTCGGCCCGGTCGGGCCCGGTCACCACCAGGGCCCGGTCGGCGCTCAGCCCGGCCCCGTCGGCGGGCGCTCCCACGGCGAGGACGGTGGTGACCTCGCCGGTGACGGTCCCCGAGCACACCTGCCAGGGCCCGGTGTCCAGGTCGCCGGCGGCGGGCAGCGCGTCGGGCGCCCCGGTGATGCCGACCGGTGCGCCGTGCGGGACGCCGGCCAGGGAGCGGGCGCCGACGGAGGCGACCGTCATCTCGGCGCCGGCCAGCAGGCGGGCGGAGGCGTAGTTGCGCACCGGGCGGAGCCGGCCGTCGAGATAGAGGTAGCGGGACCCGGTGTCCTTGTTGACGACGAGGGTGCCCGCCTCCTTCCAGGAGTCCTTGGTCCCGGGCTTGAACAGACCCAGCACGAAGGCGCCCGCCGCCAGCAGCACGGCGATCACGACGCCGATGGCGACGCCCCGGTTGGTCCTGCCCTGCGGGCTCTCCGGGGCGTCCGGGTCGCCGCGCAGCATGGCCGAGGTGAGGCGCCCCATGACGAACATGTGCGCCTGTACCTGGTCGCGCTTGGACTGCACCGCGTCCTCCCTCAGCCGTTGAGGGACCGCAGGGCCCCGTAGACACCGAGCACCCACAGCACCAGCGGCAGCAGCGCCATCGCCACCGCCGAGTGCAGCAGTTCCGCCCCGCGGCCCCAGTACGGCACCATGCGCCGGCCGGGCACGGTCCAGGAGGCGATGGCGATCCCGGCGGTGACGGCGAGCAGCCCGGCCGCGGTCAGCAGCCGCCCGGAGGGGGCGGCGTCCTGGGCCGCGGAGAACACCATCAGGGCCAGTCCCCAGGCGCCGGGCACGACCAGGAACAGCCGCTGCCAGACGTTGCCCAGGCCCCTGGCGTGCAGGAGCAGCAGCACGGCCAGCGTCAGGGCGGTGAACACCTCGGCGAGGCCGGAGCGGCGGGCCAGGACGGTCAGGCAGCCGGCGCAGACCAGGCCGACGGCGCCGTACAGGGCGCTCATCCAGCCGTCGGCGAGCACCGAGCGGGTGGCGACGACCGCGGTGGGGTGCGGCTCGATGCCTTCCTGGAGCTGCTGGGCGTTCGTCGGCAGCGGGGGCATGCGCAGCCCCGCCATCCGGAAGGAGAGGCTGGGCACGAAGGCGCCGAGGAGCACGGCGGCGAGCGCGGTGACGCCGGCGACCTCGTGCGGGGCGAGGCCCGCCAGCAGCATCACGGCGGCGGCCAGCGCGCCGAAGGCGGCGAGGACGGCCGGGGCGAGGAAGAGGGCGGCGTACGCGGCGACCGCGGCGAGCGCGAGGACCGCGCCGCCCGCTCCGGCGGCGGACGCGGCCAGCATCCGGGAGCCGAGCATCTCCTGGCCGTGCTCCCCGGTGATGTCGCCGCCGGGCAGCAGCCAGCCGGCGAGGGCGAGGTAGGGCACGACCATCAGGCCGAGGACCGCGCCCGCTCCGCCGTCGCCGACCGCGCGGCTCGCCGCGGCGGCGCCGGCGAGCAGCAGCAGCGCGACGGTGGCGGCGCACAGGGCACGGGTGGCGCCGGAGCCGCCGGGCAGCGCGAGCACCACGAGGCCGACGACGAGGGCGGCCACGGCGAGGCCGCGCAGTACGGCGCGGCCGGCGGCCGGGGTCCAGCCGTGCGGCCGGTCGCGCAGGGTGGTGGAGATGCCGTCGACCAGGTCGTCCAGGTGCACCTCGGGCAGCGCCTCGACGCGGGGCCGGAGGTAGACGGTCTCTCCGTCGCGCAGGTCGAAGGAGTCGAGGGTGCGCTCCTCGTCCATCGGCTCGCCGCCCAGGCGCTGGAGCACCCAGCCGCCGTGCTCGACGCCGGCCTCCTCCAGGTCGTCGCCCGCGTAGCCGAGCACGGCGGGCAGCAGGTCGGCGACCGGCACGTCGGCGGGGACGGCGAGGTCGATCGTGCGGGCGGGGGCGCGTACGGTCAGGCGGCACAGACCTGCCACCTGGTTGTCACTCATCGGTCTTGCTCACGCCTTCCGGAGTTCGTCGGCGCATGTCAACGGCCTAGTGCGCTGCGGGAGTTGGTTGGTGCTCAGCTTGATTGATCGTAGTATCAACCGTCTCTTCGGGGTGACCCCGACCCCGCTGCACCCTTCGCCCCACCCGTGAGCGCGCGCCCCGGAAGCCGTGGCCGCTCGATTGAGGAGACCGTACGGTGAGTGTCGTTCTGTTCCGCCGGCCGGCCCGCCGACGCGGCCCCGACATGCCGGAGGGAGAACTGACCCTCCAGGAGCCGCCGACGCTTCCCGAGGTGGTCCCGGACTCCTCCGCCGTGTGGACCTATCTGCCGATGGCCCTGATGTCGGTGTCGATGATGCTGATGTTCATCCGCCCCGGCGCGAGCGGCGGCAGCGGCTTCATCTACCTGGCGCTCGGCCTGATGGTCGTCTCGTCCGCGGCGATGATGCTCGGCCAGGTGATGCGCCGCAACAGCGAACGCAAGCAGCGCCTCAAGGGCGAGCGCCGGGACTATCTGCGCTACCTCGCCCAGACCCGGCGCAAGGTGCGGGCCGCCGTGATGGACCAGCAGCGTGCGCTGGCCTGGCGGCACCCGGAGCCGGCGGCGCTGTGGTCGATGACCGGGTCGACCCGGCTGTGGGAGCGCCGCCCGCAGGACGAGGACTTCGCCGAGGTGCGCGTCGCGGTGGGCGACCAGAAGCTGGGCCTGCGCCTGAACCCCACGGCGAGCACGCCCGTCGAGGACCTGGAACCGCTCGCCGCGCACGCCCTGCGCAGCTTCATCCGCGCCTACGCCACCGTCCCCGACCAGCCCATCGCCATCTATCTGCGGGCCTGGGCGCGGGTGCTGTTCCGCGGCGACGAGGAGCGCATCCGCGCGCTGGCCCGGGCGATCGTGGCGCAGCTGGCGACCTTCCACTCCCCCGACGACCTGTGGATCGCGCTGTGCGTGTCCGACGAGCGGCGGGCGGAGTGGGAGTGGGCCAAGTGGCTGCCGCACCACCTGCATCCGCAGGAGACCGACGGCGCCGGACCGGCCCGGATGACCGGGTCGGCGTTCAACGAGCTGGAGGACCTGCTGGGCGCGGAGTTCCTGGAGCGCCCGCCCTTCGACCCCGACGCGGTGCCCGGCCGCGAGGAGCCCTTCACCGTGATCGTCGTCGACGGCGGCACGGTCCCCGGCGGCCACCGGCTGGACGGCCCCGGGCTGCGCAACACGGTCGTGCTGGACCTCGGCGGCGCGCTGACCTGGCGGCCCGGCCGGGTCACCCTCCGCTTCGACGTGACGGGCGACGACTTCTGCCTCGTGCGCACCGACCGCGACCGCAAGGAGCAGACCACCCGCCTGGGCCGCCCCGACTCCTTCGGCCCGCGCGGCGCGACCGCTCTGGCCAAGCGGATCGCGCCCTACCGGATGGGCATGGGCACCGACGCCACCGAACCGCTGGCCACCGACGTCGAACTGACCACCCTGCTCGGCATCCAGGACCTGTACCGGCACGACCCGCAGACCCTGTGGCGGCGCAGCAACGGCCCGAGCAGGCTGCGCGTGCCCATCGCCGTGGGCGCCGACGGCCAGCCGGTGGAGCTGGACATCAAGGAGTCCGCGCAGGGCGGCACCGGCCCGCACGGCATGCTGATCGGCGCGACCGGCTCCGGCAAGAGCGAACTGCTGCGCACGCTGGTGCTGGGCCTGGCGCTGACCAACTCCTCCGAGACGCTCAACTTCGTCCTGGTGGACTTCAAGGGCGGCGCGACCTTCCTGGGCCTGGACGAACTGCCGCACGTCTCGGCCGTCATCACCAACCTCGCCGACGAGGCGGCGCTGGTCTCCCGGATGCAGGACGCCCTGCACGGCGAGCTGATCCGCCGTCAGGAACTGCTGCGGTCCGCGGGGAACTACACCTCCGCGCTGGAGTACGAGAAGGCGCGCGCCGCCGGGGCCCCGCTCGCGCCGCTGCCCAGCCTGTTCGTGGTCGTCGACGAGTTCAGCGAACTGCTCGCCGCACACCGGGAGTTCATGGAGCTGTTCGTGATGATCGGCCGGCTCGGCCGGTCGCTGGGGGTGCATCTGCTGCTGGCCTCGCAGCGGCTGGACGAGGGCCGCATGCACCAGCTGGAGAGCCATCTGTCGTACCGCATCGGCCTGCGCACCTTCTCCGCGATGGAGAGCCGGGGCGTGCTCGGCGTGCCGGACGCCTACGAGCTGCCGCCGGCGCCGGGCAGCGGCTTCCTCAAGTCCGGCGTGGACGCGCTGACCCGGTTCCGGGCCGCCTACGTCTCCGGCCCCTACCGGCACCGGCGCGGCAGCGCGAGCCAGGCCCGCGCGGCCGGGCAGACGGTGCCGTGGACGGACGGCTACGTCGTCCCGCGCGCGGTGCCCGACCTGCCCGAGCCCGAGCCGGAGACCGAGGAGAGCGAGGACACCCTGCTCTCGGTCGCCGTCGGCAGACTCCTGGGGGCGGGGCCGCCCGCGCACCAGGTGTGGCTGCCCCCGCTGGACCTGCCGGCCACCCTCGACCAGGTGCTGCCGCCGCTCACCCCCGACCCGGAGCTGGGCCTGACCACGGTGGGCTGGCCCGACCGGGGCCGGCTGAAGGTGCCGATCGGCATCGTGGACCGGCCCTTCGACCAGCTGCGGGACCTGCTGACCGTCGACCTGTCCGGCGTCGGCGGGCACATCGCGATCGCGGGCGGACCCCAGAGCGGCAAGTCGACCATGGTGCGGACCCTCCTGACCGCGCTCGCGCTCACCCACACGCCGCGCGAAGTGCAGTTCTACTGCCTGGACTTCGGCGGCGGCACGCTGGCCGGCCTGGACGGGCTGCCGCACATGAGCGGCGTCGCGGCCCGGCTGGACGGCGAGCGGGTGGGCCGTACGATCGCCGAGGTCAACACGCTGCTGGCGGCGCGGGAGAAGTTCTTCCTGGAGCAGGGCATCGACTCCATGGCGACGTTCCGGCGGCGCCGGGCGGCCGGTGAGTTCGCCGACCACGAGCACGGGGACGTGTTCCTGGTCATCGACGGCTGGTCCACGGTCCGCCAGGACTACGACCGGCACATCCCCACCTTCAGCGCGATCGCCTCGCGCGGCCTGAACTACGGCGTCCATCTGATCGTCACCACGGCCCGCTGGGTGGAGCTGCCCTCGGCGGTGCGCGACCAGGCGGGCACCCATCTGGAGCTGCGGATGGGCGACCCGATGGACTCCGAGATCGACATCCGGCGGGCCGCGACGGTGCCCCGCGTCCCCGGGCGCGGTCTGACCCGCGACGGCAAGCTGCACTACCTCACGGCGCTGCCCCGCATCGACGGGGTGGAGCGGGCCGACGACCTCGCCGAGGGCGTCGCCGCTCTGGTCGCCGCGGTGGAGGAGAGCCGCCCCGGTCCGCGCGCGCCGCGGGTGCGGATGCTGCCGGCCGAGCTGCCGGTGTCGGCGCTGCCCGAGCCGGAGGGGGACTTCCGGATGCCGCTGGGCCTGGAGGAGGACGAACTGGCCACGGTGTGGCACGACTTCGCCGAGAGCCCGCACATGATCGTGATCGGCGACACCGAGAGCGGCAAGACCAATCTGCTGCGGCTCACGGCCCGCGCCATCATGAAGCGGTACACGCCGGCCGAGGCCCGCATCATGGTCGTCGACTACCGGCGCGAGCTGGTCGAGGCGATCCCCGACGACTACCGGCTGGGCCACGCCGTCTCCATCGACGCCCTGCGGGACCTGGTCGACGGGGCGTCCCGGGCGGTGAGGACGCGGGTGCCGGGCCCGGACATCGCGCCGGCCCGGATGCGGCTCGCCGACTGGTGGAACGGGCCGCGCCTGTTCGTCCTCGTCGACGACTACGACATGCTGGGCTCGGGCCCGATGAACGCCCCGTTCGACCCGCTCCTCGACCAGCTGGCCCTCGGCTGGGAGGTCGGGCTGCACATGGTGGTCGCCCGTGCCGCGACGGGCGCGGGCCGGGCGATGGGCGACCATCTGATGCGCCGCCTCCAGGAGGTCAACACCCCGACCCTGCTGCTGTCCTGCCCGCCGTCCGAGGGCTACGTCGTCGGCAACGCGAAGGGCCGCCTGCTGCCGCCGGGGCGCGCGAGCCGGATCGCCAGACGGCGCACGGTGCAGGTGCAGACGGCGTATCTGGGCGGGGAGCGGGACTGAGCGCGCGCCCCGGGTTCCGAGCGCGGCCGGCCGCGCTCGGGGCCCGGGGCGCGGCCGACCGCGTGGCCGGGCAGGGAGCCGCCCCGCTCCCCCGCCCCCGGCCGGTCACTCCGCCGGTTTCCACCCCCGGGCCCGCCCCCGGGGGATCACCGCCGCCGCTGCCGCCACCAGCACGACCAGCGCGCCGCCCGCGGAGGCGATCAGCACGGCGCGGTGGCGCGGGGCGTCCGGGGCGGGTTCGGGCAGGTCGGCCGGGGCCGGCCGGGGGGCCGCGCCGGCGGGGTCGGTGAGGACGGCGGTGAGGGCCGCGTAGGCGTCCAGGCGCGGGGGCGAGGACGGGTAGCCGGTGGCCGTCAGACGGCGGGCGGTCTCGGACGCGGTGAGGCCGGGATGGCGGGACCGGATCAGGGCCGCGGCCCCGGCGACGTGCGCCGCCGCCAGGGAGGAGCCCGAACCCAGGTAGTGGCCGGCGCCCTCGGGGCCGTTGCCGACCACCGCGTCGCCGGGGGCCGCGAGGTCCGCCGACAGGGCCGTGGGCGCGTCCTCGGGCCGCCCGCCGCCGGCGCCGTAATCCATCACCGAGAGCACGTCCGGCACGGCCGCGGGCCAGTACCACAACGGCTGCGCCTTCTCCTCGTCGTTTCCGGCGAACCTGTCCCCGGGCAGCGCGTCGGGCGCGAACGGGGCCACCACCAGGGCGTCGCGGTCGGCGGCGTGGGCGACGGCGGCGGTCAGCTCCTTCTGACCGGCCGGCAGCGCGCGGGCGACGTAGATCACCCGGGCGCCGGCGTCCGCGGCCGTGCGGATTCCGTCGGCGAGCAGGTCCGGCGTGGTCGCGCCGCGCTCCGCGGTCCCCCGTACGGCGAGGATGCGCGCCGCCGGCGCCACGCCCGCCGCGCCCACGCCCTCGGCCGGCGCGGCGGCGATGAGCCCGGCGGCGAAGCTGCCGTGGCCGACGCAGTCGCCGCCCCCGCCTCCGGCCGTCTCCACCCGCCCGGCCAGCGCCGGGATCGAGGTGCCGACGCCCGTGTCCACCACGGCCACGGTCACACCCGCGCCGCGGGAGTACCGCCAGGCGCGGGACAGACCGAGGGCGCGCGCGGTCCACGGCTCGCTGCGGGCCGTCCGCGCGGACGCGCCCGTACAGGCCTCGTCGCCGGCGAGTTCGGTGCGGACGACGGGCAGCCGCACCGGGTCGTCGGCGGCGAGGGCGGGTCCGGATCCGGCCAGGAGCACGGGGACGGCGGCCAGCACGGCGGCGGTGGCCGCTCGCGCGGAAGCAGGGTCGCGTCGCATGGCGCGCATCCTATGGTGCCCGCCCCATGGGTCCCTCCGGGCGCACGGAACGGAACATCCAGGTGAACTCCCCTGTTCCGCCTGGAAGATGACCGCGTCCCTCACGTAGCCTGCATCCGGCGCGTCCCGCCGTCCCACAGGGCCGACCGTGGCGCCGCAGCGAGGAGGATCTAGCTTGTCACGGCAGTTGCTCACCGTCTGCCCCGAGCAGCCGGAGAGTTTCCGGACCATCGGTGAGGCCCTGGCCCAGGCGCGCAGCGGCGCGGTCGTCCGGGTCCGTCCCGGCCGCTACGCGGAGAACCTGACCGTGCGGACCCGGGTGACGATCGTCGCCGAGGGCGAGCGCGGCAGCGTGGAGATCTGCCCCCGCCGGGGCAGCGCTGTCGTGCTGGTCGCCGACGCGGTGATGCTCACCGACCTGACCCTGCGCGGCGGCAGCGAGGACGTACCGGTGGTGGACGCGGCACGCGGACAGGTCGCGATGGACGGCTGCACGGTCGTCGGCTCCGGCTGGACCGCCCTGCTGGCCCGCGAGTCGGGGTCGCTGGCGATGCGGGACTGCCGGATCGGCAACCCGGCCGGCGCGGGCGTCGTCGACACCGCCGACACCGGCACGGTCGTCGCCGACTGCGTGCTGGAGAACCTCGGCACCACCGCCGTCGTGATCGGCGAGCGGGCCCGCACCACCGTGCGGGACTGCCGCATCCGCGACGCCCGCGGCAACGGCGTGCTCGTCAACGGCGAGGCGCAGGGCGTCGTGGAGGACTGCGAGATCTCCGGCACGGAGAAGCCCGCCCTCGCCCTGGAGGGCAGCAGCAGCACCCGGGTGCGGCGCGTGCGGGTGCACGACGCGGCGGTCGGCGTGTACGTCACCAGCGACTCGCGCCCGGTGCTGGAGCACGTCACGGTCACCGACACGTCCGGCCCCGGCTTCGTGCTGGCGTCCGGCGCGGACCCGGAGGTGCTGCGCTGCCGCACCTCGCGGACCAAGGGCAACGGCCTCGCGGTGACCGAGCGTTCGCGCGGCACGTTCCGCGAGTGCGAGTTCGACACGGCGGGCGGCCCGGCGATCCGGGTGATCGGCTCCAGCGCGCCCGCCTTCACCGACACCGCGGTGCGCGACTGCGCCGACGCCAAGGGCGCGGTGGTGCTGGAGGAGGAGTCGGCCGCCGAGTTCGACCGGCTGGAGATCGCCGACGCGGCCGGGACCGGCCTGCTGATCCGCGGCGGCGGCAACCCGCTGGTGCGCCGCGCCCGCATCACCGGCGCGGGCGGCACCGGCGTGGAGGTCGTGGACGACGGGCGCGGCCGGCTGGAGAACTGCGAGATCGAGCGGGCGGGCGCGGACGGCGTGCGGGTGTCCGGCGGCGGCAACCCGCACCTGCGCGACACCACCGTCCGCGACGCGGCCGACGCCGGGATACGGGTCGGCGCCGGGGGCCTCGGCTCGGTCCGCGACTGCCGGCTGGACGGCTCGGGCGCTTCCGGCGTCGCCGTCGACAAGGCCGGCGAACTGTCCGTGCTGCGCACCGAGATCACCGGGTCCGGCGCGCACGGCGTGCTGGCCGTGGACGGCTCCCGCCTCACCCTGGACGCCTGCGTGATCACCGGCAGCCTGGGCGACGGCGTCCGTGTCGACAGCGCGGAGCCCGTCACCGTGACGGGCTGCACCGTACGGGAGAACCGCGGCGCGGGCCTCAAGCAGACCCGGGCGAGCGAGCGGTGCACGGTGGACGACCTGACCAGCGGCGGCAACGGCGCCCCCGACGCCTTCGGTCCCGATGCGGCGGGCGCCGCGTCCACGGGCGAGCCGGGCGGGCGGGGCCGCGCCGCGAAGGCCGCCCCGGCGGGGCCGCTGGAGGAGCTGGAGTCGCTGATCGGCCTGGCCGACGTCAAGCACCAGGTGCGCACCCTGGTCAACCTCAACCAGCTGGCCCAGCGCCGCGCCCGGCTCGGCATGCCGGTCCCGCCGATGAGCCGCCACCTGGTCTTCTCCGGCCCGCCCGGCACCGGCAAGACCACCGTCGCCCGCCTCTACGGCGGCATCCTCACCGAGCTGGGCGTGCTGCGCTCCGGGCACCTGGTCGAGGTGTCCCGCGCCGATCTGGTGGCCCAGGTCATCGGCGGTACGGCGATCAAGACGACGGAGGCGTTCAACGAGGCGCTCGGCGGGGTGCTGTTCCTGGACGAGGCGTACACGCTGCTGTCGGACGGCAAGGGCAGCGGCGCCGACTTCGGCCGCGAGGCCATCGACACGCTGCTGAAGCTGATGGAGGACCACCGCGACGACGTGGTGGTGATCGCCGCCGGGTACACCGACGAGATGGCCGCCTTCCTCAACTCCAACCCCGGTCTGGCATCCCGCTTCACCCGCACCATCGAGTTCGCCAACTATTCGGTGGAGGAACTCGTCACCATCACGGAGCGGATGTGCGAGGCGCACCACTACGTGCTGGACCCGCGCACCCTGGACGCCCTCGCCCGGCACTACGGCCGCATGGAACGGGACGCCACCTTCGGCAACGGCCGTGCCGCGCGGCGGGTGTTCGAGGAGATGGTGGACCGCCAGGCGTTCCGGCTCGGCTCGATGGTCGACCCGGCCGAGGCGGATCTGTCGCTGCTGCTGCCCGAGGACGTCGGCGAGGACACGGACGCCGCCGACGCGAACCGCTCCAGCTCCGAGGACCTGCTGGCCAAGCTGGACGCGATGGTCGGCCTCGGCGCGGTCAAGCGGGAGGTGACGGACCTGGTCAACCTGCTGGCGACCACCCGGCAGCGGCGCGCGGCCGGCCTGCCCACGCCGCGCATCAGCCAGCACCTGATCTTCTCCGGCCCGCCCGGCACCGGCAAGACCACCGTGGCCCGCCTCTACGCCGAACTGCTGCACTCCCTCGGTGTGCTTCCCAAGGGCCAGTTGGTGGAAGTGGCCCGCGCCGACCTCGTCGGCCGGTACGTCGGCCACACCGCGCAGATCACCAAGGAGGTCTTCGAACGGGCCCTGGGCGGCGTGCTGTTCATCGACGAGGCCTACACGCTCACCCCCGAGGGGGCGACGTCGGACTTCGGCCGCGAGGCGGTGGAGACGCTGCTGAAGCTGATGGAGGACCACCGCGACGAGATCGTGGTGATCGCCGCCGGCTACACCGCCGAGATGCGCCGCTTCCTGGACTCCAACCCGGGCCTGTCCTCCCGGTTCACCCGCACCGTGGAGTTCGAGAACTACACCACCGAGGAACTGGTCGGCATCATCACCACGCAGGCCGCGGACTCCGGCTACGACTGCCCGCCCGAGACGGTCGAGGCCCTGACCCGCTACGTGGCGGCCATCCCGCGCGACCGCTCCTTCGGCAACGCCCGCACCGGACGCCGCCTGGTGGAGGCGATGATGACCCGCCAGGCCCGCCGCATCGGCACCCTGCCCGCACCCGGCCTGGACGACCTGCGCCTGCTGCTGCCCGAGGACCTGCCGGCGGACAGCCCGGCGGCGCTGCCGGGGTGACGCCGTGGGCGCGGGCCGGCCGGGTCAGATCGGCACCGACTGGCTGCACACCAAGAACGCGCCCGGCTTCACGCCGCTCGGGCCCTGGATCGTGCCGGCCGAGTCGGTCTCCGACCCCGGGGACATGCGGGTCGCCCTGAAGCAACGGCGAGACCATGCAGGACGACTCCACCAAGGACATGGTCTTCGACGTGGCCCGCATGGTCGCGTACGCCTCGCAGACCGCCCGGCTGCTCCCCGGCGACCTGGTCTAGACCAGCTCCCCGGCCGGCAACGGCATGCACTGGGGCCGGCTACTGCGCGACGGCGACGTGATGGAGGGCTCGGTCACCGGGCTCGGCGTCCAGCGCACCCGCTGCGTGGCGGAGCCGTCGTGAATGCGGGGCCGGACCGCCACGACCCCGAGGGCGCCATCGCCGCGGCGGCGAAGGCGTACTCCAACTGGGGCCGCTGGGGCGGACGACGTGCTCGGCACGCTGAACTTCCTGGACGAGGCCAAGCGGGGGGGCGCGGCCCTGGTCCGGCGCGGGGCCCGCTTCTCGCTCGCGCAGAGCTTCGACATGAACGGCCCCCAGAAGGGCCGGCGGCGGCGCACCAACCCGGTGCACACCATGCTCGACACGGGCGTCGACGCCGCCCTCGGCAACCAGGGCTTCCCGCACGGCATCGGCGGCGCCGACGACGTGGTCGCCATGCCGCTCAGTGCTCCACGCAGTGGGACGGGCTCGGGCACATCTTCGACCACGGGCTGGCCTGGAACGGGCGCCGGGCGGAGCAGGTCGTCACCTCCGAGGGCGACCTGGTCACCGGCATCGAGCACATGGCGCCGTACGTCGCCGGACGCGGCGTCCTGCTGGACGTGGGCCAGGTGTTCGGCGAGGACGGCGAGCTGCCGGACGGGTTCGCCGTCACCCCGGAGCACCTGACGGCGACGGCCGAGGCGCACGGGGTGGACGTGGGCCTCGGGGACGTCGTCGTCGTGCGCACCGGTCAGCCCGGGCCCGGCGCGAGGGCTGGGGCGACTACGCGGGCGGTCCCGCGCCCGGACTGTCGTTCACCGCGGCGGGCTGGCTGCACGGCACCGAGATCGCCGCGATCGCCACCGACACCTGGGGCTTCGAGGTGCGGCCCAACGAGTTCGAGCACGCCTTCCAGCCGCTGCACCAGCTGGCCATCGCGGCCTCGACGAGTACATGCGCGGCTCCGGCCGGGTCGTCCGCGCCGGACACCGCAAGATCTGGGGTCCCGGCCGGCACAGTCCCTGCCGCTGACCGGCGAGCGCTGCGTCCACCGGATCGTCACCGACCTCGGCGTCCTCGACGTCACCGACGACGGCCTCGCCCTGGTCGAGACCGCGCCGGACGTCACCGTCGAGGAGATCACCGCCCGCACCGGCGCCCCGCTGCGCCTGGACGGCTTCACCGCCGCCCGCTGACCGCGCCCCCTACACGGCTTCCTGCACGACGCTCGGGTCCTGCTCGAACTGCGTCCGGTACAGCTGCGCGTACCGTCCCCGGGCCGCCAGCAGTCCCTCGTGCGTGCCGCGTTCCACGATGTGCCCGTCCTCCAGGACGAGGATCAGGTCCGCGGCCCGCACGGTGGACAGCCGGTGTGCGATGACCAGGGCGGTGCGGCCCTCCAGCGCCTCGGTGAGGGCCTCCTGGACGGCCGCCTCGGAGGTGTTGTCGAGGTGGGCGGTGGCCTCGTCCAGGATGACGACGCGCTGGCGGGCCAGCAGCAGCCGGGCGATCGTCATGCGCTGGCGCTCGCCGCCGGAGAGCCGGTAACCGCGCTCGCCGACCACCGTGTCCAGGCCGTCGGGCAGGGACCGCACGAGGGCGTCCAGGCGGGCCCGGCGCAGGGCGTCCCACAGGTCGTCCTCGGTGGCGTCGGGCCGGGCGAGCAGCAGGTTGGCGCGGACGGTGTCGTGGAAGAGGTGGCCGTCCTGGGTGACCATGCCGACGGTGCCGCGCAGCGAGGCGGCGGTCAGGTCGCGCACGTCGACGCCGCCGATGCGCACGGCGCCCTCGTCGACGTCGTACAGCCGCGGCAGCAGCTGGGCGACGGTGGACTTGCCGGCGCCGGAGGAGCCGACGAGGGCGACGGTCTGTCCGGGTTCGGCGCGGAAGGAGACGCCGTGCAGGACCTCGGCGCCGCCGCGGGTGTCGAGTGCGGCCACCTCCTCCAGGGACGCGAGGGAGACCTTGTCGGCGGAGGGGTAGCCGAAGCGGACGCGGTCGAACTCCACCGACAGCGGGCCGTCGGGCGCCTCGACCGCGTCCGGACCGTCCTCGATCAGCGGCTTCAGGTCCAGCACCTCGAAGACCCGCTCGAAGCTGACCAGCGCGGTCATGATCTCCACCCGGGCGCCGGCGAGCGCGGTGAGCGGCGCGTAGAGGCGGGTGAGCAGCAGGGCGAGGGCGACGACGGCGCCGGGCTCCAGGGTGCCCTTCAGCGCGAACCAACCGCCGAGGCCGTAGACCAGGGCGAGCGCCAGGGCCGAAACCAGGGTGAGCGCGGTGATGAACACGGACTGGGCGGTCGCGGTGCGGACGCCGATGTCGGCGACGCGGCGGGCGCGGGCGGCGAACTCCGCCGACTCCTCCTCCGGCCGCCCGAACAGCTTGACCAGGGTGGCGCCGGGCGCGGAGAACCGCTCCGTCATCCGGGTGCCCATCGCCGCGTTGAGGGTCGCGGCCTCCCGCTGCATCCGGGCCATCCGCCGGCCCATGCGCCGGGCCGGCAGCACGAACACCGGCAGCAGCACCAGCGCCAGCAGGGTGACCTGCCAGGACAGGGTGAGCATCACGGCGAGCGTGAACACCAGCGTGACCAGGTTGCTGACCACTCCGGACAGGGTGTTGCTGAAGGCGCGCTGGGCGCCGATGACGTCGTTGTTGAGCCTGCTGACGAGGGCGCCGGTGCGGGTGCGGGTGAAGAAGGCGACCGGCATCCGCTGCACATGGTCGAAGACGGCCGTGCGCAGATCGAGGATGAGCCCTTCGCCGAGCGTGGCCGACAGCCGCCGTCCGAGGATGCCGAGCACGGCCTCCACCACGGCGATCAGCGCGATCAGCAGCGCGAGCCGTACGACGGCGTCGGCGTCGCCGTGCGACACCAGCGTGTCGACGACCTTTCCGGCGAGCACCGGCGTGGCGACGGCGAGCAGCGCGGTGGCCACCCCGAGCAGCAGGAACAGGGCGATGCGACGGCGGTGCGGGCGGGCGAAGGCGCCGATGCGGCGCAGTGTGGTCCGGGCGAAGGGCCGGCGTTCCTCTTGGGCGTGCATGACGCTGTACAGCTGCGTCCACGCCGTGGTCTCCATGCTCATGGCACCGAACCTAGAACCTCGACCTTTCTTGAGGTCAAGCCGTTTCCTGACCGGGGTGATCGACGTCGGCCCGCTTCCCCTGCGTCATCCGGCGTCCGCGCTTCCGCAACCCGCAGTTGAGGCGGTGCGGAGAACCTCTGCGAATGTGACAGCGGTGCGACTTCCCCTGCGACGGCTCCTCGGCCGCTTCCCCCTCCGCCCGGTGCTCGGCCTGCTGCCGATCCTGTTCGTCGCGTTCCTCGCGGTGCGCCACCGTGACGTGCTGATCGACGGCGTCCACCACCTGGCGACGGCCGAGCTGCCCTGGCTGCTGGCCGCGGGGGCCTTCACCTGCCTGACCTGGGTGGCCGCCGCGGTGACCCGGCAGGGCGCGGTCGTCGAGCGGCTGCCGGGCCTGCGGCTGCTGGTCACGCAGTTCGCCGCGGGCGCCGCCAACCACATCCTGCCGACCGGGCTGGGCGCGAGCGCGGTCAACCTGCGCTTCATGACGGTGTGCGGGGTACCGCTGGCCCGCTCCTCCGCCGCGCTGGCCCTCTATCTGCTCGCCGAGAGCGTCGCCCGCGTCGGCCTGCTCGCCGCGCTGCTCCTCCTCTTCCCCGGCGCCCTGCGCCTCGGCGGCCTCCTCCCGGACGGCTCGGCCGTCCCGCTGCTGCTGACGGCCGTCGCGGCGGCCGTCCTGGCCGCGGCCCTGCTCCTGCTGGTACGGCGGCTGCGCACGGCCGTGGTCTCCTTCCTGCGCACCGCCCTGGGCGAGGCCCGCACGGTCCACACCCGCCCCTCCCGCGCCCTCCTCCTGTGGGGCGGTTCCCTGGCCTTCCCCGCTCTCCAGGCGGCCGGCCTGGTCGCGGTGGCCCGCGCCGTGGGCCTCCAGGTGCCGCTGTGGCACGTCGTGGTCGCCTACCTGGCGGCGACGGTCGCCGTGGCCGTGGTGCCCACCCCGGGCGGCCTCGGCTCGGTCGACGCGGCCCTGATCGTCGCCCTGGTGGCCGCGGGCGGCCCGGCGGCCGTGGCCACGGCGGTGGTCCTGGCCTACCGCGTCATCACGGTGTGGCTGCCCCTGCTGCCGGGGGCGCTGACGCTGGGGGCGCTGGTGCGGCTGAAGGTGATCTGAGCGGGGTCGGAACCGGCCGGTTCAGCCCGGTGCGAGGTCAGGACCCGGCCAGGACCAGCTCGGCCACCCGCGTCCCCTCCCCCGCCGCCGACCGCGCGCCCCACGTCGCGTGGACGGTGTCGCCCGCCGCGAGGACTCCCGGGCGGGACGTGAGCGGGCCTGCCCCGTCCAGGGTGATGCCGCCGCGGCGGGCCAGGTCGCGGTCGGGGACGAAGTCGCCGGTGAAGACGACCGTGTCGCAGCGCAGGAGGGTCGTACGGCCGTCGCCGTGACGGACGCGGACGCCGGTGAGGCGGCCGTGGCCGAGGAGTTCGGCGACGGTCGCGCCGGTGAGGACGGGGAAGTCCGCGCGGGAGCGGGCGCGGGGGCGGTCGGTGACCATCGCGGCGATCCGGGCGCCGGCCGCCCGGGCGGTGTCGGCGGCGGCATACCCGACCGGCTCCGAGCCGACGATCACGGCGCGGGCGCCGATCCGCTGCCCGAAGAGGTGGACGGCCTGCTGCAGTTCGCCGGTGGTGTAGACGCCGTCCGGACGGGTGCCCGGGATCAGGCGGGCGGCGCGGGGGCGTTCGCGGGCGCCGGTGGCCAGCACGATCGCCCGCGCCGTGATCGTCTCGGCGCCCTCCGGGCCGACGGTGGCGAGGGCCAGGGGCCCGGCCCAGTCGAGTGCCGTGACGCCGGTGCGGACGACGGCTCCGGCGCGGCGGGCGGCGAGCAGGAGACGGCGGGCGTACTGGGGGCCGGTCAAGGGTCGCCGGGGCGTGCCGAAGCCGCCGTGCACGCAGTGCCGGGGCACCCCGCCGGCACTGCGTTCGCGGTCGAGGACCTCCACCCGGCCCGCGCCGCCCGCGGCCAGCCGGGCGGCGGCGGCCAGGCCGGCGGGGCCGGCGCCGACGACGAGGACGTCCACCTGCCGTCCCGTCATGGGCGGGCCTCCTCGAACAGCGCGCGCACCGCGGCGCCGCAGTGGAAGCCCTGGCAGCGGCCGGCGCGGGCGCGGGTGCGGCGGCGCAGTCCGTCCAGTCCTGCGGGCGGGATCGTCCCGGCGAGGGCGTCGCGGATCTCGCCGAGCGAGACGCGCTCGCAGTGGCAGACGAGCGTGCCGTAGGAGGGGTCCTCGGCGACGAGTTCGGGCCGCTCGCAGGGGCGCGGGGCCCTCTCGCCGAGGTCCGGCATGCGCACCGGGGCGAGGTCCCGTTCCGGGCCGGGGTCGAGGCCGGCCTCGCGGGCGAGGTCCAGGACGTGGGCGGCGATGGCGAGGGACGCGGTCAGGCCGGTGGAACGGATGCCGCCGACGGTCACGTAGTCCTGTCCGGGGTGGGCGGCGATGCGGTAGTCGTCGTGCTCGGTGGCGGCGCGCAGGCCGGCGTAGACGGCGGTGACCTCTTCCTCCAGGAGCGCGGGGAGGATGCGGCGGCCCTTGTCGCGCAGGGCGGCCAGCGCGTCGGCGGTCGACTCGGTGGCCCGTTTGTCGTCCAGGTCCTCGGCGGTGGGGCCGAGCAGGACGTTGCCGTGGACGGTCGGGGCGACGAGGACGCCCTTGCCGAGGGCGGTGGGGACGGGCAGCAGGATGTGGCGGACCAGGGCGCGGGCGAACCTGTCGAAGACGATGAGCTGTCCGCGGCGCGGGGTGACGGTGAAGTCGTCGTGGCCGAGGAGGCGGTCGAGGGTGTCGGCGTGCAGCCCGGCGGCGTTGATCAGCCAGCGGGTGCGCAGGGGACCCCGCGTGGTGGCCAGGACGTGGACGCCGTCCTGCCGGGTCGCCTGCTCCACCCGGCAGTCGAGGTGCAGGTGGACTCCGTTGCGCACGGCCTGGGTGGCGTAGGCGAGGTTCGTCGTCCAGGGGCAGACGACACTCTCGCCGGGGATGTGCAGCGCGCCGAGCGCGCCCGGGCCGAGGTGCGGTTCGCGTTCGTATACTTCGGCGGCGTCCAGGAGGCGCGCGTCCCGGTGGTCGTTGGCCTCGGCCTTGGCGGCGAGACGGGGCAGGGCGGCGAGCTGTTCGTCGTCCCAGGCGACCAGGAGCGCGCCGACGCCTTCCACGGGGATGCCGGACTCGGCGGCGTAGGCGGCCAGTGCGCGGGAGCCCTCGCGGACCAAGCGGGCCTCCAGCGATCCGGGTACCGCGTCGAAGCCGGTGTGCAGGATGGCGGTGTTGGCCTTCGAGGTGCCCTGGCCGACGTCGTCCTGTGCCTCGACCAGCGCGACGCGCAGCTTGGGGTGGCGGGCGAGGGCGCGGGCGACAGCGGACCCGACGACGCCGGCGCCGACGACCGTGACGTCGTACGGCGTGCCGGGCAGCGGGCCGCGGGCGGTGACGGTCGCGGGCTCGGGGGTCCCGTCGTCCGTGCGGCGCTTGGCCGTCCGGGCGGCCGCGCGGCGCCCGGTCACGCCGGCGCCCCGTCGAGCAGCGCGGTGACGGCGGCGCGGAAGCGGGCCAGGCGTTCGGCCGCCTCGTCGGCCGGGATGCGCGGCTCGTACACCGCCGCCGGCTTCCACTCCGGCAGGGCCTCCTCGACGCCGAGCCCCGGCGTCGCGCCGATCCGGGCGAGCGCGCCCACGCCGAGGGCGGTCGCGTCGGGCAGCGCGGACACCTCCACGGGACGTTGCAGCAGGTCGGCCTGGGTCTGCATGAGCAGCGCCGAGCGGGTCAGGCCGCCGTCGGCGCGCAGCACCTCCAACGGCGCCCCGAGGTCCGCGGCGGCGGCGTCGGCGAGGGCGACGACCTGTGCGGCCAGGCCCTCGCACAGGGCCCGCACCAGGTGCCCGGGGGTGGTGTCGAGGCCGAGGCCGGTGAGCGAGCCGCGCACATCGCCGCGCCACCAGGGGGCGGCGAGCCCGGCCAGCGCGGGGACGAAGGTGACGCCGCCGCTGTCGGGCACGGCGGAGCCGACCCGGTCGAGGTCGGCGGCGTCCTCGATGACGCCGAGTTCGCCGAGCCAGCGCACGGCGGAGGCGGCCGTGTAGACCTGCCCGTCGAGGCAGTAGGAGGTGCGGCCGGCGAGCCGCCAGGCGACGCAGCCGACCAGTCCGGAGCCGCTGCGGCGCGGCGCGTCCCCGGTGTGCGCGAGGAGGAACGCCCCCGTGCCGTAGGTGCACTTGGCGGTGCCGGGCGCGGTGACGCGCTGGGCGAGCAGCGCGGCCTGCTGGTCGACGACCAGGCCGGTGAGGGGGATCTCCGGGCCGAACGCGGTGGTGACGCCGACGGGCCCGGCGGCGTCGACGACCTCGGGGAGCCGCTCGTCGGACAGGCCGTACAGGCCGAGGGCGCGCGGCGACCACACGGCACTGTCCAGGTCGAGGAGTTGGGTGCGGCCGGCGGTGGCGGCGTCGGTCACGAAAGCGCCGGTGAGCCGGTGGACGAGCCAGGCGTCGCTGGTGGTGACGACGCCGTCGCGGGTGAGGTGGCGGCGGATCCAGGCCATCTTCGGCGCGGCGAAGTACGGGTCGAGCGGCAGCCCGGTCAGCTGGCGCAATTCATCGGCGTGCGACGCGAGTTCGGCGCAGACGGTTTCGGCCCGGCGGTCCTGCCAGACGAGGGCGTCGGCGAGGGGGCGGCCGGTGGCCGGGTCCCAGGCGAGGACGGTCTCGCCCTGGTTGGCCAGGCCCAGCGCGACCACGGGTTCGCCGGCCTCGGCGAGGGCCTGGCGGCCGGCGTCGAGCACGGAGCCGTACAGCTCGGCCGGGTCCGCCTCGACCAGGCCGCCGGACGGATGGCGGGGTCGCACGGCGGCGAACCCGCTGCCGATGACCCCGCGTTCGGGGCAGACGACCAGGGCCTTGGTGCCGGAGGTGCCCTGGTCGACGGCGAGTACCGGACCGGTCATCGCGCCCCTCCCCGTCGCCGCGCCTCGGTGATCACGGCTCGACAGCCTGCCTTCGACCACCACACGCCGTCAAGCTGGGCTGACTGTGTGTCAATCCTGTTGCGAAGGCTCAGCTTTCGCGAACGGTTGACGAATCGGGGCGTGAAGGCGGAACGTCCGCCTCTATAGTGACCGCCGACCACCGCGTTCCACTGACCGTCTTCTCCCGGGGGACCAGTTGTTACTCCAGCCTGCCGCCTTGCTGCCCGACCGCCCGTGTACCGGGGCAGGCGGCGGGTGATGGCGAAGGACGAGACCCGGCCGGCGTACGACCCCGCCGGACCCGACACCGCACTGCGCACCGCCCTGGTGGAGCTGCGCACCGGGCGGTGGATGTCGATGCGCGCCGTGCTCGCCGAGACGGAGACCTGGTGGCAGTGGACCCAGCGCACCCAGGTCCTGGCCGCCGCCGCGGCCGGCACCGACGTGGTGCGGGCCTGGCTCGCCGAGGAACCCGACAGCGTGCACGCCGTGGTGATGCACGCCCGGGTGTCCGTCGAGCGGGCGCTGCGCGCCGCGCGCGAGCGGCACCGGCGCACCCAGGAGCTGTGGCACGAGGCCTGGCTGGCCTGCGACACCGCGGGCCGCGTCGCCCCGCACGACCCGGTGCCGTGGGTGTGCCTGCTGGCGCTGGCCCGGCTCGACTGGGACCAGCGCTGGGACGAGCACCGGGTGCCGCCGCCGGAGCCGATGCTGCCGCCGGGGCCCTGGGGGCTGCTGGCCGAGGCCGACAAGCGGGACCCGGGCAACCGGGAGGCGTACCACCGGATGCTGCAGTTCCTGTACGGGCGTTCGCAGTCGGGCCGGCTGGCCGAGGCGGTCGGCTTCGCCCACTGGGCCGCCGACGCGGCGCCGCCGGGCTCGGCCCTGCACGTACTGCCGCTGTACGTGCGTGTCGAGCGGTACCGCCGGGAGGGCGGGCGGATGGCCGCGCTGGATCTGCACTGGGTCGGGGAGGACGCGGCCCGTGAGGCGCTGCGCACGTTCCACGGCTGGTTCGAACCGAGCGCGCCCGCCGAGCGTTCCCCGCTGGACCTCAATCATCTGGCCCACGCGCTGTGGGGGGCGCTCCAGTTCCCGGAGGCGGATCGGGTGTTCGAGGCGATCGGCCCGTACTACGCGCCCATGCCGTGGTCCTGCCGCACCGCCGACCCGGGCGACCCCGTCCTGGCCGCCGAGGCGTTCGTCCAGGCCCGCACCCGCGTCCGGTCCGCGGTGACCCGGGGCCCGCACCGGCGCTCCTGAACCCACCGCCGCCCCACCCCCCTGATCCCCCGAAAATCCCCCATCCCTGGAGATCACGCATGTCCCCCATCCAATCCGGCGTCCCGCAGCAGGACGAGGAGCAGCGTCTGCGCGAACTGGGCTACAAACCGGTGCTGGCCCGCCGCATGGGCGGCTTCGGCAACTTCGCGATCAGCTTCTCGGTGATCTCGATCCTGTCCGGGTGCATGACCCTGTACGGCTTCGGCATGGGCGCGGGCGGTCCCGCCGTGATGCTGTGGGGCTGGGCGGGCGTCGGCCTGTTCGTGCTGTGCGTGGGCATGGCGCTGGCCGAGGTCACCAGCGCCTACCCCACCTCGGGCGCGCTGTACTACATGGCCGACCGGCTCGGCGGGCGCCGTTGGGGCTGGTACACGGGCTGGCTCAACCTGCTGGGCCTGCTCGGCGCGATCGCCGGCATCGACTACGGCGCGGCCCTGTTCACCGGCGCGTTCATGAACCTCCAGTGGGGCTTCGAGCCCACGCCGGAGAAGACGATGCTGATCTTCATGGTGATCCTGCTGCTGCACGCCGTGCTGAACCTGTTCGGGGTGCGGCTGGTCAGCGTGCTCAACTCGATCAGCGTGTGGTGGCACCTGGGCGGCGTGGCGCTGATCGTGGGCGTGCTGGCGATCGTCCCCGACCACCACCAGTCCCCGTCGTTCGTGTTCACCGAGTTCGTCAACGAGACCGGCTGGGAGAACCCCGTCTACGTCGCCGCGATCGGCCTGCTGCTCGCCCAGTACACGTTCTCCGGTTACGACGCCTCCGCGCATCTGTCGGAGGAGACCTCCAACGCCTCGGTGACCGCTGCGCGCGGCATAGTCCGGGCCATCTGGGTGTCGTGGGTCGCGGGCTTCGTGCTGCTGGCGGGCCTGACCTTCGCCATCCAGGACTACGACGCCACGCGGGCCAGCGAGACCGGGGTGCCGCCGGCGCAGATCCTGCTGGACGGCCTGGGCACGGACGGCGCGAGCGCGCTGCTGCTGGTGGTCATCGTCGCCCAGCTGTTCTGCGGCAACGCCGAGGTCGCCGCGGCCAGCCGGATGGTGTTCGCGTTCAGCCGCGACGGCGCCCTGCCCGGCTCGCGGCTGTGGCGCAAGGTCAGCAGCTCCACCCGTACCCCGGTCGCCGCCGTGTGGCTGTCGGTGGCGGTGGCCTGTGTGCTGGCCCTGCCGTCGCTGTACTCGGCGACCGCGTACGGCGCGGTCACCGCGATCAACGTCATCGGGATCACGCCCGCGTACATCATCCCGGTCTTCCTGCGGCTGCGCGCGGGCGACCGGTTCCAGCCGGGGCCGTGGAGCCTGGGCCGCTGGAGCAGGCCGATCGGCTGGACCGCGGTGGTGTGGGTGGTGTGCGTGACGGTGCTGTTCTGCCTGCCGCAGTCGTCGCCCGTGACCGTGGACACCATGAACTACGCGTCCGTCGCGCTCGTCGTCGTCCTGCTGCTCGCCACGGTGTGGTGGTTCGTCGCCCGTCGTTCGTACGGGGTGCCGACGACCGCCGCCTACGGCAACGACCGCGAGCAGGCGGAACTCGCCGAGGGCATCGTCTGACCGGCGCGGACCGGTCACCGGGCCAGGTGCGAACTGGCTTGCGGGATACGGCAGGATGAGCGGTCGCGCCGGTCGTGGGCAGTCGCCCGGCCGGTGCGACGGCACATCCCAGGATCCGAGCAGGTGAAACGTGACGACACTTCACATCCGGCCGTCGGCGGCCCCGCACGCCGCGCAGCGTCCCACCGGAGGTGACCGGTGAACCGCGACCTGACCCTGGACGACCTGATGCTCGCGGGCATCGCCGTGGCGGCCGGCCTGGTCGCCGGGCTGCTGCTGCGGGTGCTGCTGCGCTGGCTGGGCAAGCACGCCAAGCGCACCAAGTGGAGCGGCGACGACGTCCTGGTGGCCGCGCTGCGCACGGTGGTGCCGTGGGCGGCGTACCTGGGCGGCGCGGCGGCGGCCGGCGCCGCGCTGCCGCTCACCCGGACGGTGCAGCACCACGTCAACCAGACGCTGACCGTGGTGTTCATCCTGGTCGTGACGGTGGCGGCGGCGCGGGTGGTGGCCGGTCTGGTGCGCTCGGTCGCCCAGTCCCGCTCCGGCGTCGCCGCCTCCGCGACGATCTTCGTGAACATCACCCGGATCGCGGTGCTCGCGCTCGGCTTCCTGGTGGTCCTCCAGACGCTGGGCATCTCCATCGCGCCGATGCTCACCGCCCTCGGCGTGGGCGGCCTGGCCGTCGCCCTGGCCCTGCAGGACACGCTCGCCAACCTCTTCGCGGGCATCCACATCCTCGCCTCGAAGACCGTGCAGCCCGGCGACTACATCCGGCTCAGCAGCGGCGAGGAGGGCTACGTCACCGACATCAACTGGCGGCAGACCACGATCCGCAACCTGTCCAACAACCTGGTGATCATCCCCAACGGCCAGCTCGCCGGCACCAACATGACCAACTTCAACCGGCCCGAGCAGCAGCTGACCATCCTGGTCCAGGCCGGGGTCGGCTACGACAGCGACCTGGAGGAGGTGGAGCGGATCACCGTCGAGGTGGTCGCCGAGGTGATGCGGGAGATCACCGGGGCGGTGCCCGAGCACGAGCCGGCGGTGCGCTTCCACACCTTCGGCGACTCGCGGATCGGGTTCACCGTGATCCTCGGGGTCGGCGAGTTCAGCGACCAGTACCGGATCAAGCACGAGTTCATCAAGCGGCTGCACCGGCGCTTCCGCGACGAGGGCATCAGCATCCCGGCCCCGACCCGCACGGTGTCCCTGCACCCGGGCGGCGCGGGTCTGCCGGAGATCGCCATCCCGCACCCGCGCGAGGAGCGGCGGGCCCCGACGCCCGCCGGCCGCGATCACGAGATATCTTGATGTCGAGCAATGTTGCAGACGTGGAGCGGAGCACCCGGTGACTGACTCGACCATCATCTACACGCACACTGACGAGGCCCCGGCCCTGGCGACGTATTCCTTCCTGCCGGTGGTCAAGGCGTACGCCTCGCAGGCGGGTGTCGCCGTGGAGACGCGGGACATCTCGCTGGCGGGACGCATCATCGCCGTGTTCCCGGAGTACCTCCAGGAGGGCCAGCGCATCCCCGACGCGCTGACGGAGCTGGGCGAGCTGGCGAAGACGCCCGAGGCCAACATCATCAAGCTGCCGAACATCTCGGCGTCCATCCCGCAGCTGAAGGCCGCGATCGCGGAGCTGCAGGGCCAGGGCTACGCGCTGCCGGACTACCCGGACGACCCGAAGACGGACGAGGAGCGGGAGATCCGCGCCCGGTACGACAAGGTCAAGGGTTCGGCCGTGAACCCGGTCCTGCGCGAGGGCAACTCCGACCGCCGCGCCCCCGCGTCGGTGAAGAACTACGCCAAGACCCACCCGCACCGCATGGGCGCCTGGACCTCCGAGTCCCGCACGAACGTGGCGACCATGGGCGAGAACGACTTCCGCTCCACCGAGAAGTCCGTGGTCGTCGCCGAGGACGGCGCGCTGCGGATCGAGCTGGTCACCGAGGACGGCGCCACCACCGTGCTGCGCGAGTCGGTGCCCGTGCTCGCCGGCGAGGTCGTCGACGCCTCCGTGATGCGCGTGGCCGCGCTGCGCGAGTTCCTCACGCAGCAGGTGGAGCGCGCGAAGGCGGAGGGCGTGCTGTTCTCCGTGCATCTGAAGGCCACGATGATGAAGGTCTCGGACCCGATCATCTTCGGCCACGTGGTCCGCGCCTTCTTCCCGAAGACGTTCGCCAAGTACGGCGAGACCCTCGCCGCCGCCGGCCTCACCCCGAACGACGGCCTCGGCGGCATCTACAAGGGTCTGGAGTCCCACCCGCAGGGCGCCGAGATCAAGGCCTCCTTCGACGCCGAGCTGGCCGAGGGCCCGGACCTGGCCATGGTCGACTCCGACAAGGGCATCACCAACCTGCACGTGCCGTCCGACGTCATCGTCGACGCCTCGATGCCGGCCATGATCCGCACCTCCGGCCACATGTGGGGCCCCGACGGGCAGGAGCACGACACCCTCGCTGTCCTCCCGGACTCCTCCTACTCCGGCGTCTACCAGGCCGTGATCGACGACTGCCGTGCCAACGGCGCCTACGACCCGTCGACCATGGGCTCGGTGCCGAACGTCGGCCTCATGGCGCAGAAGGCCGAGGAGTACGGCAGCCACGACAAAACCTTCGAGATCCCGGCCGCGGGCACCGTCCGACTGGTCGACCAGGCCGGCAACACGGTGCTGGAGCAGCCGGTCGCCGCGGGCGACATCTTCCGCGCCTGCCAGACCAAGGACGCCCCGATCCGCGACTGGGTCAAGCTGGCCGTCACCCGCGCCCGCGCCACCGGCGCCCCGGCGGTGTTCTGGCTGGACGAGACCCGCGCCCACGACGCCAACCTGATCGCCAAGGTGAAGCAGTACCTGCCGGAGCACGACACCGAGGGCCTCGAGATCAAGATCCTCAACCCGGTCGAGGCGACGAAGTACTCCGTCGAGCGCATCCGCCGCGGCGAGGACACCATCTCCGTCACCGGCAACGTCCTGCGCGACTACCTCACCGACCTGTTCCCGATCCTGGAGCTGGGCACCAGCGCCAAGATGCTGTCGGTCGTCCCGCTGATGGCCGGCGGCGGCCTGTTCGAGACGGGCGCCGGCGGCTCCGCGCCGAAGCACGTCCAGCAGCTGGTCAAGGAGAACTACCTGCGCTGGGACTCCCTGGGCGAGTTCTTCGCCCTGGTGCCGTCCTTCGAGCAGCTCGCCAAGGTCACCGGCAACGCCCGCGCCCAGGTCCTCGCCGACACCCTCGACCGCGCCACGGCGACGTTCCTGAACGAGGACAAGTCCCCGACCCGTCGTGTCGGCGGCATCGACAACCGCGGCAGCCACTTCTACCTGTCCCTGTACTGGGCGCAGGAGCTGGCCCGGCAGACCGACGACGCCGAGCTGGCGAAGGCCTTCGCGCCGCTCGCCGAGGCGCTCGCCGCCAACGAGCAGAAGATCGTCGACGAGCTGGTCGCCGTCCAGGGCGAGCCGGCCGACATCGGCGGCTACTACCAGCCCGACCCGGCGAAGGCTGCGGCGGTCATGCGCCCGTCGGCCACCTGGAACGAGCTGCTCGCGTCCCTGAGCTGACCCGGGACCCCGACGGGTCCCGACGACCGGGACCCGACGAGTCCCGCCCCTCCGCCCCGACCGCACGCACCACGCGGCCGGGGCGGAGCCCGCTCACCACTCCCGCGGCGCGATCAGCTCCTCCACGTCGGCGTCCGCGAAGCCGTACGCCCGGGCCACGAACCAGAAGTCCCCCGCTATCTCCTCCCGCGCCACGGTCTCGATCTCACTGCCCGCCGCCTCGAACGCGGCCTCCAGCTCGTTGAACTCCTCGGTCGCCGCGTGCGTCAGCGCGTAGAGCGCGGCCAGGTCCCCGGGCCGCTCGGCCTCGATCCGCCCGCACAGCCGCAGCAGGATCTCCCGGCCCCGGTCCAGCACCGCGTCCGGGTAGTAGTCGTCCCGGTACAGCGCCCGCAGGAACACGTGCTCCCGCACCCGCTCGTCGCCGATCCCCATGATCCCCCCCGTACTCGCTCGTCCCACTCACGCCCACGATCCTGCCGCACACCACTGACAACGCCCCGGAGCCGCACGATGCCCCGACCCGAACCGCCCTTCGCCCTCCTCCCCGGCGCCGCCGACTCCCCCGTGATCCTGCACGTGCCGCACTCCTCGCGGCGGATACCGGGCGACGTGCGGGCCGGCATCGTGCTGGGCGACGCGGCGCTGGAGCGCGAGCTCGACCACATCACCGACGCGCACACCGCGGAGATCGCCGCGGCGGCCGCCGAGGCGGCGGGGAACGCGCCCTGGCGGTTCGTCAACCGGCTGTCGCGGCTGGTCGTCGACCCGGAGCGGTTCCCGGACGAGCGCGAGGAGATGCTCGCCGCCGGCATGGGCGCGGTCTACACGCGCACCACGCACCGGGAGCCGCTGCGGGACGCGGACGCCGACCCGGAGCCGATGATCGCGCGGTACTTCCGGCCGTACGCGCAGGCCATGACCGACGCGGTGGCCGGGCGGCTGGCCGCCACCGGGCGCGCCGTGATCATCGACGTGCACTCCTACCCCACCGAGCCGCTCCCCTACGAACTGCACGGCGAGGGCCCTCGTCCGCCGGTCTGCCTGGGCACCGACGCCTTCCACACCCCGCCGGAGCTGCTCGCCGCCGCGCGGGAGGCGTTCGCCGGGATCGGGGAGACGGGGCTGGACAGCCCGTTCGCGGGGACGTACGTACCGCTGGAGTACTACGGGAAGGACCCCCGGGTGTCCGCCCTGATGGTGGAGATCCGGCGGGACACCTACATGAGCGAGCCGGGCGGCCCCGCCGGGCCCGGGCTGCCCCGGCTCGCCTCGGCGCTGGCCGCGCTGGTCGGGGCGGTCACCGGCTGACCGGGGAGGGCTCGGGCCGGCGGGCTCCGGCCGGTCCGGGCCGATCCGGACCGATCCGGACCGATCCGGGCCGCGAGCCGATCCGGGCGGTCCGGTGCTGATCCGGCTGGAGCACTCCCGCGCGACAGGGGTCCGGCCGGCCGTGAGGGTGGAGGCATGACCGAGGAGACCACCACACTGGCCGCGCAGGCGCCGCCCCCACCGGTACGGGACTGGCCGGCCGTCGACCTGGAGGGGACCGGCTTCGACCCGGTCCTCGCGGACCTCATGCGCGAGGGTCCCCTGACCCGTATCCGGCTGCCGTACGGCGAGGGCTGGGCGTGGCTGGCCACCCGGTACGAGGACGTGCGGGCGATCACCAACGATCCCCGATTCAGTCGCGCAGAGGTGACGAAGCGTCAGGTGACGCGGATGGCACCGCACTTCGCGCCCCGGCCCGGCTCCCTCGCCTTCGCCGACCAGCCCGACCACCAGCGGCTGCGCCGTGCGGTCGCGGGCGCGTTCACGGTCGCCGCGGTCAGGCGGCTGCGGCCCCGGGCGCAGGAACTGCTCGACGCGCTGGTGGACGGCGTCGTACGGGACGGGCCGCCGGCGGATCTGATGGAGCGGGTGCTGGAGCCCTTCCCGCTCGCCGTGGTCAGCGAGGTGATGGGGGTGCCGGCCGCCGACCGGAAGCGGGTGCACTCCTGGACGCGGGAGATCATCTCCACCTCGGGCGGCGCCGAGGCGGCCGACCGGGCCAAGCGGGGGCTGTACGCGTGGATCGCCCGGACGATCCGCGCCCGCGCGGGCGGCGCCGGCGAGGACGTGTACACGCTGCTCGGCGCGGCCGTGGCGCGCGGCGAGGTCGCCGAGGAGGAGGCGGTGGGCCTGGCCGGTCCCCTGCAGATCGGCGGCGAGGCCGTGACGCACAACTGCGGCCAGATCCTGTACCTGCTGCTGACCCGCCCCGAGCTGATGGCGCGGATGCGGGAGCGGCCCGAGGCACGCGGGCCGCTGCTGGAGGAGCTGCTGCGCTACGTCCCGCACCGCAGCTCCGTGGGCATCGCCCGGATCGCCCTGGAGGACGTCGAACTGCACGGCCTGCGCATCCGGGCGGGCGACCCGGTGTACGTCTCCTACCTGGCCGCCAACCGCGACCCGGAGGTCTTCCCCGACCCCGACTTCCCCGACCCCGACCGCGTCTCCAACCCGCATCTGGCCTTCGGCAACGGACCCCACTACTGCACCGGCGCGGCCCTGGCCCGCATGCAGACCGAACTCCTCGTCGCCACCCTCCTGGAGCGGCTGCCCGCCCTGCGCCTCGCCGTGCCGCCGGCCGAGGTGACCTGGCGCCGCGGGACGATGATCCGCGGCCCGCTGACCCTGCCCTGCGACTGGTGAGCCGCCGGCCACGGAAACGTGCCGGTCCGCCGTCCCGGTGGCCCGGCGGCGCGGTACGCCTCCCCGGTCCGGCGCCTGCCGGTCCGCGCCGCGGGGCGGGTCTCAGGCCCGCATCCACTCCGTGACGACGACCTCCCCGCCGGCCCGCAGCCGCAGCGCGAAGGGGCCGGACGGCGGGGCGTCGCCGGTGAAGCGGCCCATCGCGTCGGCGGTGAGGGTCTGCGGCGCGGCCGGCTGCGGTCCGCCGAGGACCTCGATGCGGGCCGGCTGCGGCGGCATCAGCTGCCCCATCAGGCCCTCCGGCGTCACCTCGACGTCGACGGTCAGCTCCTCGGTGCGGAAGGTCAGCATCCGCGGCGCGTCGGTCACGCCGCGGACCGGGATGCCGTCGACCAGCGAGTCGAAGGTCAGCTCGGCGAGGCGGGCGTCGAGGTCGTGCAGCGCGTAGGCCTCGACGGCGATACGGCGCAGGCCGGCCGGCAGCGGGTCGAGGATCGCGGCGGCACGGCGCAGCTCCTCCTCCAGCCCGCCGACGTCGACGTCCTCACCGCCTCCGACGTCGCCGGCGTCGTGCACGCCGCCGATGCCGTCCATGCCGCCGATGTCGTCCATGTCGTTCACGATGCTCCCCGTGCGTCGAGTCGGGCCTTCAGCCGGCGCAGGCAGCGCTGGCGCAGCGGCCCGATGCTGCCGACGGCGATGCCGAGGGCGGCGGACACCTCCTGGTAACTGGGCGGCGGGGAGGCCATCAGGACGCGCAGCAGCTGTCTGCACCGCTCGCCCAGTTCCTCGAACTCCTGCCACAGCCACCTGATGCGCTCGCTCTCGGCCGCCGCCTCCTCGTCGTCCAGCACCGACTGCTCCGGGGTGCGCTCCTCGCTCACCCGGTCCAGCAGCTGGGGGTCGTCCGTGGGCACCGTGCGGCGCAGGCTCCTGAGCACCTTGAGCGACTCGTTGCGTGCCGTGCTCGCCAGCCAGGACCCGGCCTTGTCCGGCTCGCGGATCCGCCCGAGGTGCTGGGCGAAACGGAACCACACGGTCTGGTAGACCTCGTGCGCGTCGGCGTCGGAGAGCCGGTGGGACCGCACGACGGACCACACCAGCGGACTCAGCCCTTCCACCAGCGCCTTCCAGGCCGCCGCGTCACCGTCGACGGCGGACCGGACGAGCGCGCCGACATCTGTACGGTCCACGGCCCCACTCCTCGTGTACGGCCTGTCATCGTACGCCGTGGGAGGGGCCGTCACGGAACTCACGCCCCCGCCGTGAGGGCGACCGGCACCGGCCGCCAGCTCGGCGGGTACAGCGCCGGCACCGGCACTCCGCGCACTTCCGCGAACTCGGCGTGCGCGGCGAGCAGCCGCCGTCCGGCGGCGCGCGGATCGGTCTCCTTGTGGGCCGTCATGCGGGCGGCGACCAGCCCGGCCACCACGGGGGTGGCGAAGGAGGTGCCGCTCCACTGGGCCAGTCCGTCGAACATGACCTGGTCGGGCTTGCCGCCGGCGGGCGCGCCCTGCTCGGTGAGGACGCCGGTGTGGCTCGGGTGCCGGCAGGTGCACGCGTAGCCGAAGCCGTAGCGGCAGGCGTCGTAGGTGGAGTGCTGGTAGACGTACGGGACGGGGGTCCGGAAGCCGGTGAGGGCACTGGTGAGGCGCTCGCCGGGGGCGTAGACGCGCACCCAGGGGCCGTGGTTGGAGAAGCAGGCGCCGAACTCGCCGTCGCCGCGCAGTGCCCCGACCGACAGTACGCAGTGGGCGTACGCGGGCAGTGAGGCGTAGGCGGCGGGCCAGAAGGGCGTCGCGCTGGCGTTGTTGCCGGCGGCGGCGACCAGCAGGGTGCGCTGCGTGCGCAGTTCGCGCATGAAGGCGTCGAGGCCGAGCAGTCCGTCGGTGCGGCCGTTGGAGGTGCCGGCGGAGAGGCTGAGGACGTCGGGCCAGCCGTGCCGGTCGACGGCCTCGAACAGCTTGCCGCCGAACTCGGACTCCAGGACGGCGCCGGCGTCGCCGAGGGTGCCGAGCACGGTGACGTCGGTGTTGGGCGCGACGCAGGCGATGATGCCGGCGATGAACGTGCCGTGGCCGACGTACTGCTGGAGCAGGCCGTTCTCGTCGGTCTCGGCGACCGCCGGGTCGCCGGTGGTGTGGGCGAGCGCGGGGAAGGAGCGGTGGTCGTGCATCAGGCCGGTGTCGACGACGAGCACGCCGACCGCGGTGTCCGGGTCGTGGAACCCCTCGGCGGGGGCCGGGTTGGGGGTCTCGGTGCGCGGCGCGGGGACGGGCTCGTCGCCGGGGCAGGCGTTGACGGCGATGTGCACGACGTGGTTGCGGCTGACCAGGCGCCGTCCCGTACGGCCCTCGTGCCGCCGCACGGCCCGCAGCGCGTGGGCGACGGCCGGGTCGCCCTCCGGTCCGCCCTGGCCCGGGTCGCCGACTCTGATACGGGTGACGCCGGTGCGGTTGGTCTCGGGGCTCGCCCGGCGCACCTGGTCCGGGGTCAGGTCCGGGGCCTCGGTGAAGTACGCCCGGACGGCGTCCTCGACCACGCGGGCGTCCTCGCCGTCGCGGACCAGGACGACGCCCTTCTCGTAGAGGAACTCGGCGGAGTCGTCCGGGCCCATCGCCAGGGGGACGTCGGGCATCGAGCGCTGGATGTGGTGGAACTGCTCCTGGAATCGCTGTGGCGCCATCACACGTCCTCCGGATGGGCGAGGGTCGACAACTAGAGTCGGGGTCTCGGTGATTGATACAGAGCCGAACTGGTGTCGTGCGGTTCCGCGGCCCTAACATCCGAGGGGTGACAGCGGGAGACGACTCGGTTCTCGGACTGCTGCCGATGGTGTTCGCCGCTCCGAAGGAAGCGCTGGCCGGGGCCCAGCGGGTGCTCGGCGGCGATCCGCCGCCGCTGCACGCCTCGGTCGCCCATCAGGTGATCGGCATCTGGCAGCGGGACTGGGGCGACATGCGCATCGCCCTCCGTCACCTGCGCCGCGCCCGCGATCTCGCCGCCCGCGCCGAGTCCGCCGAGCGGGAGGCCGACGTGCTCGGCACGCTCGGGGTGGCGCTGGTGCACGCCGGCCGCACCCGGCAGGGGCTCGCGGCGTTCGAGCGGGGCGTGCGGAGCGGGCCGCGGCACACCCGCGCACGCGTGCTGTACCGGCGGGCCTACGTCTGGTGGGTGCTCGGCCGTCACCGGGAGGCGCTGGAGGACGTACGCCGGGCGATCCCCGTGCTGCGGCAGGCGGACGACGTGATCTGGACGGCACGGGCGCTGACGCTGCGGGCCACGGTGCACCTGGCCCTGGGCTCGGTGGACCGGGCGGACGCGGACTTCACGGCGGCCGAGGCGCTCTGGGACACCACCGGGCAGGAGCACGACAAGGCGGACGCGGTGGAGAGCCGGGGCCTGGCGGCGTTCCGGTCGGGCGACATCCCGGCGGCGCTGCGGCTGCTGGACGAGGCCGAGGAACGCTACGCCAAGCTGGGCACGCCGACGTTCATGCTCAACATCCGGCGCTGCGAGGTGCTGATGGCGGCCGGCCTGGCCCCGGAGGCGCTGGCCGAGGCGGACGCGGCGATCGGGGTGCTGGACCGGATCGGCGGTCAGTCGACGCGCAAGGCGGAGCTGCTGCTGGTCGCGGCCCGGGCGGCACGGCTGGCGGGCGACCCGCACACGGCGATCGCCCGCGCGGCGCTCGCGGTGCGGCTGTTCGGGGCGCAGCGGCGCACCTGGTGGGAGGCGCACGCCCGGCTGGTGCTGATCGAGGCGCGGGTGGCCACGGGCCGCCGCTCGGGGCGGCTGGTCGCGGACGCGGCGGCGGTGGCGGAGCGGCTGGCGTCCTTCGGCGCCCCGGCCGCCCCGGAGGCGTCGCTGCTCGCCGGCCGGATCGCGCTCGCGCTGCGGTGGACGCAGGACGCCGAGCGGCATCTGGCGGTCGCCGCGCGCAGCCGGCACAGCGGGCCGCCGCTGGCGCGGCTGACGGGCTGGGCGGCGCAGGCGCTGCGGGCGCGGGCGGCCGGTTCGGCGCGGGGCGTGCTGGAGGCGTGCCGGCGCGGACTGGACGTGCTCGACGACCACCGGATGACGCTGGGGGCGTCCGAGCTGCGGGCGCGCGCCACCGAGCAGGGCGCGGAGCTGGCCGCGCTCGCGCAGCAGGCGTCGCTCGCGGCCGGGCAGCCGCGGCGGCTGCTGGTGTGGAGCGAGCGCTGGCGGGCGACCGCGCTGTCCGCACCGCCCACCCGGCCGCCGGCCGATCCGCAGCTGCTGGGCCATCTGACCGCCTTCCGGGAGATCGCGGCCCGCGCGGAGGCCGCCCGGATGGAGGGGCGGCCGGTGCCGGCGCTGGAGCGGGAGCAGCGGCGGCTGGAGCGGGAGATCCGGTCGCGGACCCTGCACATGCGCGGCGACGCGCCCGGCGACGGGCACCGGTTCGACGTGGGCCGGCTGCTGGCGCGGCTCGGCGACACGCGGCTGGTGGAGCTGGCCGTGGTGGACGGGCGGGTGCATGTGCTGCTGTGCGCCGAGGGGCGGGTGCGGCGGTTCGAGGCGGGGCGGCTCGCGGAGGCGGAAGCCGAGGCCGAGTTCGTGCAGGCGGGGCTGCGGCGGCTGGCGCATCCGGGCGCCGAGGGCCGGCTGCCGCTGGTGGAGCTGGCGGGGCTGCGGCTGGAGGCGCTGCTGCTGGGCCCCGCCGCCGCGCACCTCGGGTCGGGCCCGGTCGTCGTGGTGCCGCCGGGCCGGCTGCACCGGGTGCCGTGGGCGCTGCTGCCGTCGCTGCGGGACCGGGTGCTGAGCGTGTCGCCGTCGGCGAACAGCTGGCTGCGCGCGCGGGAGACGGAGCCGCCGCCGGGGGGCCGGCAGGTCCTGGTGCGCGGGCCCGGGCTGGCGACGGGCGGCGCCGAGGTGCCGGAGGTCGCCGGCCGGTACGGCACGCCGACCGTCCTGGAGCACGACGAGGCGCGGGTCCCGCGGGTGCTGGAGGAGCTGGACGGGGCCGCGCTCGCGCACATCGCCGCGCACGGCACGTTCCGCGCGGACAGCCCGCTGTTCTCGTCGCTGCGGATGGCCGACGGGCCGCTGATCGTGCACGACTTCGAGCGGCTGGACCGCAGCCCGTACCGGATCATCCTGTCCAGCTGCGACACGGCCCGTCTCGCCGCGGTCGGCGCCGACGAGCTGCTGGGCCTGGTCACCGCGCTGCTGCCGCTGGGCACGGCCGGTGTGCTGGCGAGCAGCGCGCCGGTGAACGACGCGGCCGTGGTCCCGCTGATGCTCGCCCTGCACAAGGGCCTGAGCGCCGGTCTGTCGCTGGCCGAGGCACTGCGCGACGCCCGGGCCTCGCTGCCCGGCGACACGGTGCATCGGGCGACGGGGTGGGCGTTCACGGCGTTCGGCGCGGCCTGAACCGGGCGCGGAGCGGGAACGGCCTGAACCGGGCGCGAGGCGGGCGCGGGCCCGGAGCGGCCCGAACCGGGGCGGACCGGTGACGGGCGCGAACGACCTCAACGAGGCCGGGAGCGGGCGCGGTCCGAGCCGGGCCGGGGCGCGAGTGGCCCGCACCAGACCGGACACCAACGCCCCGAACCACGCCGGAACCCGCAGCGGCCCGCACCAGGCGACGCCCGCACCAGGCCCGGGCACCAGCAGCCCGCACAGACCGGACACCAACGCCCCGAACCACACCGGAACCCGCAGCGGCCCGCACCAGGCGACGCCCGCACCAGGCCGGGACCAGGCCGGGACCAGGCGTGGCTCGGACCAGGCTCGGATCGGGCACGGCCTGCACCGCGGGAGCCGGCGCGGTCCGGACCGGGACCGGACCCGGTCGTGGTTCAGGCAGGTCGTGTGTCGGGGAACTCCACCAGCCAGGGCAGGGAGGCCCGGTCGCCTGCGCCGAGGCGGGCGTAGGCGCTGTAGAGGTGGTTGCCGACGGTGCGGATGGACAGGGTCAGCCGCTCGGCGATCTGCCGGTTGCTCAGGCCCGCGGCGGCGAGGGTGACGATCTGCCGCTGGCGGGCGGTGAGTTCGCCGAGGACCAGTCCCGACAGGGCGGGCGTGCGGGCGGACTGGCAGCGCCGGGCCAGGGCGGCGGCGCGGGCGCGGGAGATGCCGGCGGCGCGCGGGTCGCGGTGGGCGCGCACCGCCTGGGCGTACGCCTCGGCGGCGAACAGCAGCAGGCCGCGCCGCTCCAGGTGTTCGGCGGCGCGGTCGAGGGCGGGCCCGTCACGGCGGGCCAGCGCGTCGGCGTGCTCGGCGAGGACCCCGTCCAGCGGGCCCGCGGCCCGGTGCGGCGCGCCGAGGCGTACGGCGTCGTACGCGCTGTCGTCGTCCACGGCCGCCAGCGCCGCGTCGAGGTCGCCGCGTACGGCGGCCTCCCACACGGCCGCCGCGCCCCGGTCCCGGCGGCCGGCCAGGGCCTCCCCGGCGGTGGCGGCGTCGCCGGACTGGGCGGCGGCCAGGGCCAGTTCATCGGCGCAGGCCGGGTCGCGCGGTGCGGTGGCCAGCCCCAGCCGTGCCCAGGCCGCCGCCTCCCTCAGCTGCCCGCGCAGCCGCGCGAAGCGGGCGCGCACCGCCGCGTACTCCGCGGGCAGCGGGGCGCCCTCGTCCGCTGCCCACTCCCCCGCCGGCGTGGGCAGCGGCCGTACGTCGGCCCGGTCCACGCGCGCGGCCAGCGCGGCGCGTTCGGCCTCCAGCGCGGCGGCGTACCGCTCCCGCGGGCCCGCCAGCCGCCGGGCCCGCAGCCTTCCGGCCACCGCCCGCAGCGCCGGGCCGTACAGGGGGTGGGCGAGCCGGGCGAGGCCGTGGTCGTCGACGTGGACGAGGCGGTCGTACTCGAGTTGTTCCAGGGCCCTCATGTCGAGCCGGTCGACGGGCAGCGGGAGCGGTTCGGCGAAGGCGAGCCGGTCGAGGGTCTCGCGTTCGGCCGCGTCGGGGCGGTCCAGGACCGGCGCGGTGCGCTCGCGCACGGTCGCGGTGAGGGGCAGCGGGCCGCGCCAGGCCCGCTCGCCGGTGCCGGCGACGGGGGCGAACTGCCCGCCCGCGCGCAACGCGCCGAGCAGTTCGCGCAGCAGCCGCAGATCGCCCTGGACCAGACGGTGCAGCCGCTTCTCCGTGAGCGGCTCCAGGGGCGTGCCCGCGCCCGCGGCGAGGAGCCGGGCGGTTCCGGCGGCGGGCAGGGGCTCCAGGACGAGCCGGGGCAGCAGCTCGCGGGTCCACAGCCGGGTGACCGCGCCGGGAGCGGGGACGCCGTCCGTGGCGGCGACGAGCAGGCGGGTGCGCCCGTGGAGGGCGAGCTGGTGGACCAGGGCGGCCGAGGAGTCGTCCAGCAGGTGCGCGTCGTCCACCACCAACTGCCGTACGCCGGACAGCAGCCGGAGAGCGCCGGGCAGGGTGACGTGCTCGGGCAGCACATGGGCGAAGGCGGCGAAGGGAAGGCTCCGGGTCTCGGGCGTGCCGGCGGCCCGGACGCAGTCGGCGCCGCGGACGGCCTCGTCGACCAGCCGCGTCTTGCCGCAGCCGGCGGGCCCGGTGACCACGATGCCGCCCCGCCCGGCGGACAACGCGCGGCGGACCAGCTCCAGTTCGTCCTCCCGGCCGGTGAACGGCCAGGGCGCATCGAGGGTCCTGGTGCCCGGTGCGCAGGTCGTCGGGTCAGCAGTCGTCACGTCAACAGGAGTCGGGCTGCTCACCCCTGATACACGCGGACTTGAGTAGCCCTCGACTCAGGCGGCCCCGGGTCGGCCGACGGCAGGCTGTGGGCATGCCCGGTCGCTACTGCTCCCTCGCGCCGGCGGCGGCCCGCGCCGTCGTCCCGGGGCTGACCGCCGAGCGGATCGGCGCGCCGGGACGACGGCGGCACCTTCGGCAGCGCCGCCGTCAGGGCCCGGCTCGTCAAGGGCCGCCGCTACTTCGTCCGTGTCCGCCCGTACTCCTCCTGGGGTCCGGGCGAGACCGCGGTGATGTGCTGGTGACGGCACCGCCCGCGCCCCACGGACGGCTGGACCGCCATCCGGCACCGGGGGAGCGGCCGGGGACGTCGTCTTCTGGGGGAGGACGACGTCTCCGGCCACGCCATGTGCCCGCCGGGTCTGCCCGGCGGGCACGGGGGTACTCCTGAGACGGACGCGGCCCGCGACCGGGGTCGCACCGGAAGGAGGCCTCTGTCATGGGCTTTGCGCACCGGCCGCCGGCCGGCGACGCCCGCCGGGACACCGCCCTGCTGGTCGCGGGCGGTTACGGAGCGGTGGTGCTGGGAGTCGCCGCCTGGGTCGGCATCCTGCGCGCGACCGGGGAGGCCGGGCTCGCCGGGGTGTGGCTGATCGCGGTGACGCTACCGGTGTCGGTTCCGCTGCTGGCGGTTCCGGTCCCGCAGGGCGCGTACGTCCCGCTGCTGGCCGCCGGGGGCCTGGCACAGGCCTGGGTGCTGTGGCGGGTGCTGCGGGGGCGGCGGGGGCGACGGACGGGCTGATCCCGGCCCACGGGCCCGGCCCTCACGAGCCCGGCCTCGAAGACCGCTCGGGCCCGCGAGGCCGGGCTCAGCCCCGTGGGCAGCACTCACTCCGGCGAGTCCCGCTCCCGCGCGCCGGGCCGGCCAGGGCGTCCGTCGTGCCCTCCGGGACGCCCGCACCGCCGGACGCCCGCCCTCCCGGGCGATCCCGGAGCGGGACTCGGACCAGTGGGCCGGCCCCAGCCCCACGGGCCGGCCCACTCCGGCGAGTCCCGCTCCCGCGCCGGGCCGGCCAGCGCCTCCACCGCCTCCCGGACCGCCCACACCGCCGGGCGGTCGCGATGCGGGGCCGGCCGGCGCGGACACGGACGGGGCGAGGTGCGTCACGTCGACGTGGCACACACCGGGGCGGGGGAAGAACCGCCGGGCCGCCGGGGGCAGGAGACACACGCCCTCGCCCCGTACCGCGAGCAGCAGCCCTTCCAGGTCCGGGACGACGGGGCCGTAGCGCGCTGCTCCGCGGCGAGGTCCCGCCGCACACCCACGCCGGCTGACGCGGCCGGAGCGGGAGGCCAGGGCGGGTCACTGTCCTTCGGGGCTGAGGTCGAGGCGGCGCAGGAGTTGCGCGTTGAGGGCGACGACGATGGTGGACGCGGACATGAGCAGCGCCCCGACGGCCGGGCCCAGGACGACGCCCGCCCAGGCGAGCGCGCCGGCGGCGAGCGGCAGGGTGAGGAGGTTGTAGCCCGCCGCCCAGGCCAGGTTCTGGATCATCTTGCGGTAGGAGGCGCGGGACAGGGCGATGACGGCGGCGACGCCCCGTACGTCGGAGGAGGCGAGGACGACGCCGGCCGACTCGATGGCGACGTCGGTGCCGGCGCCGATGGCGATGCCGACGTCCGCCCGGGCGAGGGCGGGGGCGTCGTTGACGCCGTCCCCGACCATGGCGACCGTGAAGCCGCGCTGCTGCAGGCCGGCGACGGCCGAGTCCTTGTCGGCGGGCAGCACCTCGGCGAACACCTCGTCCACGCCGGGCCGGAAGCCGAGCGCGGCGGCCACCCGGTCGGCGACGGCCTGCGCGTCGCCGGTGATCATGACGATCCGCAGACCGCGGTCCCGGAGCCGCGCGAGGAGCGGACGGGCCTCGTCGCGGACGGCGTCCTCGAGCGCGAACGCGGCCAGCGCCCGCGGGTGTTCCTGGTCGCCGAGGTCCAGCAGGTGCAGTACGGCGGCGCCGTCGGCCTCCCAGCGAAAGGTGGCGGCGAGGACGTCGTCGGGGATGTGCGCGCCGGTCTCGCGCAGCAGCCCCGGGCCGCCGACCGCGTAGAGCCGGCCGTCGACCACGGCCTGGACGCCCCGGCCGGCCAGCGGGCGGAAGGCGGTGGCCGCGGCGGGCGCTGCGGCGGCGGCCATGACGGCGCGGGCCAGCGGGTGTTCGCTGTCGGCCTCGACACCGGCCGCGATCGCGAGCACCCGCTCCTCGGGCAGCCCGGCCCCGGCCGCCGTGACCCGGCCGGTCAGCACGGGGGCGCCCTTGGTGAGGGTGCCGGTCTTGTCGAAGAGGACCGTGTCCACGGTCCGCATTCGTTCGAGGGCGAGGCGGTCCTTGACGAGGATGCCCGCCCGCGCGGCGATGGCCGTGGACAGGGCGACGACCAGCGGGATCGCCAGGCCCAGGGCGTGCGGGCAGGCGATGACCAGGACGGTGACCGTGCGGACGACGGCCTCCTCGGTCGAGCCGGCCGCCCACCATGCGGCGAAGGTGACGACGGCGGTGACGGAGGCGACGTAGAACAGCGCGCCCGCGAACCGGTCGGCCAGCACCTGGGCACGGCCCTTGGACCGCTGGGCGGCGGCGACGAGCCGGGTGATGCCGGCCAGCGCGGTGTTCTCGCCGACCGCCTCGACCCGCACCCGCAGCACCGAGTCGGTGGCGACGGTCCCGGCGACGACCCGGTCCCCCACGGACCGGGCGACCGGACGCGACTCCCCGGTGATCATGGATTCGTCGACCTCGGCACGGCCCTCGACGACCGTGCCGTCCGCCGGCACCCGGCCGCCGGGCCGCACCAGGACCTCGTCGCCGACGTCCAGCGCGGACACGGACACCTGGTGCGTGCCGCCGGGACCGATCAGCTCGGCGGTGTCCGGCAGGAGCGCGGCGAGCGCGGACAGCGCGCCCTGCGCCTGGCCGATGGCCTTGGTCTCCTGCCAGTGACCGAGCAGCATGATGGTGACGAGCGTCGCCAGCTCCCACCAGAAGTCGAGGTCGAACAGGCCGAGGGTGGTGGCCAGCGACGCCGTGTAGGCGACGACGACGGCCATGGAGATGAGCAGCATCATCCCCGGCGCCCGGCCGCGGATCTCGGCCACCGCGCCCGTCAGGAAGGGCAGCCCGCCGTAGAGGAAGACGGCGGTGCCGAGCACGGGCCCGACCAGGTCGGTGCCGGGCAGGGTGAGTTCGTAACCGAACCACTCCTGGAACATGGGGCTCGCCGCCACCAGGGGCAGCGCCAGAACCAGACAGACCCAGAAGCGCCGGCGGAAGACCTCCGGGTCGTGATGCCCGGCGTGCGCGTCGTGCTCGGGGTGCGGTGCGCCGTGGTGGTGCGCGTCGTGCTCCGCGCGCGGTGCGCCGTGGTCCTGGTGCGCGTCGTGCTCCGCGTGCCGTGCGCCGTGGTGATGGTGCGTGTGCGCCTGCCCGGCTCCCCTGCCCTCGGTCATGGGGCCAACTCCTCGCGTGGTACCGACTCCTGCCGGGCTCACGCTAGGAGCGGGCCGCCGCCGGGCCGGGCACTGCGCGCGCACGGAGGTTTCCCGAGGACGCACGGCGATACGGCGCCGGGGACGACGAAGGCCGCCCTCCCGTCTCCGGAAGAACGGCCTGCGACCTGCGATGAAGCTGGTCGGGACGACAGGATTTGAACCTGCGACCCCTTGACCCCCAGTCAAGTGCGCTACCAAGCTGCGCCACGTCCCGTCGCCGACCCGCGGTTTCCCGCGTGATCGTGCTGGCCAACCCTACCGCATGCGCGAGGGCGCTTTAATGGGAGGCACCGCGAACGGGAGGGGACGACGATGAGGCGCGTGTACGTGGGACTGGGGGCGGCCGTCGTACTGGCGGGGGCCGGCCTGTACTGGTTCAAGCCGTGGACGCTCTGGGTGGACGAGACGGTGCGGGAGGCGCTGCCGTCGGCGAGCGCTCCGGCGGCCTCGCCGAGCGCGCCCGGCACGGCCGAGCCCGGTGCGACGACGTCCGGCACCCCGGAGCCGGAGCCCACGGGTCCGGTCACCGTGGCGCGCGGCGAGCTGATCAGCCATGAGCACGAGACGTCCGGCGAGGTGAGCCTGCTGCGGCTGGCCGACGGCTCCCATGTGCTGCGGCTGTCGGACCTCGACACCAGCAACGGACCCGATCTGCGGGTGTGGCTGACGGACGCGCCGGTGAAGGAGGGCAGGGCGGGCTGGCACGTCTTCGACGACGGCTCGTACAAGGAGCTGGGCCGGCTCAAGGGCAACAAGGGCGACCAGAACTACGCGGTCCCGGCCGACGTGGACCCGGCCGCGTTCACCAGCATGAGCATCTGGTGCGACCGCTTCAACGTGTCGTTCGGGGCGGCGGAGCTGACCCGCGCCGAGGCCTGACCCGGCCGGGGGCGACGGGCGGCAGGGCTCCGGCGGGGCGCCACGGCGGCCGGGGCACTGCGCTGCCGAGGGATGACGGACCGGCACGTCACCCTCGCCGCACCGCCGCACCGCCGGCGGCCCTCGCGGTGCGCCCCGCCCGATCCGCGGCCGCCCGCCGGCCCGAGATCCGGGTGGTCTTGCCGGATTGACACCTTCCGGGGCGGGTTCGAGGGTGGGCGGGAGGTTCCGTCGCCGTCCGCAGAGGGGCTGCCGTGGTGAGTGATGCCGCCGCCGGGACGATCGGGGTCGCCGTCGTGGGCTTCGGCTGGATGGGCCGGGTGCACAGCCGGGCGTACGCCCGCCTTCCGCACCACTACCCCCGGCTGCCCCTGAAGGTCCGGCTGGTGGCGGTCGCCGACGAGGCGCCGGGCCGGGCCGAGGAGGCCGCCGCGCAGTTCGGGTTCGCCTCGGCGGTGCGCGACTGGCGCGAGGTGGCCGCCGACCCCGAGGTGCGGGCGGTCAGCGTCACCGCCCCGAACTTCCTGCACCGGGAGATCGGCGTCGCGATGGCCGAGGCCGGCAAGCACCTGTGGATCGAGAAACCGGTGGGCCTCACGGCCGGTGACGCCCGCACGGTCGCCGACGCGGTCGCGCGGGCGGGGGTGCAGGGCGCGGTCGGCTTCAACTACCGCAACGCGCCCGCGGTGGAGGCCGCGCGGGAGCTGATCGCGTCGGGCGCCATCGGGGCGGTCACGCACGTCCGCATCCGGCTGTTCAGCGACTACGCGGCGCATCCCGAGGCCGCGCTGACCTGGCGGTACGAGCGGGAGCGGGGCGGCAGCGGGGTACTGGGCGACCTCGCCTCGCACGGCGTGGACCTGGCCCGCTTCCTGGTGGGCGAGATCACGTCCGTGGCCGCCGACACGGCGGTCTTCGTCCCCGAGCGGATCCGCCCGGCGGGCGTCACCCTCGGCCACGAGCGAGCCGCGGGCGACGGGCCGGGCAGCATGACGGGCCCGGTGGAGAACGAGGACTACGTCGGCTGCCTGCTGCGCTTCGCCTCCGGCGCCCGGGGCGTCCTGGAGGCGTGCCGGGTCTCGGTCGGCGAGCAGAACGCCTACGGCTTCGAGGTGCACGGCGCCCGCGGCGCGGTCCTCTGGGACTTCCGTCGGATGAACGAGCTGTCCGTCAGCCGCGGCACGTCCTACCAGGACCAGCCGGTCGGCACGGTCCACGTCGGCCCGGGGCACGGGGAGTTCGCGGCCTTCCAGCCGGGCGCCGCCAACGCGATGGGCTACGACGACCTCAAGGTCGTCGAGGCGTACCGCTTCCTGCGCTCGATCGCCGAGTCCACTCCGTACGGGGCGACGCTCCCGGACGCCGTGCGCGCGGCGGTCGTACTGGAGGCGATGGCGCACTCGGCACGAAGCGGCGCGTGGGTCGACGTACCGGACGGCCGGGCGGGGTGCGAGTGAGGCCGGGACGCGTACCCGAGCAGCACGTGTGAGGGACAGCGACGCGCGCCCCGGCCTCTCCCAGTCCGCAATCTGGCACATGGGCGGCCGGCATGCCCGCCGGGTGCGGCCGGCCGGGGCACGGGTGCGTCCGGCCGGGCAGGAGGGCTTCAGGGGGCCGACAGGACCAGGCGGCGGGCGAAGTTGCGGTAGCCGAGCCGTTCGAAGGCGGCGGCCATCGGCCGGTTCGGCAGGTCGGTGTCGGCGCGGACGAGGCGGGCTCCCTCCTCCTGGGCGAGGAAGCGGGTGATCTCCGCGAGGAGGTCGTCCACGTAACCGTGGCCCCGGTGCCCGGGCAGCACCCCCAGATAGCCGACGACGTGCGCGGTCGGGCTGCTGGAGGGCAGGGCGAAGCCGACGGTGCGACCGTCGGGGGTCTCGGCGATCCGCCACCAGGAGCGGTCGCCGGACATGTCGTCCCGGTAGAAGGCGACGTCGGCACGGGCCTGCGCCTCGGCGCCGAGCCGCTCGGCCTCCGCGCGCGAGCCGGCGTCGAGGGTGCCCTCGAGCACCCGGCGGAACAGATCGACGAAGACCTCGTCGTCCGGCTCGGCCCGGAACCGCAGCCGCCGCGACGGCTCGGGCACCCCGCGGTCGGCCGTCCACTCGTAGCGCAGCCGCTCCAGCTCGGCGCTGAGGCCCACCCGCCGGGCCGCCTCCCGGCGCCAGGCCAGCTCGGCGACCGCGTCCGGCCGGTCCCGCCAGTCGGCGGGCAGCAGGACGTGGTAGTCGGGCGGCACGCCCTGCCCGGCTTCGGCGAACACCGCCTGACCGGCGGCGAGCAGCCGAGCGGCGACGTCCACGCGGTCACCGCCGACGTCGGGATCGACGTGGAGCGAGTCGAGCGCACCGGGCCGCCCGGCCCCCACGGGACCCCACCACAGGGCGATGGCGCACGGCCGCCCCTCGTCCTGCGCGACCCAGGCCCACTGCGCTCGGTAGTCGCCGCGGGCGAGCCCGGCCAGGAAGTCGTCGGCCCCGACCCAGACGCCGACCTGCCCGTCGGGCAGCAGCGGACGGACCTGCTCGGGATCGAGACCGGACTCGGCGAGGCTGCGGAAGATCAAGAGGGCTCCGGGTGCGGGGAGGGACGGTCGGTCGGCGGCGAGGGCGCCGGCGACAGCGTTCCACACCGGGCGCCTGGAGCGACACGCATTTCTTGAGCGGCCTTGCTTCGGGCGCCCTCGGTCAGGCGCCGCAGGAGCGCAGGAACCGCCGGGTGCGCACGGCGATCGGGAAGGGCTTGTCCGGCTCGCACGGGTACATGTCCTGCTCGACGATCGCGAACAGCTCGACGCCGAGCCGTTGTGCGGCCGTCAGGACGGGACCCAGCTCCGGGATGCCGGACGGCGGTTCGCACATCACCCCGCGCTGCACGGCCGGCCCGAAGGGTACGCCTCCGGCCACCACGTCGGCCAGGATCTCCGGGTCGACCTGCTTGAGGTGCAGATAGCCGATGCGCTCGCCGTAGGTCTCGATCAGCTTGACGCTGTCGCCGCCGCAGTAGGCGTAGTGACCGGTGTCCAGGCAGAGGCCGACCAGGTCGGCGTCGGTCGAGTCGAGGAAGCGTTCGACGTGGGCCTCGGTGTCGATGTGGGTGTCGGCGTGCGGGTGGACGACGATGTCGAGGCCGTACGTCTCCTTCACGCGGCGCGCGAGGCGTTCCGTGCCCCGCGTCAGGTGGTCCCACTGCTCGCCGGTCAGCTCCGGCGGTTCGAGGATCTCGGCGGTCCTGTCGTCGCGCCAGAAGGACGGGATGACGACGAGGTGACCTGCGCCCATGGCCCGGGTGAGCGCGGCGACGCGGCTGACGTGGTCCCAGGTGGCGTCCCAGACGGCGGGGCCGCGGTGCAGGCCGGTGAAGACCGTGCCGGCGGAGACCCGCAGGCCGCGCCGGCCGACCTCGTCGGCGAGCCGGGCCGGGTCGGTCGGCAGATAGCCGTAGGGGCCCAGCTCGATCCAGGAGTAGCCGGCCTCGGCCACCTCGTCGAGGAACCGCTGCCAGGGCACCTGGCGGGGGTCGTCGGGGAACCACACGCCCCAGGAGTCGGGCGCCGAGCCGATCCGGATGCGGTCCAGGACGGGGGCGGGGGCGTCTGCCATGTCGGGGTCCCTTCGTCGGTCTGCGTGGCCGGTCTGCGTCGCGGCGTCCGCGGCGGAGACCGGCCGGAGGGCGGTGCCGGCTCGGCGCCCGGTGACCCAATTCCTCCTGGCCGGCCGCCTCGCCGCGGGCGGCGCTCTCGACTCCATCCTGCCCCGGATACGGCGCGCCGAAGTGGTCGCCGGTGCCGCCGGCCCTACCGGCGTCTCCCCCACCGCCGTCGCCGGGACGCCGCTCACCCGGCCGGGTGTGCCGGGAAGGGCGGGGTCTCAGTGCGCCTCGTCCAGCCGGGTCCGCTGTTCCGGCGTGAGCTCCAGGTCCACGGCGGCGAGGTTCTCCTCCAGTTGCGCCACCGACGACGCCCCCGCGAGCGGAACGATCGGCAGCGGGCCGCCCGACTGCCAGGCCAGCACGACCTGGTTGACGGTCGCGCCGGTCTCCCGCGCGACCTCGCGCAGCACGGCCAGGCGGGCCGGGGTGCCGGGGTGGTCGTAGTCGGCGGGCAGCGGCTTGTCCTCGCGTACGTACGCCCCGGCGAGCAGCGGCGAGTAGGCGACCAGGGTGAGCGCGGGCTCGGCCCGCAGATAGCCGAGGAGTTCGGGGCCGGCGTGACCGAGGCTGCCGTCGGGGAAGAGGTCGCTGGGCATGTCGGTGCGCGGGCGCAGATGGCTGTGCTGGTACTGGAGCACCTCGTAGCCGGGCAGTCCGGCCGCGGCGGCCAGGGCGCGGGCCCGCTCGACCCGCCAGATCGCCTGGTTGCTGACGCCGAGCAGCCCGACCGTGCCCTCCGCGACGAGGGCGGCGAATCCCTCGACGGTCTCCTGCTGCGGCACGGTGGGGTCGTCGATGTGCGCGTAGAGCAGGTCGAGCTTCTCCACGCCGAGGCGTTCACGGCTGCGTTCGGCGGACTCCCGGATCACGCGGGCCGACAGGCCCTCCGGGTTGTCGGTGTAGCCGGTTCCGGGGGCGAGCGGCCGGGCGCCGAGCTTGGTGGCGATGACGACCTCGTCCCCGATGCCCCGGCTGCGCCGCCACCGGCCGAGCAGTTCCTCGCTCTGCCCGCCCTGGCCGCCGTCGACCCAGAAGGCGTAGTTGTCCGAGGTGTCGATGAAGTTGCCACCGGCCTCGACATAGCGGTCCAGTACGGCGAAGGAGGTCCGCTCGTCGGTCACCGAGCCGAAGAGCATGGCGCCCAGCGCGAGCACGCTGACCTCGCGGCGGTGGTGCGGATCCGTGCCGATGGTGCGGTACTTCATGGGTTTCCCTCCGGTGCGTGCCCGCCCGCGCGGACTGCGGGCTCGGGGTGCGGGCCGACGTGCTCGCGGATGCTGCGGGCACGCACCGGAGTCTTCATTCTGGAGCGCACTCCAAGTCAAGCGGGTCGGGTGCGCGGGCTCGGCGCGGTCCGGCGTGCGCGACCGGCGCGGCCGGGCTTCACAGCCCGATCGTGCCCGGTCCCGCGCCCCGCGTGACGGTGTCCTTGACGGTGCGGGGGTCGTCGACCGTGTAGTCGTAGTAGTCGGCCGGGTTCTCGACGCTGCCGCCGACGACCGGCTCGCCGACCTCCTCGCCGGTGAAGAGGTTGTTGCGCTCGACGATGCTGCCGTCCGGCCCCGAGTAGCTGTTGGTCATGGGCTCCTCGACCTCCTCGAAGTGGTTGCCCTCGATGAAGCAGCCGGAGTCCGCGTTGCAGGCCGGACCGGTGTCGCTGTTGTCGAAGAAGTAGTTGTTGTAGATGTGCACCGGGTCGCCGAACCGGGTGCGCGGATTGCGCTGCGGGGTGCGGTCGTACCAGTTGTGGTGGTACGTGACCTTCAACCGGCCGGTGTCCTGGGCGCCGTTGCTGTCGGAGTGGCCCAGCAGCATGTTCTTGGTGTGGTGGTGGGTGTGGTTCCAGGAGACGGTGATGTAGCTGGAGCCGCGCTTGATGTCGATGAGGCCGTCGTAGCCGGCGGACAGGTCGTTGTGGTCGATCCAGATGTGGTGGGAGAACATCTGGACGTTGATCGAGTCGTCGCTGGCGTTGCGGAACGTCAGGTTGCGGATGATGACGTTGTGCACGGCGTTGGCCGGGGGCGTGGTCACGTCGCTCACCGGGAGGCCGATGTTCAGACCGCCGCCGGAGATCCCGGAGGTGGCGCCGACGCCGACGATGGTCTTGTCGGAGGTCACGTCGTACATGCCGGCCGGGAGCTGGATCATGCCGTTGACGCGGACGATCCTCGGTCCGTCGGCGCGGATGGCGGCGATGAGGTCGGCCGCGGTGGACACGGTGACGGTGGGGCCGCCCGCGCCGCCCGTGGTGCCGTTCTGTCCCCAGGCGTTGACGCTCGCGAAGCCCGTGGGGGCGGACTCCGCGAGGACGGCGGAGGGCGCGGCGTCGGGCGCGGCGGGGGCGGTGGGAGCGGCGGCCGTGACGGCGAGGGTGGCGAGGGCCGCGAGGAAGAGGGTGCCTTTGCGGTTCATGTCGGTCTCCTGGATCTCAGGCGATCTTGCCGACGCCGACGCCGGCCGGGACGATGCTGGGGATGCTCGCGGCGGGGTCGGGGGTGTAGCCGTAGTACGTCCGGGGCTCCACGACCGTGCCGAGGGTCTGCGGCTGCCCGCAGTTGACGTACACGTTCCCGCGCTCCACGACCCGGCCGGGCCCGCTGTCGTCGTAGCCGGAGTAGATCGGGTGGGCGACGTTCTCGAAGTAGTTGGCCTCGACCAGCACGCCCGCGTCCTCGGTCGACGCCACTCCGTACAGCCGGTTGTTCCGGTAGAGGTTGTTGTAGACGTGCACGGGCTCGGCGAACCTGACGCGCGGGTGGCGCTGGTCGGTGCCGTCGAAGAAGTTGTGGTGGTACGTCACCCGGAGCTTGCCCCGGTCGGCGGTGTAACTGTCGTTGTGGCCGAGCAGGCAGGTCTTGCTGTGGTCGTGGAAGTGGTTCCAGGACACGGTGACGTAGTCCGACTCCCGCTTGATGTCGAGCAGTCCGTCGTAGCCGAGCGAGAAGTCGCAGTGGTCGATCCAGACGTGGTGCGCGCGGTTGGTGACGCTGATCGAGTCGTCCGAGGCGTCGGTGAACCGGATGTTGCGGATGATCACGTTGTTTCCGGGCCGGGTGGTCGTGCCCAGCTGGAGCCCGCCGCCGGTGATCTCCGCGGTGGACCCCACGCCGAGTATCGACTTGTCGGCGACGACGGTGATCATTCCGTCGAACGCGATGCGCCCTTGGATCAGCAGCACGTACGGGGAGTTCCGGCCGGCGTAGTCGCGCAGTTGTGCGGCGGTGGTGACGGTGACCGTGGGCCCGGCGACGCCGCCGGTGGTGCCGGTGAGGCCGAGCGCGCCGACGCCGGCGAACCCGTCGGCCGACTGCGCGGCGAGGGCTGCGAGGCGGGCGGGGTCGGCAGGGGCGACGGCGCGGGCGGGGGCGGCGCCGGTGGCGAGGAGGGCGGCGGACGCCGCGGTGGCGGCGGTGCCGGCGAGCAGGCCGCGCCGGGAGATGCCGGGGCCGTGAGGGGTGTGGGGCATGTGGGGGAGGTGGGGGGTGTGGGGGGAGTCGGTCATGATTCAGGCGCTCCTCGGAGGCTGTTCTCAGATGCGGCCGACGCCGACGCCGGCCGGGACGATGGTGGGGATGCTCGACACCGGGTCGAGGGTGTAGCCGTAGTAGGTCCGCGGCTCCACGACCGTGCCGAGGGTCTGCGGCTGCCCGCAGTTGACGTACGCGTTCCCGCGCTCCACGACCCGGCCGGGCCCGCTCGCGTCGTAGCCGGAGTAGATCGGGTGGGCGACGTTCTCGAAGTAGTTGCCCTCGACCAGCACGCCCGCGTCCTCGGTCGACGCCACCCCGTACAGCCGGTTGTTCCGGAAGTAGTTGTTGTAGACGTGCACGGGCTCCGCGAACCGCACGCGGGGATGGCGCTGGTCGGTGCCGTCGAAGAAGTTGTGGTGGAAGGTGACCCGCAGAGTGCCGCGGTCCTGGCTGCCGTTGGCGTCCGAGTGGCCGATCAGCATCGTCTTGCTGTGGTCGTGGAAGTGGTTCCACGACACGGTGACGTAGTCCGCGCCGCGCACGATGTCGATCAGGCCGTCCGCGCCCGAGCTGAACTCGCAGTGGTCGATCCAGATGTGGTGCGAGGACTGCTGGATGCTGATGGAGTCGTCCTCGGCGTCGGTGAAGCGCAGGTTGCGGATGATGACGTTGTGGCGGCGGTAGAGGTCCAGGCCGCCTCCGGTGATCTCCGCGTCGTCGCCCAGACCGATGATGGTCTTGTTGGAGCGGACGCCCTGTTTGCTGGTGATGCGCATGGTGCCCGAGACCTGGATGACGTACGGCTCGTTGCGGTCGCAGTAGTCCAGGAAGGCGTCGGCGTCGGTGACGGTGACGACCGGGGCGCCGGCACCGCCGGTGGTGCCGGTGAGGCCGAGCGCGCCGACGCCGGCGAACCCGTCGGCGGTCTGTGCGGCGAGGGCGGCGGTGCGCGACGCCGGTCGGGTGGCGGCGCGGGCGGGGGCGGCGCCGGTGGCGAGGAGGGCGGCGGACGCCGCGGTGCCGGCGAGCAGGCCGCGCCGGGAGATGCGGTGGGCGTGGCGGGTGTCGGGGACGTGGGGCCGGTGGGGGGTGTCGGTCATGATCCGGGCTCCTCAGATCTTCCCGACGCCGGCGCCGGCCGGGACGACGGTCGGGACCTCGGCCGCGCGGTGCGGCGTGTACGAGTAGTAGGTCCGCGGCTCGACGACCGAACCCCGCGTCTCGATGGCGTGGTTGCAGTCGACGAGAACGTTGTCACGCTGGACCAGTCGGCCCAGATCGCCGCTGAAGTCCACGCGGGCGGGGTTGTTGACGCTGTAGAAGTAGTTGCCTTCCAGCACCACCCCCGCGTCCATGGCCGAGGCGACGCCGTAACTGTTGTCCCGGTAGTAGTTGTTGTAGACGTGCACGGGCTCGGCGAACCGGACGCGCGGGTTGCGCTGATCGGAGGCGTCGAAATAGTTGTGGTGGTACGTGACCCTCAGTCGGCCCCGGTCCTGGGCCGCGTTGTCGTCGTCGTGACCGAGCAACAGGGTCTTGTCATGGTCGTGAAAGCGGTTCCACGACACGGTGACGAAATCCGAGCCGCGCTTGATGTCGACGGCGCCGTCGTCGCCGTTGGAGAAGTCGTTGTGGTCGATCCAGATGTGGTGGGAGAACATCTGGATATTGATCAGGTCGTCCGTGGCTCCGTCGATCGACAGATTGCGGATGATGATGTTGTGCACGGCGTTGGCGGGCGGCGAGGTGACCCGGTCGTCCACCGGGAGGCCGATGGTGAGCCCGCCGCCGGTGAGCCGTGCGTCGGCGCCCAGACCGATGACGGTCTTGTCGGAGGCCACGGGGTGCATGCCGTCGGAGGTGCCGACGGGGAGCGTGATGGTGCCGCTGACCTGCACGATCAGAGGTTCCGGGCGGGAGATGTAGTCCAGGAACCGGGCGGCGGTCGTGGCGGTGACGACCGCTCCGCCGGCACCGCCCGTGGTGCCGTTCTGCCCGAGGGCGCCGACCCCGGCGAACCCGTCCGCCACGGCGAGGGCGCCGGGCGCGGGCCCGGCGGCCGCGACCGGGGCGGGCCCGGCCCCGAGCAGCGCGCCGGCCAGTGCGGCGACGGCGGCGAACGCGGTGGCGGCGCGCCGGACGGGCCTTCTGCGGGATAACCGCGGTGGGGATGACGGGATGAGTGCCATGAATGCCCCTTTCGCTGTTTCGCGATGGATGCGCCTCATTACACGGCAAGCGCTTTCCATGGAAAGTAGGTTCATTGTCCGGACCACGTCAATCAGCGGGACGTGACAAAAGCTCAACAAATACACTCAGAAACAAACACGAAATACGGCGTTTCAGGGCCTCCGAGCCCCCGCCCGATCGACCGAGCACAGGCGCGATCCGGCCACCGGCCGTCGCGGCACGGGCGCCGGTTCGGGTAGCGTGCCGGCCATGTCGAGCCCCGAGTCGGACAGGGCGGGGGCTTTCGGTCACGCGCCGTCAGCCCCCTGAGCCACTGAAGTTTCGGCGTTGCCGCCCCGCCGTGTCGCGGGGCCGCGCAAGTGCGCCCGCGGGGCCGACCGCGGTGACGAGACGCCCTTCCCGCGTTTCTCCTCGCCCCGGAGCCACTCGATGCCTCTCCCGCTGTACCTGCTCGCCATGGCCGTCTTCGCCATGGGCACCTCGGAGTTCATGCTCGCCGGCCTCCTGCCGGACATCGCCTCGGATCTCGACGTCACGGTCGGCACGGCAGGCATGCTCACCCCGGCCTTCGCGCTCGGCATGATCGTCGGCGCACCCTTGGCAGCCGCGCTCGCCCGCGGCTGGCCCAGGCGCACCGGCCTGCTCGGATTCGTCGTCACGTTCGCGGCGGCGCACGCCGTGGGCGCCCTCACCACGAGCTTCCCCGTGCTGTTCGCCGCCCGGATCGTCGCCGCGCTCGCCAACGCCGGGTTCCTCGCCGTCGCCCTGACGGCGGCCGCCGCACTGGTCCCGCCCGACAGGAAGGGGCGCGCGCTGGCCGTACTGCTGTCCGGCACGACGGCGGCCACCATCGCCGGTGTCCCCGGCGGCTCGGTCCTCGGCACGCTGCTCGGCTGGCGGGCCACGTTCTGGGTGGTCGCCGCCCTCTGCCTGCCCGCGGCGCTCGGCATCCTGAAGGGGATCGCGGCCGGACCGGCCCAGGAGGGGACGACCACAGGACCGACCTTGCGGGCGGAGCTCGCCCGGCTCGCCGGCCCGAGACTGCTCCAGGTCATGGCGCTCGGCGCGCTGGTGAACGCGGCGACGTTCGCGAGCTTCACCTTCCTGGCCCCCGTCGTGACCGACGACGCCGGGCTGGACGAGTGGTGGATCTCCGTCGTCCTGGTCCTCTTCGGCGCCGGATCCCTCACCGGCGTCACCGTCGCCGGCCGGCTGTCCGACCGGCGTCCCGGTCCGGTGATCGCGGCCGGCGGCCCGCTCCTGCTCGCCGGCTGGCCCGCCCTGGCACTGCTGGCCGACGCACCGCCGGCCCTGTTCACCCTGGTGTTCGTACAGGGCGCGCTGTCGTTCGCGCTCGGCAGCACCCTGATCACACGGGTCCTCTACGAGGCGGCGGGCGCACCCACCATGGCAGGCTCGTACGCGACGGCGGCACTCAACGTCGGCGCCGCCGTCGGCCCCCTCGTCGCCGCGTCCACGCTCGACACTCCGGCCGGGAGCCTCGGTCCCCTGTGGGCGAGCGGCGCCCTCGTCGCCGCGGCGCTGCTCGTCGCGGTGCCCTTCCGCGCGGTGCTCACGACGACGGGGCGAGGGGCCGAGGAGACGCTCATGTGACGCCGGTCGTCGCAGCCCTGGGCACCGGCGCCTCGCAGGCAGTGCCGTATCCGTTCCTCCTGCGGCGCACCGCGTCCACGCCCGGCCCCGCGTCGTCCGCGGGGCCGGGCAGGTGCGCGACGGCGGTGGCGGGACAGGGGAGGCCGTGATCCGCCCCGCACCGGCCGCTCAGCCGATGCGGATCGGACCGGACCGGACCCAGGGCCGCCGACACACGCCGCGGCCACCGGGGGGTCCGGGCCGACCGCTACAATGACCGCGTCGGCCTTCGGCGCCCCAACGGGTGCGTCCGGAGGCTTTTTTCATGCCCTCCCACACCTCCGCGTCCAGCGCACACCCCGCCACCACCTACCGCGACCTGCTCCGCAACCATGAATTCGCCGGTCTGTACGCCAGTTTGATCCTGACGGTCACCGCGAGCACCTTGTCCGGCTTCGCGCTCGGCACGCTGGTCGGCCGTGAGACCCGGTCGCCGTTCCTGACGGCCGTGAGCATGTACGGCGCCGCGTTCGCGACGGTACTCGGTGCGCTGACACTGATGTCGGTCGCCGACGGAAGCCGCCCGCGCCGGACCCTCGTCGCGCTCCAGTGCCTCTCGCTCGTGGGTGTCGCCGCACAGGCGGTTCCGGGGCTGCCGCTCGCCGCGCGGTTCGGTCTGCTCCTCGTGCCGGGCTTCTTCCAGTCCCTGGCGACCGGAACACGGATGGGACTGATCGCCGAGGTGGTGCCGGCCTCCGCGTACGCACTGGCGCGTTCGCTGATGAACATCACCTCGGGCGGCACGGCCGTCCTCGGCTACGCCGTCGGAGCCGTCCTGCTGCGGTACATGAGCCCACAGGAGATCTTCGTCGCCGCGGCAGCCCTGACCGGCGCCGGATCGACCGTCGTGGCGGTGACCGTCCGGGAGCACTCGATCCGTCCGGCCCGTCGCCCCGGACTGCGCCGGACCTGGACGACGAACGTCGCGCTCTTCTCCCACTCCGGCCAACGCGCCCTGCTGCTGAACCTGTGGGTCCCCAACGGCCTGATCGTCGGCTGCGAGGCCCTGTTCATCTCCTACGCCCCCGACCAGGCCGGCGCCTTCCTGGCCGCGGGATCGGCAGGCATGCTCCTCGGTGACCTGGTCGTCGGACGGCTGCTCACCGCCGAGCAGCGACGCCGCCACGCGTTCGCCCTGCGACTGCTGCTCGCGATCCCCTACCTGCTGTTCGCCCTCCACCCGCCCGCGCCACTGGCGGCAGCCGCGGTGTTCGTCGCCGGCGCCGGGTTCGCCGCCACCCTCCCACTCCAGGAGCAGCTTCTCGAGCTGACCCCCGACCCGGTCCGTGGCCAGGTCCAGGGAGTCGAATCGGCGGGCCGGATGACATGGCAGGGCCTCGGAGCCGCGCTCGCGGGCGGCGCCGCCCAGCACCTGACCCCCGGCACGGCCATCAGCGCCGTGGCCGCGATCTCCGTCGCGGTCACCGTCTTCTCCCGGCCGTATGTGGTCCGCGCCCGAGCCGTCGCCGTGGAGACGGCCGGCCCCGCGGACGACCCGCATCTGTAGCCGTGGGCGCGTACGACGGGGCCGATCCCGGACGACTCCGAAACCGGCCCTGATCTGCGACTCTCACAAGTCGGGACGACAGGATTTGAACCTGCGACCCCTTGACCCCCAGTCAAGTGCGCTACCAAGCTGCGCCACGTCCCGATGCGCGCCGCCCGTGCGATCACGGGGACGCGCGGACAGAACTTTACCGCACCTCCCCCGTGGAGCCGAAGCCGTGGCCGGGCGGGACAATCGGGGGCATGGGTGGATCGGAAGGACTCGGCGGCGCACGGGACCGGGACGACGAAGGGCGGGCGCGCAGCGCGCGGCCCCGGGACGGGCTCGGGCGGCCGCTGCCGTACGGGGCCGACGGGGTGGAGCGGCAGCCCGAGGGGGTCGCACGGACGCCGGAGGACACCGTCGCCGAGGCGCAGACGCTGCTGGACGCCGGGAAGCCGTTCCACGCGCACGAGGTGTTCGAGGACGCCTGGAAGTCGGGGCCGGCCGAGGAGCGGGGCCTGTGGCGCGGCCTCGCCCAGCTCGCCGTCGGGCTCACCCACGCGGCACGCGGCAACGTCACCGGCGGGGCGCGGCTGCTGCGGCGCGGGGCGGGCGCGGTCGAGGAGTGGGCGGACGTCACCGGGCGGGGGCGGCCGTACGGGCTGGATCTCGCGGGGCTGGGCTGCTGGGCCCGCGACCTGGCGGGCGTCGTGGAGGGCGAGGGGCGTGCGGTGGACGCGCGGGAGCACGCGCCGCGGCTGCTCGGAGCGTGATCGTCCGGGCGGTGGAGGCACTGTCGGTGGGGTGCGGCAGACTCTGGGCGTGCGAAAGATTCATGTCATCGGTATCGGCGCGGGCGACCCCGAGCAGCTGACCCTCCAGGCGGTCCGGGCGCTGCGGGACACGGACGTGTTCTTCCTGCTGGACAAGGGCGAGGTCAAGTCGGACCTCACCCGGTTGCGCCGGGACATGCTCGACGCGCACATACCCGGGGGGACGTACCGGGTGGTCGAGGCGCGCGACCCGGAGCGCGACCGTTCGGCGGGCGGCGCTGCCTACTCGCCGGCGGTCGGCGACTGGCGCAGCGCCCGCGCCGACATCTACGAGCGGCTGATCGTCGAGGAACTGGGCGAACAGGAGCGCGGCGCGTTCCTGGTGTGGGGCGACCCCGCGCTGTACGACAGCACGCTCGGCATCCTGGAGGAGGTCCGCGGGCGCGGCAGGGTGGACTTCACGTACGACGTGGTCCCCGGCATCAGCAGTGTCTCCGCGCTGGTCGCCCGTCATCGCACGGGGCTGAACCGGGTCGCCCGGCCGGTGCAGATCACCACGGGACGGCGGCTCGCGGAGGGTTTCCCGGAGGGGGTGGACGACGTGGTGGTGATGCTCGACGCCCACCAGACCTTCCTGCGGTACGCCGACCAGGACATCGACATCTACTGGGGCGCCTACATCGGCACGCCGGACGAGATCCTCGTCTCGGGTCCGATAGCCGAGGCGGCGCCCCGGATCGAGCGGGTGCGCGCGGAGGCACGGGAGCGGAAGGGGTGGATCATGGACACCTATCTGCTGCGGCGGAAGCCGGAGGGCGGTTCTCGCTAGGGGCGGACCGGCGGCGAGTGCGCGGAACCCGTCGCGCCGGGTCCGCTCGCCTCGCCACCGGTCGCTCCCCCGCCACCGGCCCGTTCCCCCCGCCGCCTGTCCGTCCGTCAGCCTCCCGTGTGCCGCGCGGACGCGCTGACCGGTACCGCGTCGCGTCCGCCCGTGGCCGGGGGACCGTCCGTGGCCGCATGTCCGTCCGCGCCCGGGGGACCGTCGAGCGACGGGTCCGGCAGCCGGCGGGCGCGCAGGGCCTGGAGGCCGACCAGGTCGTCCGGCCTGGCGTCCGGCACCTCGGCGTCGAAGCGGGCCAGCGCCGGAATCCGCCGGGCGCAGAGGACCACGAGCACGAGCGCCAGGCCGAACAGCACGTACATCAGGCCCAGTCCGCGGCCCTCCCCCGTGCCCAGGATCCGGCCCGCGGTGCCGGCCAGTGCCCCGTCCGGTTCCATCGCGGGCCCGAGCAGCGCGGCGGCGCCGGGACCGAGCAGCAGGAAGCCCACCGGCATGGTGCACCAGGCGAACACCGTGTTGACCGCGAAGATCCGGCCGTGGAAGCGGGCGGGCACCTTGACCTGGATGATCGTGGCGTAGATCGCGTTCATCACGGTCAGTCCGGCGAACAGGCCGAACACCCCCGCGGCCACCAGCGGCAGCGACGGGCGCAGTCCGGTGACCGCGCAGCAGGCGGCCAGGACGAGGAAGGCCAGCAGGACGCCGGTCATCCTGCGCTGTTTCGGCCCGCCCCAGACCGCCATCAGGGCGCCGCCCGCGGCGATGCCCACCCCGCCCGCGAGCGATACCCGGGCCACCTCGCCCAGGCCCGTGAAGCCGAGGACCAGCGGCTGGAAGAAGATGAGCAGCGGCCCCAGCAGCAGGTTCGTCACGGCGAAGAACAGCAGCATGGCCCGGAAGCCGGGCGTGCTCATCGCCAGTCGGAAGCCGGCCCGGATCTCCTCGCCGACGCCCTCGCGGCGCCGCCAGCCCAGCCGGGCCGGGAACCGCAAGGAGGCGGTGACGGCGATGGCGACGGCGTAGCTGCACACGTCGATGATGAGGATGCCGCGCAGTCCCACGGTCGCCAGCACGGCGGTGGCGAGCAGGGGGACGGCGAACTGGACCGCCCCGGCGCCGGCCTGCACCAGGCCGTTGGCGTGGCCGAGGTACTGCTTGGGCGCGAGCTGCGGGACGGCCGAGGCCCAGGAGATGCGCTGGAAGGTCAGCGCCACGGACAGCAGGGTCATCAGCGGGTACAGGACGGCCTCGGTGAACGCCCCGGCCAGCAGCAGCGTCAGCATCAGGCCCTGGATCAGCAGGGCGGCGACGTCCGCGGCGATCATGACGCGTCGTCGGCTGAACCGGTCGGCCACGGCTCCGGCCAGCGGGGCCACGAGCAGGCCCGGCACCAGCGCCAGGGAGGACAGCAGGCCGAGCTCGAGCAGCGAACCGCTGCCGAGGAACACCCACAGCGGCAGCGCGAACTCGGTCATGGCGGTGCCGGCCATGGAGACGAGCTGCCCGGCGGCGACGGCGAGGAAGCGGGGCATCGCGGGTTCGGGCGGACGGCGGTCCCGTCGCCGGCGAGGGCCGGGGGACGGCGACGGCGTCCGCCCACCGGGATGCGAGCCGCCCTCCTCACCGGGCCCGCCGCCGGACAGCGGCTCCTCGCCGTGGGACACGTCCGCCAGTCGCCACGTCCGCGCCTGCGGCCGCGGTGCGGCGGGGGCGGTCGGCCGCGGTGTGCCGGCCTGCGCCTGCGGCGGGCCCGCGTCCGCCGGCGCGGTCAGGGCCGGGTGGACGCCGGTGATGATGTCCGCCAGTTCGGGCGCGCGGAAGTTCAGGAAGTAGTGCCCCGCCTCGTCCAGCACCACGAGGGCGCTGGTGCGGGTGACGAAGTGCCACTCGCGGAACCGTTCCTCGTGGTACAGGGTGATGTCGTCGCGTTCGCCGACCACCGAGATCACCGGCGCCGACAGCGGTTCCACCCGGTCCTGGAGCAGCGCGGTGAAGTATTCCTCGGCGTCCCGGTTGTCGGCGCGCATGTCGCGCACCATGCGGCGGGCCTGCGCCGGTTCGACGTCGTCCATGCTCAGGCCGATCGAGATCAGCCAGTCCCGGTAGCGGCGGTCGCTGCCGAATCGTTCCAGCCTGTCGAGCATCCGCACCACGGGACCGCGGGGCCGGGCGAAGGGGAAGATGCCGCCGGCGTAGACGGCCTCCACCGGCCGGCCGGCCGCCTCCAGGGCGAGGGCGAGGGCGATCACCAGGGCGCCGCCGACCCCGCAGTGGCCGTAGAGGACGAGCGGGCCGTGCACGCGTTCCAGGATCTCGGCGACGGCCGCGTCCACCAGTTCCGGGAGGGCGGTGCGGCGGCCCTGGAGTCCCATCTCCTCGCCGGTGCCCGCCAGGGCGAACAGGGCGTGGCCGGGCGGCAGCGCCTCGGCGAGCGGCCGGTAGACGACGGCGCTGCCGCCGCCGTACGGCACCGCCACCACGGTCAGCTCCGGTGTGCGGCCCGGCGGCGGGGTGGGCGTCAGTTCGTGCAGCACCCGGGCGGGGCCGCGCTCGGCCTCCGGCGTGGTGAGGTGGGCGGCCAGGCCGCGGACCGTGGGATGCCGGAAGAGGTCCATCAGGGTGACCCCGGCCGCCTCGGGCAGGGCCCGGCGCAGCGCGGCGATGATCCGGATGGCGAGCAGGGAGTGCCCGCCGAGGGCGAAGAAGTCGTCGTCGCGGTCCGGCAGGGGTACGTCGAGGATCCGGGCCCACACCTCGGCGACGGCGCGTTCGGCGTCGGTGGCCGGCGCCCCGCCGCCGCCCCCGGCGCCCCGCACCGGCGCGGGCAGCGCCCGCCGGTCGAGCTTGCCGTGGGGGCCGATGGGCAGGGCGTCCAGGACGACGTAGGCGGAGGGGAGCATGGAGTCGGGCAGGGTGCGGCGCAGCGCCTGGCGCAGCGAACCCGGGTCGGCGGCCATGCCGTCCGGACCGTCTTCCAGGACGTCGTCCGACCGGCCGGGTTCCGGGGCGTCGCCGGGTGCTTCGGCCGGGTCGCCGGGTGCTCCGGGCACCAGGTAGGCGACCAGGCGCCGGTCGCCGGGGCGGTCCTCGCGCACCACCACCGCCGCCGCGCCGACGCCGGGCAGGGCGCGCAGGGCGGCCTCGATCTCGCCGGGTTCGATGCGCAGCCCGTGCAGCTTGACCTGGTCGTCGGTGCGGCCGAGGTATTCGAGGGCGCCGTCCGGCCGGTGCCGGGCGAGGTCGCCGCTGGCGTACATGCGGGCGCCGGGCTCGCCCCACGGGTCGGGGACGAAGCGCTGCGCGGTCAGGTCGGGCCGGTTGAGGTAGCCGAGGGCCACGCCGGGGCCGGCGATGTACAGCTCGCCGGGCATGCCGACGGGCACGGGCCGGCGGTTGCGGTCGAGGACGTACATCCGCATGTTCTGCACGGGGCGCCCGATGGGCACGCGGTGCGCGCCGGCGAGCGACTCGCGGGTGCAGGGCCAGGCGGTGCAGTCCACGGAGGCCTCGGTGGGGCCGTAGAGGTTGTGCAGTTCGCAGGAGCGGAAGCGGTCGAGGAAGCGGCGGGCGAGGTCGGCGGGGAGTTCCTCGCCGCTGCAGATCACCCGGCGCAGCGTGGTGCACCGCTCGACGCCGTCCTCGGCGAGGAAGACGGCCAGCACGGACGGCACGAAGTGGACGGTGGTGACGGCGTGCCGGCGTACGGCGTCGCGCAGGTAGCCGCCGTCGCGGTGGCCGCCGGGGCGGGCCATGACCAGCCGGGCGCCCTCGCGCAGCGGCCAGAACAGTTCCCACACAGAGACGTCGAAGCCGGTCGGCGTCTTCTGGAGCACGGCGTCGTCGGCGTGCAGCGGGTGGGCGCGCTGCATCCAGTCGAGCCGGTTGTGGATGCCGCGGTGGGTGCAGATCACTCCCTTGGGGCGGCCGGTGGAGCCGGAGGTGAAGATGACGTAGGCGGGGTCGTCGGGGGCGATGTGCGGCGCGGGCGGGGCGGCGGGGTCCGGGCGCCACAGTTCGGGGTCGTCCAGGGACAGGACGCGGGTGCCCTCGGGCGGCTGCGGCAGCCGGCCGTGGACGGCGTCGGCCGCGAGCAGCACCGGGGGCGCCGCGTCGGCGAGCAGGCCGGCCAGCCGTTCGGCCGGGTTGTCGGGGTCCAGCGGCAGATAGGCGCCGCCCGCCTTGAGCACGCCGAGCAGCGCGGCGACGAGCGCGGCGGAGCGCTCCGCGCAGACGGCGACGACGGTGCCGGGTCCGACGCCCGCGCCGCGCAGCCGGCCGGCCAACGCGGTGGCGCGGCGGTCGAGTTCGCGGTACGTCAGCTCCTCGGTGCGGGGCCGGCCGTCCGGTCCGGCGGGGCCGTCGACGACCAGGCAGACCTGGCCGGGGGTGCGGGCGGCGCGCTCCTCGAAGCGGCCGTGCAGGGTGTGCGGGCCCGGCACCTCCTGCGGGACGTCGTTCCAGGTGCGCAGCACGGTCTCGCGCTCCGCCTCGTCCAGCAGGTCGAGCCGGGACAGCGGCACGTCGGGGTGGCGCACCGCCTGCCGCAGCAGCCGCTCGAACAGCACCGGCAGCCGGGCCGCGGTGGCGGGCGAGAACAGGTCGGTGCTGTAGGTGAAGAAGCCGTGCAGCCCGTCGGGGGTCTGGCGCAGATACAGCTCCAGGTCGAAGCGGGTGGCGCGGATCTCGAACGGCTGGTGGGCCACCTCGGGCGCGTCCGCGCCGGGCCCGGCGGTCCTGTCGTGCGTGCTGCGGCCGTGCTCGGTCCGGTCGTGCTCGGCGCGGGCGCGCCCCGCACGATCGTGCTCGGCGCGCTCGTAGTTGAGCAGTGTGAAGGCGGTCTGGAAGACGGGGGTGCGGCTGGGGTCGCGGGGCAGTGCCAGCTCGCCCACGAGCTGTTCGAACGGCATCTCCTGGTGGGCCAGGTCGGCGAGGAAGCCGTCCCTGACCCGGCCCAGCAGGGTGACGAAGTCGGGGTCTTCGGACAGATCGGCCCGCAGGGCCAGGACGTTGGCGAACAGGCCGACCAGCGGCTCCAGTTCGGGCAGGGTGCGACCGGCGACGGTGGATCCGACGGCGAAGTCGTCCTGGCCCGACCAGCGGCCCAGCAGGGCCTGGTAGGCGGCGAGCAGGGTCATGTACGGGGTGGCGCCGTGCGCGGCCCCGAGGTCGAGCACCGCGCGGGAGAGTTCGGCGTCGAGGGCGATGCCCTGCCCGGCGCCGCGGAAGGTGGGCTCGGCGGGGCGGGGCAGGTCGGCGGGCAGGTCCAGGGGTGGTACCCCGGCCAGCCGGGCGCGCCAGTGGTCCAGGTCGGCCTGCCGCACCTCGCCCCGGTAGCGTTCCCGCTGCCAGGCGGCGAAGTCGCCGTAGCGGACGGCCGGTTCGGGGTCGGCCTGCGGTTCGGGGGCGTCGTCGGCGCAGGCGGCGAGGAGTTCGCGCAGGAACAGTTCGCTGGACCAGCCGTCGGAGACGATGTGGTGGTGGACGAGGACGAGCACGTGCTCGTCCGGTGCGGCGCGCAGCAGCGCGGCGTGCAGCACGGGGCCGGTGGCCAGGTCGAAGGGGCGGGAGATCTCCTCGTCGATCCAGCGGGCGAGAAGGGCCTCGCGCCGGGCGGGGTCGGCCTCGGGGGGTGTGGTGCGGACGTTCAGGCGGACGCCGCCGTCCGCGGTGACCTCGACGCGGGGGCGGCCGTCGGCGTCGGACGGGAAACGCATCCGCAGGCTCTCGTGGCGGGCCACCACCCGCCGCAGCGCGCGCTCCAGCCGCTCCGGTTGCAGCGGCCCGCGCAGCCGGACCGCCTGCGGCACGGTGTAGGCGGTGGTGTCCGGGACGAAGCGGTCCATGAACCACAGGCGTTCCTGGGCGAAGGACAGCGGCGGTTCGGCGCCCTCGGGACGCCGGGGCACGGTGAGCGCCGGGGCGGCGGTGCGGGCCCGGCGCAGTCTCCGGGCCAGCAGTTCGGCGCGGGCGGCGGACGTGCCGCGGGCGTCGTGGCGGTCCTCCGGCTGCGGTCTGTCGTCGACGATGCTCATACGGCCGGATCCCCTTCCTTGATCATCTCTTCGACCTCGGCGTCGCTCAGCGCGGCGATGTCCGCGAGCAGCAGGTCCTCCACGGCCACGGCGGTCTGCGCCACGGTGGGCGCGGTGAACAGGGTGCGCACCGGGACGTCGACGCCGAGGGCGGCGCGCAGCCGGGCCACGGCGCGCAGGGCCAGCAGGGAGTGCCCGCCGAGGGCGAAGAAGTCGTCGTCGGCGCCGATCCCCCGTACTGCGAGCACCTCCTCCCACACCTCGGCCACCAATTGTTCGGCCTCGGTGCGGGGCGCGGTACCGGAACCGGTGCGCCCGGCGGCCTGGCCGGCGGCGCCGGGCGCGGGCAGCGCGGCGCGGTCGATCTTGCCGCGCGAGGTCAGCGGCATCCGGGCGAGCACGACGACGGCGCTGGGCACGAGGTGGCCGGGCAGCAGGCCGCCCAGGTGGTGCAGGAGCTGCGCCGCTTCCGGTTCGGCGCCGGGGCGCGGCACGATCCAGGCGGCGAGGCTCTGCCGGCCCGCGTCGTCGTACAGTCCGGCGACCGCCTCGGCGACCGCCGGGTGGCCGAGCAGGGCGGCCTCCACCTCGGCGGGTTCCACCCGGTGGCCGCGCACCTTGAGCTGACGGTCCGTGCGGCCGAGGAACTCCAGTGCGCCGTCGGGCCGTTGGCGGGCCAGGTCGCCGGTGCGGTACATGCGGGCGCCGGGCGGGCCGAACGGGTCCTCGGTGAATCGACGGGCCGTCAGTTCCGGGCTGCCGGCGTATCCGTCGGCCAGCCCGTCGCCGGAGAGCCACAGTTCGCCGGGCACGCCGGGGGGTACCGGTCTGCGGGCCGGGTCGAGCACATAGGCGCCGGTCGCGGCGATCGGTCGGCCGATGCCGGGCCGTACGAGGGCGTCGTCGGGGCCGAGGCGGGCGGCGGTGGCGATGACGGCGGCCTCGGTGGGGCCGTAGGTGTTCCACAGTTCGACGCGGTCGCCGAAGCGCTCCCGCCAGGCGGCGACCGCCCGGGAGTGCACCTGGTCGCCGCCGAGCACGACCGCCCGGAGCGCGGAGGGCCAGACGACGCGGTCGCCGGCCGCGACGAGTTCCTGCCAGTAGGCGGTGGGCAGGTCGAGCACGGTGACACGGTCGCCGGAGGGTCCGGCCAGCCAGTCCGGCAGTTCGGCGGACGGCACGGGCAGCAGGACCACCGTCGCGCCGGAGCACAGCGCCGGGAAGATCTCCTCGACATGCGTGTCGAAACCGAGCGAGGCGAACTGGAGCACGCGCTCCCCCGGCCCCAGCCGGTAGGCCTCGCGCATCCAGCCGACCCGCACGGCCAGCGCCCGGTGCGGCACCACGACCGCCTTGGGCTCGCCGGTGGAGCCGGAGGTGTACAGCACGTAGGCGGGGTCGGTGGGCGCGGGGGCGGCGGGCCGCTCGGGTGCGGGCTCGTCCGCCCGGTCCGCGGCCGCGGTGAGGGAGGGCAGTTCCACGGTGGGCGGGCCGCCCGGGACCGTACGGCTCCCCGCGCCCGCCAGTACCGCCGTCGCGCCGGCCTGTCGCAGCATGGCGGCAAGCCGGGGCTCGGGCAGGCCGGGGTCCAGCGGCAGGTAGGCGCAGCCCGCCAGCAGGATGCCCAGCATTCCGGTCACGGTCTGGGCCGACCGGGCCCCGGCCAGGCCGACCGGGGTGCCCGGTAGCGCCCCGGCGGCGCGCAGCTGCCGGGCGACCCGGTCGGCGGCGGCGAGCAGGTCGCCGTAACCGAGCACCAGGCCCGCCGACTCGTCCTCCAGGGCCGGGGCGTCGGGCGTGGCGGCGGCCTGACGCAGCAGCCAGGTCACCACGGTCTCCCCGGCGGCCGTGCCGGGGACGTCCGGTCCGCGCAGCAGGGCGCCGGTCTCGTCCGGGGCGAGCAGCGGCAGCCGGTCCACGGGCGTGTCCGGGTCGGCGGCCGCGGCACGGGCCAGCAGCGGCAGCCGGTCCAGGAGCGCCTGGGCGGCCCCGGGGGCGAGCAGCGCGGGGTTGTGCATGAGGACCAGGTCGATGCCGTCCGGTGCGGGCCAGGCGTCCAGGGACAGGTCGAACGGCGTCGGCGGCGGGTCGGTGCGCAGCGGCTCGATGCGCAGCCCGGTCCCCGCCCCGAACTCCTCGCCGCCGTCGCCGGTTGCGGACGCCGCGCTCTCGGTGTGCAGGTTGAACCAGGAGCGGAACAGCCGCGGCTGACCGGCCCCGCGCGCGGACCCGAGCGTGCCGAGCAGCTTCTCGTACGGAACGTGCGGATGGGTGAGCGCGCCGGTGACCGTGCGCCGGGTGCGCGACAGCAGCCCGGCGAACGTCACCTCGCCGCCGAGGTCGGCGCGCAGCGGCAGTACGGCGGTGAAGCAGCCGACCAGTTCCTCGTCCTCGGCGCGCTCACGGCCCGCGAAGGCCGTGCCGACGACGACGTCCTCCTGCCCGGTGTGCCGTCCGACGAGGATCTGGAACAGGGCCAGCCACGCCATGAAGGGCGTGCAGCCGTGCCGCCCCGCCAGTGCGGCGACGGCGTCCGCGGTCGCGGCGTCCACCCGTGCGCGGGCCGGGGCGGACGGTCCGGGCTCCGTCGCGCCGGGCGGGACGGGTGAGCCGGGGGGCAGTCCCGGGCCGGGCGGCTCGGCCAGTTCGGCCGTCCAGTGGGCGAGGGCGCGGTCCGCCTCGGGACCGGCCAGCCGGGAGCGCCGCCACATGACGTGATCGCCGTAGCCGGCCGTGAGCGGGCGGAGTTCCGGCTCGCCTCCGGCGGCGAACGCGGCGTAGCAGTGGGCCAGTTCGCGCAGCAGCAGCTGGATGGACCAGCCGTCGGAGACCAGATGGTGGGCGCCGAGCAGCAGGACGTGCTCGTCGTCGGCCACCCGGTACAGCTCGGCGCGGAACAGCGGTGCGCGGTCCAGCCGGTAGGGCTCGGCGCCGCGCAGTTCCGCACGCCGTACGGCCTCCCGGCGGGCCTCGGGCGTGCCGCGCAGGTCGTGCCGGACCAGGACGGGGCCGGTCGCGGTGACGCGCTGCACGGGTGTTCCGTCCGTGTCGGTGACGCAGGCGCGCAGCGGCTCGTGGCGGGCCGCCGCGGCGGCGAGGGCGCGCTCCAGCGCGCTCGCGTCGAGGGGGCCGCGCAGCAGGCGGACGGTGGTCAGGTTCTCCGAGGTGTCGTCGGGGTCGAGCCGGTGCAGGAACCACATCCGCTCCTGCACCGGGGTCAGCGGGTACTCGCGGTCAGCCATGGCGGTGCTCCTCGACGAGCCGGGCGAGGGCCGCGCCGAACGCGGCCGGGGTGGGAGTCTCGAAGAACAGGACGGCGGGCACCGGCACGCCGAAGCGGTCCTCGGTCCGGGCGGCGATCCGTACGACGGCGAGGGAGTCGCCGCCGAGCGCGAACAGGTCGTCGTCCGGGCCGATGCCGGGGCGGCCCAGCACCTCGGCCCACAGCGCGCACACCGCCTCGGTGACGGACGCGGTCCCGGCGGCCCGCGACGGCGCGTGGGCGCCGTCCACGGCGCGGTCCTCCGCGTCGGCGGCGGCCTCCGCGCCGAGGGGGTTGGGGCCGGGGGCCGGCCGGGACTCGGACGGGGCGCCGTCGGGGGCCGGGGCGGGCCGCCACGCCTCCGGGGTGCGCAGCCGGCTCACGGGAGCGTCCGGATTCTCCGCCGACAGGCGCAGCAGATCGGCCAGTTCGGCCGTGAAGGCGCCGGCGGCCCCGGGGGCGAACCGGTCGCGCGGGTAGGTCAGCACCAGTTCGGCGCCGCCCGGACCGGTGGTCGCGGCCAGGGTGAGGTCGTACGCGGTGCCGTCGACCTCCTGGCCCCATGGGCGGGAGGCCAGTCCGGGGCCCCAGCCGCTCCCGGCCCCGCCCGTGGCCGCGCGGGCGCCCTCCTCCCGTTCCACGAACAGCGCCTGGAACAGCGGGTGCACGCCCGGAGCGCGGCGCGGCGCGACCGCGGAGACGATCCGGTCGAAGGGCGCCGCGTGCGTCAGCGCGGCGGCGAGCGCGTCGCGGACGCGGTGCGCCAGGGTCCGGAAGCCGGGGTCGCCGTGGAGCTTGACCCGCAATGGCAGCAGGTCGGTGAAGCAGCCGACGGTGGTGGCGAGTTCCGGGTGCGGGCGGCCTCCGGAGACCACGCCGACGGTCGCCTCGGCGGTGCGGGCGGCACGCGCCAGCAGCATCAGGTAGCCGGTCAGCAGGGCGGTGTGCGCCGTCAGGGGCGCTCCCCGGCCGGCCCCGCGCAGCGCCTCCAGCGTGGCGGCGTCGACCCGGGCGACGGCCGTGGCGGTGCTGCGTCCTCCCGCCCGGACGGGGCGGGAGGGGGGCGCGAGGTCGGGCAGCAGCCGCGGCGGGGCGCCGGCGAGCTGGTGGCGCCAGTAGGCGAGCCGGTCGGGCAGCACCCGTTCCAGCCGGTCCCCGGACCACTGGGCGTAGTCCGCGTAGTCGGGGGTCTCCGGGCCGGCCGGCACGGTGTGCGGCCCGTCCCGGTAGGCGGTGGCGAGCCCGTCCAGCAGGACCGCGACGGAGGCGCCGTCGGCGGCGAGGTGGTGGCAGGCCAGCAGGAGCCGGTGCCGGTCCGCCGCCAGGCGCAGGACGGTCAGCCGCAGCAGTCGGCCCGTGGCCGGGTCGAAGGGCTGTCCGGCGGCGGACACGGCCATGCCGCGGGCGATGTCCTCCCGTTCGGGTTCCGGGAACGGCGTCAGGTCCAGGGTCTCGACCAGGACGGCCGTCTCGGCCGCGGTGGGCGGATCGGCGGGCAGGGTCTGCCACGGTTCGGCGTCCGGCCGGCCGTCCGGGCCGGTGCGGGCGGCGAACCGGGCGCGCAGCACCGGGTGGCGGCCCAGGACGGCGGCGAGCGCGGCGGTGAGCCGCTCCGGGTCGAGCGGCCCGTCCAGCGCCAGTCCGGCGGTCACCGGCGGGACCGCGCCCGGTCCGGCGACGAGTTCGGCCAGCCAGATCCGCCGCTGCTCGGCCGAGCACACCAGCGGACGGCCGTCCCTCGGCGCCCGGGGCAGCCCCGTGGCACCGCCGGGGGCGGTGGTGCGCCGGCGGGCGGCGAGGAGGCGGAGGGCCATCTCACGGCGGTCGGGCGGGGCGCCGGGGGTGGTCCGGGTTGGGTCGGCGGGGGCGGCCCGGGTTGGGTCGGCGGGGGCGGCCCGGGTTGTGTCGGCGGGCGTGGTTTCGGGGCCGGACGTGGTTTCGGGGCCGGGTGCGGTGTCGGGGCCGGGTGCGGTTGCCGTGCCAGTTGCGGTGTCGGGGCCGGGCGCGGCCCCGGTGGCGGGCCGGGTCCCGGGTGCTGCGGTGTCCTGGTCGCTCATCCCGTCGCCTCCTCGAGCCGTGCCGGGTCCTGGAGCAGGTCGCGCACTCCGGTGAGCAGTGCCGTCACGTCCCGCCCGTTCACCAGGCGGTGGTCGTAGGCGGCGCCGAGCTGCACGAGGCTGCGCTCCCGGAAGCCGCCGGCGCCGTCCGGGACCGCCACGGCTCGCGGCGCCGCGAGCGACAGCGCGCAGGCCTGCCCGGGGAAGACCACCGGCACGGCGAAGACCACGCCGGGTTCGGTGTGGAGGGTGAGGGTGATGTTGGCCCCGTTCAGGTCGCTCTCGCGGAAGGCGCCGCGCAGTGCCGCCATGCGGAACTTCATCACCGTGCGGGAGATCTCGCCGAGCCCGGCCCGGTCGGCGTCCCGTACGACGGGCACGTACAGTCCCGCGCCCACGTCGAAGGTGACGCCGATGTGGGCGCCGGGGAGCAGCCGGGTGGCGGTGCCGTCAGGGGTGAGCGAGGCGAAGCAGGCGGGGTCGTGCTCGCGCCGCGCGGCCAGGGCGGCGAGCGTGAGCTCGGCCGGTCCGACGAGGGAGCCGGCGGCGGCGCTCAGCTCCCGCCCGGCGGCGAGCGCGTCGGTGAGGTCCGCCTCCACCACGGTGAACGCGGCGGGCACCGTGCGGTGCGAGACGGTGACGGTGGCGGCCACGGCCCGCTGCACGCGGGTGAGGGGGGTGACGACGGTTCCGGGCGGGTCGTCGGCCGGGACCGCGTCGGCCGCCACGGCGGGGGCGGGCACGCTGGGTGACGGACCGTCAATTGTGCCGGCCCGGGCGGACCTTGCCGGCGCGGCGTGGTCCTCACCGGGCCGCCCGGTCCCCGCGATCCCCGCCGCGAGGCGCTCCACGTCGGCCCGGCGGACGACGGGCACGCCCAGCTCCCGTGCCCGCGACTCGGGGATGCCCAGTTCGGCCAGCAGGGCCCGCGCGGGCTGGGTGACGACCAGACCGGGCGCCGCCGCGCCGGCGCCGGCGGCGGCACGGGCCGGCTCCGGGCCGGCGGCCGTACGGCCGCGGGCGGCGGCGAGCGCCTCCTCGTCCGCGTGCAGGCGGGCGAGGAGCGCGCCCGGCGGGTACTCCCGGCCCGGCTCCGCCACCTGTTCGAGCAGTCCGTCCGCCGGCGCGGCCACCTCCTCGAGCGCCTTGGAGGTCTCCACCTCCAGCAGCGGCTCACCGGCCACGGCCCTGCCGCCGTCCGCGACGGCCCACGCCGCCAGCAGATGAACGGCGTCGTTGCTGTTGAGCTTCGGCATGCGGACTTCCGCGGCCCCGGTCATACGTGCGCCTCCAGTCGTGCACCGGCTCCCGCCGCCGTACCGGTCACCCGGCGCACGACGGCGCGCCGGACGTCCCCGGCGCTCAGGAACACCTCGTCCTCCAGATGCGGCGCGGCCGGGATCACCCGGTCCGCCGCGCACCGCAGCTCCACGGGCCCGCGCAGCGTGTGCCACAGGCGGGTGTGCAGTCCGTGGGCCACTTCGGCGCCCCAGCCCGCGCCGGGCGTGCCGTCCTCCAGCACGAACACGGCCGGCGCGGCCCCGCACAGCGCCGCCAGTTCGTCGGCCTGGACCGGCCACAGCCGGGCCGGCACCAGCAGCCGTACGCCGATCTCGTCCTCCAGCAGCAGGTCGCGGGCCGCCTCGACCGCCCGGTGCGCCAGGCCGCCGGGGGCGATCAGCACCGCGTCCGGCTCGGGGGAGCCGGCGGGTTCGACCACGGCGACGCCCGGACCGCCGTCCGCTGCGTCGGTGACGCGGAACCCGAAGACGTCGTCCACCACCGCGCCGGTCCAGCGGCGGGCGGTGTAGAGGATCTTGTCCTCGAAGAGCACCGACGGCGTCCCCGTGCCGAGCGCGTGGGCCAGCAGCGCGGCGGCGTCGTGGAACGGGCTCAGCTCGTACAGGTCGAGGTCGGGCACGCCCATCAGGTGCTTCTGCGGGCTCTGGCTGTGGGTGGGGCCGTAGCCGCGGCGCCCGCCGACGGGGCAGCGGACCAGCAGCGGCACCGGGACGCGGCGGCCGTACATGGTGACCGACTTGGCGGCGAAGTTGACGAGCTGGTCGACGGCCAGCGTCACGAAGTCGCCGAACATGATCTCGACCACGGCCTTGCCGCCGGCCAGCGCCAGCCCGGCCCCGGCGCCGACGATCGCTCCCTCGCTCAGGGGCGTGGACCGCACCCGCTCCCCGAACCGGGTGGACAGTCCCCGGGTGACGCCGAAGGCCCCGCCGTAGGGATCGGTGACGTCCTCGCCGAGCAGCCGCACGGCGGGATCGGCGGCCATCAGCGCGTGCAGGGCGTCGTTGAGGTGCTCGCCGATCCGCTCCGGCCGTCCCGCCGTACGGGGCGCGGGGCCGGCGGCGTCCGCCGGTCCGGTCGCCGGCGACGAGGGTACGGGCGCTGGCGGCGGCGGTACGGCGGCGGCCTGGCCGTCCGACGGCGGACGTGCGGAGACCTCGGTCACCAGCCGCGCCACCGTGGCGGCGAGCCGCGCGTCGGCCTCCCGGAACCGCTCCGGGAACGCCTCCGCGTACCCGCGGTACCAGTCCCGGCGGTGCAGCTCGGCGATGCGCTCGATGGGCCGGGTGTCGTCGCCCTTGCTGTGCGGTCCCAGCCGCACCGTGTCCAGCTCGACCACCAGCGGACCCGCGCCGTCCCGCACGGCCGCCAGCAGGGGCGCCAGTTCGGCGCGCAGCACGACCGGATCGGTCGTGGCCGAGTGGTGGTAGGCGATGCCGAACGCCTCGGCCCGCCCCCGGATCGTGCCGGCCAGCTGAGCCTCGGTCGGCGTGGACTGGGCGATGCCGTTGTGCTCCACGACCACGACGACGGGCAGCCGCCACAGCGCCGCCAGGTTGAGCGCCTCGTACACCGCGCCCTCGCCCCAGGTGCCGTCGCCGACGAAGGCCAGGGCGAGGCCGCCGGCCGCCAGGTCCCGCCGGTGCAGGGCGGCGCCGACGGCCACGGGCAGGCTCTCGCCCTGCACGCCCGTGGACAGGAACCGGCCGGTGTACAGGTGCTGGCTGCCGCCGACCCCGCCGCACACCGCGCCGGCCCGCCCCATCACCTCGGCGAGCAGCCCCTCGGCGTCCGCGGTGAGGGCGAGGTAGTGCCCGTGGCCGCGGTGGTTGCTGAACACGAAGTCGTCGGGGCGCAGCAGCGGCGCGAGCGCGACGGGGATGTACTCCTGCCCGAGGCAGGTGTGCGTGGTGCCGGCGATCCGGCCCTCCCCGAACAGCCGCAGCAACGCCTGTTCGAAGTGGCGGATCAGCAACAGGGCGGCGAGATCGTCGTCTTCGGGCTCGTTCATCGGTTCCCCCATGTGGTGGTGAGTGCGGTGTCGGTTCCGCCGGCCCACGGGACGGCGGCGGAGACGGTTCGCGGACGGACGGCGTGTGGCGCGGGGCGGCGTCTCGCGGGCGGGCGGGGACGGACGGGGCGGACGCCCTCGCCGTGGCGTGTGGTGGGGCTGCCGCCCGCGGCGAGGACAGGGCGGGCGAGCGGCCGGAAGCGCGCAGATCACGGCCGCCCGTCAGCCGGTGGGCGCTCCTCCGTCCGCCGGCCGCTTCCCCGGCCGCGGCGCGGTCCGTGCCCGGCGGGCCGCCAGCGCGCGCAGCGCCGCCGCCCTCGCGGACGAGGAGCCGGCGTCGCCGGTGGGGACGGAGGTCCGGTCCGGCCGTGGTCCGGCACCCGCTTCCGACACGGTTCCCGGTCCGGATACACCTCCCGGTCCCGACACGGCTCCCGGTCCCGACACGGCTCCGGGGACGGCCGGAGCGGCTCGCCGGGCCGTGGACAGAGCGGTCAGGAAGCGTTCCGGCGCGCCCGGGTCGAGCCCGGCGACGAAGGCGTGCGCCGCCCGCCGGGAGGCTCCCGACCTGGCTCGGTACGCCGTCTCGTCCTCCAGCAGGGTGCGCAGCGCCGTCAGCCAGGGCGTCACGTCCTGCGGCGGGATCACCGGCTCCGGACGTGCCTGGCCGGCCCGCGCCGCGTACCCGGTCACCGGGCGCACCGGCAGCGTCCCGGCCACGCCCAGCTCCGCCTCCGCGAGTCCGCCGACCGCGGAGGCCAGCACGGGGATGCCCCGCAGCTGCGCCTCCACCGCGCTGTAGCCGAAGGTCTCGTCCCACAGCGAGGGCATCAGCAGCACCGAGGTGCGGCTCAGGACGTCGTCGATGTCGTCGACGGGCGCGGTCAGTTCGATGTTGCGGCGACGGCGCAGCCGCTCCAGGTCCGCGGGCTGCGTGCCCCACGTCGGCACGGCCAGGAAGGGCACGTCGGGCAGGGCGTCGGCCAGACCCAGCAGCACCGTGATGCCCTTGTAGCCGCACGGGTTGATCAGCGTGACCGCGCGGCCGTCGGCACCGGCGGCGCCGTGGTCGGGGAAGGGCCCCGGCCCGTAGACGTGCGGGTGGATCAGCACCGAGTCGAGGCCCGCGTGGTCGGCGACGTACCGCTGGGCGGCACGGCTCACCGCGACCACCGCGGCGGCCCGGCGCACCAGCGCCGTCCCGGCCGCGCTGGGGTAGAACGCCCCCGGCCCGAACGGCAGTTGCTGCAGGGTGTGCACGAGGTAGACGACGCGGTCGGGAGTGGCCGCGAGGGCCGCGCCGAGCACCATCAGACCCGGGTCGTCGCTGGGCGTCAGGGTGACGTCGGGGCCGAGGACGCGGGCGGCGGCGCGGATCCGGCCCGGCAGCAGCCAGGGCGAGCGCACGGCGTGCACCTCCACGCCCCCGTACCGGTAGACGACGGCGTCGGGACCGTCGTCCAGCACGGTGGCGCCGCGTTCGCGCAGCGCCGCCACGGCGGCGTCCGGACCGGTCTCCGGGCCGGTGGCGAGCGCGCCGGTCAGCGGGCCGACCACGAGACAGGTGTGACCGCGGCGGGCCAGCTCCTCCATCAGCAGCCGGTTGGAGCGGTTCGCGCCGCCGTGCGAGGGCAGGTGGATGAGGTTCTGGGCGAGCAGGATCTTCACCGGGCCGCTCCGTCGGGGGACGCGGCGGCGCGGGCGGCGCGCAGCCGGGCGTGCAGCCGGGCGCGGTCCGGTGCGGACAGCGTGCGCAGCCGGGCGACGGTGCCCGCCACCGGCCGTTCCAGCGCGGCCAGTTGCCGGGCCGCGGCCACCGCACCGCCCTTTGGGAGGGTGACGTCCGTAACGGGGTGCTGGTCACGGGTGCGGGTGGCCACGGCGGCTCCGTCTGCGGGGACCGGCACCTCGGACGCGCGTTCCCGGGTGCCGTCGCCGACCGTGGCGTCGGGCGCCCGCTCGGCATGACCGGCGCCGGCCGCCACACCGGCGGCCCGCTCGCCGTACCCCTCGTCGGCCGCCGCCGCGACGATGGCCTCCGCCAGTTCCCCGGGCCCCCACCCCTCGGCGGGAGCCACGCGGGCCAGGCCGCGGCGGGCGAGGCGGGCGGCGTTGTCCGGGCGGTCGATGCCGTCGGCCATGACCACCTGCGGGCAGCCGGCCGCCAGCGCCCGCGCACAGGTGCCGATGCCGCCGTGATGGACCAGCGCGGCGGCCCGCGGCAGCACGTCGGCGAACCGGATCCCGGGCTGCCAGCGCACGTTGGGCGGCAGCCGGTCCGGCAGCAGGTCGCGGTGGCGCACCACGAGGGTGGTGGGCAGGCCGGTCAGCCCGGCGGCCTCGGTGAGCGCCGGGTAGTAGCGGGGGTGCAGCATCCGGCCGGTTCCGCCGGTGGCGAGGACGGAACCGGGCGGCGGGGCGCCGGCCTCCCCGGAGACGTCCTGCGCCCCGGCCCTCTCCCCGAGGGCCCGGGACGCGGTGTCCGCGAGGGGGAAGCCCGTCAGCCGCACCCAGTACGGGGAGCGCGGCCCGGCCTCGTCGAACCACCGCGGCCACAGGCCGATCACGGCGTCGCAGGCGTCGAACCAGCGCCGCCAGTCGTCGACGGGAGGCAGCCCCAGGCCGGCCCGCACCTCGGTGAAGCCGGCGACCAGTTCGGTCCCGTAGGTGTGGGCGGCCACGGGCGCCGCCATCACCTGGGTCGGCGCCAGTGCCAGCCAGGCGGCCGGGGCGCCGAGCAGTTCGCCGACGAAGCGCACCGACACACCGGAGGTGTGCCGGCCGACGAGCACCGTCTCGCCGGGACGGTACAGCTCCCGCAGCATCGCGCACTCCCGGGCGATCTGCTCGAACATGCCGTTGCGCCGGTAGAAGCCCTCCCAGCCGAGGCGGCCGGGGGCGGAGCCGAGCAGGCCGGGCGTGTCGGCCAGGGTGCGCTCAAAGGCGGACTCGTCGTCGATGGCCCGGAAGCCGAGACCGGCCGCGACGGCGGCGTCCCGGTAGGGCGCGTGGGTCAGCAGCACCACACGGTGCCCCGCCCCGGCGAGGGCGGCGCCCACCGCCACGAAGGGCAGCACGTCGCCGTCGCTGCCGTGCGTCACCAGCAGGAAGAGGGACATCCGCCCGCCTACGCCGGCTCGGCGCCGACGCCACCGCCGGCGCCGGTGGAGTCCGCCAGCAGGGCGCTGAGCTCTTCCTCGCTCATGCCGTCCAACTCGGCTTCCAGGGCGCGCAGTTCGTCGGCGTCCAACGCGCCCAGCAGCAGCTCGTCCACCGCGGCGGCGGCGCCGCGCACGGTGAAGCCCTCGGTGAACAGGCGGTCGAGGGGCAGTTCCACGCCCCAGGTGTCCTGCACCCCGGCGAGCATCCGGACCAGGTTCAGCGAGGTGCCGCCGGCCGCGAAGAAGTCGGTGTCGACGTCTTCGGGTGCGGTGCCCAAGGCCTCGGCCCACAGGGCCGCCACGCACTCCTCGGTCGGCGTCATCGGGCCCCTCCGCCCACTAGGGAACGGACACGGGCGTACGGGACGTCCATCGTGGTTCTCCTTGCGCACTTGCACATGACTGACAGAGGGGTCCGCCGGCGGAACCGGCCGGGCCCGCGACGTACCGATGCGTGGGGGGAGTCGTGCAGCTGGAAAGAGAGACCGGGGAGTCGACTGCTCACCCGGGGCCGTTCCCTGAAGTGGGAGCGCTCCCACGATGGCCCAAAGCATTTCCCCCGTCCCGCCGACGGTAGTTCAGCAGCGGCCCGTCGGGCCTGTCAATGCGTACGCAAGGGGAAATTGGGCCACAGGCGACCGCGATTGGCCGGTCGCACCCCCGTCGCGTCCCCTGGCCCGGGCGGCGGAGGCCGCAGGCAACTGCATGGCAACGGGAGGGGGCAGGGGGAGGGGAAGGGGGAAGACACAGGCCACGTGCAGCGGACGGCGGAGGCCGCAGGCGGCGTTCTTGCGCTGACGGCTGACGACGCTTCGGCTGCAGGACACCGTATGGTCACACCGGACGGGCACGTTTCGGCCGTCCCCGCTTGACTCGCCTGGCATGCGTCCGCCTCCCCGCCCCCGGACGCGATGCGAAAGGACGTCGTACGCCGTGTCCCTGCTTCGGTCAGCGGCCCTCCCCCAGCCGCTCCCCGCCCCCGCCGCCGCCCCGGGCGGCCTGCCCACCCCCGCTCCCGCTCCCGTCTCCGTCCGGGTTCGCGGTCCGCTGCGCTCCCCCGTCGTCTCCAGGCTCGCCCGGCACGCCTTCGCCGTGCTTCCGCTGCTGGTCATCGGGGCCTGGGCGGTGGTCGACTGGCCGTCCATGCGGGCCGGCGCGGCCCGGCTGGCCGGGGCCGAACCGGGCTGGCTGCTCGCCGCGTTCGGGTTCACCTGCCTCGGCTGGGTGGCCGCCGCGCTGAACCGGCAGGGCGCCATACCGGAACGGCTCCCGCCCGGACTGCTGCTCGCCTCGCAGTTCGCGGCCGGCGCCGCCAACCACGTCCTCCCGGCCAGCATCGGCGCGCACGCCGTCACCCTGCGCTTCCTTCAGGCCCAGGGCATCCCGCTCGCCCGGGGCACCGCCTCGCTCGCCCTGTACTCGCTGGTCAGACCGGTCGCCAAGACGATGGTCCTGCTCGTGTTCCTGATCGCCTTCCCCGGCATGCTGCGCCTCGGCGCCCTGATGCCGGACGACCGCACGCTCCTCGTGGTCGCCGCCTCGGTGCCGGCCGCCGGGGCCGCGGCGGCCGTACTCCTGACGACCGTGCCCGCCCTGCGCCGCCCGACCGCGTCCTTCCTGCGCACCGCCCTCACCGACGCGCGGGTCCTGCACACCCGCCCCAGCCGAATCCTCGCCCTGTGGGGCGGGGCCGCCGCCACGCCGCTGATCCAGGGCAGCGTGATCGCCACGGTCGGCTTCTCGCTGGGGCTGCCACTGAGCTGGGCGCAGGTGGTGTTCGCGCTGCTCGTCGCCAGCACCGCGGTCGGCGCGGTCCCGGCGCCGGGCGGCATCGGGCCGGTGGACGCGGCGCTCGTCTTCACGATGGTGGCGTTCGGCGCGCCGGTGGGCCTGGCGACGGCGACCGTCGTGGCCTACCGGGTGGTGACGGTGTGGGTGCCGCTGCTGCCGGGCGCGCTGGTCCTGTCGGCGCTGGTGCACCGGAAGGTGCTGTGACGGAGGGGCGGTGAGGGAGGGACGGTGAGGGAGGGGCGGTGACGAGAGGCGCGGTGACGGAAGGCTTCAGTCCAGGCCCAGCCGGCGCAGGACGCCCGTCGTGTCCGGTTCGGCGGTCAGACCGGGCGGCAGCGGCGGCCGGCGTACGACGACGACGGGCAGGCCCTGGGCGCGGGCGGCCGTGAGCTTCGCGGCCGTCGCCGCTCCCCCGCTGTCCTTGGTGACCAGGACGTCGATGCGGTGCTCGCGCAGCAACGCGGACTCGCCGGCGACGTCGAACGGCCCGCGGGCGAGCAGCACCCGCGTGTCCGGCGGCAGCGGCGGCTCGGGCGGATCGACGGACCGTACGACGAAGTGCAGGCCGGCGAGGTGGGCGAAGGCGGCGAGGCCCAGCCGGCCGGTGGTGAGCAGGACCCGGCGGCCCAGGCGGGGCAGCAGTGCGGCGGCGGCGTCCAGGGAGGCGACCGGATGCCAGTCGTCCCCGGGGGCCGGCCGCCAGCCCGGCCTGCGCAGCACCACGGCCGGCACGCCGGTCAGCGCCGCCGCCCTCGCCGCGTTGGCCGTGATCGTCTCGGCGAAGGGATGGGTGGCGTCCACGAGGGCGTCCACGTCGTGCGCGCGCATCCACTGGGCGAGCCCCTGCGGCCCGCCGAAGCCTCCGACGCGCACCTCACCGGGGAGCGCCCCCGGCCGGGTCACCCGGCCCGCCAGCGAGGTCGTCACCCGCACGTCCGGCCGCGCGGACAGGGCGGCGGCCAGTTCACGGGCCTCGGTGGTGCCGCCGAGGATCAGGACGTGGGGGGACGGGGACATGGAGGTGAGCGTACGCCGACGGGATCTCACGGTCGGGGGAGCGTCGTCACGGCAACAGCAGCTGCACGCCGCCCACGACCGTCGCCGCGATCACGAGTTGTTCGAACAGTCGCTGGTTGATGCGGTTCACAGCCCACTTGCCGACCACCGCACCAGGCACGACGAACAGCACGAGTGCGGCGTCCAGCAGCAGCGAGCGGCCGTCGATCAGGCCCAGCCCGACGCTGAACGGCACCTTCGACACGTTCACGACCAGGAAGAAGAACGCCGACGTCCCCAGGAACCCCAGCTTCCGGAACCCCGCCGACAGCAGGTACAGCGACATCACCGGCCCGCCCGCGTTGGCGACCATCGTCGTGAAGCCGCCCAGGACGCCGTACGACCGCGCCTTGATCCGGCCGGCCGCGGTGGCCACCTCCTCCGGCTCGGGCTCCGGTTCCCCAGCCGTCCCGGCCCGCCGCCGGCGCCACACCGTCACGCCCGCCATCAGCAGCAGGATCGCTCCGATCGACCTGCGGACGACGTCGTCACCGGCCCACATCAGGAAGACCGTGCCGAGGACGACCCCCGCCCCGACAGCCGGGAACAGCCGCCACAGCGTGGGCCAGTGGGCGTGCCGCCGGTAGGTGGCGGAGGCCACCACGTCCCCGGCGATCAGCAGCGGAAGCAGTACGCCGGTGGAGGCGCGGGCCGGAAGCACCGCCGCGAAGATGGCGAGGCTGACCGTGTTGGCGCCGCTCACAGCCGTTTTCGAGAAGCCGACGAGAAACACGGCGAGGGCGAGGGCGGCGAACTGCCAGCCGTTGATGTTCCAGAGCGTCATCGTGTCCATGCGGACACTCATGCTAGGCGTATGCGATCAACGCCTGATCAGCACCGCACCGACCGCCGCATCAGTGCCGTACACCGCCGCCCGGCCGGCACCGCACCCACCGCCGGTTCCGCGCCGTATCGCCGCCCCACCAGCGCCGTACCCACCGCCGGATCCGCGCCGTATCGCCGCCCCACCAGCGCCGCACCCCCCGCCGGATCCGCGCCGTACCGCCGCCCCACCAGCGCCGCGCCCACCGCCGGATCAGCGCCGCACCGGCAGCGGGGCAAGCGCCGCATCCGCCCCCGCCCCGCTCCCGTTCACGCCCGCTCGACGAGCACCGCGCTGCCCTGCCCCACGCCCACGCACATCGTCGCCAGCCCCCGCCCCGCGCCGGTGCGGCGCATCCGGTGCAGCAGCGTCGTCAGGATGCGGGCGCCGGAGCAGCCCAGCGGATGGCCGAGGGCGATCGCGCCGCCGCTGGGGTTGACCAGCTCGGGGTCGAAGCCGAGCTGCTCCACGCAGGCGAGGGCCTGTGCCGCGAACGCCTCGTTGAACTCGGCCTCCTCGACGTCCCCCACCTCCCAGCCGGCGCGCGCCAGCACCTTCCGCGTCGCCGGGACCGGGCCGATGCCCATCACGTCGGGGTGCACCCCCGCGGAGGCGCCGGCGACATAGCGGCCGAGGGATACGAGACCGAGATCGTTCAGGGCCTCCTCGCTGACCAGCAGCAGACCGGCCGCGCCGTCGTTCATGGGAGAGGCGTTGCCCGCGGTCACCGTGCCGCCCGGCCGGAAGACCGGCTTCAGACTCGCCAGCTTCTCGTACGAGGTGTCCTCCCGGACGCACTCGTCGCTGTCGACGATCACCCCGTCCGGGCGTTCCACCGGCAGGAGTTCCGCGTCGAAGTGGCCGTTCTTGCGGGCGTCGGCGGCGAGCCGGTGGCTGCGCAGGGCGAACTCGTCCTGCCGCTCGCGCGGGACGCCGTACCGTTCGGCGACCTCCTCGGCGGTCTCGCCCATGGACAGCAGGCCGTGCAGATCCTTCATCGCCGGGTTGACCAGCCGCCAGCCGAGCCGGGTGTCGGCGGTCTCGATGCGGTGCGGCAGGGCCTCGTCGGGGCGGGGCAGCACGAAGGGGGCGCGGCTCATCGACTCGGAGCCGCCGGCGAGGACGACGTCGGCCTCGCCGGCCGCGATGGTGCGGGCGGCGGCGGTGACGGCTTCCAGCCCGGAGGCGCACAGGCGGTTGACCGTGGCGCCGGGCACGGATTCGGGGAGCCCGGCGAGCAGGGCGGCCATGCGGGCGACGTTGCGGTTGTCCTCGCCCGCCTGGTTGGCGGCGCCCCAGTAGACGTCGTCGACGCGGGCGGGGTCGAGCGCCGGCACGTCGGCGATCAGGCCGCGGATGACGGTGGCGGCGAGATCGTCGGGCCGCACGCGGGACAGGGCTCCGCGCAGTTTGCCGATGGGGGTGCGGCGGGCTGCCGCGAAGTGGACGGGACGCACGACGGGACTCCCTCGGGGCTGACCGGGTGACCGGGGTGACCGGATGGTCGGCAGAGTGTTAATTAGCACCGCTAGTTTGCTTCCTGGGACTATAGTCCGCCGCCCGTCCGCCTGGAAAGGACCCCGCACCCGCCCCGTCCGGCGAGACGCGTGGTGTTTACACCGGTTCGCCCGGGGCACCCGCGCTCGCATGGAGTGGTTGCGGAGCGCCGCCTGTGTGGACGAGGACCCCGAACTTTTCTTCCCCGTGGGTACCACCGGACCCGCACTGCGGGACGTCGCCGCGGCCAAGCGCGTCTGCGCCCGGTGCGCGGTGACCGCCGAGTGTCTGCGCTTCGCGCTGAGCAGCGGGCAGACCTCGGGCGTGTGGGGCGGAACGGCCGAACACGAACGCGCCGCACTGCTCCGCCACTCCAGGGCGTCCAGCACGACCTGAGACCGGACGTCCCGCACGATACGAGGAGAGACACGCACCATGACCGTCGTGAGAAGCACGCTGCCCGACGACGCCCGCCGGGTCGCCTGCGACGCGCTTCAGGAAACCCTGGTGGACCTGCTCGGGCTGTCACTGACCGGCAAGCAGGCGCACTGGAACATCGTGGGCCCGCGTTTCCGTTCCATCCACTTCCAGCTCGACGAACTCGTCTCGAGCGCCCGGAGCTTCGCCGACACCGTGGCGGAGCGGGCCGCGGCCCTGGGCGTGCCGCCGGACGGCCGCCCCGAGACCATCGCCGCCGCCTTCGCGCTGCCCGGCCCCAAGGACGGCTGGCTGCGCGACGAGGAGGTCGTGCGGCTGATGGTGGAGTCGCTGGACGAGGCGATCGGGCGGCTGCGCAAGCGGATCGAGGCGACCGAGAAGCCGGATCCGGTCACGCAGGACCTGCTCATCTCCATCACCGCCGACCTGGAGAAGGCGCGGTGGATGTTCGAGGCGGAGAACTTCCCGCGCGAGTGAGATCGCGAGCGCGGCGCGCAGACGGACGTCGCGAACGAGCCCGCGCCCGAGCAGACGCGAAGGCGTCACGAGCCGATGTCGCTGGGCCATGATCCGTTGAAGTCGTGACCGAAGCGGTCGTCACCGCCCGGACGGTCGCAGTCCGCGGGCCGGTCGCCGTCGCGGCCGCGCGGGCCCCGCACGGGGCGGACCCGCGCGCCCCGCGGCGGGCGGCAGGCCCCGAACACTCCCCCAAGCGGGGGACAATGGCCGGAAGCGACACCGTCCGCGCGTGACAGGACTCTCCACGGCCCGCAGCGGCCGAGTCTCCCCCACCCCTCGACCGGCGTGGTGAGGCCCGCCGACAGGACGCCGAACCGGCAGTCCGCGCCGCCCCGTCGCCCCGTGCCGCACCGGCCGCGGAGGTGGCCGAAGACAGTCTCCGCCCCGGCGCATGATCGTGTCAGACTGCTCGAACCCCAGGCCCGGCGCACCGCCGGGCAGTCGAGCAGAGGAGCTCCGCGTGACCGGGACCCGGCCGGCCGTCCACATCGACACCACGAAGCCGCATCCGGCGCGGGTGTACGACTGGTACCTCGGCGGCAAGGACAACTACCCGGTGGACGAGCAGCTCGGCCGGCAGATCGCGGCCATCGACAGCGGCGCGCCGCGGGCCGCGCGCAGCAACCGCTGGTTCATGCAGCGCGCCACCCGGCTGCTGGTGCGCGACGGCATCCGCCAGTTCCTGGACATCGGTTCGGGCATACCGACCGAGCCCAACATGCACCAGATCGCCCAGGCCGTCGCGCCGGACGCGCGGGTGGTGTACGTCGACAACGACCCGATCGTCCTCGCCCACGCCGCCGCCCTGCTGCGCGGCACCCCGGAGGGCCGGACGGAGTACCTCCAGGCGGACGCCCGCGATCCGCACGCCATCCTCGAAGGAGCGGCCCAGGTCCTCGACCTCGGCCGGCCGGTCGCGCTCTCGCTGATCGCGCTGATGCACTTCATCGCGGACGAGGACGGCGCCTACGACCTGGTCGACACGCTGGTCGGCGCGCTCGCGCCGGGCAGCTGTCTGGTGCTGTCGGCGATGACGGCCGACTTCGAGCCGGAGAACGTGCGGCGCGGCATCGCGGCGTACACGGCGAACGGGGTCACCCTGGTGGCCCGCTCGCGTGACGAAGTGGGCCGTTTCTTCAAGGGACTGGAGCTGCTGGAGCCCGGTGTCGTGTCCGTGCGTGACTGGCGGCCCGACCTCGCGGGCGACGAGTCCGACATCGGCCCGGCGCCGGTGTCGCTGTACGGCGCGGTGGGCCGCAAGCCGTGACGGCCCCGCCCTTGCGGGTGCCCGCGCCCTGAGCCCCTGGGCCGCCCCGGCCTCGACGGCACCCCGGCCTCACGAACCCCGGCTCCGAAGGCCTCCGTCCCTCGCCTGACGGCCCCCGCCCCGGTTCAGCCCAGCCGGGCCAGCGCCGCCGACACCAGCGTCCGCGTGCCCGGCAGGAGCACGGCGAGGTCGGGAGCGAAGCGAGGGCTGTGGTTGCTGGGCACGTTGTCCAGCTTCTCCGTCAGGTCCGCCCCCGGCGCCGCCTCCCAGACGCCGGCCGGGGTCGTGGTCACGAACCAGAAGTCGTAGGGGACGCCCTCGGGCGCGAGGAGGGAGAAGTCCTCGCTGCCCATCGCCGGGCCGAAGTCCAGCACCGCTCCCTCGCCCAGGAGCCCGCGGTGGACGGCCGCGATGTGCTCGTCGAGGGCGGCGTCGTTGACGGTGTTGGGGCAGCCGGGCCGCACCGTGACGGTGGGCGGTGCGGGGCATCCGGCGGCCTGGCACTCGCCGGTCACGATCCGGTGGACCGCGGCGAGGACGTCCTCGCGCACCCGGGCGTCCTGGGTGCGCAGGTTGAGGGAGAGCCGGGCCTCGTCGGGGATGACGTTGCCCCGGGTGCCGGCGTGGAAGCAGCCCACCGTGAGGACGGCCGACCGGGCGGCGGCGACCTCCCGCGAGACGACGGTCTGCAGCCGCGTGACGATGAACGCGCCGGTGACGACCGGGTCGACCGTGGTCTCGGGGCGCGAGCCGTGACCGCCGCGGCCGTGCACGACGACCTCGATGTCGTCGGACGCCGACATGATCAGGCCGGGTGTGTGCGCGACGAACCCGGCGAGTCCGGGTGCGGCGTGCTGGCCGAACAGCGCGTCGGGACGCGGGAAGCGCGTGTGCAGCCCGTCCGCGACCATCGCCGCGGCTCCCCCGCCCGACTCCTCGGCGGGCTGCCCGATCACCACCACCGTCCCGGACCACGTCTCCCGTCCGGCGGCGAGCGCCTCGGCGGCGCCGGCCAGCCAGGTGACGTGCAGGTCGTGTCCGCAGGCGTGCATCACGCCGTCGACGGTGGAGGCGTACTCCAGCCCCGTCGCCTCCGGCACGGGCAGCGCGTCCATGTCGCCGCGCAGCCAGACGACCGGCCCGTCCCCGTTGGCCAGGACGCCGACCACGCCGGTGCGGCCGACGTTTTCGGCCACCTCGTAGCCCGCGGCGCGCAGCCGGGCGGCCAGCAGGCCCGCGGTGCGGTGTTCCTCGAAGGCGAGTTCGGGGTGGCGGTGCAGGTCCCGGTAGAGCTGCTCCAGCGCGTGGGGCCGCACGTCGGCGGTGATGTCCCGCGCGAGATCCGCCGCTGCCTGCGGTTCCCTCATGCTGCTTCCTTCCCTCGACCGCGGTTGGCTGGGACGCGTCGTGGCACGCCCGGCGGAGCACCGCGCGATCATGACCGCGTCCGGCTGCCGGTACGCTGTGGCAGCCGCGGCATCTTCCCATCATCACCGGCGCGGACGCGGTGAGTTGCGGCCCGCGGCGTCATGAGGTCACACAGCTTGAGGATGAACGACAGGTGCTCATAGCGGGCCGGTACCGGCTGCAGGATCCCATCGGGCGGGGCGCGATGGGCGAGGTCTGGCGGGCGTACGACGAGACGCTCGGCAGAGCGGTGGCGGTGAAGCTGCTCCTGCCCCAGGACTCCGACCCCACCGCCTCCTCCCGGTTCCGTCTGGAGGCGCAGACCGCGGGCCGGCTGCATCACCCGTACGTGGTGGGCGTGCTGGACTTCGGGTCGTACGAGGACCGGCTGTTCCTCGTGATGGAGCTGGTGGACGGCGACAGTCTGGCGCGGCTGCTCGCCGGGTCCGGTCCGCAGTCCGCCGAGCGGGTGGCCCGGATGGCGGCGCAGGCCGCGGCGGGGCTCGCCGCCGCCCATCAGCAGGGCATCGTGCACCGCGACATCAAGCCGGCCAATCTGCTGCTGGACGCCGACGGCACGCTGAAGATCGGCGACTTCGGCATCGCCCGTTTCCTGGACGACCCGGCCGCCGCGCTCACCGCGACCGGGCAGATCGTGGGCACGAGCCTGTATCTGGCGCCCGAGCGCGCCCTGGGCAGGCCCGCGGGTCCGGCCAGCGACGTCTACTCCCTCGGCTGCGTGCTCTACCAGCTCCTGACCGGCGTGCCGCCGTTCCGTGCCGACACGCCGATCGCGATCCTGCATCAGCATCTGGACGCCGTCCCCGTGCCGCCCCGGCAGCTGGGCGCCGACGTGCCGCCCGCCTTCGAGAGCTATCTGCTGGGCCTGCTGGCCAAGCAGCCAGAGCACCGGCCCACCGCCGCCGAGGTCGCCGAGTGGTTCGCCGGCGGCGCCTGGCAGGGCCGTCCCGAGCCGCTCCCGGCCGCCGCACCGGCTCCGGCCGCGGTCCCCCCTGCCGCCCCGGCGCCGACCACCGCACCGCCGCGGCCGGCCGCCGGGGCCGGACCGGCGACGACGTATGCGCTCCCGTCCCCCTCGCGGGGCCGTGGCCGGTCCGCCGCCGCCCCGGCCGTCACCCCGCGGCGGGTGGCCGCGGCAGCCGCCGCGGTCGCCCTGTTCCTGGGCGCGATGCTGGCGGGCAGGGCGTGGTTCGCCCCGGACGGGACCGCGACGGAGGGCTCCCGCACGGACTCCACCGGTACCTCTGCCCCGGCGAGCCCCTCACCCGGCGCATCGGCCCCGGCGACCCCGTCGTCCTCCCCCACGCCGGTCTCGGCCCCGACGCTCTCCTCCCCGACGCCGGCCCCCGAGGACGACGGCGGGCACGACGGCGGGCACGACGGCGGCAAGGACGACCGGAGCGGAAAGGGCGGCAAGGACCCCGGGAAGGGCGAGGACCGGGAAGAAGAGGACGACGACTGACGCGCCCGCCTACGCCGACGCCCGCAGGAAGTCGGCCGGCGGGACGAAGAAGCGGGTGCCGGTGACGGCCCGCGAGTAGTCCAGCAGCGGATCGGGGCCCGCGTCGTCCGCGCCGAGGTACATGCGCTCCAGCATCGTCTCCGTCACCTCCGGATCACGGGAGAGGGCGAGGAAGTACGTGCCGAACTCGCCGTGCCCCGGTCTGCCGAACGGCATGGCGGCGCGCACGATCCGCAGCTCGGCGCCGTCCGGCCCGAAGACGCTGTTGACGTCCTTGTGGGAGCCGGGCGCGTCGAGTTCGACGTTGGTCTGCTTGGTGCGGCCGATCACCTTCTCCTGGGTCTCCACCGGCAGGCTCTCCCAGGCGTCCACGTCGTGCAGGTACTTCTGCACGACCGCGTAGCTGCCCCCGCGGAAGTCCGGGTCCTCGTCGCCGACGAGGGCCGCGTCGGCGGCGTCGGGTCCGACGGGGTTCTCGGTGCCGTCGACGAAGCCGAGGAGGTTGCGGGCGTCGTAGTAGGCGAAGGCGTGTACCTCGTCCTCGACGACGGCCACCCCGCGCAGCCGCTTCATGATCTCGGCGGCGAGCGCGAAGCACAGGTCCGCCCGGGCCGCCCTGACGTGGAAGAGCAGGTCCCCCGGGGTGGCGACGGCGTGGTGGCGAGGCCCCTTCAGCTCGCGGAAGGGGTACAGCCGGGCCGGGCGGGGCCCGGTGAACAGCCGGTCCCAGGCGTCCGACCCCACCCCGGCCACGCAGGACAGGCGTCCGTCGGGGTACGGGAAGCCGAGTGCGCGTTCCCAGCCGGCGAGCCCCGCCAGCACGTCCCGGGCCGTCCTCTCCCCGCCCGGTGCGACGGACACCACCAGGAACACGGCTGCGCTGGTCATCGGGTTCAGCACGGGCTGCGGCTGCCCGCCGGCCGAGGATGTCGGCGACGACATGGCTCCCCTCCCTGTGGGACACGACGCAACGGCCCGGACGGCCGATGGGCCCCTGACACCCTGCCCGTGAGAACCGGCCATGACACGGTCGCAGTCCCGGCGCACGGATGCCCGCCGTGCGCGCCCCGCGCGCCGCTCGTCCGGGTGACCGAGGGGCGGTCAGCCGTCCGCGCCCGGCAGCCCCAGCACGCGCCTTACGGTGCGCAGCACGCCGTCGTCGTTGTTGGAGGGCGCGAGGTGGCGGGCCCGCCGGACGACGTCGGGGTGGGCGTTGGCCATCGCGAAGGACCACTCGGCGGCGTCGAGCATCTCCAGGTCGTTGAGGTAGTCGCCGAACACCATGGTCTGGGCGGGCGTGATGCCCAGTTCCCGCTGGAGGCGGCGGACGGCCGCCCCCTTGTCGGCGGTCCGGTTCATGATGTCGACCCAGTGCTCGCCGGAGACGACGACCTGGTGGGTGGCGGTGAAGGCGGCCAGCGCCGGCGCCGTGGTCCGCTCGACGGGGCCGAAGTCGTAGAGGGCGACCTTGAGGATGTCGTCGTCGACGGCGGTGACGTCGGGGACGACGCGCAGCTCCACGTAGTACCGGCGCACCTCGGCCAGGAAGGCCTCGTCGGCGCGCTCGACGTAGGCGGAGCGCTTGCCGCAGACGACGGCGCCCACGTCGACGCCGTCGGCGGCGAGCCGCCGCACCGCCGCCACCACCTCGGTCCGCGCGGCGGGATCCAGCGGGTCGGAGCTGAGTTCGACGCCGTCGCGCACCACGTAGGTGCCGTTCTCCGCGATGAAGACCATGCCCTGCGACGCCCGCCGGAACTCGCGCGCGAGGGTCGCGTACTGGCGGCCGCTCGCCGGGCTGAACAGCACCCCGCGCTCCGCCAGCTGCTCCAGCACCTCCCACAGCCCCGCCGGGGGCTGCTTGGCGTCGTCGAGGAGGGTGCCGTCCATGTCGGTGACGACCAGCCTGATGTCGGCGGGACCGGCGGGCCGGCCGGAGTCGGCGGGGGCGACGGCGGTGAGGGGCGCGTGCGAGAAGGGCATGTCCTGCTTCCTCCGGGTGAACGGCTGTCCACCCTACCGGTGCCGTCCGGCGCGCCCGTGGGCCGTCCCGCTCACCGGATTGCCGGGACAGAGTGATCACCGGGGCGGCACAATGGCCGGTGAGGGGCGGTCCCGGCAGGGGGCGGCAGAGGAGGACGACGTGAGCGAGGCCCACACCGACGCGGAGGGATCGGCACGGCTGAACACCTCGGTGGCGCACAACGCCCGGGTCTGGAACTTCTGGATCGGCGGCAAGGACAACTACGAGGTGGACCAGCGGGTCGGCACGCACGTCGCGTCGATGTTCCCGCTCGTCCGGGACATCGCCCGCGCCGACCGCGACTTCCTCGGCCGGGCGGTGCGGCATCTGGCGGGCGAGCGCGGGGTGCGGCAGTTCCTCGACATCGGCACCGGGCTGCCGACCGCCGACAACACCCACGAGATCGCGCAGCGCGTCGCGCCCGACGCGCGGATCGTGTACGTCGACAACGACCCGATCGTGCTGCTGCATGCCCGCACCCTGCTCACCGGCACGGCCGAGGGCCGCACCGACTACATCGACGCCGACGTGCACGACCCCGACGCCATCCTGGAGCGGGCCGGCGGCGTGCTGGACCTGTCGCGTCCCGTGGCGGTGATGATGCTCGGCATCCTCAACTTCGTCCTGGACACCGACGAGGCCCGCCGCATCGTCCGCCGGATCATGGACGCGGTGCCCTCCGGCAGCTTCCTGGTGCTGACGCATCCGACCTTCGAGCCCGACCTGGGCGGCGAGGGTCAGATTCCGGCCATGAAGTTCTGGAACGAGAACGCCACTCCGCCGATCACCGCCCGCGGCCGCGCCGACGTCGCCGCGTTCTTCGACGGCCTGGAACTGCTGGAGCCGGGTCTGGTGTCGTGTGCGCAGTGGCGCGCCGGACTTCACGCGCCGGTGGTGGTGCCGCAGTTCGGCGCGGTCGCCGTCAAACCCTGACACGGACGGGGAGCAGTCCGGACGACACCGAAAGTATGATCAAGCAATGTCTGACATGACCGAAACCACGCCCGGTTGGCTCACGCCCGACGAACTCGAACTGGCCCGCGCCCGTATGCCCATCCTGTACGTCGAGGCCGTGCCGGTGCGCGTCGACGACAGCGGCGAGGTCACCAGCATCGGCCTGCTGCTGCGCATCGGACCGGACGGCACGGTCAGCCGCACCCTGGTCTCCGGCCGCGTCATGCACCACGAGCGCGTCCGGGACGCCCTGCTGCGCCACCTGGAGAAGGACCTCGGCCCGGTCGCCCTCCCCCGCATCCCGGCCTCGCTGCAGCCCTTCACGGTCGCCGAGTACTTCCCGACGCAAGGCATCACGCCGTACCACGACCCGCGTCAGCACGCGGTGTCCCTGGCCTACGTCGTCCCGGTGACCGGCGACTGCCGGCCCCGGCAGGACGCCCTCGACCTGGTGTGGTTCGACCCGCACGAGGCGGCGTCCCCCCAGTTGCACAGCGAGATGCCGGGCGGACACGGGGTCCTGCTCAAGCAGGCGCTCGCCCATGTGGGCCTCACCTTCTGAGCCCCGGAACCTTCTGAGACCGGGGCCGGGAACCGGGCCCGGAACGCGTTCAGCGGGTCCGCCGACATCGGCGGACCCGCTGAACAACACCGTCGGGACGACAGGATTTGAACCTGCGACCCCTTGACCCCCAGTCAAGTGCGCTACCAAGCTGCGCCACGTCCCGGTGCCGTCTGACCTGGGGTTTCCCCCGGCCGAACGCGCAGGGAAACAATACCGCACTCCGGTCGGTGATCGCGCACGGCTTTGTCCGCGCGGAGCCCGGGGCCCTCACTCCCCCGGCGGCAGCCCCAGGCGGGGGTGGGCCTCCAGCAGCCGGGTCGGGGCCGCCTGGCGCCAGGAGTCGGCGAGGATGGCCCGCAGCTCGTCCTCGTCGTCCAGGGCGGCCAGGCGGGCCCGCACCCAGGCGAACTGGGACTCGTGGTCGGCGATCCAGAACTTCCCCGGCTCGGCCAGCACCAGCTCGTCGCGCTCCTCCTTGGGACAGCGCACGGCCATGGAGGTCTCGTCCTCCGGGAGGGTGGCGAACATCTTCCCCGCGACCCGGAACGTGGGCATGCTCCAGGCGATCTTCTCCGTCGTGTCCGGCAGGGACAGGGCGATACGACGTACGTCTTCGGCATCCGGCATGATCGGCACCGTAGCGGCAGGCACTGACACTCACCCCGCGGGCAGGTGTTTGTAGTACAGCGTGGTGGGGCGCAGCACGCCGGACGGGTCCGCCGCGTAGTCGGGGATCGTCCCGGCCCTGGTCCAGCCGGCGCCGCGGTAGAGGCGTTCGGCGGGGCTGCCGGTCTCGGTGTCCAGGTGGAGCAGGGTCATCCCCAAGGCGGCGGCCGCGCCTTCCGCGGTGTCCAGCAGCCGGCGGCCCAGTCCGCGCCCGCGGGCGTCCCGGTGCACCATCAGCTTGACCAGCTCCGCGCGGTGCCGGCTGTTGGGCTTGTCCGGGAAGACCAGGCTCACCGTGCCGACGACCCGCTCCCCGTCGTACGCCGCCCACACCGCGCTCTCCCCGGCGGCCACGGCGCGGGCCCGCCCCTGCCACCAGGCGACGGCGTCCGCCCGCGCGAGCGGCGCGAGGAACCCGACGGAGGCGCCGCCGGCGACGGTGTCGACCAGCAGATCGGCCAGCTGTTCGACGCGGTCGAGCACCCGCGTCGCGTCCAGCGCGGTCACGGTCACGGCAGCACCACCGCCAGCGCGTACCGTGCGGCGCCGGGTCCGGCGCACCGGAACCGGGTCGGCCCCCACACGCGCAGCCGCAGGCAGTCGCCGGCGTCGAGGCGGTGCTCGACGTCCTGCGCGGTCACGGCGAGGGTCCCGTCCAGGACCCAGATGTGCTGTTCCAGGCCGGGGACGGGCGGCCGGTCGTAGGCGATGTCGGCGCCGGGTGCGAGCCGTCCCTCGACGAGTTCGCCGCGCAGCCCGGAGTGCGGCGGCGACACGGACCGCCGTACGAAGCCGGAGGCGCGGTCCTCCCACACCTGCTGGTCGGCGGCGCGCACCAGCGGCTCCGGTTCGGCCTCGACCTCGCCGAGGAGGCGGGACATGGTGCGGCCGTAGACGGCGCAGAGGCGGTTCAGCACGGCGGCCGTGGGGCTGATCTCCGCGCGCTCGGCACGGGACAGGGTGGAGCGGCTGACACCGCTGCGCTCGGCCAGTTCCCCCAGCGACCAGCCGCGCTCGGCCCGCAGCTCGGCGAGGCGCGCGCCCAGCCGGGCGTCGACGTCGGGGAGGGGAGCGCCGGGGGAATGAGGATCGGCGTGTCTCATATCCGGGATGTTATCCCGGATATGAGACACGCCGCTAGGCTGCCGCCGCTTCCTCCAGCGCCGTCACCACCGGGCGGATCAGCGGGTGCGCCTCCGCGCCGCGCCGGACCGCCGCGAACACGCGGCGGGTCGGGGCCACTCCGTCGACGGGGCGGACGACGACGCCCGTGAGGTCCATGCCGCGCAGCGCCGAGCGCGGGACGAGGGCGACTCCCGCGTCGGCCGAGGCAAGGGCGACGACCGCGCGGAAGTCGTCCGAGGAGTGGGCGAGCAAGGGCTGGAATCCGGCGTTCTCGCAGGCCAGGACCACCACGTCGTGGCAGGGGTTGCCGGGGTACGGCCCGATCCAGGGGTCCTTCGCCAGCTCGGCCAACGGGACCTCGGGGGCCTCGGCGAGGCGGTGGGCGACGGGGACGACCGCGTCGAACGGCTCGGCGTACAGGGGGACGTGGGTCAGGCGCGGGTCGTCGGCGGGCGGGGCCCCGCGGTACTCCACGGCGACGGCGACGTCGACCTGCCGGTCCAGCACCATCGGCAGGCTGGCGTCGCCCTCGGCGTCCCGGACGCGGATGCGGATGCCGGGCGCGGTCCGGGCGAGGCGGGCCACGGCCGGGGCGACGACCAGGGCGATGCCGGTCGCGAAGGAGGCGACGGTGACCGTGCCGGCCTCGCCGGAGCCGTAGGCGGCCAGCTCGGCCTCGGCCCGCTCCAGCTGGGCGAGGACCGCGTGGGTGTGGCGCAGCAGGATCTCGCCGGCCGGGGTGAGCCGTACGCCCTTGGCGCCGCGCTCGACCAGGCGGTGGCCGGTCTCCTGCTCCAGGGCGGTGAGCTGCTGGGAGACGGCGGACGGGGTCAGGTACAGCGCGGCGGCAGCCGCCGTCACCGTGCGGTGGTCGGCCACCGCACGGAGGATGTGGAGCCGCCGCGCTTCGATCATGCGAACGATTATCGCAATATGTCCGGGACCGTCCGCCCGCCCCTCCGGATCAGCCCTCCCCCTCCAGCGCGGCCCGCGCGGCCACGAACGCCTCCACCGCGCGGTCGACGTCCTGCGGGGAGTGCGCGGCGGACAGCTGGACCCGGATGCGGGCCCGGCCCTGCGGCACGACCGGGTAGGAGAAGCCGATGACGTAGACGCCCCGCTCCAGCAGCAGCTCGGCCATCCGGCCCGCCTTCGCCGCGTCGCCGATCATGACGGGCGCGATGGCGTGGTCGCCGGGGAGGATGTCGAAGCCCTCCTCGGTCATCCGGCGCCGGAAGCGGGCCGTGTTGTCGGCGAGCCGCACCCGCAGGTCGTCGGCCGTCTCCAGCAGGTCCAGCACCTTGAGGGACGCCGCGGCGATCACCGGGGCGAGGGTGTTGGAGAACAGGTACGGGCGCGAGCGCTGGCGCAGCAGGGCGACGATCTCGGCGCGGGCGGCGACATAGCCGCCGGAGGCGCCGCCGAGTGCCTTGCCGAGGGTGCCGGTGAGGATGTCGACGCGGTCCATGACGCCGTGCAGTTCGGGCGTGCCGCGTCCGCCGGGGCCGACGAAGCCGACGGCGTGCGAGTCGTCGACCATGACCATGGCGTCGTAGCGCTCGGCGAGGTCGCAGATCTCCCGCAGCGGGGCGACGTAGCCGTCCATGGAGAAGACGCCGTCGGTGACGACGAGCCTGCGGCGCGCGCCGGAGGCGTCCTTCAACTGCTGTTCCAGGTCGGCCAGATCGCGGTTGGCGTAGCGGAAGCGGCGGGCCTTGGACAGGCGGATGCCGTCGATGATGGAGGCGTGGTTGAGGGCGTCGGAGATCACCGCGTCCTCGGGGCCGAGCAGGGTCTCGAAGACGCCGCCGTTGGCGTCGAAGCAGGAGGAGTACAGGATCGTGTCCTCCTGGCCGAGGAACGCCGACAGCCGTGCCTCCAGCTCCTTGTGGACCTCCTGGGTGCCGCAGATGAAGCGGACGGAGGCCATGCCGTAGCCCCAGCGGTCCAGGGCCTCGTGGGCGGCGGCGAGCACCTCGGGGTGGTCGGCGAGGCCGAGGTAGTTGTTGGCGCAGAAGTTGAGGACCTCGCCGGGCCGGCCACCGGCGGTGACGTTGACGGTCGCCGACTGCGGTGTGCCGATGACGCGTTCGGGCTTGTGCAGTCCGGCGGCGCGGATCTCGTCGAGGGCGGCGCGCAGGTCGTCGCGCACGGAGTCGAACATGGGAAGCTCCAAATCTCCTGGAAGTCTGCCGGCGGGACCGGGACTCACGTGGTCCAGTCGAGGATGACCTTGCCGCCGCGTCCGCTCGCCGCGTCGGCGAACGCCGCCTCGAAGTCGCGGTAGCCGTAGCGGCCGGTGATGACGGGGGCGAGGTCGAGGCCGCCCTCCAACAGGACCGACATCGCGTACCAGGTTTCGTACATCTCCCGGCCGTAGATGCCCTTGATGGTGATCATCGAGGTGACGATACGGGCCCAGTCGACCGGGAACTCCTCGGCGGGCAGGCCCAGCATCGCGATCCGGCCGCCGTGCGTCATGTTGGCGATCATGTCCCGCAGGGCCTCCGGCCGGCCGGACATCTCCAGGCCGATGTCGAAGCCCTCGCGCAGCCCCAACTCCCGCTGCCCGTCGGCGATCGACGCCGACGACACGTCGAGGGCGAGGCTCGCGCCGATCTTGCGGGCCAGTTCCAGGCGCTCCGGGCTGACGTCGGTGACCATGACGTTGCGGGCGCCCGCGTGCCGGGCGACGGCCGCCGCCATCAGGCCGATCGGGCCCGCGCCGGTGATCAGCACGTCCTCGCCGACCAGCGGGAAGGACAGCGCGGTGTGCACGGCGTTGCCGAACGGGTCGAAGATGGCGGCCACATCGAGGTCCACCGGCGTGCGGTGCACCCACACGTTGGACGCGGGCAGCACGACGTACTCGGCGAACGCGCCGTGGCGGCCGACCCCGAGCCCGACCGTCGCCCGGCACAGATGGCGCCGCCCGGCGAGGCAGTTGCGGCACTTCCCGCACACGAGGTGGCCCTCGCCGCTGACCAGGTCGCCGCGCTCGACGTCGGTGACGTCCCGGCCGGTGTCGACGACCTCGCCGACGAACTCGTGTCCGAGGACGAGCGGCGTGGTGATCGTCTGCCGGGCCCAGCCGTCCCACGCCCGGATGTGCAGATCGGTGCCGCAGATGCCGGTGCGCGCCACCTTGATCAGTACGTCGCCGGGTCCGACGGTGGGCTCCGGGACGTCGCGGAGCCACAGTCCGGGCTCCGCCTTCTCCTTGACCAGCGCCTTCAACGCTACGGCTCCCGAGGTGAGGCCCGGCCGCGGGGCACGCCGAGGGCGCCCGCGGTCAGGGCGAGGGGTGAGATCACCTGGCAATCTGCCGTATCGCGCGGGTCCCGGTCCATCGAGGATTTCTTAAGCGCCGCCCCAGGTTTCCTTCACACCCGGCGGCTCCCGCCCCGCCAGACCTTCCAAACCAAGGGCCAGATCGGCGGCCGTGGCCTTGATGGTGTCCAGGCCGGTCCTCCCCCAGGCCCGCGGCGTCACATCGGCGACGCTGACCGTGCCGAGCACCATGCCGGTGGTGTCGATGAGCGGCGCGCCGAGATAGGAGTGGACGCCGTACTCGTCGACGACCGGGTTGCCCGCGAAGCGCGGGTAGTCACGCACGTCCTCCAGGACCAGTGCCTTTCCCCGGGCCATGACGTGGGGGCAGTAGCCGTGGTCGCGGGGGAGGAACCGGCCGAGCACGGGCCGGCTCCCGTCCTCCTTGACGACGGGACCGACCGCGGGCGCGTGCAGCCCGGCGAGGAACTGACCCGTGTCGTCCGGGAAGTTGACCATCGCGTACGGCGTCCCGGTCAGGGCCGCGAGGCGGGCGGCGAAGGCGTCGAGACCGGGGGTGGGGCGCTGTGCGAGCCCCAGGGCGCGCAGCCGCCGGGTGCGGGCGGGGGCGTCCTTGTCCTCCGGGGTGACGAGCAGGCGGCCGGCCGGGCGGGGCGGGTCGTAGCTCATGGCCGGGTCACGGATCGGAGGGGGGCGGGTCGGGGATGGGTCGCAGGCGTCATGTGCGGCTCCGGGAGGCGTGTCGGCGGCGGGCGCGGGAGTGGTCGGGGTGAGTGCGGGGGCGGTCGGGCGGGTGCGGGGGCGGTTCGCGTGGACGCAGGGGTGGTTCGGGTGGGTGACAGGGCCGAGGTCATCGGTGGGCGCCGTGGGTCGGCGCGGGGGTGGCGGGGGCGTGGGCGATGAGGTGCCGGACCAGGGTCAGCAGGGTCTCGACGCCGGAGGCGGAGATCCGGGCGTCGCAGCGGACGACCGGGATGCCCGGCTGGAGGTCGACGGCGGCGCGCACCTCCTCGGGGTCGTAGCGGTGGGCGCCGTCGAACTCGTTGACGGCGACGATGAAGGCGAGCCCGCGTTCCTCGAAGAAGTCGACCGCGGCGAAGCAGTCCTCCAGGCGGCGGGTGTCGGCGAGGATCACCGCGCCGAGCGCGCCCTCGGACAGCTCGTCCCACATGAACCAGAACCGCTCCTGACCGGGGGTCCCGAACAGGTAGAGGACGTGGTCCCGGTCGAGGGTGATCCGGCCGAAGTCCATGGCGACCGTCGTCTCGACCTTGTTCTCGACGCCCTCCAGGCTGTCGGTGGCCGCGCCGGCCGTGGTGAGCAGTTCCTCCGTGCTCAGCGGCGCGATCTCGCTGACCGCGCCGACGAACGTCGTCTTGCCGACGCCGAACCCGCCCGCGACCAGGATCTTGAGCGCGGTCGGGAAGAGGTCGGGGGCGGGGGCTGACGCGGGGGCGTAACGGTCAGAGCTGTCGTCGTAGTCCATCGAGCACTGCCTCCAGAAGGGCCCGGTCGGAGGGGGTGTGGTGGTGCACGGGGGGCTTGGTGGTGAGCGCCCCCCAGTCCAGGAGGTCCGCCAGCAGCACCTTGGTGACCGCCGCGGGCAGCTTCAGGTGGGCGGCGACCTCGGCGACCGAGACGGGCGCGAGGCACAGGTCGAGGGCCTGCGCGTGCTCCGGGCCGAGGTGCCCGAGGGGGGTGGCCCCGGTCGCCATCACCTGCGAGATGAGGTCGAGCGCGACGGTGGGACGGGTCCGGCCCTCGCTGACCGTGAAGGGGCGGACCAGCCGTCCGGCCGCGTCGTCGAGCCAGGGCCCCTCGCCGGCCGCCACCACGCTCAAGACCTCGTCACCGTGGGTGCGGCCACCGGCTGCCGGGGGGCGGTCGCCAGATACGGGCGGACGCTCTTGACCAGCATGGCCATCTCGTAGCCGAGCACCGCGGCGTCGGCCTCGCGGCCGGCCAGCACGGCCAGACAGGTGCCGGAGCCGGCGGTGGTGACGAACAGCAGGGTGGAGTCGAGTTCCACGACGACCTGCCGCACCTCGCCGCCGTCGCCGAACCGGGCGCCGGCGCTGCGGCCGAGGGAGTACAGCCCGGAGGCCAGGGCGGCCATGTGGTCGGCGCTGTCCGGGTCGAGGCCGTGCACCGACCTCACCAGCCCGTCGCAGGACAGGAGCACGGCGCTGGTGGTGTGCGGGACGCGTTGCACGAGGCCGCTCATCAGCCAGTCGAGATCGGATGCATGGCCGGTGGGGGCGTCGGTCGCCATGGGGGTTCGACTCCTTGGGGTACGGGGGTGTGCGGGCGCTGGGGCGGGAGGTGCGGCGGCGAGGGAGGCCGGGGCTGCGGCGGGCGCGGCGGCGGTCATGCGGGCGGGGGACTCCCGTCGTCCGCCCGCTGCCGGGCTTCGGCGAGACCGATGCCGCGCTGGAAAGCGGCCATGAGCCCGGGGTCGTGCCCTGCGGGCTGGTCGTCGTCCTGCCGGGGCGCCGGACCGCCGCGCAGTTGGGGAACGAGATGCTCCTGGGCACGCCGACGGGGCAGCCGGGGCTTGCCGATGGTGCCGCGGACCACGAGGGCGGGGGCATCGGCCTCCTGGCGCCGGGGCTGCGGATGCGGCTGGGCCCGGGCCTGGTCCACCGGTTCCGGCCGGGGCGGGCCTTCCGGTGCCGGGGGCTCGTCCCGGGTCCAGGGCTCGGGACGGGCCTGGGGCTCGGACCGGGTCGAGGGCTCGGACCGGGTCGGGGGCTCGGACCGGGTCGAGGGCTCGGTCCCCGGCTGGTCCGGGGGCTGGAGCTCGGCCGGGGTGTGGTGGGGCCGTGCCGGGTGCGGTGGGTCGTCGTGGCCGCCCCGGACGGGCAGCGGCACCGGTTCCGCGCCGTCCGCGACGGGGCCGGGGCGGCGGTGGGATCCGACGGGCGGCGCGTCGCCGGTCGCGCCCTGCGGACGCCCCGCGCCCGCCGTCGTACCGAGTAGCGCCTGGGGTACCACCAGAACGGCCTGCACACCGCCGTAGATGTTGGTCTGCAGCCGCACCGTGATCCCGTGCCGCTTGGCCAGCTGGGACACCACGAACAGCCCGATCCGCCCGTCCGCGAGCAGCCGCGCCACGTTGACCTGGTCGGGGTCCGCGAGCAGGTCGTTCATGCGCTCCTGCTCGTCCGCCGGCATGCCGAGCCCCCGGTCCTCGACCTCGACGGCGAGCCCGGAGGTGACGAGGCCCGCTCGCAGCAGCACCTGGGTGTGCGGGGCGGAGAACACCGTGGCGTTCTCGATGAGTTCGGCGAGCAGATGGATGACGTCGGCGACGGCGTGGCCGCGCAGGGCGCCCTCGACGGGCGGCACCAGCTTGATCCGGGCGTACTGCTCCACCTCGGCGATGGCCGAGCGCAGCACCTCCGTCATGGAGACGGGGTTGGTCCACTGCCGGCGGGCGCCGGCGCCGCCGAGCACGGCGAGGTTCTCGGCGTGGCGGCGGATGCGGGTGGCGAGGTGGTCGACGTGGAAGAGGCCCTTGAGCAGGTCGGGGTCCTCGGTCTCGTGCTCCAGGTCGTCCAGGATGGCGATCTCGCGGTGCACCAGCGACTGCAGCCGCCGGGCGAGGTTGAGGAAGACCTCCAGCTTCTGCTCGCTGCCCGCCCGGCTGGACAGCTGCGCGGCCTGCACGACGGCGGTGACGGCCCCCTCGTGGACGCGGGCCAGATCGGCGGCGAGCAGCTCGAACTCGTCGGCGTCCTCGGGCGGGCCGCCGCGCGTCTTGCGCCGGGGCGGGGTCTCGCCGCGCCGCAGCGTCTCCACGAGGGCACGCAGTTCGGCCTCCCGGCGTGCGCCCGCGCGGCGCAGCGCGCCGACGCGCTCGTACACGGAGCGCACGGCCCGGTCGGCGGCGACCGCGGCGATCAGGATGCCCGCGAGGGCGACGCAGCCCGCTCCGGCGAGCACGCCCCACAGCGCCGGGCCGGTGCGGGCCCCGGTGGAGCGGACGGTGAAGAGCACGGCCGCGCAGGCGCTGAGGGCGACGGCGACCGGGGGGAGGACGGCGAGGCGCAGGAGCTGGGGCCGTATGGGGGTCTCGGCCGGCGAGGGTGCGGTGCGGGCGGCCGGCCGGCCGTGCCGTCCGCCCTCGCGGCGGTCTGCGCGTGCGGCCGGTGCGCGGAGGTGAGACATCGGCGTCCTCGTACTGGTCCGTCGTTCGGGGCATGCGGCATCGCCGCGCCGGACGACGGGACGGACGCGTGGTCGCAGCCCTGCGTCGCCCGGCGGCCACTCACGGTAGTCGTCAACGCATTACGCGCGGTGGGCAGTTGCCAAAGACCTACGGTGAGCGTCCCACTCTGGTATGAGGCTTCGTACGGGAGTTTGAGCACAAAGAGAGGGCTCACCCGCCCGGAGAGGAGGGTGAGCCCTGCGGCGCGTCGACTACAGCGTGCGCTCCAGCCGCTCCGCGACCAGCTTCACGAACCGTGCGGGCTCCTTGGGCTGTCCGCCCTCGGCGAGCACGGCGAGGGCGTGCAGCAGTTCGGCGGTCTCGGTCAGCTCGGTGCGGTCCTCGCGCTCGGTGTAGGCCTGGTTGAGGGCCTTGACCAGCTGGTGTTCGGGGTTGAGTTCGAGGATGCGCTTGGTGCGCGGGACCTCCTGGCCCATCGCCCGGTACATGTTCTCCAGCGCCGGCGTGAGGTCGTGGGCGTCGGAGACGACGCAGGCGGGCGAGACGGTGAGGCGGGAGGACAGGCGGACCTCCTTGACGTCCTCGCCGAGGTGCTCGGTCATCCAGCCGAGCAGACCGGCGTACTCCTCGCTCTGCTTCTCCCGCTCCTCCTTCTTGTCGTCCGCGCCGTCGCCGAGGTCGATCTCGCCCTTGGCGACCGACCGCAGCCGCTTGCCCTCGTACTCACCCACCGCGTCGGTCCACACCTCGTCGACCGGGTCGGTGAGCAGCAGCACCTCGATGCCCTTGGCGCGGAAGGCCTCCATGTGCGGGGAGTTCTCGATGGCCGCCCGGGACTCGCCGGTCATGAAGTAGATGTCCTCCTGGCCGTCCTTCATCCGCTCGACGTAGTCCTTGAGCGTGGTCGGCTGCTCGGCGTCGTGCGTGCTCGCGAAGGAGGCGACGGCGAGGATCGCGTCGCGGTTCTCGGAGTCGGTGACCAGCCCCTCCTTGACGACCGCGCCGAACTCCCGCCAGAAGGTGGCGTACCGGTCGGGGGCCGCGGTCGTCATCTCCTTGACCGTGGAGAGCACCTTCTTGGTCAGCCGGCGCTGCATCATGCGGATGTGCCGGTCCTGCTGGAGGATCTCGCGGGAGACGTTGAGCGACAGGTCCTGCGCGTCGACGACGCCCTTGACGAACCGCAGATAGGGCGGGAGCAGTTCCTCGCAGTCGTCCATGATGAAGACGCGCTTCACGTACAGCTGGACGCCGCGCTGGTAGCCCTGGGTGAACAGGTCGTGCGGGGCGTGCGCGGGCACGAAGAGCAGCGCCTGGTACTCGAAGGTGCCCTCGGCCTGAAGGCGGACGGTCTCCAGCGGGTCGCGCCAGTCATGGCTGATGTGCTTGTACAGCTCGTGGTACTCGTCGTCGGACACCTCGTCGCGCGGGCGTGCCCACAGGGCCTTCATCGAGTTCAGCGTCTCGCCCTTGGCGTCCTCGCCGTCCTTGGCGTCCTCGCCGCCGGCGCCGCCCTCGCCGTCCTGCGGGGCGAGCCGGACGGGCCAGGTGATGAAGTCCGAGTACCGCTTGACGATCTCCCGGATCTTCCAGGGGGAGGTGTAGTCGTGCAGCTGGTTCTCGGGGTCGGCCGGCTTGAGGTGCAGGGTGACCGAGGTGCCCTGCGGGGCCTCGTCGACGGTCTCCAGGGTGTACGTGCCCTCCCCGCGCGACGACCACCGGGTGCCCTGGGTCTCCCCGGCGCGCCGGGTCACCAGGGTGACCTCGTCCGCCACCATGAAGCCGGAGTAGAACCCGACGCCGAACTGCCCGATGAGCCCGTCGGCCCCGGCCCCGTCCTGGGACTCGCGCAGTTCCTGGAGGAACTTGGCCGTCCCGGAGTTGGCGATGGTGCCGATGAGCCGGTTGACCTCGTCGTACGACATCCCGATGCCGTTGTCCCGCACGGTGAGCGTACGGGCCTCCTTGTCGAGGCCGATCTCGATGTGCAGGTCGGACACGTCCGCGTCGAGCGAGTCGTCCCGCAGCTTCTCGAGGCGCAGCTTGTCCAGCGCGTCGGAGGCGTTGGAGACGAGCTCGCGCAGGAAGACATCCTTGTTCGAGTAGACCGAGTGGATCATCAGCTGGAGCAGCTGACGCGCCTCTACCTGGAACTCAAACGTTTCGGTCGGCATGGTTCGCGACTACCTCACAGTCCGCTGTTCGGCTGGTATGGCACCAGTCACTGTAAGTCCTGCATCACTGTAGGACCTGGCGCGACGGGGACCTGCCGGGTGCGCCGGCTGCGGGCCCACGGGGTCGTGAAAACGCCATTGGAGCACCCGGATTGGCCGATCGGGCACCCTGGGTCGGCTACCCGCTGCCGGGACTCGGCCGGCTCACCGAGACCGCGCCGCCGGCCGAGGCGGACACCCGCACCGACCGGCTCGCCTCGCTGTTCGGCCCGGTGCGCGCGACGATTCTGCGCCAGGCCCGGCTGCGGCCGTCCACGAGCGAGATCGCCCGGCAGGCGAGGGTGGCGGTCAGCACGGTCACGTATCACGGCGACCGGCTGGCGAAGGCGGGTCTGGTGGAGCGGCGGCGGCACGGCCAGGAGGTGCGTCTCGTCCTCACCGACCGCGGTGTGGGGCTCCTGGACCTGTTCGACTGACCGATCCGCCGGGGTCGGCGCGCCCGACCTCGGGGGCTCAGCCCTCGCCCACGAGGTCGCGGTCTTCGCGGGCCGCCGTCGGCGCGATCCGCGGAACGGGCCACTCGCGGTTCGGCGGCAGCGCCACGTCCCGCCACCAGGGATGCGTGGGAAGCTCGCCGGCGGGCTCGAACGGCCGGCCCGGGACGGGGACGGCGATCGCCTGTCCCACCGCGCCGGCCGCCGCCAGCGTCCACTCCCCCGGTTCGGCCCACGGGTGGAAGGCGAGGTTGAAGGTGCCCCAGTGGATCGGCAGCAGCACCCCGGCCGGGCCGCCGCCCTGGAGGTCCAGGTGGGCGCGGACGCCTTCCTCGGGGGTCATGTGGATGTCGGGCCAGTACTCGCTGTACGCACCGATCTGGATCATCGTCGCGTCGAACGCGCCGTACGACGCCCCGATGTCCCGGAAGCCCTCGAAGTAGCCGGTGTCGCCGCTGTGGAAGACTCGGTGCTCGTCGCCCGCCGCCACCCACGACGCCCAGAGGGTGTGCTGGGTGTTGCGCAGCCCGCGGCCGCAGAAGTGGCGGGCCGGGGTGGCCGTCAGGGTGAGGCCGCCGATCCTGGCCGACTCGTGCCAGTCCAGCTCGCGCAGCCGGCCGGCGGACACGCCCCAGCGCTCCAGGTGGGCGCCGACGCCGAGCGGCACCGCGAACACGGTGTCCGTGCCGGCCAGTGCCTTGATCGTGGGCATGTCCAGGTGGTCGTAGTGGTCGTGCGAGACGACGACGGCGTCGACCGGGCCGAGCGCCTCGATCGGCAGCGGCGCGGGGTGCAGACGCTTGGGTCCGGCGAAGGGGAAGGGAGAGCAGCGCTGCCCCCAGACCGGGTCGAACAGCACGCGGTGGCCGTCGATCTCCGCCAGCACGCCGGAGTGGCCGAGCCAGGTCAGGCGCAGGCCGCTCGCGGGGGGTGCGGCGAGGTCGGCGAGGGTGGTGGGGTGCACGGGTATCGCGCGCCGCGGGGAGCGGCGGGCGCGGCTGTCCCGGTCGAGGTGGAGCTTGGCGAAGTCCAGCGGGGAGGCCGACGGCCGGATCCGTGCGGGGCCGCCCGGGTTCTGGAAGACGCCGTCCGCGAAGTGCGGCGATCTGCGGATGCGCGCCATGCGCTCGCCGCTCGGGTCCCCGCCGAAGGCCGCGGGCCGCAGCGCGCGGAGCCCGGAGTTCAGGGATCGGGGACCGGCCACGGTGCCTCCAGCGAAGTCGTCGAGACCTCCATTATGGGCCGCCCCGCCGGCAGTCCCGGGGGGGGGGGGGGGGGGGGGGGGGGGGGTGGGGAGGGGGGGGGGGGGGGGGGGGGGGGGGGGGGGGGGGGGGGGGGGGGGGGGGACGTCGAACTCCCCTTCCCCCCCCCCTCCCCCCCCTCCCCCCCCCCCCCCCCCGACCCCCCCCCCCCCCCCCCCCCCCCCCCCCGGGACTCACGCCACGGCCGTGATCCGCGTCCTGATGTCGTCCGGGGACAGGGCGCCCTTGGCGGTGACGTGGTCGCCGGAGGACTCCCCGCGCAGCCGGCGCCCGATCCACGGCACCAGGTACCGGCGCGCCCAGTCGACGTCGTCGCGCCGGACCTCCAGCGTGCCCCGGGGCGGCAGCGGCGGCCACGGCTGCTCCGGGTCGGCCGGCACGGGCAGGCCCAGGACCTGTCCGGCGCGCAGCGCCACCCGGGTGTGCCCCTCGGAGGAGAGATGCAGCCGGTCGTGGTCCCAGGCCCGGCGGTCCTGGATGGACCTGAGGGACCACAGGTCGAGCACCGGGCAGCCGTACCGGTCGGCGATGGCCCGGACATGCCCGTTGTAGGTGGCGATCTTGCCGCGCAGGTGCCGGAGCACGGGCACGCCCCGGGTGTCGAAGCCGGTCGTCACCATCACGGTGCCCGCGGCGGCGGTCAGCCGCGCCACCGCCCGCTCGAAGCGCTCGGCCACTTCGTCGGGGTCGGTGCCGGGGCGCAGGATGTCGTTGCCTCCGGCGCAGAACGAGACCAGGTCGGGGGCGAGTTCCATGGCCCGGGGGACCTGGTCGGCCACGATCTGGTCGAGGAGTTTCCCCCGGACGGCGAGGTTGGTGTAGGCGAAGTCGCCCTCGGCCCGGCGGTCCGCAAGAAGTACGGCGAACCGGTCGGCCCAGCCGACGAACGCCCCGTCGGGGCCGGGGTCGCCCACGCCCTCGGTGAAGCTGTCCCCCACCGCCACGTACGACCCGATCACTGATCTGCTGTCATTCTTCGAATCGTCTGCCACAGCGCACCATGATTCCTCGTGGAATGTGACTTACGCGACCGTAGGCATGGGTTGACGGACGGTGAGATAAGCCACTGGCCAAGGAATGGTCAACTGCGGAATGGGCCGCGGCCCGTCGGGGCGGGCACGCCGAAGGCCGGACCCGGGATCTCGTGATCGGGGTCCGGCCTTCGGCGGCTGTGCGTCAGGGAGCGGGGGTTCAGATGGAGACGCCGTGCGACCGCAGGTAGGCGACCGGGTCCACGTCGGAGCCGTAGTTCGGCGTGGTGCGGATCTCGAAGTGCAGGTGCGGTCCGGTGGAGTTGCCGGTCGAGCCGGAGAGCCCGACCTGCTGGCCCGCCGTCACGGTCTGGCCGGCCGAGACGGAGAGGGAGGACAGGTGGGCGTACTGGGCGTAGTAGCCGTCGGCGAGCTTGAGGACGACCTGGTTGCCGTACGCGCCGGCCCAGCCCGCGGAGACGACGGTGCCCGGGCCCACGGCCTTCAGGGAGGTGCCGGTCGGGACGACGAAGTCGGCGCCGGTGTGGTAGCCGCTGGACCACATGCTGCCCGCGACCCTGTAGGCGGTGCCGACGCCCGCGCCGGACACCGGGGCGGTGTAGCCGCCGGAAGCGGGGGCGGTGTCGGCGGCCTGGGAGCCGGTGGACGCCTGGGCCGAGGACTCGTCCGGGGCCGACTCCGCCGGGGAGGACTCCTGCTGGGGCGCCTCGGACGGCTGCGACGGCTCGGACGGCTGCGACGGCTCGGCGGTGGCCGACGACTTCTCGGCGGAGGCCGAAGAGGGCGCCGGGGCCGACGACTTCTGGGCCGTAGCGGCCTTCTTGCCGATGCTGAGCTTGAGGCCCGGGTGGATCAGCGACGGGTCGTCGCCGACGGCCTCGCGGTTGTCCTCGTAGAGCCGCTGCCAGCCACCGCTGACGTTCTGCTCCTCGGCGATCTTCGACAGGTAGTCGCCGACCTTCACCGAATACGTCGTCGCCCCGGACTTCTTCGCGGCGGACTTCTTCTCGGCGGCCTTCTTGCCGGTGGCCGTCTTCTCCGCCGTGACGGACTGGACGGTCTTGTCCGGCGCGGACTGCGGGGTCGCGGCATGGGCGCCGGCGGCCCCCATGAGCGGCAGGGCGAGTGCGGCGCCACCGGTGCCGGCGACGGCTATGGAGCGGGCGAAACGCTGGGCCTTGGGACGGCGGTGCTTACCCTTTGCGGGCATGGTGATTTCCTCTCCGGCGCCTGCGAGGTGAGCTGTCGGGTGCGGACTGGAGATGTCCGGCCGCGCCGAAACGCGGCTAAACCCCAAGCCGTTCCGGAGACCGGAACAGGCATTCGTACCTGTGGGTCCCCCGCTCCTGCCGTACACGGGTGGGTTTGCGCGGGCACCGGGCGGCGGCAGGATTAGGCGTCCGCCCGGATCGGTCTGGAACGTAAGCGACCGAGACGCAAACGGACAAGCAAGAGGTTCCGGATCAAGACCCCCATCTTGATCGGTTGCCGGATTTCCCGGTCACCCTCCGTACACCGCCGGGCGGCCGTTACCCGCAAACTCCCTTGTGACACGTGAGGATTACGTGAACATGACGGGCGACGCACGGTCACCACTATGACCCTGCTCACCCGCCGTTTCACCAGCCCCCCTCATTCCGCAGCGAGTTGGAATGAAGAGGCCAATTCGGGCAGAAGGCTCATATGCGACGGAGTCGGAGAACTGCCGCGTCGAAATCCCCCCGCAACCCCGGCTGCATTCCGTGATGCAGCAGCACGGCACCGCGATGGATTTCGCCCGTTTCGCGGCATTCGTACGACGCTGTCGGATCCAGCCCGCGCAGCCGCAGCGCCGGCACGGGCTCGCCGAACCGCTGCGCCTGGAGCCAGGCCAGGACGACGGTCTCGTCGCCGAGCACGTACTGCACGGCGCTGAGCCCTCCGTCCGGCGGGCGCAGCCGGTACAGGTCGCCGCGCTGCACCAGCGGGCGTATCTCCTTGTAGAGCGCCACCCACTCCCGCGCCTCGGACAGTTCCTCCTCGCTCCAGCGGGTGAGGTCGCCGCCCACGCCGAGCACCCCGGCCATGGCGCTCACGAAGCGGAAGCGCAGCGAGCTGACCCGGCCGTTGAGCATGGCGTTGGGGCTGTCGGTGACCCAGGCGGCCATGACCCGCGCGGGGTGGAGCTGGCTGAAGCCGTGCTGGATGGCGAGCCGGTCGAGCGGGTCGGTGTTGTCGGAGGTCCACACCTGGTCGGTGCGGGCGAGGATGCCGAGGTCGATCCGGCCGCCGCCGCCCGAGCAGGACTCGAAGGCGACGCCGGGGTGGGCCGCCCGCAGCCGGTCCACCAGCGCGTACAGGGAGCGCACGTGGTCCACCCACAGTCGCTGCGGGTAGGGATCGCCGGGCCAGCCCGCGTCGGTGAAGCAGCGGTTGAAGTCCCACTTCACGTAGTCGACGGGGGCGCCGGACAGCAGCGCGTCGAGCTGCTCCCAGAGGTACTCCCGCACATCCTCGCGCGCAAGGTTGAGCACCAGCTGATTGCGGAACTCTGTCCTGTTTCGTCCGGGTTGGAACTGCACCCAGTCCGGGTGGGCGCGGTACAGCTCGCTGTCCGGGTTGACCATCTCGGGCTCGACCCAGATCCCGAACTGCATCCCGAGGGCGTGCACCTCGTCCGCGAGGGGCTTCAGTCCGGCCGGGAAGCGGTCCCGGTTGGGAGTCCAGTCGCCGAGCCCGGCGTGATCGCCGGTGCGCGCCCCGAACCAGCCGTCGTCCACGACGAACAGCTCGACGCCGATCCCCGCCGCCCGGCGCGCGAGGGCCCGCTGCTGCTCCTCGGAGATGTCGAAGCCCGTCGCCTCCCAGGAGTTGAACAGCACCGGCCGGTCCCGCCCGGCGTCCGGGACGACATGCGCCCGCTGATAGGCGTGCCAGGCGCGGCTGGCCCCGCCGAAGCCGCCGTCGGACCACAGCCCCGCGAAGACGGGCGTCGTGAAGGACTCCCCCGCCGCCAGCCGCAGCAGCCCCGAGTCGTCGTACCCGGCGCCGCCGGTGATCTGCACCCGCCCGTCCGGCAGTTGCGCCACCGCGATCCGCCAGGACCCCGACCAGCCGAGGGCGCACGCGTACACCTCACCGCGCTCCTCGGTCGCGTCGGTGTCCAGCGCGACCCACGGCAGATGCTGGTGCCCGGTGTGCCCGCGGCGGCTGCCGATCATCTTCTCGCCGTAGGTCAGGGGCGCGGACGTCAGCCGGGACTCGGCGGCCCAGCGGCCGTGCAGCTGACTCAGCCGCCAGGCCCCGCGCTCGGGCAGGGTCCAGGTCGCGGAGTCGGCGCGCAGCAGCTCCACGGCCGGCCCGTCGTTGTCCAGGGTGACCCAGCGCTCCACGACGTCCCCGCGCATCCGGTGGTGCAGGGTGACCGCCAGCCCGCCGTCCCGGAACCGGAGCCGCAGCTCCTCCTCGCCCCCGGCGCCGCCGATCTCGTAGGCCTCGAAGCTCCACTCGGTCCCGCGCCGCTCGTCGGTGCGCACGGACAGGGCGGGCCGGACGAAGCGGGCGCCGCCCTCGACGGGGTACTCCTCGCGTCCGTCGAGGCGGGACTCGAAGGGCCAGTCGTCGGGCAGCGGACGGGCGGCGAGGGCCTCGGCGTCGGCGAGGGCGATGGTCGGCCCCCAGTGCAGATGCAGCAGCTCGCCGGCGTCCGTGAGGTGCAGGGCGTAGCTGCTCGCCGGTCCCGACAGCAGCCAGGTGCGGCCGTCGTCGGCGATGTCGATGTGCGTCATCCCGCTCCCCCACGGACTCGGACAGTCCCGCTCACGTCCCAACATCATCGAGCGCCGCGCCCCCTCCCGGCAACGCCTGTGGAAAACCCCGGCGACGAACGGTGACCGCCTGTGGACAACCGGTCGGCCCGGAAAACGCATGTCGTATCGTCAAGGCGTGCCCGTCGACGAGCCGCGCCGGCGGGGCGATGGGAGGGAGCCCCCGTGACGCAGCAGGTGCCGTCGACCGAGCCCGAGCTGGCCGCAGTGCGCAACTTCCGTGACGTGGGCGGCCTGCCGACGGTGGACGGGCGCCGGGTGCGGCACGGCGTGCTGTTCCGCAGCGGCCACCTCGCCCACGCCACCGCCGAGGACGCCGCGTTCCTCGCCTCGCTGGGGCTGCACACGATCTTCGACTTCCGCAACGCCGCCGACCAGAAGCTCGAAGGGCCCGACGTCGAGCTGCCGGGCGTGCGCAATGTCAACCTGCCGCTGAGCGACCCGGCGGACGGCGCGGAGTTCTGGAGAATGGTCCGCGAGGGCGATCTGGAGCAGCTGCGGGAGATCCTGGCGGACGGCAAGGCGGCGAACCGGATGATCGCCTCCTACCGCATGATCATCAAGGACCGGACGGCCGAGCACTCACGGGTGCTGCACGCGCTCGCCGAGGACAGCGTCCCGGCCCTGATGCACTGCGCCGCCGGCAAGGACCGCGCCGGGCTGTCGATCGCGGTGACGCTGCTCGCCCTGGGGGTGGAGCGCGATGCGATCCTCGCCGACTACCTGGAGTCCAACGCCAAGCACCGGCGCTACAGGGTGCGCCGCAGTAGCAGCTCCGCCTCCGCCTACGCGCCGGAGGTCATGGAGCTGCTCGACCCGCTGTTCGAGGCGCGCGCCGAATACCTGACGGCGGCGCTGGAGACCATCGACGACACCTGGGGCGGCGTCGACGCCTATCTGGAGCGGGGCCTCGGGCTGGCCCCCCGGACCCGCGAGCGGCTGCGCGACCGGCTCCTCGACTGAGACCGGGGCGGCGCCACCCGGGCCCGGCCGCCCGGCGCTACTTCGCCCCGACCTCGAAGAGCAGATAGAGGAACGCGGCGAACACGTGCCCCGCGACGATGTAGATGAACAGCCGGACCCAGATGGCCTTCGGGATCCTCTGCTCGGAGTCGCTCATGGGGTCTCTCCCGTCGTGGGGCCGAGGCACAGCGCGGCCGTGGGGCTCTGGAGCAGGGTGTGGACGAACAGGAGGTCGACTCCGTCGTCGTCCAGGGCGGTGATGCGGTGCGGGGTCAGCGAGTCGAAGTGGGCGCTGTCCCCGGGGCCGAGCCGGTGCGCGGCGTCCCCGAGGCGCAGCCCGAGCCGTCCCTGGAGGACGTACAGCCACTCCTCGCCGGGGTGCACGCGCACGATGTCGCCCTGGGACCCGTGCGGCACGTGGACGCGCAGTGCCTGCATGCCGCGGCCCGGCGCTCCCGCCTGCCGGTAGGTCCAGCCGCCCGCCGCCGTCGGTTCCATGTCCGCGCCGCGCAGGACGGCGTCCCGGCCGGCGACCGTCTCGCCGAGCAGCTCGGAGACCGTCGTACCGTAGACACGGGCGAGCGCCAGCAGCATCGGCAGCGACGGCTGGCGGTGGCCGGTCTCCAGCCGGGAGAGATGGGCGGGCGACAGCCCGGCGGCGCGGGCCGCGCTCTCCAGGGTGAGGGAGGCCTGGCGGCGCAGCGCCCGCAGCTGCGGGGCCACGGCGGCCAGGCCCTCGGCGGCCGGCTCGGGGACGGGAAGGCTCATGCCCCCATTGAGCCCCACCTTTGCCCTCGGGGCAATTTTCTTGCCCGCCAGGCAAAAGCCCCGTCTACCGATGGGCGACCGCCTGCTTCACCAGCGTCTTCCCGAACTCCCACATCAGACCGCTGCCGTTGTGCGCGTCGTCCATCACCTCTGTGAAGGCGTCCACGAACCGGTCCACCTCTCGCTCCCCGATGATCAGCGGCGGGATGAGCTTGATCACCTCCAGGTGATCGCCGGAGACCTGCGTGAGGATGCGGTGGCGCTGGAGCAGCGGCACGACCACCATCTGCGCGAACAGCCCCTTGCGCGCCGCCTGGAGCATCGTCCAGCGGCTGCGCAGGGCGAGCGACCGGGGCCGGCCGAACTCGATGCCGATCATCAGCCCCCGGCCGCGCACGTCGGCGAGCAGCTCGTACTCGTCGATCAGCGCCGTCAGCCGTGACTTCAGCAGCTCGCCCGTGGCGCGGACGCCCGCGACGATCTGCCGGCTCTCCATGACCGACAGCACCGCCAGGCCCGCCGCCATGGCCTGGGCGTTCCCGCCGAAGCTGGCCGAGTGCACCAGCACCCGGTCCATGGACGAGTACACCTTCTTGAAGATCCACTCCCGGCCGAGCGTGGCGCCGACCGGCACATAGCCGCCGGAGAGGGCCTTGGCCACGCACACCAGGTCCGGTTCGACGCCGTCCTCGTGCTGGTAGGCGTAGAAGTCGCCGGTCCGGCCGAGGCCGGTCTGCACCTCGTCGGCGATGAGCAGCGCCTTGTGCCGGCGCAGCAGGTCCTGGGCGGCCCGCAGATAGCCGGGCGGAGCCTCGTGCACGCCCTTGCCCTGGATCGGCTCCACGATCAGGGCGGCCACGTCGTCCCGCTTCAGCTCCCGGGCGAGGGCGTCGAGGTCGCCGAGCGGCACGGCCGTGTCGGGCAGCAGCGGGGCGAAGCCGTCGCGGAAGCCGGACTCGCCGTTGACGGAGAGCGAGCCCGTGGTCAGGCCGTGGAAGGCGTGCTCGCAGTACAGGACCCTCGGTCGGCCGGTGGCGTACCGGGCGAACTTCAGGGCGGTCTCGACGGCCTCGGTGCCGCTGTTGCCGAAGAACACCCGGTCCAGGTGGGGGCTGTGGGCGAGGAGGCGCTCGGCGAGCAGTCCGGGCAGCGGCGGGCAGTCGAAGCGGGTGAGGTCGGCGAGGTGTGCGTCGAGGACGTCGTGCAGCGCCCTGCGCACGACCGGGTGGTGACGGCCGAGGCCCATCACCCCGAACCCGGCGAGCATGTCGAGGTATTCGTTGCCCTCGGCGTCCCAGAAGTAGGCGCCCTCGGCACGCTCGTAGACCTTGTCGAAGCCGATCGTGCGCAACATGCGCGGCAGTTGGTGGTTGAGGTGCCGGGCGTGCAGTTCGTAGCGTTCGGCGGCGCGCTCGGCGAGCAGCGCGCCGAGGTCGAACTCCGCGCCGGGCGCCGGCTCGGCGGGCTGGGGCGCGGATTCGGCGGTCGTCATGCGTGGGTCTCCTTGGACGCCGTGTCGTCGGGGCCGCGGCCCGGGCCGGCTGCGCCCGGACGGCGAGCCGGCATCGTCACGCCCGGGCCCCCTGTCCTCTCCGGTCTTCCTCTCGCGGTGCTCTCACGGCGACGGCCCGCGCCCGGGGCGCGGGCCGTCATGACGTCACTCCCGGTTTCCGGACACCGTCTCGCGCAGGGCGCGCAGCGACTCCTTCAGGGAGCCCATGGTGGCGAGGACGGCGGTGGGCTCGTAGCCGCAGTGCGCCATGCAGTTGGCGCAGCGCGGGTCCTTGCCGCGGCCGTACTTGTCCCAGTCGGTCTCCTCGATCAGTTCCCGGTACGTCGGCACGTAGCCGTCGCTCATCAGATAGCAGGGCCGCTGCCAGCCGAACAGGGAGTAGTTCGGGATCGCCCAGGCGGTGCACGGGAAGTCGACGCGGCCCTCGAGGAAGTCCAGGAAGAGCGGGGAGTGGTTGAGCCGCCAGCGGCGTCGGTTGCCGCCGGAGAAGGCCTTGCGGAACAGTTCCCGGGTCTGCTCCACGCCCAGGAAGTGCTCCTGGTCGGGGGCCTTCTCGTAGGCGTAGGCGGGCGAGATCATCATCTCGTCGACCTGGAGGTCGTCGTTGAGGAAGTCGAGCACCTCGACGACGGTCTGCGGGGTGTCGGTGTTGAAGAAGGTGGAGTTGGTGGTGACCCGGAAGCCGCGCCGCTTGGCCTCCTTGATGGCGGCCACCGCCTCGTCGAAGACGCCCTCCTTGGCGACCGACTCGTCGTGCCGTTCGCGCAGCCCGTCGATGTGCACGGCGAACGCGAAATAGGGCGAGGGAGTGAACTCGTCCATCTTCTTGCGCAGCAGCATGGCGTTGGTGCACAGGAAGACGTACTTGCGTCTGGCCACCAACTGGCGCACGATCTCGTCGATCTGAGGGTGCATCAGCGGCTCGCCGCCGGCGATGGACACCATCGGGGCGCCGGATTCGAGGACCGCCCCCACTGCCTGGGCGACCGGCATGCGCTGCTTGAGCACCCCGGCCGGATGCTGGATCTTCCCGCAGCCCTCGCACTTGAGGTTGCAGGCGAAGAGCGGCTCCAGCTCCACGATGAGCGGGAACTTGTCGCGCCGGCGCAGCTTCTGTTCAGCCAAGTATGCGGCGACCTTGACGGACTGGCGCAGCGGCATGGCCATCTGGCTCACCTCCTGGGGAGCAGCACATTACGGTGCCATTCACGGAATGCGGGAAGAATGGAGCGGAGAACGCGGAAAGCCGATATTCCACCGCGCACGGTACCGATCCGGACCAGTTCGTGTTCCGGGGCGTCGACCACCACCCGGACGGCGGCAACCGGGCGCGTGCCCGCGCGGGCGGCGGTGAGCAGGGTCGCCGCCGACTCCATGTCGGCGGCGATGGCGCCGGCGTCCCGCAGCCGGGCCCGCTCGGGGCCCCGTACGACGTGGTCGGTTCCGGTGAGCGGGCCGGTGTGCACGGCGTGGCCGGGCACGGCACGGGCGAGTTCCTCGACGAGCAGGTCGGTTCCCTCGCACGGCACGGATCCGCGCGGATCCCTGGTCTCCTCGGCGACCACGAGGTCGCCGGGGTGCATGCCGGGCGCGAGCCCGGCGCAGAAGCCGGTGGCGAGGACGGCGGCGCCGGCGAGGCCCGGGCCGGCCAGCGCCCGGGCGACGGAGCGCTCGGCGGCCTCCGGCCCCATGCCGGTGCGCAGCACGGTGACCGGGCCGCCGGTGCCGTCGCGTTCGCCCAGGCGCAGGGCCAGCCGCTCGATGCCGAGCGCGCAGGCGATCAGCAGCGGCGGCGCCGGGGCGGGCGGTGTGCTCATCGCCCGCCCCTACGCGCCGGCCGGGCGCTGTTCGGCGAGGACCGCTCCCCGCTCGGCCCGCGCCGGCTGCTCGCGGGACTGCGCCCGGTGGGCGAGGGGCTCGCCGTGCAGGTACCGGCCGAGCGCGGTGAGCGGGAAGACCTGCCGGTAGAGGTGGTAGTTGATGGAGAAGTCCCAGGGGAAGCCGGTGCCGGTGAAGTACGGCTCGTCCCAGGAGCCGTCCTCCCGCTGGGTGGCGGCGAGCCAGGCGACGCCGCGTTCGACGGCCTCGGAGTGCCGTTCGCCGGCGGAGAGGAGCGCCAGCAGAGCCCACGCGGTCTGCGAGGCGGTGGAGGCGCCCCGGCCCCGCCATTGACGGGAGTCGCGGTAGGAGCGCAGGTCCTCGCCCCAGCCGCCGTCGTCGTTCTGCACGCGCCGGAGCCAGGAGACCGCGCGGCGGATCGCCGGGTGCGAGGCGGGCAGCCCGGCGGCGGTGAGCGCGGGCACCACCGACCCGGTGCCGTAGAGGTAGTTGACGCCCCAGCGGCCGAACCACGGTCCGTCCGGCTCCTGTTCGGCGAGCAGCCACTGAACGCCGCGCCGGGTGCGCGGGTCGTGGGCGAGGCCCTCGTGGGCGAGCATCTCCACCACGTGCGCGGTGACGTCGGCGGACGGCGGGTCGATCACTTCGCCGAAGTCGCAGAACGGCAGCCGGTTGGGGAAGGGGCTGGTGTTGTCGGCGTCGAAGGCGCCCCAGGCGCCGTTCCTCGACTGCATGCCGAGGTTCCAGCGCACCCCGCGGCCGATCGCCCTCTCGACCCGCTCCGGGTCGTGGTGGCGGACGCGGCGCAGCGCGAGGACGACCTCGGCGGTGTCGTCGATGTCGGGGTAGTTGTCGTTGTGGAACTCGAACGCCCAGCCGCCGGGCGGCAGTCCGGGCCGGCGCACCGACCAGTCGCCGGGCCGCACGACCTGCTCGCCCAGCATCCAGTCGGCCGCCCTGACCAGCGCCGGGTGATCGGCGGGCAGCCCGGCGTCGGCGAGGGCGATGGTGGCCAGGCAGGTGTCCCACACCGGGGACTGGCAGGCCTCGATCATCCGGGCGCCGTCCTCGCGCCAGACGGCGTACCGGTCGAGCGACGCGAGGCCCGCCCGCATCACCGGGTGCCCGAGGTCGTAGCCGAGCAGATACAAAGCGATGAGCGAGTAGACGGCGGGCGGCTGGATGCCGCCCCAGCAGCCGTCGTTCTCCTGGCGCTCGATGATCCAGCGGGCCGCGGTGTTCATCGCGGCGCGGCGCAGCCGCCGGGGCACGACCCGGCGCAGGCCGTGCAGGGCCCGGTCCAGCCGCTGGAAGGCGCCGTCCCACGTGGTCGCCGGGGCGAGCGGCCCGGGCGGGTTGGGGCGGGCGGGGTCGGCGTGCAGTTCGTCGAGCGGGAAGGGCGCGGGGCGCACGGGGCGTTTGGCGGAGACGATGGTCAGCGGGACGATGGTCTGCCGGGCCCAGCAGCCGAAGTCGTAGATGTTGAGCGGGAGCCAGGTGGGCAGGTAGACGAGTTCCGGCGGGAGTTCGGGCAGGTCCTCCCACTTCCACCAGCCGAACAGGGCGAGCCAGATGCGGGTGAAGACACGGGCGGCGGCGATCCCGCCCTGCGCCCGGACCCACCGCGCCGCCTTCGCCATGTGGGGGGCGTCGGGCTCGTCGCCGGCGAGCCGGAGGGCGACGTACGCCTCGATGGTGGCGGACAGGTCACCGGGCCCGCCGTAGAAGGTGGCCCAGGTGCCGTCGTCGCGCTGTTCGCCTCGGATGAAGAGGGCGGCTGCCCGGGTGACGGTCTCGTCGCGGATGCCGAGGAACTCGCGCAGCAGCAGGTCCTCTGCGTCCATGGTGACGTTGGTCTCGAGGTCGCCCTTCCACCAGCCCTCGGCGTCCTGCCGGGCCAGCAGGTGGTCGGTGGCGCGCCGGACCGCGCGGCGCGCCGCTTCGTCGGCCCCGGTGGGGACGGGGGCGGTGATGTCGGTGTCGTCGGTTTCGCTGGCCGCGGCTGCGCGGGGCGGGAGGGTGGCCCCGGTGCTTCCGTCGGTCGTCGCTGTCATGGCTTCCCCTTCGTGCAGTCCTGCAAGGCTTGCGTCTGCTGTGGGTCCGCCGTCGGCCGGCGCCGCGCACGGGTGCGCTGCGCCGGCCGGCGACTACGCGAGGGCTATTCGACCGATAGTGATCATCTCTTTCGTACGACGACGAAGTCCGCGAGCGCCGCGAACCGGTCCCGGACCGGGGCGGGCATGTCCACGGCGTCGAGGGCTTCGATGGCGATGGTGTGCTGGCGTCGTGCTTCCTCGGCGGTCCAGTCGCGGCCGCCGGCCTCCTCGATGAGGGCGGCGCGGGCGGCGAACTCCTCCTCGGAGAAGTTCTCGAACTCGCTGCTCTTGGCGTCGGCGGCGAGCAGGTCGGCGAGCCGCTCGGAGGCGGGGCCGCCCGCGGCGAGCGCGGCGACGACCGGCAGGGACTTCTTGCGCTGGCGCAGGTCGCTCCAGGTCCGCTTGCCGGTGGCCGCCGGGTCGCCCCAGATGCCGAGCAGGTCGTCGACGGCCTGGAAGGCGAGGCCGAGGTGATAGCCGTACTTCTCCAGGGCGTCGGCGGTACGGTCGTCCGCGCCGCCGAGCACGGCGCCGATGGAGCTGGCGCAGGCCAGCAGGGCGCCGGTCTTGTTGCCCTCCATCTCCAGGCACTCCTCGACGCTGACGCGGTCGCGGTGCTCGTAGGAGATGTCCTGGGCCTGGCCGTCGATCAGGGCGCGGGTGGCGGTGGCGAGCCGGCGGGTGGCGCGGCCGGCGTCGATGGTGCCCAGCTCCAGCAGCAGCTCGTTGGCCAGGGCGAACATGGCGTCGCCGACCAGGATCGCCTGGGCGGGGCCGTGCACCTTCCAGACGGTGTCGCGGTGGCGGCGCTGTTCGTCGCCGTCCATCAGGTCGTCGTGCAGCAGGGAGAAGTTGTGCACCAGCTCTACGGCGACCGCGCCGGGCACGCCGGTCTCCGGCGGGGCGCCGGCGACCTCGGCGGAGAGCACCGCGAGGGCCGGGCGCACGGCCTTGCCGCCGTCGCCGTCGGCGGGGTTGCCCAGGGCGTCGATCCAGCCCAGGTGGTAGGCGGCGACCGTGTCCATGGGGGGCGCCAGGCGGTCGACGGCCGCCCGGAGCACCGGGGTGGCCAGGGTCCGGCCGCGCTCCAGAAGCGCGGTCACGTCCACCGTGGTCCGTCGAGCGGCCTCCGGGGCCGGGGGCACAGTGGGCACAGTCTCTCCTCTTGTTGCGGTACCGGAAGTGCGGGCGCCCGCCGCCGTGCCGTGGGGGTGGGACATCAGGCGGCCTCCTCGACATCGAAGAGGTGCCGCGGGCGGGGCCGGCCGAGGGCACGCAGCGCGGCGTCAGCCGCTCCGATACCGCTGCGGACCGCACTTTCCATGGTCGCGGGCCACCCTGTGGCGGTCCACGCTCCGGCCAGGTACAGGCCGGGGGCCTTGGTGCGGGCGCCGGGCCTGAGCCGTCCGACGCCGGGGGCGGGGGCGAACGTGGCCGTGCGCTCCCTGGTCACGAAGAAGTCCTTCACCTCGGCGCCGCGGGTGAGCGGGAGCAGACGCCGCAGTTCGGGCAGGTAGCGTGCGCGCAGCGCGGCCACGGGCGCGTCGATCTCGTCGTGGGCGGCGGACTGCGACAGCGCCAGGTACTGGCCGGCCCGCAGTCCGGAGGCCTCGGTGCGGTCGAAGACCCACTGCACCGGGGTGCCGAGCGCGGCGAGGAAGGGCGTGGCGAGGACCTTGCGGTCGTAGACGACGTGGACGTTGAGGATCGGCGCGACCCCGATCTCCAGGAGCCGGCCGGGGTGGTCGAGGGCGCCGTCGGGCAGCAGGTCGTGCGTCTCGCGCTGCGGTACGGCGAGGACGACCGCGTCCGCCTCGACGCTCTCGCCGGTGGTCCGCACGTCCCAGCGGCCGTCGTCGGCGCGGGAGACGGAGGTGACACGGGCGCGGGTGCGCACGCGCACACCTGCGGCGTCGAGCGCCCGGCGGGCGAGGGCGTCGTGCAGTTCGCCCAGCGGGACGCTCGCCCAGCCGATGTCGGCGGCGCCCGGCTCGGACAGCAGACCGGTCTTGAACACCATCGCGGCGAGCGCCAGCGAGGCGTCGCCCGCGACAGCGTTCAGCGTGGCCACGCCGACCAGGTCCCACAGGGCCGCGACGGCGCGCGGCGACTGGCCGTGCGCCGCCAGCCAGCCGCCGAAGTCCCGCTCGTCCAGGGCGGGGTCGGCGAGGTCGAGGCCCTTGAGGGCGAGCGCGGCCCGGCCGACGCGGGCGCGGTCGGCGAGGGAGAGGTGCGGGTACGCCGCCAGGCTGCGCCCGAGGTGGAGCGGGACCGGCAGCGGGTCGCGCCGCAGCCGGCCGAGCCGCCGTCCCTCGGGCCGGGTGACGTCGACGACGGGCACGTCGAGGCGGCGCTGCAGCGGGGCCAGGTCCGTGCCGCCGATCCGGTCGAGGAACCAGCGGTAGGCGGTGCAGCAGCGCAGGTACACGTGCTGTCCGTTGTCGACGGTCAGCTCGCCGCGGCGGAAGGAGAAGGCCAGTCCGCCCAGGCGCGGGCGGCCTTCGAGGAGGGTGACGCGCACCCCGGCGTCGGCGAGGGCGAGCGCCGCGGTGACGCCGGCGAGGCCGCCGCCGACCACGACGGCGTCGCGGGCCGCCCCGGAACGTGCGGGTCCGCCGGCGGGCGGCCGTGCGGACGGTGTCGCGTCGCTCATCGTGCCCCTTCCCCCGGGCGCCGGCCGCGGTGGGCCGTCACGGTCCGGTGCGCGGCCCCCCGGCGCTCCCCTCCGGTGACGGCGCCCGCAAGCATCATGCCCATCAGGTGCGCCCCCTGATGCTCCGTCGGCTCAGGTTCCGGGCGTCCAGACCGGACAGGCCGCGCACGGCGACGTAGGCCTTCTCGTGTCCGGGCAGCGAGACCCGGCCGCGCAGCACGGCGTGCGGGTCGCGCTCGATGCGGTCCAGCAGCCGGCGGTAGATGCCGGCCATGGCGGCCACGCAGGCGCCGCTGCGCCGGTCGAGCAGGGGCAGGAGCTGGTAACCCTCGGCGAACAGGGCGCGGGCGCGGCGGACCTCGAAGTGGACGAGGCCGGCGAAGTCGGCGCCCTCCGGCGGGTGGGGACCGTCGAACCCGGCCGAGCAGCCGAACTTGGCGAGGTCGTCGGCGGGCAGGTACACGCGCCCGCCCTCGGCGTCCTCGCGGACGTCCCGCAGGATGTTGGTCAGCTGGAGCGCGAGGCCGAGCGTGTCGGCGTACTCCGGCGCTCGCTCGACGCCGCGCGCCCCCGGTGCGGTGCCGAACACGCCGAGCGAGAGCCGGCCGATGGCGCCGGCCACACAGCGGCAGTACGCCTTCAGGTCGTCCCAGGTCTCGTAGGTCTTGCCGCGTACGTCCATCAGGACGCCGTCGATCAGCTCGTCCAGGCCGTCGAGCGGGATGGGGAAGCGCCGGGCGGCGTCGGCGAGGGCCACCCCGACCGGGTCGGTGTCGTCCTCGGCGACGGCGTCCTCGCGGACCCGGGCGAGCAGGGCGCGGGTCTCCTCCAGCCGGGCGGTCTTCACGTCCGGGCCGAGCGCGCCGTCGCCGATGTCGTCGACGCGCCGGGAGAAGGCGTACAGGGCCGACATCGCGCGCCGCTTGGGCGTGGGCAGCAGCCGGATGCCGTAGGCGAAGTTGCGCGCCTGCTGTCCGGTGACGGTCTCGCAGTAGCCGTAGGCGGCGATCACCGGCGCGGACGGCTGGGGCGCGAAGTCCACGGTCCCGATCACCTTTCTCCTCGCAGGGTCACGCCCACCTGGCGCAGCAACCGGAGCCTGCCGGGCCGGGGCGGGCCGGGCAGCACGTCGAAACCGGCGGCGGCTACGGCGTCGAGCGCCGCGCGCCCGCCCCCCACGAACCCGGCGAGCAGCAGCCGCAGCCGGCCGCTCACGCTCGCCACCAGCGGCGCGCCCTCGGCCAGCAGGCCACGGGCGCGCCGGGCCTCGAAGGCGATGAGCGCGCGCACCGACGCGCCGGCGGTGGGCCGGGCGAGGTCGGCCTCGGTCACGTGAAAGCGTTTCATGTCCTCGGCGGGCAGATACACGCGGTCGCGGGCGAGGTCCTCGGCCACGTCCTGGAGGTGCTCCACGATCTGCAGGGCGGTGCAGACCGCGTCCGAGCGGCGGACCCGCTCGGGGGTGCTGGTGCCGGTGACGGCGAGGACGAGCCTGCCGACCGGGTTGGCCGACAGTTCGCAGTACGCGAGGAGGTCGTCGTAGGTCTCGTAGCGGCCGACGAGCTGGTCGCGGCGGTTGGCGGCGATCAGGCCGAGGAACGGCTCGGGGGTCAGCGCGCGGCGGCGGACCGTGGGCTGGAGGCGGCGCAGCAGGGGGTGGCGCGGGGTGGAGTCGAAGACGCGGCGCAGGTCCGCCTCGAAGGCGTCCAGCAGGACCAGCCGGTCCTCGGCGTCCGCGGGCGACACGCCGAGCAGCCGCGCGTCGGCGCCGCCGGGGGCCAGGTCGCCGTCGCCGATGTCGTCGACCAGGCGGGCGAAGCCGTAGACGGCCATGAGGTCGTCGCGCCAGGCCCTGGGCAGGAAGAACGGGGCCACCGGGAAGTTCTCGGCGGCGGCCTTGTCGAGCGTGGCGCGCTCCGGGTCGCCGGGGCGCGCCTGGGCGGTTCGCGTCACCGTTTGCTGCCCGGGGCGGGGACGGCGCATGCCTCTCGGAGCCGGGGAGTTTCCGTAGCCATAGCCGTCATGTCTCCCGTTCTACACTGTTGACTCAAAACGCACTATTTCGGACACGCCGCCCGCGCTCCCCACAGCGGCTCCGGTGAAGGGTGTCGCGCGTTATCGCCCCACTTGCCGTGATTCGGCACCGGTACAGCTTACGTTGTGCAGCGCGCCCCGGACCGTGGGGGTGTCCGGGGCATCACAAGAAAGCACCGATTGGCGTGAAGAGTCCTGCGGGCGACCGCAGTTGACATTCTCTTCGCGGGCGCGACGGCCCTGCGGGAGTTCCGGCGGGAAGGGGCCCTAACGGCTCGTGAACTTCTCGTACTCCTTGAGGACCTCGTCGGTGGGGCCGTCCAGGCGCAGTTCGCCGCGCTCCAGCCACAGGACGCGGTCGCAGGTGTCGCGGATGGACTTGTTGTTGTGGCTGACCAGGAACACCGTGCCCGCCTGCTTGCGCAGCTCGCGGATGCGTTCTTCGGAGCGCTTCTGGAACTTGCGGTCGCCGGTGGCGAGCGCCTCGTCGATCATGAGGACGTCGTGGTCCTTGGCGGCGGCGATGGAGAACCGCAGCCGGGCCGCCATGCCGGAGGAGTAGGTGCGCATCGGCAGGGTGATGAAGTCGCCCTTCTCGTTGATGCCCGAGAAGTCGACGATCTCCTGGTAGCGCTCCTTGATCTGCTCGCGGGACATGCCCATGGCGAGGCCGCCCAATATGACGTTGCGCTCCCCGGTCAGGTCGTTCATCAGGGCAGCGTTGACGCCGAGCAGCGAGGGCTGGCCGTTGGTGTAGACCTTGCCCCGCTCGGCCGGGAGCAGGCCCGCGATGGCCCGCAGCAGGGTCGACTTGCCGGAGCCGTTGGAGCCGATGAGCCCGATGGCCTCGCCGCGGTGGGCGACGAACGACACGCCGCGCACGGCGTGCACCTGGCGCACCCCGCGTTCCTCACCGCGCCGCAGGATGCGGCTGAGGGCGGCGGTGGCGCTGCCCTTGCCGGTGCGGGTGCCGTTGACGCGGTAGACGATGTGCAGGTCGTCGGCGATGACGGTGGGGATCGGGGCCCCGGGGGTCGTGTCAGCCACGGCCGTACCTCTCCTCGGCCTTCCAGAAGTAGACGAAACCGCCGACCGCGAAGAGCACGGCCCAGCCGGCGGCGATGGCCCAGACGTGGTCCGGGAGGTTCTTGGAGCCGTACCCGTCGATCAGGGCGAAGCGCATCAGGTCCATGTAGATCGCCGCCGGGTTCCACTGGAGGATGTTCCCGATCCAGGCCGGCTTGTCGGCCAGCATGATCGGGATGGAGTACATCACGCCGGAGGCGTACATCCAGGTGCGCATCACGAACGGCATCAGCTGCGCGAGGTCCGGGGTCTTGGCGCCCGCGCGGGCCATGATCAGGGCCAGCCCGGTGTTGAACAGGAACTGCAGCGCCAGCACCGGCACGATCAAGGCCCAGGACAGATCGGGGTAGCTGCCGAAGCCCCAGGTCACGGCGAACAGCACGATCATCGAGAACAGCAGTTGCTGGAGCTGCTGGAGCGCGAAGGAGATCGGCAGCGAGGCACGCGGGAAGTGCAGCGCGCGGACCAGGCCGAGGTTGCCGGAGATCGCGCGCACGCCCGCCATCACCGAGCTCTGCGTGAAGGTGAACACGAACACGCCGGTGACGAGGAAGGGGATGTACACCTCGCGGGGCATCCCGCGGTCCGCCTCCAGGATGACGCCGAAGACGAAGAAGTAGACGGCGGCGTTCAGCAGCGGCGTGACCACCTGCCACAGCTGGCCCAGCTTGGCCTGGCTGTACTGGGCGGTCAGCTTCGCCCGGGAGAAGGCGATGATGAAGTGCCGGCGGCCCCAGAGCCGGCGGACGTACTCGACGACGGAGGGCCGGGCGCCGCTCACGGTCAGGCCGTACTTGGCGGCCAGCTCCGCCGCGGTCAGCCCCTCGTCGGGTGACGGGGCCGCGGTCACCGCGACCGTGCCGTCGTCGTGCGTTGTCTCACTCACAAGCGGAAACTTTCGTCTTCGGGATGCGCGGCCGGCGCGGGCCGGCCAGGCGCCGAGCCGAGCGTTACGCCCGCATGCTCTCAGGACCGAGCTTGTCAGATGACAGGAGGGCGTCCCAGTCGGGTCAGCCGCCACACCGTACGCCACTTCATGGGGCGGCGCGGACCGCACGGTGTCGTCCAGCCTTCCCGGAAGCCGCCGAACCACGCCCGCAGCGCCGGCCGCGAGGGCCGGCGGGCCAGGGTGAGCAGCAGCCAGCAGCCGAGGTAGGCCGGGACCAGGGCGGCGGGCAGGTTGCGGCGGGCCAGCCAGACCCGGTTGCGGGCGACCATGCGGTGGTAGACCGCGTGCCGGGAGGGCGCGGTCGTCGGGTGGTACAGCACCATGTCCGACCGGTAGTCGATCAGCCAGCCCGCGTCCAGGGCCCGCCAGGCCAGGTCGGTCTCCTCGTGGGCGTAGAAGAACGCGTCCGGCAGGCCGCCGACCTCGGCGAAGACCCGGGTGCGCACGGCGTTGGCGCCGCCGAGGAAGGTGGTGACCCGCGAGGAGCGCATCGGGTCGGAGGCGCGCAGCCTCGGGACGTGGCGGCGCTGGGTGAGGCCGGTGTCCGGGTCGGCGATGCGGAAGCTGATGATGCCGAGCCTCGGGTCGGCGGCGAAGGCCTCGCGGCACAGCTCGGCGGTGTCGGTGCGGGCGAGCAGTCCGTCGTCGTCCAGGAAGAGCAGGATGTCCACGTCCCGGCCGCTGGGGCCGAAGGCCTCGATGCCGACGTTGCGGCCACCGGGTATGCCGAGGTTCTCGGGCAGCTCCACGGTGCGCACGCCCTCGGGGACCTCGGGCACGGGCGAGCCGTTGCCGACGACGACCACGGATATCGGGTCGCCGTCCTGCTTGGCCACCGACTCCAGCAGGGCGCGCAGTTCGTCGGGGCGGTTGCCCATGGTGATGATCACCGCGCCGACCTTCAGCGGGGAAGCGGTCACGGCGCTCACCGCAGCCGGCTGGAGACGAGGACGGACACCAGGTGCAGCACCGTCTGGAGCAGGGCGATGCCGGCCAGCACCGCGACGCCGAGCCGGGAGAAGAACAGGTCGCCGCGGGCGGCGTCGGCGAGCGCGAGGACCAGGATCAGCAGGGACGCCTCGATGCCGAGGATCAGCCGGTGGAACTTCAGCGCGGCGGCGGCGCGGCGGGCCAGCGCCATGCCGGACGAGCGGGGCTCGGACGCCGACTCCTGCACCGGCGGCAGCCCGCCCTGGTGCCGGGCGACGCCGACCAGGTCGGTCTCGGCCTTGATCAGGATCGCGCCGAGGGCGGCGAGGGTGCCGAGGAAGGCCCACAGCCAGTCGATCCGCCCGCTCCCCCACAGGTCGGCGGCGCGCAGCCCGAAGCCGGTGAGCACGGCGGCGTCGGTGAGGTAGGCGCCGACCCGGTCCAGGTAGACGCCGCCGAGCGAGTACTGCTTCTTCCAGCGGGCGATCTCGCCGTCGACGCAGTCGAGCAGCAGGTACAGCTGGACCATGACAACGCCGAGCACGGCGCCCCAGATCCCCGGCACCAGCAGGGCCGGGGCGGCGAGTACGCCGCAGACGGTCATCAGGTACGTGAGCTGGTTCGGCGTCACCCTGGTGTTCACCAGGTAGCGGTCCACCCGCAGGGACACCTCGCGCATGTAGAGGCGTCCCATCCAGTGCTCACCGCTGCGCCGGTCCTTGACCCCCGCGGGGTGGACGACCGGGCGGAGTTCAGCTACCGATGGCCTTGACATAGTCGGCGTAGACGTCCTTGATCTGGTGGGTTTGCAGGTCGAGGTGTTCGAGGATCGTGTAGCGGCCGGGCCGGGTCCGCGGGGCGAACTCCACGACGCGGACGAACTCGTCCGGGGTGAAGCCGATCTCCTCCGGCAGCACCGGCAGCCCGTGCCGGCGCAGCACCTCGGCCATGTACGCCGACTCCTCGTGGGCCCCGCGCAGGTACATGGCGAAGGCCGCGCCGAGGCCGCACTGCTCGCCGTGGGCGGCGGCGCGCTTCGGGTACAGCAGGTCGAAGGCGTGGTTGATCTCGTGGCAGGCGCCGGAGGAGGGGCGGGAGTCGCCCGAGACGGACATGGCGATGCCGCTGAGGACCAGGGCCTCGGCGAGCACCTGGAGGAAGTCGTTGTCGCCGACGCCGCCGGGGTGGCGCAGCACGGCCTCGCCGGCCTGGCGGGCCATGGCGGCGGCCAGGCCGTCGATCTTCTCGCCCTTGACCCGGTGGGCCAGCTCCCAGTCGCGGATCGCGGAGACGTTGGAGACGGCGTCGCCGATGCCGGCCCGGACGTAGCGGACCGGGGCCTCGCGGACGACGTCGAGGTCGATGACGACGCCGATGGGGTTCGGGACGCCGTACGAGCCGCGGCCGGCGTCGTTGTCGAGGGTGGCGACGGGCGAGCACAGGCCGTCGTGCGCGAGGTTGGTCGGCACGGCGACCAGCGGCAGGCCGACGCGGGCGGCGGCGAACTTGGCGCAGTCGATGATCTTGCCGCCGCCGAGTCCGACGAGGGCGTCGAAGTGGCCCGCCCGTATGTCGGTGGCGAGCCGGACGGCGTCGTCGAGGGTGCCGCCGCCGACCTCGTACCAGGTGGCGCCGGGCAGCTGGGGGCCGACGCGGTCGCGCAGCCGGGCGCCGGAGCCGCCGCTGACGGCCACGGCGAGCTTGCCGGAGTGCGAGATCCGCTCGTCGGCGAGCACGCCGGCCAGGTCGTCGAGGGCGCCGGGGCGGATGTCGACGACGACCGGGGAGGGTATGAGCCTGGTCAGTACCGGCACGCGATCTCCCGTCCCCGGGCGAGATCCTCGTGGTTGTCGATCTCCACCCAGTCGACCTCGCCGATGGGCGCGACGTCGATGCGGAAGCCCCGGTGGACCAGTTCCTGGTAGCCGTGCTCGTAGAACTGCTGCGGGTCGGTCTCCCAGACCGTCTTCAGCGCGTCGGCGAGGTCCGGGGCGGCGTCGCCCTCGATGAGCGTGACGCCGATGTACTCGCCGGTGGCCTCGGCCGGGTCCATCAGCTTGGTGATCCTCTCGACGCCGCCCTCGGCGCCGACGACGACCTTCATCTCCTCGTCGGCCAGGGACTTCACGGTGTCCAGGGCGAGGATGATCTTCTTGCCGTCGCCGCGGGCGGCGAGGAGGGTCCGCTCGACGGAGACCGGGTGGACGGTGTCGCCGTTGGCGAGGATCACGCCGTCCTTGAGGGCGTCCCGGCCGCACCACAGGGAGTAGGCGTTGTTCCACTCCTCGGCCCGGTCGTTGTCGATCATGGTGAGCTTGAGGCCGTACGTCTTCTCCAGGGCCTCCTTGCGCGCGTACACGGCCTCCTTGCGGTAGCCGACGATGATCGCGGCCTCGGTCAGGCCGATCTCGGCGAAGTTGCCGAGGGTGAGGTCGAGAACCGTGGGGCCGTCCTCGGTGCCCGCGGGCCCCACCGGCACCAGCGCCTTGGGCAGGGTGTCGGTGTAGGGGCGCAGACGCCGTCCGGCGCCGGCCGCCAGCACGAGGCCGATCATGCGGGTTCTCCTTCGTCGTGTACGGCGGGTGCTCCGGCCCGGTGGGCCAGGACCCAGAAGCGGATGCTCTCGGCGAGCACCACCACGGCGACGGCCACGGCGAGCACCGTGAGCGCGGCCTCGAACTGCGCGGCGGTCGGCAGGACGGCGAGCGCGGCGACCGCGAGCGTCCGGCCCTCCTGGCCGCCGATCGTCCGCACCAGCCACTGCGGGGGAGCACCCGCGTCGCCGCGGATGCGATAAACCGTGTCGTAGTGATGGTAGGCGACGGCGGCCACCAGGCCGAAAGCCGCCGGAAGCACTCCGTTCACCCCCGCTTTGATTCCGAGGGTCAGAACGGTGCCGTACTCGGCGGCACGCAGCAGCGGCGGGACGAGCCAGTCGAGACCGCCCTTGAGCGGGCGGGCGACCGCGAGGCCCGAGGTCACGGCGTAGAAGAGGGCGGCGGCGACCGGCCAGGGGCCGCCGAAGCCGGTGAGCGCGGCAGTGAGGATCATCACGGCGCCGCCGAGGAACGCGACGGCGGGGGCGGTGAAGCCGGGGAGGCGGCGCGCGGTGCCGCGGAACGCCGCCGCGAAGCCCTGCGCGAGCGGGCCGCCGTCCGCGAGGTCGGCGAGCGCCCGCGCGGCGCGGTCGGTCCTGCTCGCCCGGCGCGTCACCGAGCGCAGCACACGGCCCGCCGTGGTGTACGTCGCGGCGAAGGCGCAGCCGATGAGCAGGGCGTAGAAGGTGACGCGAGGCGTGGTGGCGGCGGTGAGGACGGCGATCATCGCCCAGCGCTCGCCGATCGGCAGCACGATCATGCGCCGCGCCCACACCGTCCAGCCGACGCCGTCGAGGCGGCCGGAGAGAGCGGCGGTGGGGCTGGTGTTGGCCACGGCGTCGTGGTTCGCCTCGTTGAAGGAGAAGTCCACGACGTGCCGGCAGGTCTGGAGCACCATCGCACCGAGCGCCAGCGCCCAGACGTCGTCGCCGCCGCGGGCGGCGCCGAGGGCGAGTCCGGCGTAGTAGGCGTACTCCTTGGCCCGGTCGAAGGTGGCGTCGAGCCAGGCGCCGAGGGTGGAGTACTGCAGGGAGTAGCGGGCGAGCTGGCCGTCGGTGCAGTCCAGCACGAAGGAGGCGATGAGCAGCACGCCGGCCGCGACGAAGCCGCCGCGGGTGCCGGTGGCCGCGCAGGCCGCCGCGATCAGGGCGGTGAGCAGCGAGGCGGTGGTGACCTGGTTGGGGGTCAGTCCGCGGCGGGCGCACCAGCGGGCGAGGTGGCGGGAGTACGGGCTGACGCAGAAGGTGGTGAAGAAGCCGTCGCGGGCCTTGACGGCCGACTTCAGGCGTACGGCCTCGTCGTCGACGGCGGCGACGGCCTGGCGCGCCTCGTTGCGGGCCTGCGGATCGGCGGGCACGACGGCGACGAGGCTGCCGAGGTCGGGGCGGTGCACGGCGGCGCCGTCGGCGTCGAGCGCGGCGGCGACACGGTCGGCGAGTGGGGCGCCGGAGTGCTCGTCGGCAGAGTTCTCGCGGGCCATGGCACGGGTCAGGGCCCCGCGGCCGGCCGGCTGGGCGGTGACGGCGCCGGGGATCGCGGCGAGCGGGAAGCGGGGGTCGGTGAGGCCGAGGCGCAGGGCGTGCGGGTGACCGACGAAACCGGCGTCCACCACCGCGACCCGTTCGTCGCCGGGCGTCCCGGCGAGGAGGGTCTCCGTCTCGGCGGCGTCGGCGGCGGTGCGCACATCGAAGCCGAGGGAGCGCAGATCGCCCTCGAGCGGCGATCCGGGCACCGGCGTTCCGGTGAGGATGGCGGTCGGCAACCGAACTCACTCCCTGGAGGCCGACGCGTGCACGCCGGTCGTGTACATGGTGGGGGCGCCCTCGGCTGCGGCAGGGCCCGTGCACGACCGGCACTCGACCGCACCCGGCGGGCGGCATGTCGGCAGAGGTTATCGGATGACGGGACCCTTGCGTTCACCGGCCGTTCATGGAGTGGTCGGTGGGGCTTGCGCGTGGCGTTGCCGGGGGGCGGGGGCGTCGGGGGCGGCGGGCCGGGCCCCGTGAACCGCTTAGGGTGGGCTGCCATGACGTGGGTGATCACTGGTGGGGCCGGGTACATCGGGGCGCATGTGGCGCGGGTCATGGGCGATGCCGGGGAGCGGGTCGTCGCGCTGGACGATCTGTCGGCCGGTGTGGCCGGGCGGCTGCCCGAGGGCGTGCCGCTCGTGCGGGGCTCCTCCGCGGACGCGGGGCTGCTGCGGCGGGTGTTCGCCGAGTACGACGTGACCGGCGTGGTGCACCTGGCCGCCCGCAAGCAGGTGGCGCAGTCCGTGGCGCGGCCGGAGCTGTACTACCGGGAGAACGTGGGCGGCCTCGCGACGCTGCTGGAGGCCGTGGCCGAGGCCGGGATCGGGCGGTTCCTGTTCTCCTCCTCCGCCGCCGTCTACGGCAACCCCGATGTGGACCTCATCACCGAGGACACCCCCTGCGCCCCGGTGAACCCGTACGGCGAGACCAAGCTCGCCGGCGAGTGGCTGGTCCGGGCGGCGGGCCGGGCGCACGGCATCCGCACGGCGTGCCTGCGCTACTTCAACGTGGCGGGGGCGGCGGCGCCGCAGCTCGCGGACACCGGTGTCTTCAACATCGTGCCGATGGTCTTCGACCGGCTCACCCGGGGCGAGGCCCCGCGGATCTTCGGCGACGACTATCCGACGCCGGACGGCACCTGCGTGCGCGACTACATCCATGTCGCCGACCTCGCCGAGGCCCATCTCGCGGCGGCCCGACGGCTCTGCGGCCCCGGCGGGCCGGACGACCTCACGGTGAACATCGGACGCGGCGAGGGCGTCTCCGTACGGGAGCTGGTCTCGCTGATCGGCGAGGTGACCGGGGACCGGCGGGCGGCCGTGGTGGAGGGGCGCCGCCCCGGGGACGCACCGCGTGCCGTCGCCTCCGCCGCGCGGGCCGCCGAGGAGCTGGGCTGGACGGCCCGCCGGGGGGTGCGGGAGATGGTGGAGTCGGCGTGGGCCGGGTGGCGGCTGCACCACGCCGGGTAAGGGCCGCCCGCCGCTGACCTGCGGTTCGTTTCCGCAGGTCAGCGCATATGACAACGGTGTTCAGTGCCGCGTTGCCCGCCGCCGCCCGCACGTAGTTCACTGTGAGCCGGACCGATCGGGAAGGACGGCTCTCATGGGGGCTGGGCACGGCCACGGGCACGGTCATGCGCATGGTCACGGACACGGGCACGCGCACGGCGCGCCGGTCACCGGCACGGCCGCAGGGGCGTACCGCGGCCGGCTGCGGGTCGCTCTCGCCATCACGCTCACGGTGATGGTGGTCGAGATCGTCGGCGGCGTCCTCGCGGACTCCCTCGCGCTGATCGCGGACGCCGCGCACATGGCGACGGACGCGCTGGGGCTCGGCATGGCGCTGCTGGCGATCCACTTCGCCAACCTGCCCGCGAGCGCCAACCGCACCTTCGGCTACGCCCGCGCCGAGATCCTCGCCGCGCTGGCCAACTGCCTTCTGCTGCTCGGCGTCGGCGGTTACGTCCTGTTCGAGGCGGTCCAGCGGTTCATGACGCCGGCGGGGACCGAGGGCGGGCTCACCGCCGTGTTCGCGCTGATCGGTCTGGCCGCGAACATGATCTCCCTCACACTGCTGATGCGCGGCCAGCGGGAGAGCCTCAATGTGCGCGGCGCGTTCCTGGAGGTCGCGGCCGACGCCCTGGGCTCGGTCGCGGTGCTGATCGCGGCGGTGGTGATCGTCACCACGGGCTGGCAGGCGGCCGATCCGATCGCCTCGCTGGTGATCGGTCTGATGATCGTGCCGCGCACGCTGAAGCTGTTGCGCGAGACCCTCGACGTCCTGCTGGAGGCCGCCCCCAAGGGCGTCGACATGGCCGAGGTCCGGGCGCACATCCTCGCTCTGGACGGCGTCGAGGACGTCCACGACCTGCACGCCTGGACGATCACCTCGGGCCTGCCGGTACTGTCCGCGCACGTCGTCGTCAGCTCCGACGTCCTGAACGCCATAGGGCACGAGAAGATGCTGCACGAACTCCAGGGCTGTCTGGGCGGCCACTTCGACGTGGAGCACTGCACCTTCCAGCTGGAGCCCGGCGGCCACGCCGAGCACGAGGCGCATCTGTGCCACTGAACCGGGAGCGGGCGGTTCCGCCCGGCACGGCCGGGCATGATCACCCACTGGCCCCGCCCGCGCGCGGCGCGGGACATGCGGGCACCCCGCAAGCGCCCGCAGGACCGTACGGGTACGGCAGACTGGGGCGAGGAACGAGGCGAAGGATGGGTATGCCGATCACACCTGCCACCACGACGGACGGTTCGTCGAGCGGCGCCGCGGAAGCGATCTTGCTGGAACTCGTCGACGAGGACGGCAGGACGATCGGCACCGCGGAGAAACTCTCCGCGCACCGGGCTCCGGGGCGGCTGCACCGCGCGTTCTCGGTCTTCCTCTTCGACCACCACGGCCGGCTGCTGCTCCAGCAGCGGGCGCTGGGCAAGTACCACTCCCCCGGTGTGTGGTCCAACACCTGCTGCGGCCACCCCTACCCGGGCGAGGCCCCGTTCGCGGCGGCGGCCCGGCGCACGCACGAGGAGCTGGGAGTCTCGCCGGCGCTGCTCGCCGAGGCCGGCACCGTCCGCTACAACCACCCGGACCCGGCCTCGGGCCTGGTGGAGCAGGAGTACAACCACCTCTTCGTCGGCCTGGTGCAGACCGCTCCCGGGCCCGACCCGCAGGAGGTGCACGACACGGCGTTCGTGACCGCCGCGGAGCTGGCCGAGCGGCACGCGCGCGACCCGTTCTCCGCCTGGTTCATGACGGTGCTCGACGCCGCCCGTCCGGCGATCAGGGAACTGACGGGACCGTCGGCCGGCTGGTGATCCTCACGGCCGGCGCGCCGTGCCGAGCGGCAGGGCGGTCCAGATCACCTTGCCGCCGCCCGCCGTGTGCTCGACGTCGCACACCCCGCCCGCCTCGCGGGTGATCTCCCGCACCAGCAGCAGCCCCCGCCCGCCCGTCCGGCCGTGGTCCGCCTCCAGGGCGGTCGGGCGGTAGGGGTGGTTGTCCTCGACGGACAGCCGCAGCCACTCCGCGCCGACGGCGACCTCCACGGCCAGCATCGGCGAGAGCAGCGCGGCGTGCCGTACGGCGTTCGTGACCAGCTCCGAGACGATCACCAGCAGGCCCTGGAGCAGGTCGTCCGAGACCGGCACGCCCTGGCGCCGCAGCAGGTCGCGGACCGCGTGCCGGGCCTGCGGGACCGAGGCGTCGACGGCGGGGGCGGTGAACCGCCAGACGCCCTCGAACGGCAGCGGTTCGCGCGTTCTGTCCTCGACGGCTGCGTCCGCGCCGCCTGCGGGGCGTGCGGCGGGCCCGCGCCCGTGGTTCTCCATCGTCCGGTCGCCACCCTTGAACTCGATTGTCACCACACGTCGAGTGTTGATAACGAGCCGCTCCGGGCTCGAGAGCTGAACACAAGTCAGCGGGTATCGAACACTTCTGACCGCCTGCGTATGACGCGGGCGGCTGTCAGGACTACTCCTGTCCGACCTGCGCCGACTTTGCGAACTATTCGGGTTGTACGGGTTTGTCGCCGATCGTTCCCGGGCTCCCGGCAGCGCCGCCGGGGGGCGGGAGGCGGCCCTCGGGGGTGCGGTTAGCATCCCGCGCATGGAGCCCCAGCTGCTGCACCGGGTCGCGGACTCGGTCGCCACCGTCGTGATCGCCCACCCGGCCAAGCGCAACGCCATGACGGCCGCGATGTGGCGGGCGCTGCCGCCGCTGCTCGACCGGCTCGCCGCCGATCCGGGGGTACGGGTCCTGGTGCTGACCGGCGAGGGCGGCACCTTCTGCGCCGGGGCGGACATCTCCACGCTGCGCGAGTCGCCCGAGGAGGCGCAGGGTCTGGCCGTGGCCGCCGAGGAGGCGCTCGCCGCGTTCCCGAAGCCGACGCTGGCCGCGGTGCGCGGGCACTGCGTGGGCGGCGGGGCGCAGCTCGCGGCGGCCTGCGACCTGCGGTTCGCGGACGGGGGCGCGCTGTTCGGGGTGACGCCGGCCCGGCTCGGCATCGTCTACCCGGCCTCCGCCACCCGGCGGCTGGTGGCGCTGGTGGGCCCGGCGACCGCCAAGTACCTGTTGTTCTCCGGTGAGTTGATCGACGCCGAGCGGGCGCTGCGCACCGGCCTGGTCGACGAGGTGCTGCCCGGCGGGGAACTGGACGAGCGGGTCGCCGCCTTCGCGCGGGTGCTGGCGTCCCGCTCCCAGTTGACGCAGGCCGCGGCGAAGGAGTTCGCGAACGGCCGCACCGACCGGGACGCCCACTGGGCCGCGCAGGCCCGCGCCGGCGGCGACACCGCGGAGGGCGTCGCCGCCTTCCTGGAGCGCAGGCAGCCCCGCTTCACCTGGACCGCGTCCGGTTAGCGGGGGCCGCACGCGGTACCCGGCGGTCGTCCGGTGCTCGAAAGGCGACACCGGCGAACCGAAAGGGGAATCGACGTGTTCCGTGCCATCGCGGATGTCCTGCGGCAGATCGGCGGCGCCGTCGCCACGGTCGTGACGCTGCCGTTCCGGGCCGTGGCCCGGCTCCTAGGCGGAGCCTCCGGCGCGGGCCGACGGGGTGCGCGCCGCGCTTGAACCGGCGGCGGCGCGCGCGGATCGCGCCCTGCGCCCCGGGTGTCGGCGCCACCTGCCACAATTGCCGCGCAACCCGAAGTGGAGAAGGCGGTACGGGATCGTGACGACACCCCTCACAGGGTCCATCGAAGGCAGGATCGCCGAGGAGCTCGGCGTACGGGAGCGGCAGGTGAAGGCTGCCGTGGAGCTGCTCGACGGCGGTTCGACGGTGCCCTTCATCGCCCGCTACCGCAAGGAAGCGACCGAGATGCTCGACGACGCGCAGCTGCGCACGATCGAGGAGCGGCTGCGTTATCTGCGGGAGCTGGAGGAGCGTCGTACGGCGATCCTGGAGTCGGTGCGCGAGCAGGGCAAGCTCACCGACGAACTGGAGGCGCGGATCCGCGGCGCCGAGACCAAGGCGCGGCTGGAGGACATCTACCTGCCGTTCAAGCCCAAGCGGCGCACCAAGGCGCAGATCGCCCGTGAGGCGGGCCTGGAGCCGCTGGCCGAGGGGCTGCTCGCCGATCCGTCCGTCGACCCCCCGGCCGCCGCCGCGGCCTTCGTGGACGAGGACAAGGGCGTGGCCGATCCGCAGGCCGCGCTCGACGGCGCCCGGGCGATCCTGACCGAGCGGTTCTCGGAGGACGCCGACCTGATCGGCGAGCTGCGCGAGCGCATGTGGGTGCGCGGGCGACTGGTGGCCAAGGTCCGTGAGGGCAAGGAGGAGTCGGGCGCGAAGTTCGCGGACTACTTCGACTTCTCCGAGCCGTTCACGGAGCTTCCCTCGCACCGGGTGCTGGCGATGCTGCGCGGCGAGAAGGAAGAGGTCCTCGACCTCGTCCTGGAGCCGGAGGAGCCGGTCGAGGGCCCGTCGTCGTACGAGGGGATCATCGCGGCGAGGTTCGGGATCGCCGACCGCGGGCGGCCGGCCGACAAGTGGCTGACGGACACCGTCCGCTGGGCCTGGCGCACCCGCGTCCTGGTCCACCTCGGCATCGACCTGCGGCTGCGGCTGCGCACCGCCGCCGAGGACGAGGCGGTGCGGGTGTTCGCGGCGAACCTGCGCGACCTGCTGCTCGCGGCCCCGGCCGGCACCCGGGCGACGCTCGGCCTGGACCCCGGCTTCCGCACGGGCGTGAAGGTGGCCGTCGTGGACGCCACCGGCAAGGTCGTCGCCACGGACGTGATCCACCCGCACGTCCCCGCCAACCGTTGGGACGAGGCGATCGCCCGGCTGGCCCGGCTCGCCGAGGAGCACGCGGTCGAGCTGATCGCCATCGGCAACGGCACGGCGTCGCGCGAGACGGACAAGCTGGCCGGTGAACTCATCGCGAGGCACCCGGAGCTGAACCTCACCAAGGTGATGGTGTCGGAGGCGGGCGCCTCGGTGTACTCGGCCTCCGCGTTCGCGTCGCAGGAACTGCCCGACATGGACGTGTCGCTGCGCGGCGCGGTGTCGATCGCGCGCCGCCTGCAGGACCCGCTCGCCGAGCTGGTGAAGATCGACCCGAAGTCGATCGGCGTCGGGCAGTACCAGCACGACCTGTCCGAGGTGAAGCTGTCGCGCTCGCTGGACGCGGTGGTGGAGGACTGTGTGAACGGCGTCGGCGTCGACGTCAACACCGCGTCCGCGCCGCTCCTCGCCCGGGTGTCGGGCATCTCCTCGGGGCTCGCGGAGAACATCGTCACGCACCGGGACGCCAACGGCCCGTTCCGGTCCCGCGCGGAGCTGAAGAAGGTGGCCCGGCTGGGCCCGAAGGCGTACGAGCAGTGCGCGGGCTTCCTGCGCATCCGCGGCGGCGACGACCCGCTGGACGCGTCCAGCGTGCACCCGGAGGCCTACCCGGTGGTGCGGCGGATGGTGAAGACCACCGGGCAGGAGGTGGCCTCGCTCATCGGCAACACCGGCGTGCTGCGCTCGCTGCGTCCGCAGGACTTCGTCGACGAGACGTTCGGTCTGCCGACCGTGACCGACATCCTCAAGGAGCTGGAGAAGCCGGGGCGCGACCCTCGCCCGGCCTTCAGGACCGCCGCTTTCAAGGAGGGCGTGGAGAAGATCTCCGACCTGGAGGCGGGGATGGTCCTGGAGGGGGTCGTCACCAACGTCGCCGCGTTCGGCGCGTTCGTGGACGTCGGCGTCCACCAGGACGGTCTGGTGCACGTCTCCGCGATGTCGAAGACGTTCGTCAAGGACCCGCGGGACGTGGTCAAGCCGGGCGACATCGTGAAGGTGAAGGTCCTCGACGTCGACATCCCGCGCAAGCGGATCTCGCTGACGCTGCGCCTGGACGACGAGGCCGCGGCGCAGGACCGCGCTCCCGGCGAGCGCCGGCCGCAGCGGGGCGGGGGGCGTCCGCCGCAGCAGCGGCAGGGCGGACGGTCGGGCGGCGGCCGTCAGGCGGCGGCTCCGGCCCCGGCGGGCGGCGCGATGGCCGACGCCCTGCGCCGGGCCGGTCTGCTGGACCCGAAGAAGGGCGGACGGGGCTGAGGCACGCGCCGGCGGGGCCGTGCCGTCCCGCCGGCGCCCGGGCCTCAGCGCTCGGTCACCTTGCCGCCGGCGACCTCCACACGGCGGGTCACATGGACCGCGTCCAGCATCCGCCGGTCGTGCGTCACCAGGAGCAGGGTGCCGGTGTAGGCGTCCAGGGCCGACTCCAGCTGCTCGATGGCGGGCAGGTCGAGGTGGTTGGTCGGCTCGTCCAGGACCAGCAGGTTGACGCCCCGGCCCTGGAGGAGGGCGAGGGCGGCGCGGGTGCGCTCGCCCGGCGAGAGGGTGGCGGCGGGGCGCAGGACGTGGTCCGACTTCAGCGCGAACTTGGCCAGCAGGGTGCGCACGTCGACCGGTTCGGTGTCGGGTACGGCGGCCTGGAAGGCGTCGAGCAGCGACTCGGGACCGTGGAACAGCCGACGGGCCTGGTCGACCTCGCCGACCAGGACGCCCGAGCCGAGAGCGGCGTGGCCGGCGTCCACGGGGACCCGGCCGAGCAGGGCGCCGAGCAGGGTGGACTTGCCGGCGCCGTTGGGGCCGGTGACCGCGACCCGGTCCGCCCAGTCGATCTGGAGGGTGACCGGGCCGAGGACGAAGCCGCCGCGGCGCACCTCGGCGTCGCGCAGGCTCGCCACGACCGCGCCCGATCGGGGGGCGGCGGCGATCTCCATCCGCAGCTCCCACTCCTTGCGCGGCTCCTCGACCACCTCAAGCCGCTCGATCATGCGCTGGGTCTGGCGGGCCTTCGCGGCCTGCTTCTCGCTGGCCTCGCTGCGGAACTTGCGGCCGATCTTGTCGTTGTCGTTGCCCGCCTTGCGCCGGGCGTTCTTCACGCCCTTGTCCATCCAGGACCGCTGCATCTGGGCGCGGTCGTGGAGGGCGGCCTTCTTGTCGGCGAACTCCTCGTACTCCTCGCGGGCGTGCCGGCGGGCCACCTCGCGTTCCTCCAGGTAGGCCTCGTAGCCGCCGCCGAAGAGGGTGATCCGCTGCTGGACCGGGTCGAGTTCGAGGACCTTGGTGACCGTGCGGGCGAGGAACTCGCGGTCGTGGCTGACGACGACCGTGCCGGCGCGCAGGCCGCTCACGAAGCGTTCGAGGCGCTCCAGGCCGTCCAGGTCGAGGTCGTTGGTCGGCTCGTCGAGCAGGAAGACGTCGTAGCGGGAGAGCAGGAGGGAGGCGAGGCCCGCGCGGGCGGCCTGGCCGCCGGACAGGGAGGTCATGGCCTGGTCGAGGCCGACGGCGAGACCCAGCGCGTCGGCGACCTCCTCGGCGCGCTCCTCCAGGTCGGCGCCGCCGAGGGCGAGCCAGCGCTCCAGGCTCGTGGCGTAGGCGTCGTCCGCGCCCGGGGCGCCGTCGACCAGGGCCTGGGTGGCCTCGTCCATGGCCCGCTGGGCCTCGGCGACGCCGGTACGGCGGGCCAGGAACTGCCCGACGGTCTCGCCGGGCCGGCGCTCGGGTTCCTGCGGCAGATGCCCGACGGTGGCCGTCGGCGGGGACAGGCGCAGATCGCCCTGCTCGGGGGCGTCGAGGCCGGCCAGCAGACGCAGCAGCGTGGACTTCCCGGCACCGTTGGCGCCGACCAGCCCGATCACGTCTCCGGGCGCGACGACGAGGTCGAGCCCGCTGAACAGGGCACGGTCGCCGTGCCCGGCGGCGAGGTTCTTGGCGACGAGGGTGGCAGTCATCAGACCGCCGATCCTAACGGCCCCGGAGGAAGGGCTCGCGGGCTCGTCGTCCCCGGTGAGGGACCGACGCGCGGAGCGTCGCCCGAGCGCCGGAAATCCGGTGGGCCGCGTGCGGGGCGATCCCTACGCTGGGCCCATGGCCAACGGGAAGACCTCCGGCGTCTGCCTCGGTTGCAGGGTCTCCTACAAGCAGCCCCACGACCCGGCGCGGCAGCGGAACTGTCCGCGCTGCACGCAGCCGATGATCCACGCCGGCTCGGCGTTCGCGGCGCCTCGGCGGCGGGACGTCGCGGCGTGGCGGACGTTCACCGTGCTGCTGAACGCCGGCGTCGGCTTCCACAAGAGCTGCTGCGGCGGGCCCGGCCACCGGCCCAGGACCCTGCGCGAAGTGCGGGCGCGGTCGGCGTACGCGCGGCGCGGCGGCTCGTCCGTCGCCGAGGCGCTCGCGCGGCGGGACGTGGCGTGACGGGCGGTGGGCGGTGGGCCCGGTGAGTTTCGCGGGGCGGGTGCGGCGGCGATACTGCTGCGCATGACGACCGACGCCGAGGAGCCGTGGCTCACCGTGGACGAGTTGGCCGCGCGGGCCGGGGTCACCGTGCGCACCGTGCGGTTCTACGGGACCAGGGGGCTGCTGCCGCCGCCGGTGATCGGGGCGCGTCGGGTCGGGCACTACGGGGCGGAGCATCTCGCGCGGCTGGGGCTGATCGAGGAGTTGCAGCGGCAGGGCATGACGCTGGCGGCGATCGAGCGGTATCTGCGGCAGCTGCCCGAAGGGCTGAGCCCGCACGATCTCGCCATCCACCGGGCCGTGGTGGCCTCCTGGGCGCCGGAGTCGGTGGAGACGGTGACGCGCCGGGAGCTGGAGCGGCGGGCGGGGCGGGCGCTCGGCGACGAGGAGCTGGAGCGGCTGGTCGCGATGGACGTGGTGGAGCGGGACGGCGAGGACCGCTTCCGCGTCGACGCCGGGCTGCTGCGGCTCGGCGTCGGACTGCTGGACGTGCCGCTGTCCCAGGAGGCGATCCTCGCGGCGCGGACCGTGCTGGTGGAGCACGCCCGGGCGGCGGCGCGCGAGCTGTCGCGGCTGCTGCGCGGGGAGGTGGCCGAACGCGGCCCGTCCGAAGTGCGGTCGCTGTCGGCGCACATGCAGCCCATCGTGGTGCAGGCGCTGCTGACGGCGTTTCAGCGGTCGTTGCGGGAAGAGGTGCGGGCGTGGGCGACGGAGGCGGACGGCGTCCGGTGAGGGGACGTCCGCCTCCGTCGCCGTGGGTCAGCGGGCGTCGGTGAAGGTCTCGCCCTTCTCGGCCTTCTCCAGAAGCAGCGCCGGGGGCGTGAACCGGTCGCCGTAGCGCTCGACGAGTTCCCGTGCGCGGGCCACGAAGCCGGGCAGGCCGCCGTCGTAGCCGTTGATGTACTGGAGGACGCCGCCGGTCCAGCCGGGGAAGCCGATGCCGAGGACGGAGCCGATGTTGGCGTCGGCGACCGAGGTCAGCACGCCCTCCTCCAGCAGTCGGACGGTGTCCAGCGCCTCGGCGAACAGCATCCGCTCCTGCATGTCGCGGAACGGGATCTCGTGTCCCGGCCGGGTGAAGTGCTCGCGCAGGCCGGGCCACAGGCCGGCGCGCTCGCCGGACTCGTCGTAGTCGTAGAAGCCGGCGCCGCCGCTGCGGCCGGTGCGGCCGAACTCCTCCACCATGCGGTCGATGACGGCCTCCGCCGGGTGCGGGGTCCACTCGCCGCCCGCCTCCTCGACCGCGCGGCGGGTCTCCTGGCGGATCCTGCGGGGCAGGGTGAGCGTCAGCTCGTCCATCAGGGACAGCACCTTGGCCGGGTAGCCCGCCTGCGCCGCCGCCTGTTCGACGGACGCGGGCTCGATGCCCTCGCCGACCATGGCCACGCCCTCGTTGATGAACTGGCCGATCACCCGTGAGGTGAAGAAGCCGCGCGAGTCGTTGACGACGATCGGCGTCTTGTTGATCTGCCGGACCAGGTCGAAGGCGCGGGCCAGCGCCGCCTCTCCGGTCCGCTCGCCCTTGATGATCTCGACCAGCGGCATCTTGTCGACCGGCGAGAAGAAGTGCAGCCCGATGAAGTCCGGCTGCCGCTCGACGCCCTCGGCCAGCGCGGTGATGGGCAGGGTGGAGGTGTTGGAGCACAGCAGCGCGTCGGGCGCGACGATCTGCTCGATCTCCTGGAACACCTTGTGCTTGAGCGCGGTGTCCTCGAACACGGCCTCGATGACGGCGTCGCAGCCCGCGAGGTCGCCCGCCTCGGCGGTGGGCGTGATCCGGGCGAGCAGCGCGTCGGCCTTCTCCCGCGTCGTACGGCCCCGCGAGACGGCCTTGGCGCACAGCTTCTCGGAGTACCCCTTGCCCTTGACCGCCGCTTCCAGGGACACGTCCTTGAGCACGACCTCGATCCCGGCGCGGGCGCAGGAGTAGGCGATGCCGGCGCCCATCATCCCGGCGCCGAGGACGGCGACCCTGCGGACCGTGCGCGGCTCGACGCCCTTCGGCCGGCTCGCACCCGAGTTGACGGCCTGGAGGTCGAAGAAGAACGCCTGGATCATGTTCTTCGCGGTCTGGCCGGCCGCCAGCTCCACGAAGTAGCGGGCCTCGATGACCTGGGCGGTCTCGAAGTCGACCTGCGCTCCCTCGACGGCGGCGGCGAGGATGTTGCGCGGCGCGGGGTAGGGCGCGCCGCCCGTCTGCTTGCGCAGGTTGGCCGGGAAGGCGGGCAGGTTGGCGGCGAACTTGGGGTGGGCCGGGGTGCCGCCGGGGATGCGGTAGCCGGGCCGGTCCCAGGGCTGGGCGGACTCGGGGTGGGCGTCGATGAAGGCGCGCGCCTTGGCGAGCAGTTCCTCGCGGGTCTCGGCGACCTCGTCGACCAGGCCGTTCTCCAGGGCGCGGCGCGGGTTGTACTGGGTGCCCTGGAGGAGGACCTTCAGCAGGGCGTCGGTGATGCCGAGCAGCCGGACGGTGCGCACCACGCCGCCGCCCCCGGGGAGCAGGCCGAGGGTGACCTCGGGGCAGCCGATCCTGGAGCCGGGCGCGTCGAGGGCGATCCGGTGGTGGCAGGCGAGGGCGATCTCGTAACCGCCGCCGAGGGCCGCGCCGTTGATCGCGGCGACGACCGGCTTGCCGAGGGTCTCGATGCGGCGCAGGTCGCGCTTGAGGGCGAGGCCGCCGTCGAAGAGTTCCCGGGCGGTGTCGGGGGTGACGCGGATGAGGTCGCGCAGGTCGCCGCCGGCGAAGAAGGTCTTCTTGGCGGAGGTGACGATGACGCCGCGCACCGAGTCCTTCTCGGCCTCCAGGCGGTCGGCGATCACGGAGAGGGAGGCGCGGAACGCCTGGTTCATGGTGTTCGCGGACTGGGCGGGGTCGTCCAGGACGAGGGTGACGACGCCGGTGTCGTCCTGCTCCCAGCGGATGGCGGTGCTCTCGGTCATGAGTGGGTCTCCGTCGTAGAAGTCGCGGGCGGTCGCTGGGAGGGGGTCAGATGCGCTCGACGATCGTCGCGATGCCCATGCCGCCGCCGACGCACAGCGTGGCCAGGCCGTAGCGCTTGTCCTGGCGTTCGAGTTCGTCCACGAGGGTGCCGAGGATCATCGCGCCGGTCGCGCCGAGCGGGTGGCCGAGGGCGATGGCGCCGCCGTTGACGTTGACCTTGTCCAGGGACAGGCCCATGTCCTTGACGAAGCGCAGCACGACGGCGGCGAAGGCCTCGTTGATCTCCACGAGGTCGATGTCGTCGATGGTCAGCCCGGCCTTGGCGAGTGCCTTGCGGGTGGCCGGGGCGGGGCCGGTGAGCATGATGGTGGGCTCGGAGCCGGAGACGGCGGCGGAGACGATCCGCGCGCGGGGGGTGAGCCCGGCCCGCTCGCCGGCCTCCCTGGAGCCGATGGCGACGAGGGCGGCGCCGTCGACGATGCCGGAGGAGTTGCCCGCGTGGTGGACGTGGTCGATCCGCTCCACCCAGTGGTACTTCTGCAGCGCGACGGCGTCGAAGCCGCCGAGGTCGCCGATGTCCGCGAACGACGGCTTGAGCCCGGCGAGGGAGTCGGCGGTGGTGCCGGGGCGCATGTGCTCGTCGCGGTCGAGGACGACCAGCCCGTTGCGGTCCCGCACGGGGACGACGGAGCGGTCGAAGCGGCCGTCCTTCCAGGCGGTGGCGGCGCGTTCCTGGGAGAGCGCGGCGTATTCGTCCACGTCCCGGCGGGAGAAGCCCTCGATGGTGGCGATCAGGTCGGCGCCGATGCCCTGGGGGACGAAGTTGGTGGCGAGGTTGGTCATCGGGTCGTTGAACCAGGCGCCGCCGTCGGAGGCCATCGGCACCCGGGACATCGACTCGACGCCGCCCGCGAGGACGAGGTCCTCCCAGCCGGAACGGACCTTGGCGGCGGCCATGTTGACGGCCTCCAGACCGGAGGCGCAGAAGCGGTTCTCCTGTACGCCGGCGACCGTGTCCGGCAGCCCGGCGGCGACGGCGGCGATCCGGGCGATGTCGGAGCCCTGGTCGCCGACGGGGCCGACGACGCCGAGCACGATGTCGTCGACGGCGGCCGGGTCGAGGCCGGGGAAGCGGGCGCGGATCTCGTGGATGAGTCCGACGACGAGGTCGACGGGCTTGGTGCCGTGCAGGGCGCCGTTCGCCTTGCCGCGTCCGCGCGGGGTGCGGATCGCGTCGTACACATACGCTTCGGTGGTCACGGGGAGGCCTTTCGACGAGGGCGGTTTCGAGGGCTCATGCGGGGGCAGGGCGCGTGAGCGCCGGCACGTCCCAGTCGCGGGCGACGTCGGAGGTGTCGGCGCCCGGCCGGGCGGGGCCGCGCCGGACGGCGGTGGGCGTGGCGGAGAAGCGGGGGGCCGGGACCGGCTGGGTGACGCCGGCGTGGTCGGCGAAGGTGCCGCGGGCGGCGAGGTGGGGGTGGTGGGGGGCCTCGCGCAGTGACAGGACGGGGGCCACGCAGGCGTCGGAGTCCTCGAACAGGGCCGTCCACTCGTCGCGGGTACGGGTCCGGAAACGGGCGGCGACCGTCTCCCGCAGCTCCGGCCAGCGCGTGACGTCGGCCCGGTCCGGGACTTGGTCCGCGACGCCGAGCAGCCGGACGAACTCGTCGTAGAACCGCTCCTCCAGCGCGCCCACCGCCATGTACCGACCGTCCGCCGTCTCGTAGGTCCCGTAGAACGGGCAGCCGCCGTCGAGCAGGTTGGCGCCGCGCCGGTCCTGCCAGGCGCCGGCGGCGAGCATGCCGTGGATCATCGCCGACAGGTGGGCGGCGCCGTCCACGATGGCCGCGTCCACGACCTGCCCGGCGCCGGTCGCGCGGGCGTGGTGCAGGGCGGCGAGGACGCCGGTGACCAGGTAGAGGGAGCCGCCCGCGTAGTCGCCGAGGAGGTTGGCGGGGACGGCCGGGGGCTCGCCGTCGCGGCCGATCATGCCGAGGGCGCCGGTGACGGCGAGGTAGCCGATGTCGTGGCCGGCGCGCGGGGCGAGGGGGCCGTCCTGGCCCCAGCCGGTCATCCGGCCGTAGACGAGGCGCGGGTTGCGGGCGTGGCAGGCGCCGGGGCCGACGCCGAGGCGTTCGGCGACGCCGGGGCGGTAGCCCTCGATCAGGATGTCGGCGCGGGCTGCCAGGTCGAGGACGCGGGCGGGGCCGTCGGGCGCCTTGAGGTCGACGAGGACCGAGCGCTTGTTGCGGTTGGTCACGTCGACGGCCGGGTCGATGCCGAGGCCGGGGCCGCCGGGGCGGTCCACGCGGACGACGTCGGCGCCGAGGTCGGCCAGGAGCATGGCGGCGAAGGGGCCCGGTCCGATGCCGGCCAGCTCCACCACGCGCACGCCGGTGAGCGGTCCGTGCGGCGGCGAAGTCGCCGTGGTCATCGCAGCCCCCTTGCTGTGACACAACCGATGTAACACCAGTGATGGTAAGAACACGTTCCAGTCGGCACAAGGCCCGGACGAGCAAGCGCTTAGCCGGTTTCAGTGTGCCACTCGCGCGTCCAGTTCCGCCGTCAGCCGTTTCGGCGCGATCGTGCGGTAGCTGTCCTCGACCCAGTCGCAGAACAGCTCCGCCGAGGGCGCGCCCTTCCCCTCCAGCGGGACGGCCACCCAGCCGGCCCGGCCCAGCCCGTACCCGGCGGGCTCGGCGCCCGGTGCGGTGAGCGCGTGGGCGTGGCTGTCGCCGTCCGTGAGCTTGACGGTGACGCCGAGGGGATGGCTGCCGTCGGTCGCGCCGAGGAACACGAAGACCTTCCCGTTCACCTTGGCGACCGACTCGCCCCAGGGGAACTCCTCCCGCGTGCCCGGCAGCCCCAGGGCGAAGGCCCTCACCCTCTCCCATTTCCGCAGGGCGTTCCTCGGTGCCGCCACCGTTCACCTCCGGGCTCGTCTTCGGGCTCCGCCCTCCTCACGCTAGCCTCGGCCACCGACAGCCGCGCGGGCTGCGGGAGCGAGGAATGTCATGAGCAGGCTGAAACGGGCGGAGCGTCCGTACGACATCGTGCTCTTCGGGGCCACGGGCTTCGTCGGCACACTGACCGCGGAGTATCTCGCCGCCCACGCGCCGAGGGACCTGCGCTGGGCGCTGGCCGGCCGCAGCGAGCTGAAACTGGCGCGGCTGCGCGAGCGGCTGCGGGAGGGGACGCCCGGCGGCACGGAGATCGGCGTGCTGCGCGCCGACGTCGGCGACCCGGCCTCACTGCGCCGGCTCGCCGAGCGGGCGCGCGTGGTGGCGACGACGGTCGGCCCCTATGTGACGTACGGCGAGGAACTGGTGGCCGCCTGCGCGGACGCGGGGACGGACTATCTCGACCTGACGGGCGAGCCGGAGTTCGTGGACCTGACGTACGTGCGTCACGACGCCCGCGCGCGGGAGACCGGCGCCCGGCTGGTGCACGCCTGCGGCTTCGACTCGGTGCCGCACGACCTGGGCGTGCACTTCACGGTGCGGCAGCTGCCGGAGGGGGTGCCGCTGCGGGTGGACGGGTTCGTGACGGCCGAGGGGGCGCTGTCGGGCGGGACGCTCGCCTCCGCGCTCAACCAGTTCGCGCGCGTGCCGCACCTGGCGTCCGCCGCGCGCGAGCGGCGGCGGCACGAACCGCGGCTGGTGGGGCGCCGGGCGACGACGCCGGCCGGGACGCCGCGGTTCGCCCCGGAGGTCGGCGCGTGGGCGCTGCCGCTGCCGACCGTCGACCCGCAGATCGTGCGCCGCTCGGCGCGGGCGCTGCAGCGCTACGGCCCCGACTTCCGCTACCGGCACTACGCGGCCGTACGCCGGCTGCCGGTGGCGATCGGCGGGGCCGCGGGCGTCGGCGCGCTGATCGCGGCGGCGCAACTGCCGCCGGTGCGCGGGTGGTTGTCGGCGCGGCTGAAGCCCGGCGAGGGCCCGGGCGAGGAGAAGCGGGCGCGCAGCTGGTTCCGGGTGCGGTTCGTCGGCGAGGGCGGCGGGCGCCGGGTGTACACGGAGGTGGCGGGCGGCGATCCGGGGTACGGCGAGACGGCGAAGATGTTCGCCGAGTCGGCGCTGTCGCTGGCCTTCGACGACCTCCCGCCGACCGCCGGCCAGGTCACCACGGCGCAGGCCATGGGCGACGCGCTCACCGGGCGGCTGCGCCGGGCGGGCATCGTGTTCCGGGTGGCGGCCACCCGCTGAGCGCACGGGCCCGCCAGGAGGCTCACATCGACCAGTCGGCCAGTGTGTAGACCATCCCGCCGATCCAGCCCAGCGCCGCCAGGGCGGCCAGCGCCAGCCCCAGGACGACGGCGCGCTCCACGGGCCGGTTCGGCGGGGCGAGGGACTCGGGTGCGCGGCGCGTCGTCATGCGCCCAGCCTGCCGACCGGGGCGGGGCGCCGGCATCCGTGCGGCTACTCAGGTGACGTACTCAGAACGCCGGGGCGCGCGTGCCCGGGGGGCGCTTCCCGGACGGCCGGCCGTCGGACCGGGCCGGGGCGAACGGGGTACGGGCTCGCCGCCCCGGGCGATGGCCGCACCGCGCGACCGACGAGGCCCTCGGCTGCGCCCGGCCGGCGCACCCGCCCCGCGCGGCCGCGGCAGCGGCTCGCCCCGGGCGACCGCGGCACGGGCCGGTGGCCGGCAGTGCGGCGCCGCCCGGACCAGGACCTCCGACGACGACGCGCGTGCCCGGCCCGCCCGCTCATCGCCCCGTGTGCTCCCGCAGCGCGCCGCGGCACAGGGCGTCGGCGCGGCGGGTCGTCTCCGGGAGGCGGAAGCGCGGGGTGAGGCGCAGGACGTGGGCGCACGCCGTGTCGAGCGTGATGCGGTGGCCGACGGAGACGAACACCGGTTTGACGCCCTCTCGGGTGCGCAGGGCGCGGCCGACCTCCTCCGTGCCGTCCAGCAGGGGGGAGCACGAGCCGCGCGGGACGTCCGGGTCGTCGTACGAGAAGACGAAGGGGTTCTTGGCGACGCCGATGGTGGGCAGGCCGGTGAGGACGCCGAGGTGGCTGGCGAGGCCGAAGCGGCGCGGGTGGGCGAGGCCGTAGCCGTCGCAGACGACCAGGCCGGGCGGGACCGGCAGGGCGTCGAGGGCGTCGAGCACCGTGGGGATCTCGCGGAACGCCAGCAGGCCGGGGACGTAGGGGAAGGCGACCCGCCCGACGGCGGTGGCCTCGGCGACGACGTCGAGGGTCGCCGCGTCCAGGACCACGGCCGCGGCGGCCACCACGTCCCGTTCGTCGTCATAGGCGACGTCGACGCCGGTCACCCGGCCGCTGCCGGGCGGCGGGCCGGGTTCGTCGAGCACCACCCGCTTGCGCAGCTCGTCCTGCACGGCGCGGGCCTGTTCCTCGGTCGCGGGCGGCGGGCCCGCGGTAGCGCGTTCGGTCGTCATGGTGGGACGAGCGTAGGACGCGCCCCCGGGCCGCCGCTCGGCCGGGTGCGGAACGGCCGCCCGCGCCCGGCCCTGCGGTCACTTGTCCAGCGCGCGCTGCAGCTGTGCCTTGTTCATGTCCGAACGGCCGTGGACGCCACGCCGTTTGGCCTCTTCGTAGAGCTGGTCGTAGGTGGGCCCCTGGGAGCCCCGGCCCGAGCGCCGGCCGCCCCGCTCGCCGGACGACTCGTCCTTGGTCGAGGTGCGGCTCGAGGTCTTCGCCTCACCCGACCGGGCGCGTTCCTTGTTCACCGTGCGCGCCGCGATCTCCTTGGCGCGCCCCGGGCTCTCGCCCCGGTCCTCGGCGCTCTCCTTGATGTGCTCGTACTGGCGTTCCCGCTTGGGGCTGGAACCGCGTGGCATCTCCGGTCACTTCCTCTCACGTTCCGTGAACGGGTACCCCCATCGTGCGCCGTCACGGCACACCGGGCGCGGCCGGCCGGTCCGTCGGGCCGCGCGGGGATCCGCTGCCGGGGTGTGTGAGGCACGGTGACGTAGGTCACCCGCTGCGGAGGTGCACGAAGGGGCCGGTTCCGTCGTCTCTCCCAGTGCCCGGCCGCGTCCCGTACGAAGTCCGTCCCAGCCGTCAACGAGGGAGCCAAGGTTGTCCACCGTCATCGAGCAGCCCGTCGAGGCACGACTCGTCGCCGCCGCACCGCGGATGCAGACCATCCCGGCCACCCTGCGCTACGACCTGAGCGACCCCTTCGCCATCCGCATGACCTTCCCCGCCCAGGCGACGCTGGAGGACGAGGAGGTCTGCTGGACCTTCTCCCGCGAGCTGCTCGCGGCCGGCCTGCACGAGGCCGAGGGGCACGGCGACGTCCGGGTGCGGCCGTACGGCTACGACCGCACCGTCCTGGAGTTCCACGCCCCCGAGGGCACCGCCGTCGTGCACGTCCGCTCGGGCGAGCTGCGCCGGTTCCTCGCGGCGACCCGGGACCTGGTGCCGGACGGCCTGGAGCACGCCCACCTCGACCTGGACCGCGACCTGGCCGAACTGATGCGGGACGCGTAGATCCGGCCAGCGCCCCCGGGGCTCGTAAATGCTTTGACGCCCGCGAACGCGTCCTCCTACGGTGTAAGGGCTTCTGCTGCCGTCGATTGGAGAAGGACGTTGCTCGTCTGAGGTCCTGAGACACCGCGTCCCACCGCCACCGCCCTCGTCCGGGCCCCGGTGCGGACGTCGCGTGCGACCTCGGCGTTCGCCGTCCTCCGTGAGCAGCCGTCCTCCGTGATGACCGGCTGTCCCCGGTGAGCAGCCGCCTCCCGTGAGCGGACGACGCCTCCCCCGCCCGGTCGCCGCCCCTCGGTGTCTCGACACGCGTTGCCCCTGACCGCATCACGCAACCGCGAGGCCCGTATGCATACCTTTGTCACCTGCACCTCCCTCTCCTTCGCCTGGTCCGACGGCACCCCCGTCTTCGAGGACCTCGACACCTCGTTCGGCCCCGGCCGGACGGGCCTCGTCGGCGTCAACGGCAGCGGGAAGTCGACCCTGTTGAAGCTGATCGCCGGGGAACTCGTCCCGGCCGACGGCGCCGTGCGCGTCACCGGCGAGATCGGTTACCTCCCGCAGAACGTCACCCAGGACACCGCCCTGCGGGTCGACGAGGCGCTCGGCATCGCGGGCCGGCGGGCGGCGCTGCACGCCATCGAGGCGGGCGACGCGTCCGTGGAGCACTTCGAGACCGTCGGCGACGACTGGGACGTGGAGGAGCGCGCCCTGGCCACCCTCGGCGAACTCGGCCTCGGCCACGTCACGCTGGACCGCACGGTCGGCGAGGTGTCGGGCGGCGAGTCGGTGCTGCTGCGGCTCGCGGCGCTGCTGCTCGCCCGCCCGGACGTGCTGCTGCTGGACGAGCCCACCAACAACCTCGACCTGTACGCCCGCCGGCGGCTGTACGCGGCCGTGGAGTCCTGGCCCGGCGTGCTGATCGTGGTCAGCCACGACCGTGAACTCCTGGAGCGGGTCGACCAGATCGCCGAACTGCGCTCCGGCTCGATCGCCTGGTACGGCGGCAACTTCTCGGCGTACGAGGAGGCCCTGGCCGTCGAACAGGAGGCGGCGGAACGCATGGTGCGCGCCGCCGAGGGCGATCTGCGCAAGCAGAAGCGCGAGTTGACCGAGGCCCAGGTCAAACTGGCCCGCCGCAGGCGGTACGGCCAGAAGATGTGGGACCAGAAACGGGAGCCGAAGATCGTCATGGGCGCCCGCAAACGCGCGGCCCAGGAGTCCGCGGGCAAGCACCGCATCCTGCACGAGGAGAAGCTCGCCGAGGCCCGCGAGCGGCTCGACGAGGCGGCGCAGGCCGTACGGGACGACGACGAGATCCGCGTCGACCTGCCGCACACCGCCGTCCCCGCGGGCCGGACCGTGCTCACCCTGCGCGACCTCGAACTGGCCCACGGGGCACGCGTGGAGGGCGGCCTCGATGTGCACGGGCCCGAGCGGATCGCGCTGATCGGGCGCAACGGCGCCGGCAAGACGACGCTGCTGCGCACCGTGGCCGGTGAGCTGGCGCCGGTGGCGGGCGAGGCGACGGCGCATGTGCCGCTGCGGTTCCTGCCGCAGCGCCTCGACGTGCTGGACGACGGGCTCACGGTCGCCGAGAACGTCGCCCGGTTCGCGCCGGGAGCCACCGACAACCGGATCCGGGCGCGGCTGGCCCGCTTCCTGTTCCGGGGCGCGCGGGCCGACCAGAGGGCGGCGACGCTGTCGGGCGGCGAGCGGTTCCGGGCGGCGCTGGCCGCGCTGATGCTGGCCGAGCCCGCCCCGCAGCTGCTGATGCTGGACGAGCCGACGAACAACCTCGACATGGCGAGCGTCCGGCAGCTCACCACGGCCCTGGAGTCGTACGAGGGGGCGCTGATCGTGGCCGGCCACGACCTGACGTTCCTGGAGTCGATCGGCATCACCCGGTGGCTGCTGCTGGAGGACGGGCGCCTGACCGAAGCGGAAGGAGCGATTCTGTCCGAGAATGGTCCCGCGTAGGACCCGCCCGACGACCGATGCGATACGGAGACCCACTCGTGCCCAGCAAGAAGGCCCTGGTCCGCCGTCCCGGCCCCCGACTGGCCGAAGGACTCGTCACCCACGTCGAGCGGACGGAGGTGGACGCCGGCCTCGCGCGGGAGCAGTGGGAGGCGTACGTCGGGGCCTTGGCCGACCACGGCTGGCAGACCGTCGAGGTCGAGCCGGCCGACGACTGCCCGGACGCCGTGTTCGTGGAGGACACGGTGGTCGTGTACCGCAACGTCGCACTGATCGCCCGCCCGGGCGCCGAGGCGCGGCGCGCGGAGACGGCGGGCGTGGAGGAGGCGGTGGCGTCCCTCGGCTGCTCGGTCAACTGGATCTGGGAGCCGGGCACCCTCGACGGCGGCGACGTGCTGAAGGTCGGCGACACGGTGTACGTCGGCCGCGGCGGGCGCACCAACGCGGCCGGCGTGCAGCAGGTGCGGGCGGCCTTCGAACCGCTCGGGGCGCGGGTGGTGGCCGTGCCGGTGAGCAGGGTGCTGCATCTGAAGTCGGCGGTCACGGCGCTGCCCGACGGGACGGTGATCGGGCACGTCCCGCTGACGGACACGCCGTCGCTCTTCGGCCGTTTCCTGCCGGTGCCGGAGGAGTCCGGGGCCCATGTGGTGCTGCTCGGCGGCGACAAGCTGCTGATGGCGGCGAGCGCGCCGAAGACGGCGGAACTGTTCGCCGACCTCGGCTACGAGCCGGTCGTCGTCGACATCAGCGAGTTCGAGAAGCTGGAAGGCTGTGTGACATGTCTCTCGGTGCGGCTGCGGGAGCTGTACGCCTGACCGGGTGAAACCGATGCGTCGAAGCCCCGGGACCTGCGTGCCCCGGGGATTTTCGGCATACCCGCGCGCGTGGGGGAAACCCGGTCGACGACTCGGGCAAGGTCCTTTACAGCGCACTTAACCTACGGCAACGTAACCTACGGGTTCGTAGCCTACGATCCCGTAGGTTCCCGGCGCCTCCCGCCGGACTGTTCGACGTAGTCCCACGTCCCACTGGAGTATCTGTGACGATCACCTCTCCTCACCTCGGCAGCTCTTCCGCCTGGACCGACGCGCGGCTGCTGTACGCCCTGGAGGAAGTGGTCGAGAACGAACTCAACCGGCATCTGAAGGTCGCCAAGGACTGGATGCCGCACGAGTACGTTCCCTGGACCGACGGCCGCAACTTCCCCGGTTTCTTCGAGGACGGCGAGGCCTGGGAGAAGGAGCAGTCCAAGGTCACCGAGATCGGCCGCATCGCGCTCGTGGTCAATCTCCTCACCGAGGACAACCTGCCCAGCTACCACCACGAGATCGCCAGCCTCTTCGGCCGCGACGGCGCCTGGGGCACCTGGGTGCACCGCTGGACCGCGGAGGAGGGCCGGCACGGCATCGTGATGCGCGACTACCTGCTCACCTCGCGCGCGGTGGACCCGGACAAGCTGGAGCAGTTCCGGATGTCCCACATGAGCGAGGGCTTCGAGTCGGACAACCGCCACTCGATGCTGCACTCGGTCGCCTACGTCGCCTTCCAGGAGCTCGCCACCCGCATCTCGCACCGCAACACCGGCCACCAGTCGGGCGACCCGGTGTGCGACCGGATGCTGGCGCGCATCGCCACCGACGAGAACCTGCACATGGTGTTCTACCGCAACCTGCTCAAGGCGGCGTTCGAGCTGGCGCCGGACCTGACGATGCAGGCGGTGCGGGACGTGGTGGTCAACTTCCGGATGCCCGGCCACGGCATTCCCGGCTTCGAGCGGGCCGCCGCGCAGATGGCCATCGGCGAGGTCTACAACCTGCGCATCCACCACGACGACGTGCTCCAGCCGGTCCTGCGCCACCTGAAGGTCCTGGAGATCGACGGTCTCGGCCCGGAGGGCCTGCAGGCCCAGGAGGAGCTGGGGCTGTACATGGGCGGCCTGGACGCGGAGGCCCGGAAGTTCGACGAGAAGCTCGCCGCGCGCAAGGCGCGGATGGCGGCGCGCGCCGCGCTGTGACCCCGGGTCGCGGGGCCGCGGCCCGGTGACCTCAGCGGGAGGCGCGGCGCAGCTGGAGGCGTTCCTTCTCGGACAGGCCGCCCCAGACGCCGAAGCGCTCGTCGTTCTCCAGGGCGTACTCCAGGCAGGCGGGGCGCATCTCGCACAGGGCGCAGATGCGCTTCGCCTCGCGTACGGAGCTGCCCGGCTCGGGGAAGAAGAAGTCGGCCCCCGTCTGGGCGCACAGGGCCTGGGCCCGCCAAGGGGCGTCGGCCGGGGTGAGGGTGTCGAAGTGCATGTCCGACATCGTGCCGGGCGGCGAAAAACGTTCGCTCAACGCGGGATCAACGCCCGTCGATGACCCCCGGCCGCTCGATCATGCCCGGGCGGTGCGGTGCGGCGCACGGCGGCGCGCGGAAGTGTGCGGGACCGCGGGCGGTGCGAGACTCGGCAGTGCAGGCAGACCGGCCCGCTTCCGAGGAGGGCGACGATGCTCACCACCCGTTTCGCCGACGGCGCCCCGAACTGGATCGACCTGGGCACCTCCGACCTCGACGCCGCCACCGCCTTCTACGGCGCCCTGTTCGGCTGGCGGTTCCGGTCGGCGGGGCCGCAGGCGGGCGGGTACGGCTTCTTCGACCTGGACGGCAGGACGGCCGCGGGCGGCATGGGGCTGCCGCCGGACCAGGGCTCGCCGTCCTGGACGGTGTACTTCCGCAGCCCCGACGCGCAGGGGACGGCCGAGGCGGTGCGGCGGGCGCACGGCAGTGTCCCGGTCGAGCCGGTGGACGTGCTGGACCGGGGCCGTATGGCGGTCCTGGCCGACCCGGCCGGTGCGGCCTTCGGGGTCTGGCAGCCGGGCCGGCTGGAGGGCCTGGACGTGCTGCGGGAGCCGGGCGCGCTGTGCTGGGTCGAGCTGTACACGCCGGACGTCGCGGCGGCGGCCGCCTTCTACCAGGCGGCGCTGGGCCTGGAGACGGCGGCCGTGACGTTCCCCGGCGGCACCTACACCACCGTCAATCCGGCCGGCGCCGGCGAGGACGCCATGTTCGGCGGCCTGGTCCCGTTCGCGGACGACCCCGCCGGGGCCGAGGCCGGACCGCACTGGCTGCCGTACTTCGAGGTGCTGAACCCGGACGCGACGGTTGCTCTGGCACGGGAGCTGCACGGCACGGTCCACCTGCCCCCGACCGACATCCCGGACGTGGGCCGCATCGCCCGCCTCGCCGACCCGTCCGGCGCCCGCTTCGCGGTGATCCGCAGCGAACCCGGGCAGGGCTGAGGGACGCCGGCAGGCCTACGCCGAGGAGCGCTGCACCAGGGTGGTGGGCAGGACCACGCCCGTCCCGGCGGGCTCAGGAGGCTCGGCGGGGCTCTGGCGGGCCAGGCGGCGCAGGAGCAGGCGGGCCATCAGCCGGCCCATCTCCTCGATGTCCTGGCGGACCGTGGTGAGCGGGGGGTCGGTCTGCTCGGCGACGGTGACCATGTCGTCGAAGCCGATCACGGCGACGTCGCCGGGCACCCGGCGGCCGTGCTCGCGCAGCACCCGCAGCGCGCCCGAGGCCATCAGGTCGTTGGCCGCGAAGACGGCGTCGAGATCGGGGCGGCGCCGCAGCAGTTCGCGCATCGCCCGCTCGCCGCCGGCGGGCGTGAAGTCGCCCTCGGCGACCAGCTGCGGGTCGGCGTCGCCCACGACGTCGCGGTAGCCGTCGAGCCGGTCCACCGCCGAGGTCTGGTCGAGGGTCCCGGCGATGTGCGCGATCCGGGTGCGGCCGAGGCCCGCCAGATGGCGCACCGCCGCGCGCGCCCCGCCCCGGTTGTCGCTGTCGACGTACACCGCGTCGCCGGGGCCGTCGCCCCAGCCAGGCCGCCCGCCGAACACGGTCGGCAGTCCCGCGCCCCGGATCAGTCCGGGCAGTGCGTCGTCCAGGTGCAGGGAGAACACCAGCACCCCGTCGACGTGCCCGCCGGCCAGGTAGCGGCCGACGCGGGCGTGGTCGTCGCGGCCCTCGGTCAGCAGCAGCACCAACTGGTTGTCGTGGGCGGTCAGTTCCTTGCTGATGCCGCGCAGCTGGAGCCCGAAGAACGGGTCGGCGAAGACCCTGGACTCCGGTTCGGCGATGACCACGGCGACCGCGTCGTGCCGCCTGGTGACCAGACTGCGCGCCGCCTGGTTGGGGACGTACCCGAGTTCCTCGACCGCGCGCCGCACCCGCTGGGCCAGCGGCTCGCGCACCCCGTCCCCGCCGTTGACGACCCGGGACGCGGTGGCCCGGGACACTCCCGCGCGCTCGGCCACGGCCTCCAGCGTGGGACGCGACACTGCCTCGGTCACTTCGGGACTCCTCATCGGCGGCTGCGGATCAGGATAGCCGCGGGCGGGAGGAGCGGTGGGGGGAGCCGGCGTTCAGGACCCCTCGGTGGGCGCCCCGCCCTTGCGGGCCCGGCTCGGCTGGACCCGGGTCGGCTCGCCCGGCATCTTCGGGTACTCGGGCGGATACGGCAGATCCCCGAGGCCGTGGTCGTGCTCGTCGCGCCGGGCCAGCTCCAGCAGGGCGTCGAGGGAGAAGGCGTGGTCGTCCATGTCGGCGTGCACGTCGCCGAGTTCGGCGAAGCGCCCCGGCATCGTCGCCAGGTCGAAGTCCTGCGGGTGGGCGACGCCGACCTCGTCCCAGCGCAGCGGCGCGGAGACGGGGGCGTGCGGGCGGGGCCGTACGGAGTAGGCGGAGGCGATGGTCCGGTCGCGGGCCGTCTGGTTGTAGTCCAGGAAGATCTTCCGACCGCGTTCCTCCTTCCACCACTTGATGGTGACCAGGTCCGGCATCCGGCGCTCCATCTCGCGGCCCACGGCGATGGCGGCGCGCCGGACCTGGGTGAAGGTCCAGCGCGGCTCGATGGGCACGAAGACGTGCAGTCCGCGCCCGCCGGAGGTTTTGGGCCAGCCGCGCAGTCCGCCGAACTCCTCCAGCACGGCGCGCAGTTCGTGCGCGGCACGGGCGGCGTCGTCGTAGTCGGTGCCGGGCTGCGGGTCGAGGTCGATGCGCAGTTCGTCGGGGCTGTCGACGTCGCCGCGGCGGACCGGCCACGGATGGAAGGTCAGCGTGCCGTACTGGGCGGCCCACACCACGGCGCCCTCCTCGGTCGGGCACATCTCGTCGGCGGTGCGTCCGCTGGGGAAGGTGATGTGCGCCGTGGGGATCCAGTCGGGCATGTTCTTCGGGGCGCGCTTCTGGAAGAAGGACTCGCCGGTGACGCCGTCCGGGTAGCGCTCCAGCGTCGTGGGCCGGTCGCGCAGGGAGCGCAGGATGCCGGGGCCGACGGCCCGGTAGTAGAGCGCGAGGTCCAGCTTGGTGAATCCGCGTTCCGGGAAGAACACCTTGTCCGGGCTGGACAGCCGTACCGTCCGCCCGCCCACGTCGAGTTCCACCGCGTCACCCATGCGAGCCACGGTAGGCGCGGCGGGCACACCTCGCACACCGGGCGAAGCGGACGGACCGGGCGCAGAATCGAGCCATGGATCTGCCGGTGATGCCGCCCGTCAAGCCGATGCTCGCCAAGTCCGTGGCGAAGATCCCGCCGGGCATGCACTACGAGGCCAAGTGGGACGGGTTCCGGGCGATCGTGTTCCGGGACGGGGACGAGGTGGAGCTGGGCAGCCGCACCACGAAGCCGCTGACCAGGTATTTTCCCGAGCTGGTGGCGGCGCTGAAGGAGCGGGTGCCCGAGCGGTGCGTGCTGGACGGGGAGATCGTGATCGCCCGGGAGGGACGGCTGGACTTCGACGCGCTGACCGAGCGGATCCACCCGGCCGAGTCCCGGGTGCGGACGCTGGCCGGGCGGACGCCGTCGTCCTTCGTCGCCTTCGACCTGCTGGCGCTGTACGACGAGCCGCTGCTGGACGTGCCGCTCACCGACCGGCGGGCGCTGCTGGTGCGGGCGCTGGCGGGGGTGACGGCGCCGGTGCACGTGGCGCCCGCGACGACCGACGTCGAGGTGGCGCGGCGGTGGTTCGAGCAGTACGAGGGGGCCGGCCTCGACGGGGTGGTCGCCAAGCCGCTCGACCTGCGCTACCGGCAGGACGAACGGGCCATGTTCAAGGTCAAGCACGAGCGGACGGCGGACGTCGTGGTCGCCGGGTACCGGCTGCACAAGAGCGGCCCCGTCGTCGGCTCGCTGCTGCTCGGGCTGTTCGACGAGGGCGGCAGGCTGCAGCACGTCGGGGTGTCCGCCGCGTTCCCGATGAAGCGGCGGGCGGAGCTGGTGGAGGAACTGGAGCCGCTGCGGATGGAGGACGTGGCGGGGCATCCGTGGGCGGCGTGGGCCGAGGAGGCGGCGCACGAGTCGGCGCGGCTGCCGGGCGCGCCGAGCCGCTGGTCGGGCAAGAAGGACCTGTCGTGGGTGCCTCTGCGGCCGGAGCGGGTCGCGGAGGTGGCGTACGACCACATGGAGAACGGGGCGCGGTTCCGGCACACGGCCCGCTTCCGCCGCTGGCGGCCGGACCGTGCGCCGGAGAGCTGCACGTACGCCCAGCTGCAGGAGCCGGTGCGCTACGACCTGGCGGAGATCCTCGCCCCGCCGCGGTGACGCCCCCGTTCCCAAGGCAGGCCCTGGTCCGCGGGGCGCCTCGGCGCGTCCGACCGGACGCCCGGCCCCGACCGCGCACCCGGCCCCGTATCGTCCCGTGGCCGGCCGGCTCGGGGTCCGCCCGGCTCACGGCCGCATGATCACCTTGACCGCGCCGTCCTGCTTGCGCTGGAACATCTCGTACGCGCGCGGGGCCTCGTCGAGCGGCACCCGGTGGGTGGCGAAGTCGTCGACGCCGAGCGGGTCCTCGTCGGTGAGGTAGGGGATGATCTCGTCGCTCCAGCGGCGGACGTTGGCCTGGCCCATGCGGATCTGCAGCTGCTTGTCGAACATGGTGAGCATCGGCAGCGGGTCGGCCATGCCGCCGTACACCCCGACGAGGGACAGTGTGCCGCCGCGCCGCACCAGCTCGATGGCCGTGTAGAGGGCGGCGAGCCGGTCGACGCTGAAGCGCTCGGCGAGCGGGCCGCTCAGCTTGCGGGGCAGCATCGAGGCGGCCTGCTGGGTGAACTTGGCGGCGACGCTGCCGTGCGCCTCGGTGCCCACCGCGTCGATCACGGCGTCGGGGCCGCGCCCGTCGGTCTGGTCGCGGATGGCGGCGATCAGCTCCTTCTCGCTGTCGAAGGACCGCAGGTCGAAGGTCTCCACTCCGCGCGCCCGCGCCCGCTGCAGCCGCTCCGGCACCAGGTCGACGCCGAACACCCGGCCGGCGCCGCGCACCTGGGCGACCCGGCAGGCCATGTCGCCGATCGGACCGAGGCCGAGCACGGCGACGCTGCCGCCCTGCGGGACGTCGGCGTAGGCGACCGCCTGCCAGGCGGTCGGCAGCACGTCGGAGAGGTAGAGGAAGCGGTCGTCCGGCGGGCCCTCGGGGAGCTTGATCGGCCCGTACTGGGCCTGCGGCACCCGCAGGTACTCGGCCTGGCCGCCGGGCACCGCGCCGTACAGCCGGGTGTAGCCGAACAGGGCGGCCCCCATGCCCTCGCCGGTGACCTGCGTCGTCTCGCACTGCGTCGGCAGCGAGTTGAGGCACATCCAGCAGTTGCCGCACGCGATCTGGAACGGCACCACGACCCGGTCGCCGGCCTGGAGGTCGGGCACGCCCGCGCCGACCTCCTCGACGATGCCCATGGGTTCGTGGCCGAGGATGTCGCCCGGCGTCATGAACGGGGTGAGCACCTCGTACAGATGCAGGTCGGAGCCGCACAGCCCGGTCGAGGTGACGCGGATGACGGCGTCGGTGGGTTCCTCGATCCGTGGATCGGGCACGTTCTCCACCCGCACGTCCCGCTTGCCCTGCCACGTCACTGCCCTCATCGTCCCGTGCTCCCTCCGTCGGGTACCGGTCGTGTCGGCGGTGCGGCCCGGGTACCCGGGCCGCTTTCCGTGAACCGCCGATGAGCCGATCGGCCCACCCGAAGCGAGAAATCCTTTTTGTTCGGGTATGGCCACCGATGAAGTGATCAGCGCACAATCGATGACACGGACGGGACGGGTGGCGACGGTGGGCATGGGACGAAGAGCGCGCGTGCGGCGCGCCGCCAGGACGGCGGCGCTGCTGGCCGTCGCGACGACGGCCGTCCTGACGGCGGGCTGCACCCCGGGCGGCGGCTCCGCCGACGACGGCCGGGCCCCCGACGCCCAGCGGCGGGAGACCGCGCGGACCGCGCACTCCGTGCTCGCCGTGAAGCTGGACAACGTCCGCCGGGCCCGCCCGCACACCGGCCTGAACGCAGCGGACCTCGTCTACGTCGAGCAGGTCGAGGGCGGGCTGAGCCGGCTCATGGCGGTGTACGGCACCCGGCTGCCGGGCGCGGTCGGACCGGTGCGCAGCGCCCGGGAGACCGACCTGGAGCTGCTGCGCCAGTTCCACCGGCCGACCCTCGCCTTCTCGGGCGCGCAGCGCAAGCTGCTGCCGCTGATCGACGGGGCGCCGCTGCGCGCCGAGCCGCCCGGCCGCACGTCCGGCGCCTTCGAGCGGTCCGCCGAACGGCCCTCGCCGCACAACCTCTACGTGCGCCCCGACCGGCTGCTGCCCGCCGTGCCCGGACCGGCCGCGCTGACCACCGGCTTCACCTTCGGTCCCCCGCCCGCGGGCGGCAGGCCCGAGCCGGAGCGGACGGTGCGCTATCCGGCGGCCCGCTTCACCTTCACCTGGTCGCCGGACCACGGGCGCTACCGGGTCGCGATGGACGGCACGGACGCGGAGACCACCGACGCCGGTCCGGTGGCGGCGGGGACGGTCGTCGTGCAGTACGTGCGGATGCGGGAGTCGGAGTACCACGACTCGCTCGGCAACCGCACGCCGTATCTGGAGACGGTGGGCGAGGGCAGGGCCGAGGTGCTGCGGGACGGGCGGACGTACGAGGCCCGCTGGCAGCGACCGGATGCGGACGGCGGCACGCGGTTCACGGCGCCGGACGGCTCGCCGCTGGACTTCGCCCACGGGCAGGTGTGGGTGGTGTTCGCCGACGCCGGGTGAGGCGGCCGGGACGGCCCCGGACGGTCGTCCCCGGGCGGGTTCGCCGTGGCCGGCCACCCCGATCGGTCCGCCCCGGGCCGGTCAGCCCCGCACGGCGAAGGGCTCGGCCGGGTTGCGGAGCCCCTCGGCCGCGTCCGCGACCCGGCGCAGCAACTGGAGGAACTGGGCCTGCTCCGGCACCGAGAGCGGGGCGAGGAAGAGTGCCCGGAGGCCGTGCTGGCCGCGCTGCGGGCCCACTTCGGCCCGGCCGCGGGGCGGGGCATGGAGGTACGGCGGCAGGTGCTCGGCGACGCCCACGTGGACCGGGCCCAGGCGCGGCAGACGCCCTTCACCGCCCGTTTCCAGGACTTCGTCTCCCGCTACGCCTGGGGCGAGATCTGGACCGACCCGACGCTCAGCCGCCGCGAGCGCAGCATGATCACGCTGACCGCGCTGGTGGCGCACGGCCACGACGAGGAGCTGGCCATGCACGTCAGGGCGGCGCGCCGCAATGGGCTGACCCCCGAGGAGATCGGCGCGGTGCTGCTGCAGACGGCCGTGTACTGCGGGGTGCCCGCGGCCAACTCGGCGTTCGCGGCGGCCCAGCGGGTGCTGGCCCAGGAGAACGACGGCCGGCCGTGAGCGCGGTCAGACGAGGCCGGGGACGCCCTCCAGCTCGGCCAGTCCCTCGCGGGCCCGGGTGACCAGGCCGTCCGCCCCGCACGAACGGGCCAGGGTGAGGCCGCGGTTGAGTTCGGCGCCGGAGCGGGCGGCCAGGCCGTACTCGATGCGGGCGGCGGCGTGCTCGTACTGGCAGGGCGAGGCCTCCAGGTAGGTGACCGCCTAGGCGGCCAGGCGCACCTTGCGCGGGCCGGTCTCCAGGGCGGCGGCGCAGCGCAGGGCCTCGCCTATCGCGGTGTCGGTGCCGAACCGCTCGGCCTGGCGGCGGGCGTCGGCCGCGAGGCCGGCCGCGCGGGCCGGGTCCTGCCCGGCGAGGGCGAGCGCGAGGTCGACGGCCCAGGGCGCCAGGACCGGATTGTGGCCGCCGCGGGCCGTCGCCGCCTTCTCCGCCGCCTCCAGTTCGTTGATCCCGTCCTCGGTGCGGCCCACGGCGAGCAGCAGCCTGCCGCGCACGCAGTGGGTGTCGGGCAGCACGATCGTGGACGGGTAGGGCGGGGCGAAACCGTAGGTCTCGGCGGTCTCCCACGCCTCCTGGACGCGCCCGCGGGCCAGCAGCACGTCGACCAGCCCGCACGTCGCCGACCAGTACAACGGCAGTCCCCGCCCGACGCGTTCGGCGAGCCGCACCGACTCGCGCAGCACGCTCTCCGCGTCCTTCAGCCGGCCCTGGCGGCGGAAGGCGAGGCCGAGGAAGGCGTTGGCCAGCGCGAGGTGGCCGCCGCTCCAGCCGGCGGTGGTGTAGACGCGCAGGGCCTCGGCGAAGAGGTTCTCGGCGCGGTCGAGCCGGTCGGCGTAGGCATAGCAACTGCCGAGCATCATCAGCAGTTCCACGCCCCACTCGGTGTCGGTCCAGCCGAGCCCGGGCGCCAGCCGGCCGTTGACCAGGGCGCGGTCGCAGACCTGGGCGACCTCTTCCGCGTTCTCGCCGTGGGTCATGGCGTCGAAGCCGCGCAGGATGAGCAGGGCGCGCTCGGAGTTGTCCCGGCCGGTGCAGGTGGCGGCGAGCGCGGCGAGCCGCTCGGAGCGGGCCGGGGTGGCGCACTCGCCGGCGTGGATCCCCTCCCACATGTACTGAACGGCCCGCAGCCGCAGCCGGTCGGGCCCCTCCTCCAGCCGCGCGGCCTCGGCCTCGACCGTGCGCACGGCCTGGTCCAGCTGGTTGTTGTGGACCAGGGCCTGGGACAGGCGGAAGACGGCGTCGACGCGGGCGTGGCCGTCGAGGCCGGGCACGGCGAGCGCGCTGCGCAGGTGCTCGATGGTCGTGGCGGGCGCGGTCAGCAGGGTGGCGCAGCCCAGTTCGTAGAGCACACGCGCGCGGACCTCCGCACGCGGCGGCTCCTCCAGGGCGCGCTCCAGGCAGCGCCGGGCGGCGTCCGGCGCGCCGACGGCGAGGTGTTCGCGGGCGGCCTCGCGCAGTTGGTCGACGACGTCGGCGTCGTCGTCGGGGTGGACCTTGAGCAGATGGCGGGAGGCCGCCGCCGCGCCGAATCCGGAGTCGGCGACGATCTGGGCGGCGATGCCGTGCATGGCGGTGCGCAGCGCCTCGGGGATGGAGTTGTAGACGGCGGTGGCGATCAGCGGGTGGACGAACTCCAGGTCGCCGTCGCCGCGGCGGGAGGTCGCCGGGTCGGGCGTGGTCAGGATGCGGGCGCGGCGCAGGAGTTCGGCGCAGCCGACGGCCTCCTCGCGGCCCATGGTGGCGAGCCGGGCGACCAGGTCGACGGAGATGCCGGCGCCGAGGATGGCGGCGGCCCAGGCGAACCGGGTGGCGTTGATGCCGAGTTCCTCGAGCCGCTCGACGAGGCCGCCGCCGCGGGCCGAGCGGTTGAGTGCGCGCAGTTCGCCGGCCGAGCCCTCGGTGGGCTGCATCTCGCTGTCGCGCACCTTGGCGAGGAGTTCGACGGTGTCGTAGGGGTTGCCCGCGGTGACGGCCCACACCTCGCGGCAGAACGCGTCGTCGGCGTGCTCCCCGACGGTGGCGCGGGTGAGCCCCGCGGTGGCGGCCGGGGTGAGGGCGTTCAGGTCGGTGACGGAGCGGCCCGCGGCGGCGACCGCCTCCAGGTGGGCGGCGCACTCGCCGGCGGCCTCGCCGGGCCTGCGGGCCACCACGAGCAGCACGGACAGGTCGGCGGGCCGTTCGGCGAACGCCGCGAGCCAGCGCAGCGTCTCCTGGTCGGCCCAGTGGGCGTCGTCGACGAGCAGCACCAGCGGCCAGTCCCGCTCGGCGAGCCGGCGCACCGCGGCGACCAGACCGTCGCACACGCCCTGCGGGTCGGCCCGCCGCTCGCCGGGGTCGGCGATGCCGAGGGCGGGGCCGGCGATGTCGTACCAGTCGCCGAGGTACTCGCGGGCCTCCTCGGGGTGCAGCGACACCAGCGCGGGCTGCAGCAACTGCCGTACGACGTTGAAGGGGACGGACCGCAGGGTCTCGCCGCCGCGCGCCCACCACACGGTGCAGCCGCGCTCCTCCGCCATCCGGCGGGTCTGCGCGAGCAGCGCGGTCTTGCCGAGGCCGGCCTCGCCGGTGAACATCAGCAGGCCGCCCGAGGAGGAGCGGTCGGCGCACAGGTCGTCGACCGCCCGGGCGATCACGGCCAGTTCCTGCTCCCGCTCCCACAGGGAAGCCGAGGCGGCCGCCACCGGCCCTGCCTCCGTCATCCCGCTACCTCCCCGAGTCGCCCGAACGACGTACAGGGCGAGCGTAGCCCTCCGGACCGGCCGTGGGAGGGTCCTCGCGGCGAGTCTTGCCATCTCGGGTGACCTGCGGTAGACACCGCGCCACGCCGGACTCAACGGCCCCCCGTGCGGCCGGAGTCCGGTCGGCGGGGCATCCCTCTCATCCGGCTTTCACCGACGCCTCATACGGTGGGCACATGACGCAGGCGACTCCTCCCGGGTGGTACCCCGACCCCGGGCAGACAAGTGACGGTCCCGCCACCGAGCGCTGGTGGGACGGCAAGGCATGGACGGACCAGGTCCGTCCCTCGGGGCAGGCCTCCCCCTGGAGCGCCCCGGCGGGCACTCCGGCGAGTCCTCCGGCGGGTTCTCCCGCGGGCTCCCCGGCCTCGGCCGGGACGGCTCCGGCCCACCCGGCGTACTCCGCCCAGCCGGGGACCCCCGCCCAGCCCGGGACGCCCGCACAGCCGGGGGCTCCGACCCTGCCGGGCCATCCGGGCCACCCCGCCCATCCGGCGGCCGGTTCCGCCTACCCGGGAGGTCCCGCATTTCCCGGGGGACCCGCGTATCCCGGGGGCCCCGCCTACCCCGGCGGTCCCGCCCAGCCCGGCTACCCGGGGGCCCCGGAGTACCTGTCGGGGTATCCGGGGCAGCCGCAGGGCTCGGGCAAGCGGGGGCTGCGCACCGGCATAGCCGCGGCGGTGGCCGTCGCGGTGCTGGCGAGCATCGGCGTCGGCGTGTTCGTGCTGACCCGTGACGACGGCGACGACGCGAACCGCGCCGACTCCGCGCAGAGCCAGGACCGGGACCGCCCGGACGGGTCGGGCGGGCAGGAGGACGGGCCGTTCGGCGACCCGGGCGGCCCGGACGGCGGCGACGGGTCCGAGGAGGAGTCGCCCGACTCCGAGGACCCGGACACGGGGCCGCAGGTCGAGGGCGGCGGCACGGTCTCCGACGGGACCAACGGCATCAGCATCACGGTGCCGGACGGCTGGACCGGCACCTCCATGGCCATGGGCGCGCAGCTCAGCTCCGACGACACCTACGACTGCCCCGGCGACACCTCCAAGACCTGCACCAAGGGCGGCGCCTACTCGGCGCCCGCCGAGGCGCTGGGCGCGAAGGGCTCCACGGCCGAGGCGATCGCCAAGGGCGACATCGCCGCGAACGCCGAGGAGTCCTACGGCGGCACCACCTACGGCGCGATCACCTCGCACGAGGTGCTGGCCTCCAAGGCGGTGACGGTCGCCGGGCAGAAGGGCTACCTGGTCCGCTGGAAGGCGATCACCAGCAAGGGCGCCGACGGCTACGTCCAGTCGCTCGCGTTCCCGTCGCCGACGAACCCCGACCGGATGGTGCTGCTCCGCGTCGGTCTGGACGCCGACCAGAAGGTGTCCCTGATCGACGACATGGTCAAGGGCATCAAGACGTACTCCGGCGGCGGCAGCGGCCAGAACGTCTGACGCCCGCCGGCACGGTCCCCGGCCCGCTCGGTTCGGCCGGGTGGGACGCTCCCGCGCTCACGGAGGGTCCCACCCGGCCGGGGGTGCGCCGCCCCCGTCCCCACGGTGCGGCGCCGGCGGGCCGGCCGTCCGGTCATCCCTCGGACGACGGCCCACGTTCGGTACGGGCCGTCCGACTCACCCGGGTCGTGCGAGGCCCAGCGCCGGCAGTACGGCGGCCTCCACGAAGCGCAGCAGATAGTCCTCGTCGGCGTCCCTGCCCTCCAGCACGGGCCTCACCCGCACCATGGCGAGGATCTGCGCGGGAACGTACGGCAGCGCCGGGTGGTCGGCGGCGATCTCCCCGCGCTCCGCCCCGCGCCGCAGGATCCGCTCGATCTCGCCGACCTCGGGCTCCACCAGCGCCTCGCGCAGCGCCTGGGCGAGCTCCCGGTCCTCCAGCACCGCCAGCCCCAGCGCCTGGAGCAGCCGCGTGTCCCGGGCCGCCAGCTCGCCGGCCCGCCGCGCCGCCTCCCGCAGGTCCCCGGCCAGGCTGCCCGTGTCGATGCCCTCGAAGGTGGCCCGGCGGCGGGAGCGCAGGGCCGCCGCGACGAACTGCGGCTTGGTCCGCCACTGCCGGTACAGCGTGGACTTGCTGCACCGTGTGCTGGCGGCGATGCCGTCCATGGTGACGGCGTCGTAGCCGCACGCGCGGATTTGTTCGAGGACGGCGTCGAAGAACTCCTGCTCGCGCTCGCGCGTCAGCTTGGAGCGGCGCGAGGCGCCGACCGTCTCCGGTCGGTCCGCGGCCCGCGGCGTCATCGCTCCGTCCCCTCGCTCGCGTCCTGTGTCCCACGTCATCGATACGCCAGTGTACCGGTACACGAACGTATCGGTACACTCCCGTATCGGAACGAGTTCGTATCGGAACGAGGTCGTACCGGTACGCACCACCGTCAGCGAAGGGGCCGGGATGAATGCCCGCACCGATTCCGCGCGGCCACGCCTGATCCCCGAGTTCTTGCTGGTCGCAGGGCTCTTCCTGGTCTACAAGCTCGGCCGGCTGGCCGCCGTGGGCCAGCACGGCGAGGCCTACCGCAACGCACACCGCGTCTGGGACCTGGAGCGGGCACTGCGGCTGCCCGGCGAGGGCGCGGTGCAGTCGGCTCTGCTGCACGGCGACGCCCTGACGCACCTGGCGAACGCCTACTACGCCGCCGTCCACTTCCCGGCGACCGCCGCCTTGCTGGTCTGGCTGTACCTCCGGCGCCCCGGCCACTACCGCTGGGCCCGCCGCGCCCTGGCCGTCCTGACCGCCGCCGCGCTGGTGCTGCATCTCGTGTTCCCGCTGGCCCCGCCCCGGCTGCTCGCGGCGACGGGACTGGTGGACACGGCGCGGGTGTACGGGCCGTCGGTGTACGGCTCCCCGTCCGCGGACACGCTGTCGAACCAGTTCGCCGCGATGCCCTCGCTGCACTTCGGCTGGGCCCTCATGCTGGCGATCGGCCTGATCGTCGCCACCCGGTCGCGGTGGCGGTGGCTGTGGCTGCTGCATCCCCTGGTGACGCTGCTGGTGATCGTGGGGACGGCGAACCACTTCTGGCTCGACGCGGTGGCGGCGGCGCTGCTGCTGGGCGGGGCGCTGGCCGTGGTCGGCCCGCCGCGGCGCACGGCACGGGACACGACGGGCCGTGCGCGGACGGCCGTACCGGCGCGCCGACGGCCGCTTTCCGAGGCGGCGCTCTCGGGCCGGGCGCCTTCGGAAGCGGCGGTGTCCCCGGTGACGGTCACGGAGGCCGGGCGGTGAGCGCCACGGTCGTCGCCGTCGTGCTGTCGCTGTTCTCGGCGGTCGCGTACGCGTGCGCCGCGGTCGCCCAGGAGCGGCTGGCCGCCCGCACCGCCGGGACCGGGCTGCGGCGGGTGCTCGGGCGCGGCGCGTGGTGGCTGTCGGTGCTGCTCAACGCCGCCGGCGCGGTGCTGCACGTCGTCGCCCTGCGGTTCGGGCCGCTGACGGTGGTCCAGCCGCTGGGGGCGCTCACGCTGGTCGCGGCGGTGCCGATGGGGGCTCGGCTCGCGGGGCGGCGGGTCGGCGCGGTGGAGTGGCTCGGGACCGCGTTCACGCTCGCGGGGCTGGGGGCGCTGCTCGTCACGGCGTCCGCGCCGGCGCCCGAGGACGTGCTGACCGTGTCCGAGGCGCTGCTGGTCGCGGGTGCGGCCGCGGTGCTGGTCGGCGCGCTGGCCCGGCCCGGCGCTCGCCCCGCCCTGCGCCACGCCACCGCCTCGGGGCTGGCGTCCGGGGTCGGCTCGGCGCTGACCCAGACGGTGACGGTGGCCGCGACGGACGCGTCCGGCCCGGTGCCGAGCGGCGCGGTCGTCGTGGTGGCTGTGCTGGTGGCGGTGTTCGCGACGGGCGGCCTGCTGCTGGCGCAGACCGCCTACCGGGGCGGGCTCGGCGCGCCGCTCGCGATGGTGACCCTGACCAATCCACTGGCCGCCGCGGTGATCGGCGCCGCCCTGCTGGGCGAGCGGCTCCGGGGAGGACCGCCCGGGGTGCTGCTGGCCCTCACGGGAGCGGCGCTGGCCTCCTGGGGCGTCCTGCTGCTGTCCCGGGCGGCCCCGGATCCGCCCGCGCCCGCGTCACCGGACCCGGCGCCCGTACCGGTGGCGGCACCCGCCCGGGGGTCGACGGTCCGCAAGATGTCGTGCAGAGCCTGAAACTCCCCGACATCGGTCAGTCGCGGGGCGCCTGCGCGGTGGACCCGCGGACCACCAGCTCGGGTTCGAACAGCAGCTCGTCGGCCGGTACGGCGCTCCCGCCGATCTGCGCGTTGAGCAGCTCCACGACGGCCCGGCCCATGGCCTCGATGGGCTGGCGGACCGTGGTCAGGGGCGGCTCGGTGCAGGTCATGAAGGCGGAGTCGTCGTAGCCGACGACGGAGATGCGCCCCGGCACGTCCAGGCCCTTGCGACGCGCGGCCCGCACGGCGCCGAGGGCGAGCGGGTCACTGGCGCAGATCAGCCCGGTGACGCCGCGGTCGATGAGGCGGGACGCCGCCGCGTGCCCGCCCTCCAGGGAGAACATCGCCCGGGCGACGAACTCCTCGGGCAGCTCTCCGGCGATCGCGCGCGCGGCGTTCAGCTTGCGCGCCGAGGGCATGTGGTCGGCGGGTCCGAGCACCAGCCCGATCCGCTCGTGGCCGAGCGAGGCCAGATGGCGCCAGGCCTGCTCGACGGCGACCGCGTCGTCGCAGGACACCGCCGGGAAGCCGAGGTCCTCGATGGCCGCGTTGACCAGCACGACGGGGATGTGGCGTTCGGCGAGCAGCCGGTAGTGGTCGTGCGGGGCGTCGGCCTGGGCGTACAGACCGCCTGCGAAGACGACGCCGGAGACCTGCTGCTGCAGCAGCAGTTCCACGTAGTCGGCCTCGGAGACGCCGCCCTTGGTCTGGGTGCACAGCACCGGGGTGAGCCCGAGCTGGGCCAGCGCGCCGCCGATGACCTCGGCGAACGCGGGGAAGATGGGATTCTGCAGCTCGGGCAGGACCAGACCGACGAGGCGGGCGCGCTCGCCGCGCAGCAGGGTGGGCCGCTCGTAGCCGAGGACGTCCAGCGCGGACAGCACCGCCAGCCGGGTGGCCTCGGAGACCCCGGGCTTGTTGTTGAGCACCCGGCTGACCGTGGCCTCGCTGACCCCGACCTTCTTGGCCACTTCCGCAAGTCGTCGTGTCATGGGGCGCAAGCGTAGCGCAAATTACGCAAACAGCTTGCGTACAGGCGGTCGCAGCCGACGTCACGACATCCGAGCCGGCCCGGCCCGACCGTGGCGCCGCCGGCGACCTGAACGCCGACGGTGCCCGGTCGGTCAGGCCTCGGGGGCGGGAACCACGCTCAGGTGGCTCGCCGCGCGGCGGTCGGTGGAGCGGCGGCGCGGTGCGGGGGCCGGGCGGCGCGCCTCGCGCAGGACCATGGTCAGCCGCGTGTACCCGAGGTCCTGGAGGGTCTTGGGCGTATCCCCGACGAGACGGCACTCGGTGGGGCCGCGGCGCGGATCGGGGTGGAACAGGACGCGGACCGCGCCGTCGTGCTCGACGGCCGCCTCGCCGACGGTGCGGACCCAGTGCGGCAGCCCCTGGCGGAAGGCGGCCTCCATGATGGGGTCCTGGGCGATGTCCCGGCGGATCGCCTGGAGGGCGGGGTCGTGACCGTGGCGGTCCAGCGCGGCGGCGAACTGGGCCAGCATCGGCAGGCACCAGCCCGGCTCGTGCTCGCCCAGCACGCTCGCCGCGTCCGGGTGGAACAACACGAACCTGAGCAGGTTGTCGCCCGGCATCGCGGTCGGGTGCGGGCCGACTGTGCGGAACAGCGCGGCGTAGGCGCTGTTGGCCAGGACGACGTCCCAGCACCGGTCGAACACGACGGAGGGAAAGGGGACGGCCTCCAGCAGCGTCTCGTAGTCCTGGAGGTACGACTGGGCCTCGGGAGTCTCGGGGACGGACCGCAGTACGGCCCGCTGCCCTCCTGCCTGATGCGCCATCGGGAGGTCACCCCTCTTGCCTCTGCGGCCTTCTCGCGGCGCCCCGATCCTGGTGCCCCGCGGGGAGCGATGTCAACTATCGTGGCATTCGACGGCTGTTGACGGCTGAAATTGGCCACAGTTGTGGCGGGACCTGGATGTAAGTTCGAGGCACCCGCTACTCTCCGGGAAGTTCACACCCCCCACTCGTGAGAAGCGTGTGAGAGACGTAGGAGACGTGTCGGTGACCGATGGCTACGAGGTTTCGGACGCCACGGCGACGTCCGCGCTGCCGGCCGTCGTCGCCCGCGTCACCGCGCTCGCCGACCGGCTCGGCGTCCCGCACGCCGAGGTCTTCGACACCGCCCGGCTGTCCGTCGCCTGCGGCGTCCCCGAGCCCGTCGTCAAGGACCTGCTGAGCGGCCTTCCCGCGGGCGAGCCCGACGTGCAGGCGCGGTTCCTGCAACGCCTGGACCTGCTGCGCCGCACGCGGCTCAAGCCGAACGGGCGCAAGTACACGCAGCAGGAGATCGCCGACGGGGCGGGCATGTCCCGCCAGCAGGCCGGCGCCCTGATCAACGGCGACCGCCGGCCCACGATGGAGCACTGCGACGCCATCCAGCGGTTCTTCCGGGTGCACGCGGGTTTCCTGACCGCGGAGGACCCCGAGGCGCTCGCGGGCGCGCTCCAGCGCACCGAGCAGGAGTTGCTGCAGAAGCTCGCCGACCGTGAGCGGGCGGCGGCGCAGGCGGCCGACGACCCGCTGGAGCGGCTGCTCCAGGACCACGGCGTGCGCGGCATCGCCTGGCGCGCCGCCCAACTGCCCACCGACCAGCACCGCGACAAGGTCGCCGAGTGGCTGGACATGCTCCTGGAGAGCGTCAAGCGGCCCGAGTCGTGATCCTCGGGAGGACCGTGGCCTCGACAAGGACATGCGCCGCCTGTGCGGCGAATCGGTCGCGGCGCTGACGGCGCCGGCCCCGGCCCGGCCCGAGGACCTGTGAGGGGCGCTGCGCCGCGGCCGGCCGGCGGGCCGGACCGAGGCGTCGCCGGGGTGTCCGGGCCGAGAGCCGAAGCGCTGAAGCCGCCCTTCCCGACCCCGGAACCGTCGATGCCGTGCGGGAGTTCCCGCCCCGCTGCCCGCCGTTGCCGGCGTGACGCGCCCCGGAGGCGTTCTGGGCACCGGGATTGTCAGTGGGGGACGGCAAGCTGGTGGGTCGCGCCGTTCGCTGAGGCGGCGTCATGTCGCGACGTTCGGGAGACGACCATGCCCACAGCCCTGCCGACCGACCGGGAACGCACCGCCGTACAGGCGTATCTGCGGCTGCTGCACACCGTGCGGGCCTCGCTCGACAGCGCGCCGCCCCACGGCCCGCTGCCGCCCCTCGTGCCGCCCGGCGTGCTCGCCGAAGCGGAGCGGGCCCTGGCGGACGCCGGTCTCGCCGGGAACGAGGAAGAGTTCTTCCGGCTGCTGCACCACTGGTGCCCCGAGCCCTGACCGCGGCCGGTGCGGGTCAGTCGTGCGGCACCGCCACCGCCGTCGCGGCGAGCCCGCGGGCGACCGTCCAGCGGCCGTCGAAGGCGTCGATCCGCCGCCCGGCGACCACCGGCCCCGGCACGAGGAGCCGGGCCCGGAAGCGCCCCGACGCCGCGGCGGGGTCCGCCGCGATCTCGATGTCGGCCTCGGAGAAGTCCAGCCACAATCGCGTGAGGGGGAACCACGCCTTGTAGACGGACTCCTTGGCGCTGAACAGCAGACGGTCCCAGTGGACGTCGGGCCGGGCGGCGGCCAGCTCCGCCAGCCGGCCCCGTTCGCCCGGCAGCGAGACGGCGTCCAGCACGCCCTCGGGCAGCTCCGCGTGCGGTTCGGCGTCGATGCCGAGGGAGGCGAGGTCGTCGGCGCGGACCAGGGCGGCGGCGCTGTAGCCGTCGCAGTGCGTCATGCTGCCGGCGATGCCGTCGGGCCACTGCGGGGCGCCGCGCTCGCCGGGCAGCACCGCCTGCGGCGGCACGCCGAGCTTCGCCATGGCGCGCCGGGCGCACGCGCGCACCGCGGCGAACTCGCGGCGCCGCTTGGCGACGGCCTTGACGATCAGCTCCGCCTCCCGCGGATCGAGGGCGGCCTCCTCGCCCGGGTCGTAGCCGAAGGTCTCCACCGAGACCACCGACGGCGGCAGCAGTTCCTCGATCACCGGTCCGTGACCTCTCCGGGCAGGATGCGGCGCAATTGCCCCGGCGGCTGCGGGCGTTTGCGCCACTCGCGGGGATAGCCGACCGACACCTCTTCGAAGCGGACGCCGTCGTGCCAGGTGGTGCGCGGAATGTGCAGATGGCCGTAGACCATGGTCTCCACGCGGAACCGGCGGTGCCAGTCGGCGGTGAGCCGGGTGCCGCACCACATGGCGAACTCCGGGTACCACAGGATGTCGGTCGGGTGCCGGTCCAGCGGGTAGTGGTTGACCAGGACGGTCGGCAGGTCGGCGGGGATCGCGGCGAGCCGGCGCTCGGTCTCCTCGACGCGGGCGCGGCACCAGGCCTCGCGGCTGGGGTAGGGGTCGGGGTGCAGCAGGTACTCGTCGTTGCAGACGATCCCGGTGGAGTGGGCGTACGCGAGCCCTTCCTCCTTGGTGGCGCAGCCGGCCGGCAGGAAGGAGTAGTCGTACAGCAGGAACAGGGGCGCGACGGCGACCGGGCCGCCGGGACCCTCCCAGACGGGGTAGGGGTCCTCGGGGGTGAGCACGCCGAGTTCGCGGCACATGGCGACCAGGTGCTCGTAGCGGGCGACGCCGCGCAGGGTGACGGTGTCGGAGGGGTGGGTCCACAGCTCGTGGTTGCCGGGCGCCCACACCACGCGGCGGAAGCGGCTCGCGAGGGTCTCCAGCGCCCAGCGGACGGCGGAGACGGTCTCGGCGACGTCGCCGGCCACGAGCAGCCAGTCGTCGTCGGTGACGGGGCGCATCTTCTCGACCAGGTCGCGGTTCTCGGCGTACCCGATGTGCAGGTCGCTGATGGCCAGCAGCTGCCCGGCACCACCGGCCGTCGATGTCACGGTCGCCCCCTTCGACGTTCGACCGACTGTTGATCGATCGGGACCCACGACAGCACATGCGCGCCGCCCGCGGCAAGGGCCCGCCGGGACGGCCGGGGACCGGCAGAGGGGCGGCACGGGGGCGGGACGGGCGAGGACCCGCGCGAGACGGGGTACGGGCGGGGCGCGCGGTGCCAGGGCCACGGGTGGGTGTGCGCGGGAATTCCGTAACACGCGCGTTGCACGCGTCGGGCGCGGGAAGCCGTATGATCGCCCCGACACCACCGCCCCGGACTCCCTTCCACGGGAGCGGTTTGGTGTACCTCCAACCCACCCAGGCCGGGCCGGCCCTGCTCCGCCGTGCCCGCGACCCGTGAAAGGCGGCCTGCATGGTCTCTCGCGTACGCGTCTGGCTCAACCGCACGTACGCGGAGAACGTCTTCTTCATGGATCAGCTGCGGAGAAATCCCAGCGACCGCGCGGTCGAGATCCACGCCACGCACGGCGACCCGGACTCCCCCGTGCTCGCCGCCGCCGACACCGCCGAGCTGGAGCCGGAGGGCCTGTCCCCGGCCGCCTACGTCGAGTACGCGCTGGACCAGTGCGCGCGGCGTGGCATCGATGTCTTCGTGCCGCGGCTGCACCAGGCGGCGATCGTCGCGCACCGCGCGGAGTTCCAGGCGAACGGCACGGCGCTGCTGGCGCCGCCGCCCGAGGCCGTGGCCGTCTTCCACGACAAGGTGATCGCCTACGAGGCCGTGCAGGCGATCGGCGTCCCGGTGCCGCCGTGGTGGCGGGTGCGCGGCGCGGACGAACTGGTCGCCGCCGTCGAGGAGTTGGAGGCGGCCGGGCACAAGGCGTGCTTCAAGCCCGCGTCGGGTGCGGGCGGGGTCGGCTTCCGGGTGATCACCCGCGCGCCCTTCTCCCTGACGCAGCTGAGCGGGTTCCCCTCCCCGTACGTGCCGCTGGACCTGGTGCTGGAGGCGCTGAAGCAGACGGACGAGCCGGTCGACTGGCTGGTGATGCCGCGTCTGGAGCAGCCGGAGGTTTCCGTCGACTGCCTCACCGGCACGGACGACGTCGTCCGGCTGTCCGTGGGCCGGGTGAAGAACGGCCGCCGGCGCGCGTTCACACTGGACGAGCGGTGGCTGGAGCCGGCGCGGAGGATCGCGGAGGGCTTCGGGCTGCACTACCTGTCCAACATCCAGTTCCGGATGTTCGGCGACCGGCCCGTGCTCATGGACGTCAACACGCGCCCGGCCGGCGGGCTGCACCAGCTGTCGCTGTGCGGGATCAACGCCCCGTGGGCGGCGGTGCGGCTGGCGCTCGGCGACGATCCGGGGGTGATGGAGCCGCCGTTCCTGGGACAGGACTACACGGTGGTGTCGGCGGCCAGGCCGCTGGCGCCGGTGTCGCTGCCGCACCACGAGCCGCTGCCCGCGGTGCCCGCACCGGCGCCGGTGGACTCGGTCGGCGCGGTGTCGCTGCCGCTGTAGGTCCGGGCGGCGGCTCCCTGTCGGGGGCGGTGCGGACGCGGGCCGGGGGTCGCCAGGCAGGCGGATCCGCGCGCCCGTCGGGCACGGCAGGCCCGCGCCACAGGGGCAGCCGCCCCCGCTCAGGCCACCGCCACGGGCTCGGACGGCGGGCTCGATCGACGGCCGCGGGATCGTCCGCCGGGCGCGGGATCGTCCGCCGGGCGCGGGATCGTCCGCCGGGCGCGGGATCGTCCGCCGGGCGCGGGATCGTCCGCCGGGCGCGGGCGAGGACGGCCGGGCGCGCACTTCCCCGCGCCCCGTGCGGGGCACGGCAGGCCGGCGGTCTCCCGGTTCGCTAGTTCTTCGTGGGAGTCGGCCGGCGGAGATAGGCCAGCTCCGGGTGCACGGCCGTGTAGCCGTCGAGGAGCCGGCGGGCGACGGCGACGGAGTCGACGAGCGGGTGCAGCGCGAAGGCCTTCACGGCCGTCTCGCGGGAGCCGCTCCCGGCCGCGGACAGGACCTCCCGCTCGACCGCCTTGACCGCGCACACCAGCCCGGTGGCGTGGCCGGGCAGCGGGTCCACGGCGACGGGGTGCGCGCCGTTGGCGTCGACCAGGCAGGGCACCTCGATCACGGCCTCCGCGTCGAGCACCGACAGGGTGCCCCGGTTGCGCACGTTGAGGATGAGCGTGGTGCGCTCGTCGCGGGCGATGGCCCGCATCAGGGCGAGCGCCACCTTCTCGTACCCGCCTGACAGGTCGTCGGCCTCGCGCTCGCCGGCGCCCGCGGCCTCCCGGTTCTCGGCCATGTAGGTCGCCTCGCGCTCGGCGCGGGTGTGTTCCCAGGCGGCCAGCGCGGACACTCCGGGCCGGACCGCCCGTGCGTAGAAGCCGGCCTGCTGGTCGCGCAGGAACGCGCCGCGGGTCCGCTCGGCCTCCCGGTAGGCGCGTACGGTCTCCCGGTTGAAGTAGTAGTAGTGCAGGTACTCGTTGGGCACCGCGCCCAGGGACCTGATCCACTCGGGGCCGAACAGCCTGCCCTCCTCGAAGGAACCGAGCAGTTCGGGATCGGCGAGCAGGCGGGGCAGTTCGTCGCGGCCGGCGACGCGCAGTCCCCGCACCCAGCCGAGGTGGTTGAGGCCGACGTAGTCGATCCACGCCCGCCGCGGGTCGGCGCCGAGGACGCGGGCGATACGGCGCCCCAGGCCGACCGGCGAGTCGCAGATGCCGATGACGCGGTCACCCAGGTGGCGGGACATCGCCTCGGTGACCATGCCCGCCGGGTTGGTGAAGTTGATGACCCAGGCGTCGGGTGCGAGCCGGGCCACCCGCCGCGCGACGGCGTCGGCGACCGGCACGGTCCGCAGGCCGTAGGCGACGCCGCCCGCGCCGACCGTCTCCTGACCGAGCACACCCTCGGCGAGCGCCACCCGTTCGTCGTGCGCGCGCCCCTCCAGGCCGCCGACGCGGATCGCGGAGAACACGAAGTCCGCGCCGCGCAGGGCCTCGTCGAGGTCGGTGGTCGCGGTGACCTCGGGCGCGTCCGGCACTCCGGCGGCCCGCGCCTGCTCGGCGAGGACGCGGGCGACCGCGGACAGCCGCCCCCGGTCCACGTCGTGCAGGACGACACGGGTGACCCGTCCCTCGGCGCGGTCTGCCAGGAGCGCCCCGTACACGAGCGGGACGCGGAATCCGCCGCCGCCCAGAATCGTCAGCCTCACGCGGCCCATCATGTCACTCCCGTCGGCGGCCACCGGCCGGCCACCGGGGCACCCTCGGGTCTTCGGAGCGGCTTCATCCGACGGCCCGGGGAGCAGGGCATCGTCGGGCGGGTGAGCGACGCGAGAGAGGCCCTGCCGGTGCGGAACGGGGCGGTGCTGTACGGGCACGGGGAGGTCTCGGCGCCGGTGCGGCTGGAGCCGTACCGGCACGAAGGCGTCGTCGTCCGCAACGTCCAGCACTTCCGGGGACTCGACTGGCTGTCGGCCGCATGGGTGCTGTCCCCGGCCGGCGGGCCGGCGGAGGGCGGCGGGCCGGTGCTCACCGCGCCGGTCGGACTGCCCGTGCTGCGCCCCGGCGAGACGGCCCCGCTGCCCGTGCCGTTCGCGGCGCCGGGCGGGGGCGAGGCGTGGCTGACGCTGCGGGTGACGACGGCGCGGGACGAGCCGTGGGCGCCGCGCGGCACGGTGGTGTGCCTACCGCGCACAAGACTGCGGCCGTCGCCCGCCCCCTGTCCTCGGGTCGCCCCGGCTCCGGGGGCCGGCATCGAGGTGGACGCGGACGGGCTGCCGGTGCACCCCCTGCTGACGGCCGCTCCCACACTGTCGCTGCGGCGTAAGGACGGTCCCCTCGTCCCGGTCCGGCGGCGGCTCGTCTCCGTGCGCCGCGCGGGGGCGGCGGTGGGCGTGCTCGCGGAGTACGTCTACGAGGGCGGGCGCAACGGCGGGTTCGCGGTCCGGCACGAGCAGGTGTTCACGCGCGTGGAGGGCGGTCTGCGGGCCGAGGAGTCCGCCGAGTTGCCGGGGGCGGCGTCCGGGGTGACGTGGATGGGCGCCGCCCTCCTGCCGCCCCGCCCGGACGCCCACTCCCCCGCTGTCCTCCCGCCCGGCACCCACCGCTGGGGCTGGGTCCTGCGCCGTCTCTGACGGCCGCCCTCTTCCGGCCGGGTTCGCCACCCGAACTCCCCCTGCCGGTGAGGACTTTCTCGGCCGCACCCCTTGACGGGCGGGGAGGCCGAGAGCACATTGACCGCCAGCACTGCACTGAGAGCGCTCTCAGAAGCCCTGAACCCCGAGCCCTCGGGACCGTGGGAGCGCTCTCTCGCGCCTGCCCGCACCTTCCCCGAACGAGACGTACCCCGTACGAGACGTAGCGAGAACTCACCGAGACCTACCAGCCAGCGAGACGTACCGAGAGGCACCCCATGAGCGAAACCTCCGGCACACCCCACAGACGGCGCCGCCCCCTGCGGCGTGCGCTGGTCGCCGTCGTCAGCACGCTGGGACTGGCGGCGGTCGCCGCCACGGCCGTGTCGCCGTCCGCGACCGCCGCCGCGCCGCCGCCCCCGTCCGGCTGGACGCAGATCTTCGTCGACGACTTCAACGGCGCAGCCGGCACCGGCGTGAACACCGCCGACTGGCGTTACGCCACCGGCACGTCGTACCCGGGCGGCCCCGCCAACTGGGGCACCGGCGAGATCGAGACGATGACGTCGAGCACCAGCAACGTCTCCCTCGACGGCGCCGGCAATCTGCGCATCACCCCGCGCCGCGACGCGGCCGGCAAGTGGACCTCGGGCCGCATCGAGACCAACCGCGACGACTTCCAGCCGCCGGCCGGCGGCAAGCTGCGCGTGGAGGCCCGCATCCAGATGCCGAACGTCACGGGCGCCGCCGCCCGCGGCTACTGGCCGGCGTTCTGGATGCTCGGGACGCCGTTCCGCGGCAACTACTGGAACTGGCCCGGCGTCGGCGAGCTGGACATCCTGGAGAACGTCCAGGGCCTCAACACCGTGTGGGCCACGATGCACTGCGGCACCTCGCCCGGCGGTCCCTGCAACGAGACGACCGGCATCGGCGGTTCGACGCCGTGCCCGGGCTCCACGTGCCAGTCGGGCTTCCACACCTACTCCATGGAGTGGGACCGCTCCGCGAGCGTGGAGCAGATCCGCTTCTTCGTCGACGGCCAGAACTACCACACCGTGCGCGAGACCCAGGTCGACGCGACGACCTGGAACAACGCCACGAACCACGGCTTCTTCATCATCCTCAACGTGGCGATGGGCGGCGGCTTCGTGGACGCCTTCGGCGGCGGGCCCGACGCGGCCACCGTGCCCGGCCACCCGATGGTCGTCGACTACGTCCAGGTGCTGTCGTCCGGCGGGGGCGGCACCACCCCGCCGCCGACCGGCAACCGCGACGCGTACAGCGCCATCCAGGCCGAGTCCCACGACGCCCAGTCCGGGACGATGACCGAGGCCACGACGGACACCGGCGGCGGCCAGAACATCGGCGCGCTGGCGAACGGCGACTGGGCGCTCTACAAGGGCGTCAACTTCGGCTCCACGGCGGCCCGGCAGTTCGTGGCGCGCGTCGCGAGCGGCGCCGGCTCCGGCGTCAGCGGCCTGGTCGAGGTCCGCCTGGACAGCCGCTCCAACGCTCCGATCGGCAGTTTCGCGGTCGGGAACACCGGCGGCTGGCAGTCGTGGCGCACCGTGCCGGCGAACATCAGCGGCGTCACCGGCACGCACGACGTGTACCTCACCTTCAGCAGCGGCCAGCCGGCCGACTTCGTGAACGTGAACTGGTTCCACTTCGGGCGCTGACGCCCCGCGACGCCGCCCGCCCTCGCACAGACCGCCCGCCCCGCGCCCCGGCCCGTCGGCCGGGGCGCGGTCGCGTGGGGGGCCGTCAGTGGTGCCAGGCCTGCCCGCCCACGTTGTGGATCATCCGCTGGAGCACCTTCAGCGTGGTCAGGTACTCCTCGTCGGTGATGCCCGTGTGGCGTTCCGCGCGCAGGTCGTCCTGGAGGCGGTCCGCCTTGTCGAAGAAGGCACGGCCCTCGTCCGTGAGCGTGAGACGGCCCTCGGCGTCCTCGGCGGTCCAGCCGCGGGCGGCCGTCTCGTCGATCGCGGCCCGCACGCCGTCCGTGCCGGTGTCCAGGTAGCCCTTCAGCGTCGCGATCACCTCGGCGCGCGGCTTCGGGCCGCCCGCCCTCGCGACCTGCGCGAGCACCCACCACTGCGGCTGGGTGGCGCCTATGGCGGCGAGAGCGCCCCGGGTGCGGTCCACGACGGCGCGGTATGCGGCCCAGGTCCAGTAGCCGACGGGCTGCCGGACCAGTTCGGCGTCGCTGTGCGAGTACTCCACGGCGGTTCAACTCCGTTCCCGTTGTCTGTGCCGACGCTGCCTGTGCCGACCTGCGCACCGTAAAAGCTCAAGTGAAGTCGAGGTCAAGCCGCCCGGCATGACCGGGACTGTTCCGCGGTACCCGCCGGGGCGCGGGGCGAGGACCGGACCCTCGCCGCCCGGGACGCGGACCAACTGCCGGACCTCGCCGCCCGGGTGCGAGAGCAGGGCCGGACCCGCCGCCCGGCGAAAAGGTCAGACTTTTGGGGTTGAACGCGACGACTGGGCCGAACGGCGTTCGCCGCCGAGGCGCGGGCGGGTCCGGCGTGGTACCGCTTCGTAGGTGATGCACGCCTCATCGCAGCTCAGGGAATCACCGGCGAGTGCGCGTGGTTGATCCGAGCGCCAGAAAGAAGATGATCGCTATGACTTCAGCATCCGAACCCGCGGGAGCACTGAAACGCCTCGCCGACGAAGGCGTGTCGATCTGGCTGGACGACCTGTCGCGCAAGCGGATCTCCTCCGGCGGCCTCGCCGAACTCGTCGCGCACCGGCGGGTGGTGGGCGTCGCCACCGACCCGTCGGTCTTCCGGGGGGCCATCGGCTCCGGCGAGGACTACGAGGAGCAACTCGCCGAGGCGGCCGTGCGGGGCGTCACCCCCGACGAGGCCGTGCGCATGATCATCACGACCGACGCGCGCGCCGCCGCCGACGTCCTGCGGCCGGTGTACGAGGCGACCGGCGGCCGGGACGGCCGGGTCTGCGTGGCGGTCGATCCCCGGTTCGCCCACGACACGCGGGCGACCGTCGCCGAGGCCCGGCAGCTGGCCTGGCTGGTCGACCGCCCCAACGTGATGATCACCATTGCGGCGACCCGGGCGGGCCTGCCGGCCATCACCGAGGTCGTCGGGGCCGGCATCGGCGTCGACGCCGCGCTGATCTTCTCGCTGGAGCGCCACCGCGAGGTGATGCACGCCTACCTGGCCGGCCTGGAGCGGGCGCAGGCGTCGGGCCTGGACCTCTCGCGGATCCACTCGGTGGCGTCCTTCCCCGTCTCCCGCGTCGACGCCGAGGTCGACAAGCGGCTGACGCTGCTGGGCGCCGAGGAGTCGCCGGCGCTGCGGGGCCGGGCGGCGCTCGCCAACGCCCGGCTCGCCTACGCGGCGTACGAGGAGGTGTTCGCCGGCGAGCGGTGGCTCGCGCTGAGCGGCTCGCGTGCCAACAAGCAGCGCCCGCTGTGGGCCTCGACCGGCGTGAAGGACCCGGCGTACCGGGACACCCGGTACGTGACGGAACTCGTGGCGCCCGGCACGGTCAGCGCCGTGCCGGAGGCCACGCTGCACGCCGTGGCCGACCACGGCGTGGTCCACGGCGACACGGTGAGCGGCGGCTACGCGCAGGCCCGCGCCGATCTCGCGGCGGTGGAGCGGCTGGGGATCTCCTACGACGAGGTGGTGGGACGGTTGGAGGACGAGGGCGTCGCCGCGTTCCGGGCGGCCCGGCAGGACCTGCTGGACGCCGTGACGAAGACGATGAACGGCAAGGGGGTCGACGGGGAATGAGCAAGAAGCGTGTGCAGAAGAAGGCGGCCAAGGAGACCGGGGCAGCCTCGAAGACGAAGGCCACGGACGGGACCGCCACGAAGACGAAGGCCGCGGACGAAACCGCCACGAGGGCGAAGGCCGCGGTCGTCGCGCCGCCGGCCGGCTGGGACAACCCGTTGCGCGATCCGCGCGACCGGCGGCTGCCGCGCATCGCGGGGCCGTCGGGGCTGGTCATCTTCGGGGTGACCGGCGACCTGTCCCGCAAGAAGCTGATGCCGGCCGTGTACGACCTGGCCAACCGCGGGCTGCTGCCCCCGGGCTTCTCGCTGGTGGGCTTCGCCCGCCGGGACTGGGCGGACCAGGACTTCGCCCAGGTGGTGCACGACGCGGTGCGCGAGCACTCCCGGACGGAGTTCCGCGAGGAGGTCTGGCAGCAGCTCGCGGAGGGGATGCGGTTCATCCCCGGTGATTTCGACGACGACCGGGCGTTCAAGCAGCTGCGCTCGGCCGTGGACGAGTTGGACGCCTCCCGCGGCACCAGCGGCAACTACGCGTTCTACCTCTCCGTGCCGCCGAAGTTCTTCCCGAAGGTCGTGCAGCAGCTGCGCAAGCACGGGCTGGCCGACGCCCCGGAGGGCTCCTGGCGCCGCGCGGTCATCGAGAAGCCGTTCGGGCACGACCTGAAGTCGGCCGAGGAGCTGAACGCGATCGTGCACGAGGTGTTCGAGCCGGACCAGGTGTTCCGGATCGACCACTACCTCGGCAAGGAGACGGTCCAGAACATCCTGGCGCTGCGCTTCGCCAACACGATGTTCGAGCCGATCTGGAACCGGTCGTTCGTGGACCACGTGCAGATCACGATGGCCGAGGACATCGGCATCGGCGGCCGGGCCGGCTACTACGACGGCATCGGCTCCGCGCGCGACGTCATCCAGAACCACCTGCTCCAGCTGCTCGCGCTCACCGCCATGGAGGAACCCGCCGCCTTCGACGCCCCGTCGCTGCTGACGGAGAAGCTGAAGGTGCTCAAGGCGGTCAAGCTGCCCGAGGACCTCGGTCTGCACACGGTGCGCGCGCAGTACGCGGCCGGCTGGCAGGGCGGCGCGAAGGTGCCCGGTTACCTGGAGGAGGAGGGCATCGACCCGGCGTCCACGACGGACACGTACGCCGCGATCCGGCTGAACGTCGACAACCGCCGCTGGGCGGGCGTCCCCTTCTACCTGCGCACCGGCAAGCGGCTCGGCCGGCGCGTGACGGAGATCGCGGTCGTCTTCCAGCGCGCCCCGCACTCCCCCTTCGACTCCACGGCCACCGAGGAGCTGGGCCAGAACGCCATCGTGATCCGGGTCCAGCCGGACGAGGGCATGACGGTCCGGTTCGGGGCCAAGGTGCCTGGCACCTCGATGGAGATCCGGGACGTGACCATGGACTTCGCGTACGGCGAGTCCTTCACGGAGTCCAGCCCGGAGGCGTACGAGCGGCTGATCCTGGACGTGCTGCTGGGCGACGCCAACCTGTTCCCCCGTCACCAGGAGGTGGAAGAGTCCTGGCGGATCCTCGACCCGATCGAGGAGTACTGGGCGGCGCACGGCCGGCCGGCGCAGTACGCGTCGGGCAGCTGGGGCCCCGTGGAAGCCGACGAGATGCTCGCACGAGACGGACGGAGCTGGCGCAGGCCATGAAGATCGACCTGACCGACACCACGGCAAGCAAGATCAACAAGGCGTTGGTGCAGGGTCGCCGCGCCATCGGCACACCCGCCGTGGGCATGGTCCTGACGATGGTGATCGTCACGGACGAGGAGAACGCCTACGACTCGATCAAGGCGGCCGAGCAGGCCTCGCACGAGCACCCCTCGCGCACCCTGGTCGTCATCAAGCGGCACGCCCGCACCCCGCGCGAGCGCACCCACTCCCGGCTGGACGCCGAGGTGCGGGTCGGCTCCGAGGCCGGCACCGGCGAGACGGTCGTCCTGCGGACGTACGGCGAGGTGTCCGGCCACGCCGACTCCGTGGTGCTGCCGCTGCTGCTGCCGGACGCGCCGGTCGTCGTGTGGTGGCCGGTGGACGCCCCCGAGGTGCCGGCGAAGGACCCGCTGGGCGCCCTCGCCCAGCGCCGGATCACCGACATGTACGCCGTCGAGGACCCGCTGGCCGCGCTGGAGGCTCGCGCCCGCTCGTACGCGCCCGGCGACACCGATCTGGCCTGGACCCGGCTGACGCCCTGGCGTTCGATGCTGGCCGCCGCCCTCGACCAGGCCAGGGCGCGGATCACCTCGGCGGCCGTGGAGAGCGAGGCGGACAACCCCAGCGCCGAGCTGCTCGCCCGCTGGCTGGAGGCCCGGCTGCACGTGCCCGTGGACCGGGTGGAGACCGCGGGGCCGGTGGTCACCGGCGTCCGGCTGGGCACCGGCGACGGCGAGATCGTCATCGACCGCCCCGAGGGCCCGCTGGCCACGCTCTCCCTGCCGGGGCAGCCGCCGCGCACGCTCGCCCTGAAGGTCCGCCCGACCTCCGCGCTCATCGCCGAGGAGCTGCGACGCCTCGACGCCGACGAGATGTACGCCGTCGCCCTGCGGGGCGAGGCCGCCGAGGAGACCGTCTGACATGGCCGGGACACCCCTGCTCACCCGCCGTCCCGAGTCGACGGCCCTGGAGGACCACCGCGCCCACCGGCGGGCGCGGCTGCGGGACCTGTTCGCGGCGGACCCCCTCGGCGCCGCCTACCGTGAACTGAAGGAAGGGCACTGACATGCAGCTCGGTCTGATCGGTCTCGGCAAGATGGGCGGCAACATGCGCGAGCGCCTGCGCAACGCCGGCCACACCGTCGTCGGATACGACCGCAACCCCGACCTGTCCGACGTCGGCAGCCTCGCGGAACTCGTCGCCGGCCTCGACGCGCCGCGCGCGGTCTGGGTGATGGTCCCGGCCGGCGCCCCCACCCACCAGGTCATCGACCAGCTGGGGAGCCTGCTCAAGCCGGGCGACGTCGTGATCGACGGCGGCAACTCCCGCTGGACGGACGACGAACGGCACGCCAGGGAGCTGGGAGTGCACGGCATCGGCTTCCTGGACGCCGGCGTCTCCGGTGGCGTCTGGGGCCTGAAGAACGGCTACGCCCTGATGGTCGGCGGCGACGAGGAGCACGTGGAGCGGCTGAAGCCGGTCTTCGACGCGCTCAAGCCCGAGGGCCCCTACGGCTTCGTGCACGCGGGCAAGGTCGGGGCCGGGCACTTCTCCAAGATGGTCCACAACGGCATCGAGTACGCCATGATGCAGGCGTACGCCGAGGGCTGGGAACTGCTGGAGAAGGTCGACTCGGTGGAGAACGTCCGCGAGGTGTTCCGCTCCTGGCAGGAGGGCACCGTCATCCGCTCCTGGCTGCTGGACCTCGCGGTCGAGGCCCTCGACGAGGACGAGCACCTGGAGCAGCTGCGCGGTTATGCGCAGGACTCCGGCGAGGGCCGCTGGACGGTGGAGGCGGCGATCGACAACGCCGTGCCGCTGCCCGCGATCACGGCCTCGCTGTTCGCCCGGTTCGCCTCGCGGCAGGACGACTCCCCGCAGATGAAGATGATCGCCGCGCTGCGCAACCAGTTCGGCGGGCACGCGGTGGAGTCGGCGAAGAGGTAACGCACCGTCGGGGCGCGCCCGTCACACCCGGGACGACGCTCGGCCCGCCAAGGGCCCTGCGTCGCGCCCGGGTTGACACCCGCGGTCCGGGCGGGTCAGAGTCGCCGCGATGGTGATCAACGATCTGACGCCGGCCGAACTGCGGGTGTGGCGGGCCTTCCCGCGAGGCGGGCGCGTCGACTTCGGCGCACCCGGCGACGACCCCGCGCGGGGCGGCGACTGGGGGCCCGAACGGACCGTGCGCGCCACGGTGTTGCGGGCCCTGTTGCTCACCGCGCCGCAGGAGGAGGGCGAGATAGCCGCCCTGAAGGTGGCGGGCGCGCGCGTCACCGGCACGCTCGACCTGCGGCACGGCAGCACCGATCACGCCATCCGGCTCAGCGACTGCCACTTCGAAGAGGCGCCCCTGCTGTACGGCGCCCGGATGCGCCAGCTGAATCTGCGCGGCTCCGTCCTCCCCGGCCTGGACGCCGCGACCCTGCGCGTGGAGGGGGTACTGCGGACCAGCGGGAGCCGGTTCGACGGCCTGGTGCGGCTGGGCGGGGCGCAGATCTCCGGGGCACTGTTCATGGACGGCGCGCGCATCACCGCCCCCGACCCCGACGGGGCGGCCCTCCTGCTCAACCATGTGGAGATCGGTGACGGCCTGGTCGCACCGGGTCTGCGGGTGAACGGCGAGACCCGCCTGGACGGCGCCCATGTCGGCGGTTCCGTGGACCTCGGCGAGGCGGTGCTGAGCAACCCCGGCCGCAGCGCGCTGTCCGGCGAGACCCTGGTAGTCGACGGCGACGTCCTGCTGCGCAGGCTGAGCGCGACCGGCAAGATCGGCCTGCGGGGCGCCCGCGTCGCGGGGCGGCTCGATCTGTCGTACGCCCGGCTGTCCAACCCCGGCGACACCGTGCTGCGCGCGAGCAGCAGCACCCTGGGCGAGCTGTGGCTGCGCGGCGGCCCGCCGGTGGAGGGCGCGGTCAATCTGCGCCGGGCCACCGTCGAGGTGCTGTTCCTCGATCCGGACAAGGTCCCCGGCGATGTGCTGCTCAACAGCCTCCAGTACACCTCCCTCACCCCGCACGAGCCCGCCGGGCGCCGGCTGCCCATGCTGGGACGCGACGGCGACGGGTACGTCCCGCACGCCTACGAGCAGTTGACGGCGGCGTACCGGCGCGTGGGCGACGACCGGGCCGCCCGGCTGGTCCAGCTCGCCAAGCACCGCAGGCACCGCTCGACGCTCCCCTGGTACGGCCGGCTGTGGGGCCACGTCCAGGACGCCGCCGTGGGTTACGGCTTCCGTCCGATGCGGGCCTTCGGCTGGCTGCTGTCGCTGCTCGCGGCCGGCTCGCTCGCGTTCGCCGTGCGCGCCCCTCGCCCGCTGAAACCGGCCGAGGCGCCGGATTTCCAGCCGGTGTTCTACACGCTGGACCTGCTGCTGCCGGTGATCTCCTTCGGCCAGGAGTCGGCGTTCGCCCCCAGGGGCTGGTCCCAGGCGCTGGCGTACGTCCTGGTGCTGGCCGGCTGGATCCTGGCGACGACGGTCGTCGCGGGCGTGACGCGGACGGTGAGCCGCCAGTGAGTCCTGGTGACGTGGCCGTGCCGCCGGTCGGCGTGATCCTCGCGCGAGCGGCACGATCGCGGGGCCGGCGTTCCCGGGGCCGGGCGGGGACGGTCCTGTCGGATACGTCACGGCCGCTCGCCGGGCGGTTTCCGTGTTCCGCGGGCGTACTCCTGGGCCACGATGAGACTGACGGGGCACGGGCGGAGCAGGCCCGACCGCACCTCGACGGACGAAGCGGAGGAGTGACGAGCGATGGCACGGCTGCGGCAAGAGGTCGACCCGGGCGACGTGGGGCTGGATCGGAGCGCACTGGACCGTCTCGACCGGCACTTCGCCCGCCATGTGGAGGAGGGCCGCATCCCCGGCTTCCTGGTGTCCGTCGCGCGCGGGGGCCGCGTCGCCCATCTGACGGCGCACGGCCACCGCGACATCGCGGCCGGGCTGCCCGTCGAGCCGGACACGCTGTGGCGGATCTACTCGATGACCAAGCCGGTCACGTCGGTGGCCGCGCTGACGCTGATGGAGGAGGGCCGGCTGTCGCTGGACGACCCGGTCGCCCGCCATCTGCCCGTGTTCGCCGACGCCCGCGTGTACACGGGCGGCTCGGGCGAGGACACGACCACCCGCCCGGCCGCCGAGCCGATCAGGATCCGGCATCTGCTGACCCACACCGCGGGCCTGACGTTCGCGTTCTACCACTCCCACCCGGTCGACGCCCTCTACCGGGACGCCGGTCTCGAGTCGTCCGTGCCGCCGGGCGCGGACCTCGCCGAGACGATCGACGTGTACGCCGGCCTGCCGCTCCAGTTCGAGCCCGGGACGGAGTGGAACTACTCCGTCGCCACCAACGTCCTCGGCCGGGTCATCGAGGTGGTGTCCGGCAAACCGCTCGACGTCTTCCTCGCCGAGCGGATCTTCCGCCCGCTCGGCATGCCGGACGCCGGGTTCTGCGTCACCGACGAACAGGCCGGGCGGCTCGCCGAGTTGTACGGCGAGAAGGAGAACGGCGGCGGCCTGGAGCCGATCCCGGGTCTGCCGCTGCGCGGCCGACCGCGGTTCCTGTCCGGCAGCGGCGGCATGGTGGCGAGCGCCTACGACGTGCACCGCTTCACGGAGTTGCTGCGCCGCCGCGGCGAACTCGACGGCGTCCGCCTGCTCGCGCCGCAGACCGTGGATTCGATGACCGCCAACCAACTCCCCGGCGGCGCCGACCTGCGCGCCTTCGGCAGCCGTCCCGCCCACGACGAGTCCGGCAACGACGGCGTCGGCTTCGGCCTCGGCGTCTCCGTGGTGATCGATCCGTCCCGCACCAAGGCGCCCGCCGGGCTGGGCACCTACGGCTGGAGCGGCGTGGCGACCACGACGTTCTGGGTGGACCCCGGCCGCGACCTGACCGTGCAGTTCTACACCCAGCTCCGGCCGCGGACCTCGCACACGTTCTTCTCCGACCTCAAGCGGCTGGTGCACGAGGCGGTCACCGACTGAGCCCGGGCTCGGGGTCGGGGCCCGGATCCGGGCACGGTGGTCAGGAGAGGCGGGCGGCGGCCATCGCCGGGTCGCCGTGCGGGACATGGCGGTCCAGGTGCGGCAGGTGGTGGTCCAGCCGCTCCCGTCTGGTCCGCAGATAGGTGATGCTGCTCTCGGGGGCGGCGGCCTGGCGGAGGGCGGCGTCGAGTTCCGGCCGGTCCGTCGCGGTGACGCCCTCCCGCAGGGCCTGAATCGCGGGGCCGGCGTGGGTGAGGCAGTGGTGGGTCAGGGTCGCGGCGTGGACGGTGGCGGTCCGGGCCGCCTCGTCGCCGTGGGTGAGGGCGGCGAGCGCGGCCGCCTGAGCGATGCCGCCCGGGCCGATCGCCGCGACCGGGAGGGTGCGGGTGAGGGCGTGGCAGCCCCGGCTGGGGGTGGCCATGCGCTCCTCGCCCCACTCGATCCGGGACAGGGCCGCCACCGTCGCCGGTGCGCTGCCGCGCCGCCGCGCCAGGGCGAGGACGCCCGCGAGCCAGCCGTCCGGCCAGGCCGAGTTGCCGGGAAAACCCCAGCGGCGGGCCATCCGCTCCGGCTCGATGCCCTGGAGGAACGCCCGGCGGCAGTACGCGTGCAGGAGCACGCCGGGCGCGTGGCAGATGCCCTTGTGATGGCCGCGCACCTGCGCGCGGATGATGCCCTCGGCGGTGAAGCAGGCCAGTTGCGTGCTCACGCCGGTCGGCAGCGGACCGTCGGACGGCGGCCTGCCCCGAGCGCCGCCCAGCGTCTCCCCGAGCGCCAGGCCGAGCATCATCCCGCGCACTCGGGACTGCCTGCCGAGGAACTCCCGCTGGCGATCCCTCTCTTGGGGCGAGGGGGGCAAGGCCGCCGTCCTGTCCGTCGTTCCCGTGGCGTCGTCCGTCCGGCTCAGCCGTCCGCCGGCTGAGCCCGCTTGAGCAGCGCCGGCAGGGCCTCCGGCTTCACCTTCTGCACCGTCCGCACCTGGCCGAGGCCCAGTTCGGCGCGGCCGACCGGGTCGCGGTACAGCGCCCGCGTCGGCTCGGCCAGCAGCACCGCGCCGACCAAGTACTCGCCGGGCGCCTCGGGGTCCTCCCACGGCTCCTCGTCCACCTCGGCCACGGCGGCGACGGCCGGCTCGGGGTGGGTGAAGTAGAACCAGAGCCGGTCGCCCACCCCCATCCGGTTCCGGCGTGCGAGCCACAGCTCCAAGTGGGGGTCCTCCTGCGCCAGTTGGAGCATCGTCTCCTTGTCGGACGGCTCCCCGTCCAAGGTGTCCTTGTTCGGGTTGAGGACATATATCCAGTCCGTCACGGCTTTCCCCTCGGTCAGGACACTCGGCCCGCGGAAACACACAGCTCAGCGCTTCATGGTGCCAGGGTTCGGGAGCGTTCGCGTACATTTTTCGGTGACGGGTTCCGAAGGAGGGCTCGCCGCCCCGCAGGGCCCCCGCACCGCGCGGCGCCCTGGCCGCCTCCCCGGCCGCCGGGCCCTTCGGGTGCGATGCCGGGCGCGGGCCGCGGAGGGCACGAATCCGCTCGTCCGGCTGCGCCGTGCCGCTCGGTGCGGCGGACACCGCACCCCGTTGCAGTGACCCGACCCCCGCACCTCCCCGTGCCTCTCCGCACCCCTTTCCGTGGTCACCACGGAAGCCGTCCGCTCCGCGGCCGATGAGGGTGGCGCCGGGTGGTGTGCAATGACGCGCGCGGGCGCACAGGGAGTGCGTCAGGGGGGAGCTTGGTGGAAGGGCTGAAGTCGAGCGATCCGCGGCAGGTGGGGCGGTACCGGATCGCCGGACTGCTGGGCGCCGGCGGCATGGTCACCGCCGCCGTTCTGGGCAGCTGCGCCGCCGTGCTGGCCGCGCTGCGCCGCTCGTCGTGGACGTCCGTACCGCGCGGGATCCGGCGGTTGCACCTGCTGACCGCCACGCTCGCAGTCGGGCTGTTCGCCTTCTGCACGACAGGGGTGATCTCTCCTTCCTGGAGGCGGGGTCGTGGATCTTCACGGCGGGCTGCGCCGCGCTGATCCACAGCACCGTCCGGCTGTGGCGTCCCGGTGCGTCCACTCGCGCTCTCCTGCAGCGCTGAACGAGCGGAACCGGCCCCGGGACGGGGCCGGTTCCGCTCGCCGGCCGCCCCCGCCCCGCCCCGGTGACTGCGGACGATTTCCGGGCAGCCGCGGCCGTGCACCGGTCGTGCGTCCGTCCATGCGACGGACCGTCGTGAGGTCCTCGGGGCGGTCGCCCGCCAGGTGGACGGCGGGGAGACCGCCCTTCCCTTCTTGGCAGGCTTCTTACGGCGGCCACCTCCACTTCGGCCCAGGCGGCCGAGGCTGGGGCCGGACGATGCCGGCGCCGGCGAAGAACCGCTTGTTGCAGGAGCGGGCGCAGGCCATCGAGTACAGGGAAGCGGCGGCCGGTTGCTGGTCGCCCCGGAAGCCGTCATCCCTTAATTTAGGACATGACTTAACTCGCTCGCCGGTCAGCCGTCAAGTCGTTGGGCCGCTTTCGCGGAAGTCCGCGGCAAGTGCGTCCAACCCCTTGACGGACAGGTTTCGGCGGATGAAGCATTCCGCGACAAGAGAGCGCTCCCAAATCCCCGACCTGTTCACTTCCTGAACCAGGAGAGCCGCGCATGCCCCCCGTTCCCCCCGTGCCCCGCAGGGCCGTCCTCGGCGCCGTCGCCGCCGCGCCGGTGCTGGCCGGGCTGCCGTCCGCGCCCGCGTCGGCCGCCCCCGCCGCCGCCCCCGCGGCGTCCGCCGTACCGGCCCGCAAGCGCCCGCGTCCCCTGCGCGGCGGCGGCGACCTGGGCCCCAACGTCCTGGTTTTCGACCCCTCCACGCCCGGCATCCAGGCCAAGCTGGACGAGGTCTTCCAGCAGCAGGAGTCGGCCCAGTTCGGCAACGGCCGCTACGCGCTGCTGTTCAAGCCCGGCGCGTACCACGGGCTCAACGCCCAGATCGGCTTCTACACCTCCATCGCGGGCCTCGGCCTGTCCCCCGACGACACCGTCATCAACGGCGACGTGACGGTCGACGCCGGCTGGTTCGGCGGCAACGCCACGCAGAACTTCTGGCGTTCGGCGGAGAACCTCGCCCTCGTGCCGGTGAACGGCACCAACCGGTGGGCGGTCTCCCAGGCGGCCCCGTTCCGCCGGATGCACGTACGCGGCAACCTCAACCTCGCGCCCAGCGGCTATGGCTGGTCCAGCGGCGGCTACCTCGCCGACTGCCGTATCGACGGCCAGGTCCAGCCGTACTCGCAGCAACAGTGGTACACCCGCGACAGTGTGATCGGCGGCTGGCTCAACGGCGTGTGGAACATGGTGTTCTCGGGCGTCGAGGGCGCCCCGGCCCAGGGCTTCCCGAACCCGCCGTACACCACGCTGGAGACCACCCCGGTCTCGCGCGAGAAGCCGTTCCTCCACCTCGACGGCGACCACTACCGCGTCTTCCTGCCCGAGAAGCGCACCGACTCCCGCGGGGTGACCTGGGGCAACGGCACCCCGCGGGGCACTTCCCTGCCGCTCACCCGCTTCTACGTCGCCCAGCCGGGCGTGAGCGCCGCCACGTTGAACCGGGCGCTGGAGCAGGGCCTCAACCTGCTGCTCACGCCGGGGATCTACCACGTGGACGAGCCGATCCGCGTGAACCGCCCCAACACGGTCGTGCTCGGCCTCGGTTACGCCACGATCATCCCGGACGGCGGCGTCACCGCGCTGCGGGTCGCCGACGTCGACGGCGTCCGCCTGGCCGGGTTCCTGGTCGACGCGGGAACGGTCAACTCCGAGACGCTGGTCGAGGTCGGGCCGCGCGGCTCGCGCCGGGACCACTCCGCCAACCCCATCACCGTCCAGGACGTCTTCATCCGCATCGGCGGCGCGGGCCCCGGCAAGGCCACCACCAGCCTGGTCATCAACAGTCGGCACACCATCGTCGACCACACCTGGATCTGGCGCGCTGACCACGGCGACGGCGTCGGCTGGGAGACCAACCGCGCGGACTACGGCGTCGTGGTCAACGGCGACGACGTCCTCGCCACCGGCCTGTTCGTGGAGCACTTCAACAAGTACGACGTGCAGTGGTTCGGCGAGCGCGGGCGCACGATCTTCTTCCAGAACGAGAAGGCGTACGACGCCCCGAACCAGGCCGCCATCCAGAACGGCGAGCTCCGGGGCTACGCCGCCTACCGGGTCGGCGACGACGTCACCGTCCACGAGGGCTGGGGCCTGGGCAGCTACTGCTACTACAACGTGGACCCGACCATCGTGCAGCACCACGGTTTCGCCGCGCCCGAGCGGCCGGGCGTGCGCTTCCACGACCTGCTGGTCGTCTCGCTCGGCGGCAACGGGCAGTACGCGCACGTCATCAACGACCTCGGCGCGCCCACGTCCGGAACGTCGACGGTGCCGTCCACGATCGTGTCGTACCCGTAGCGGCAGACGGGAAGGGCACGAGAACGACACGGGGAGGACACCCCACGAGGACCGGTGCCCATCTCGCGCCGGGGCGGCCCCGCGAACGGTCAGGGGGGCCGCCCGTGGGCACCAGGGCCTGTCCGGTGGTCACGCCGAACCGCCGGACAGGCCCGACCACGCGCCTACGCCGTCACCGACGCCGGCGCCGGTGCGTAGCCGGTGGGGCGGGCCGTGAAGGCGCCGCGGCCCTGCGTGCGGCTGCGCAACCGGGTGGCTGAGCCGAACAGTTCGGCCAGCGGCACGGTCGCGGTGACGACCGACGCGCCCGCCCGCGTCACCGACCCGGTGACCCGGCCGCGCCGGGCCGCGAGGTCGCGGAGCACCGCGCCCACCGCGTCCTCGGGCACGGTGACCGTGACCTCGACGACCGGCTCCAGCAGCGACAGCGGCGACTGGTGCAGTTCGCGGGCGGTGTCGGTGCGTTCGTACTCGACCTTCGGCGGCACGGTCGGGTACACCGTGCGCCGCAGCAGTCCGTCGCGCTCGAGGTTGCGCAGCGTGAGCGTGAGCATGCGCCGGCACGCCCCCGATCGACCGCTCCAGCTCGGTGAACCGCACCGGGCCGCGCGCCGCGGCGACGATGATCAGGATGCTCCACTTGCCGGCCACCCGGTCCAGCACCTCGCGGGCGGGGCAGGCCTCGATCACGATGTCGTCGACGGCGTCGCGCGCGCCCGCGTCACGGGTCGTCTCCTGCGGCATGGCGGCCTCTTCCGGGAGGCAACGCAAAATGGCGGCCGGGATTCTTCCCGACCACCATTTCGGTGAGTGTCCGAGGGGGGACTTGAACCCCCACGCCCGATAAAGGGCACTAGCACCTCAAGCTAGCGCGTCTGCCATTCCGCCACCCGGACGAGGTGTCCGCCGCCTTGCGCGGGGTCCTCCCCGCGGCGACAGGGACAACAATACCAAGCTTTGGGAGTGGCCTTCACCTGCGTTTCCGCCGCCCGGGCGGGTGCGCCGGGCGGCGGGAACGGGGGCGCCGACCGGGTCACCCGGGGTGATCCGGTCATTACCTCGCGAGGTCAGCGGCGCAGGCGCGAGAGGTTGTCGTAGCCGGTCTTCGCGTACCGCAGGGACTGTCCCGCGTCCGTCGCGCTGGGCGCGTTGTCCTGCTCGACCATCGGGTTGTGGTAGTTGCGGTGGCCGACGCGGGAGAAGAACGCCGTGTAGTCGATGTCGCCGGTGCCGAACGGCACCATGTCGTAGCCGAGGCCGCTCGCCGGGTTCACGGCGCCGTCCTTGGCGTGGAACAGCGGGTAGCGGGCGTGGTGGCGGGCGACGAGCCCGGCCGGGTCGAAGATTCGTTCCTGCTGGGAGCCGTCGTGGGCGGTGTAGGCGCGGAACTTGTACTGGGCCACGTGCGCCCAGAAGACGTCCATCTCCAGCCAGACGGCCTTCGGGTCGGTGATGCCGAGGAAGTACTCCAGCCTGCGGACGCCCGAGCTGCGGGTGGGCCGGCCCCGGTCGTCCAGCGGGCCGCCGTCGAGCAGGAAGTCGTAGGCGGCGTCGTGGTTGTGGGTGTACAGCTTGACGCCCTCGCGGCGGGCGATGGCGCCCAGGGCGTTCCACTTGTCCGCCGCCACGTCCCAGTCGGCACGGTGGGAGCTGCCGGTGGGGTCGCCGCCGGTGCCCATGTGGTCCATGCCGAGGATGTTGGCGATCTCCAGGTGCTTCTTGAAGGTGTCCAGGTCCGCGCCGGTCAGCGGCCAGGACGGCGGGATGAAGCCGTGGTTGCCGCGGGCGCGCAGACCGTACTCGTCCAGCCAGCGGCGCAGCAGTTTCGCGCCCTCGACGGACTCGAGGCTTGCGCCGCCGGGCGCGTTGGCGTGCTGGCCGTAGCCGGCGAACTCGATCTGGCGGTAGCCGAAGCGGGCGAGCTGCCGGAACACGTCGCGGAAGCCGGAGGGCAGGTCGGTGGCGAGCGGGTCGCGGCCGATCGCGTCGCGGACGGTGTAGAGGATGATGCCGCGCCGGTCGGCGGGGACGAGGGCGCCGCCGTGGCCGTGGGCGCCGTGCCCGGTCGTGTCCCGGGCGTGGGCGGGCGCGGCCCCGAAGACGGGGGCGGCGATGGCCGCGGCGGAGACGGCGGTGCAGGTGCTGAGGAAGCGGCGGCGGTCGACGCCGAGGGCACGACGCAGGGCGTCGCCGGGTCCGGATTCGTCGTTGAACGCGGTCACGGTGTCTCGCTTTCGGTTCGCTGTGGGCGCTGCCGGAGCCACCGGCACTGCCGGTGCGGGGGCGGCTCGCGGGGCGTTGTCAGTGGTGCGTGTTTCACTGTCCGTAGTCGCCGGGGACGTCCCGTCGTCCGAGGCCGGCGAGTTCGAGGAGGAGGGACTTGACCTCGGTGGCCGCGATGCGGTCGCCGAGGGGGTGGGGGGTGGAGCAGATGAGGAGTGGGCCTTCGTCGTCGTTTGCGGGGAGGCGGCCGTGGCTGCCGCGGACGGGCGTGGGGTCCAGGGGGACGACGGCCATGCGGTAGCGCATGCCGAGCTTCTTGCGGGCCAGTGCGGTGGCGGCCCTGACCTTGACGTAGGGGTCGAG
>NZ_JBVJFP010000015.1:0-227178 GCF_055587785.1 Streptomyces sp. NPDC046379
GTCGTCCTGTGGTCGATGACCATGCTCATGAGCCGCCGCCTGGCCGCCCAGCGCCGGCAGTGTCCTGCTCCGGCGCGGGCAGCATGAACCTGCCCCGGTTTCTCCTCGACCAGCCAGCCCCGTTCCACCAGCCGTTTCAGCCGGGCCCTCGCTCCCTCGACACGGGAGGCAGAGGCGCTGTCCCAGCCCAGCACCACCGCGGCCCGCCGGGCACCGAGCCCATCGGCTCCCGCCCCCAGGGCGGCGGCCATCAACGCCTGGTAGTCCACCGACAACACCTCGGGTCCGGCCGCGTCCTGGCGGTGAGGCACCGCCCGGCGCGGACCCACCGGCTTCCTCTGCGACACGACGGCCACGGCGGGCGCATCCTCCTCGGCCAGCGCCTCCAGATACTGCTCCAGGCCGATCACCCGGCGCCTGAGCACCTCTTCCGCCTCAGTCAGAGCCGCACGCACTCGCTCCAACTCCGCTTCGAGATCCTCCACCCGCACCGCCGCGGCCTTCTGCCGCGCTTCCAACACCGCCCGCATCGACGGCATCCGTCACCCCCACGACGTCTTGGTCAGCAACGGACCCAGACTTCCGTGCCAGCCGCTATCTCATGCCTGACCAGCGGAAACCACACACGAGGTTCGGAAAGAGAACGACCTCTAAAGCCGTGGAGCCGACCGCCCCAGCCACGACGTACCCCTTCTCTGACATCAGGCGACTGACTGCCGTGAGCGCGGCACGGGCGCCGGCCGGGCTGGAGCGGGGCGGAGACAGGAGCGCAGGCCCGGCCGGGGGTCGGGCCGCGCGCGGGGAGCGGAGCGAGCCGCCTTGAACCTGTAGAGAAAGTTGTAACTCAGTCTGTGGTGCAGGGCTTGAAGCTGTGTGCACAGGCTGGGAGTTCAGCGTTTTGCCGGTGTGCCAGGGGCAGGAAGAGGACTGGTCGGATCGTCCAGGTGACGCAGATGTGGGCGTGCGTGATGGTCACGGTGCACGGCTCGGAGCGCAGGAGGGCTCTTCGGGTCTCGGCGCGTTCGTCGTGCAGCCATGCCCATGCTTCGTCCGATGCGTCGGAGTCGAGTGCCGGTGAGATGGTGCGCAGGGCGATGGCCACCCATCGATCCGCCTGGGGCGCCGAGTACGCGTCGAAGGAGGCCAGGAGTGCCGGCCCTTGTGTGGTGGTGACGTCCTCGGTCCAGCATTCACACCAGTAGCCGCGGGCGGGCCCGTTCATGAGGTCGCTCTCGTGAGGTGGGCGACGAGGACGTAGCGGGTGCTCTCGTCGTAGAGGGTGATCTGGTAGCCGGTGCCTGCGGTCAGGTAGGCGAGAGCTCGTTCGTGCTCTGCCTCGTCCGTCAGCCAGTGCAACCCGGGCTGCGCGTACGCGGCGTCGAGCTGGTCGGTGATGTGGCGCGTGCGCTCCTGTAACCAGCGCAGGGCCAGGCGCGGGCTGCTGGCCTCGTGTGACCCCATGGGAATGAAGCGCACCTCGTTGAAGGGGTAGGCGGCGGCCCTGCACTGGCACGGAAGAGGCTGCCTGCCAGCGTTCGGCGTTTCGGGGAGAGCGGACGTCAGCACGGGCGTCCCCCAGCTGGCCGGGCTCGGGTGATGAGTTCCGCGGTGACCGTGTGGCCGCCGTGGCTGTCGTGGACGACGACCCGGTGGGCGAGTGCGCTGACCATGTCCAGGCCCCGGCTGTGCTCGGCCTGGTCGTCCTGGTGCTCGGCCTTGGGGGCCGTGCCGGTGCCTCCCTCGTCCGTGACCGACAGGGCGACCACCCGCGGTGAGATCGCCACGGCCAGATGAAGGCTGCCGGACGTCCTGCCGCTGGCGGTGTGAAGGATCGCGTTCGTACTCAGCTCGCTCACGATCAGCTCGGCGTCATCGGCCAGAGGGAAGCCGCGCAGGATGTCCCGGGTCCAGCGGCGGGCCCGGCTGACCTCTTCCGGGAAACCTGGGCAAGACAGTCCCCAGACCCGGACCGTACTCGTATACTCGTGTATACAAGTTCCTTCATGCTGGTAGGCCGCCATGTGCAGCGGGTTCGGGCTAGACGAGTTTCACGCCGTCGTGGGCGCGAATGGCCGGCGGGGACGCCGCGTCGAGTGCGTCGAGCACACGGATCGCGTACGCCTCATCGGCCAGTTCAATGACTTCCTCGCGGGTGGCCCAACGCAGGGCGCGCGTCTCGTCCCCCGTGGTCGGAGTGCCGTCGGCCGCCTGGCAGCGGAAGACGAGGGAGACGATCAGGCCCGTCATGTTCTTGTAGACACCGGTCAGGGTCGCCGGAAGTGCGATCTTGATGCCGGTCTCTTCGAGGACTTCACGCTGAAGGGCTTCGGGGACGGTTTCCTCACGTTCGAGGACTCCACCCGGGGGTTCCCACTTACCGTTGTCGCGGCGTTTGATCAGGAGGGCCCGGCCTTGGTCATCGACGATGACCCCGGCGACGCTCACGGAGTGCGGGCGTTCTGTGCTCACGTTCCTCGGCCCTCTCGGCTGACTAGGCTCTCCACCGTAGCAACAACACTCACCCACTCGTCTAGATACCTAAAGGAGTACGCATGGCGTCTCTACCGAGCATCCTCGGCGGCCTCGACCCGACCAGTGACCGCGCGGTCTTCCGTCAGATCGCCGACCAACTGCGCGAGGCCATCGACCGTGGGCGATTCAAAGAAGGGGAGAAGCTGCCCTCCGAAGCCGAGCTGGTCGAGCACTACGGCGTCTCCCGGATGACCGTCCGGAACTCCTTCTCGATCCTCCAGGGCGAGGGCCTGGTCCACGCCGAGCACGGCAAGGGCGTCTTCGTCCGGCCCCGTCCGCCCGTGCGCCGTCTCGCCTCCGACCGGTTCGCCCGGCGGCACCGGGAGCAGGGAAAGTCGGCGTTCATCGTGGAGGCCGACGCGGCCGGCAGTCACTCCACCGTGGACAGTCTGGAGGTGAAGGAGGAGAAGGCCGGCCAAGACGTCTCCACCAGGCTGGGTTCCGTGCGGCGTGTGCTCGCCCGGCGTCGCCGGTACCTGCTCGACGGCCGACCGGTCGAGTTCGCCACGTCCTACCTCCCGCTCGACATCGCCCGCGGTACACAGATCGCCGAGCCCAACCCGGGCCCCGGCGGCATCTACGCCCGCCTCGAAGAACTGGGCCACCAGCTCGACCACTTCGAGGAAGAGATCCGGGCCCGGATGCCTTCGCCGTCAGAGGTGAAGACGCTGCAACTGGCCTCCGGCGTGCCGGTGATCCATCTATTCCGCACAGCCTTCGACACTGCGGGGCGGGCCGTGGAGGTCTGCGACACGGTGATGGCGGCCGACGCCTACGTCCTCTCCTACCAGCTTCCGGCGACCTGATCGGCGGTGCGCGAGGCCACTTCTCCGGACTCGTACACACCGACACGCATACTCGTATAGACGAGTGGGCAAGTTGTGTGGCAAGGTGATCCATGTTCCCGCGTAGCCGGGTTCGAAGGATGCATGTTGTCTAGACGAGTAGATAGGAAGAAGCCTTGCGCACCATCCGTGTGGAGACCTCGGCCGCGACGATCCTGCTGACCGAGGCACCCGAGCCCAAGGTCCGCGACCGGCAGTCGGGCGAGATCGCGAAGGACGCCGTCAGCGGTGAGGCGCTGATGACCATCGGCGTCGTGTACCTCGAGGAGGGGGAGTCGTCCCTGATCAAGGTGACCGTCCCGGAGAGCGGGGTGTCGGAAGGGCTCGCCCTCGGTGCCCCGGTCTCCCTGCCGGGCCTGGTCGCCCGACCGTGGGAGAGCGTGTTCAACGGACAGCAGCGCCACGGCATCGCCTTCCGGGCCGCCGCCGTCACTCCGGCCGCCTTCCCGGCCGCCATGGGGGCCACGGCCTGATGACCGATCTGGCAACGCTTCGGAGGTGGGTGGTCCCGTCGCCGCACTCGGCGGTGGGGCCGCCTACGCCCGGGGCAAGCACCCCGGCGTCTACTGGTCCACGGTCGGCTTACCGGTGTCCACGGTCCGGCTGCTCAGCTCCTACGGCTCCGTCATGGAGGCGTGCGGGCTGACCGTGGCCCCCTCCCGGCTGCGGGTCCTGGCGGTCAAAGCCACCACCCGCCGTGAGGTCCGGCCCGTACCGCCGCGCCGGGGGATCATCCGGCCGACCACGACGGGGCTGCGGGTCCGTCTGCGGCTCGCCCCGGGGCAGGAACCCGCCGACGTGGCCGCCTCCGCCGAACGGCTGCGGCACGCCTGGGGCGTCCACGCCGTCTACGTGACCACGATCAAGCCGGGCGTGGTCGAACTGCGGCTCGTCGGCTTCGACGTGCTACGGCGGGTGCGCATGCCGCGCAAGCTCCGCCCGGACCTGCTCCGGGTGCCGGTCGCGCTGCGCGAGGACGCCACTCCGTTCATACGCGACTACCGCACCGTGCCGCACCAACTCACCCTCGGCGCCACGCTGTCCGGCAAGTCCATGTACCTGCGGCACCTCGTCGCCGGCCTCGCCCGCCAACCTGTCGCCCTGGTCGGCATCGACTGCAAGCGGGGCGTGGAACTTGCGCCCTTCGCCCCGCGCCTGTCGGCGCTCGCCACCGACCCGGAACAGGCCGCCGAGCTGCTGCCCGTGCTGATCAAAGAAATGGAGGACCGGTACGACCTGATCAAGGCCCGGCGGGCATCGCGCCGAGCACACCGGACGAGGAGATCACCTCCGACATCTGGGGCCTGCCCGAGCACGAACGCCGGGTGCCCGTCGTGCTGTTCGTCGATGAGGTGGCCGAACTCTTCCTCGTCGCCACGAAGAAGGACGAGGAACGCCGGGACGAGATGGTTACCCAGCGCATCCGGCTCGCCCAGCTCGGCCGGGCCGCCGGCATCTACCTGGAGGTCTGCGGCCAGCGCTTCGGCGCCGAGCTGGGCAAGGGCGCGACCATGCTGCGGGCCCAGTTGACCGGCCGCGTCTGCCACCGCGTCAACGACGAAGCCTCCGCCAAGATGGCGCTCGGCGACATTGCCCCCGAAGCGGTCTCCGCCGCCTGCGCCATCGCCCCCGAACGGCCCGGCCTCGCCGTGGCCGGCGACACCTCCGGCGGTTGGTCCCGCATCCGCACGCCGTACCTCTCCCTCGGCGACGCCGCCGAGACCTGCCGCGAGTCGGCCCACCTGGTCCCCGACCTGCCCGCGCTCAAGCCCTTCCGGCCCGACGTCCCTGTACGGCCGTCCGCCGAGACACCGGGCCCGGTCGTGCGGCCCCGCCCGGTGACCGACTGACCCGCGTCCGCACGAGCCCCGGTCGGCGTGACTGCCTCACGCCATGTCCCTACCCCTCCCATGCCCGAACCTGGAAGGAGCCGCAGCATGCGCGCCCACCTGGCCCGCGTCGACGCGGTGCTCATCCAAGCGGTCATCGCCGCCGCGCTGTCCTTCGCCCACCTGCACGACGTCGCCTCGGCGGCCGGACAGGACGGGTGGAAGGCGTGGGCCTATCCCGTCTCGGTCGACCTGCTGCTCGTCGCCGCCTGGCGCCGACTGCGGTCCGGCGACGCGAAAGCGGCCGGGTGGTGCTGGTTCCTGATCGCCCTCGCCGCGTCCCTCGGCGCGAACGTTGCTACCGCCGGACTGCTCGACTTGGACCACGTGCCGGCCTGGCTCCGCATCCTCGTCGCGGGCTGGCCCGCGGTCGCCTTCCTCGGCGGAACCCTCCTCGTCCACTCGTCGCCGACCACGCACGACGAGACCAGTGACGCCGTGGGCCAGGAGGTGCCCCAAGACATTGAGGACCAGGAGGACGCGCCCGATCCCGCACCGGAACCCCCGGCGCCTCCGACGGCCGAGCCGGTACCGAGTCCGCCTCCGGCCCCGCCGCCGGTCGCCGTCCCGGCCGCCCTGGTCGAGCACGCCCGCAAAGTCGCCGCCGAGCACCACGCCCGCACCGGAACGGCCATCGACACCCCGACCCTGCGCGCCCGCCTCGGCGTCCCGCCGCCCATGGCCGACGCCATCGCTGCCCAGCTCTGAGAGGAGACCCACATGAGCGCCAACCGCCGCTTCCGCTCCGTCACCCGCATCGGCCCCGTCCAGGTCGGCACGTCCTACGACGGTCGCGGTCGGGAGAAGCACACCGCTGCCTGCACGGCCCCGCGCTGCGGCTTTTCCGCCGACTACGACAGCCGGGCCGCCGCCGAACTGGCCGCCCGTACCCACCGCTGCCCCGTCCGCTGAAAGGACCCGCACACCGTGACCGTCAGCCTGCCGCTCGTCGTCCTCCTCGGCTTCTTCGCCTGGGGAGCGGTCAAGTTCCTCGGCGTCCGCACGTGGATCGTCGTCCTGATCGCCCTCTTCGGCTTCTGGCTCTCGGACACCTTCCTGGCCCCCGCCATCGAGTCCGGTACGCGCTCCGGCGTGGGCATCGCCAACGGCTCACATGACTAGACGAGTAGGTAAGGAGAGCTTCGCCGCGTTCCTGCCCAAGTACCCCGACAGCCCGACGCCGCCGCCCGTGCACCCCCACACCGTGGCCGACCAGGTGCCGGCTCGGCGGCCAGCTCCTCAGATCTCCGTCAGCACCGGAGCGGTCGCGGTCGTCCTCGTTGGCGGCGTCGTGCTGACCGCGCTCCTGGCCGCCGTCGCCGTCACGGCCGTCTCCGTGGCCGTCGCCGCCGTAGTCCTGCGCTCGCTGCTCCGCGACCAGCACCACCGCTGACGCACCAGCCTCCCGGGGCGGCCTCGATACCGCCAAGCATCCGCCGCCCCCGGGGGCCGTCTCCCTCCAGCCGAAGCAGAAGGAGAAAGCCATCATCACCCGCGCCACTCCGCCTCCGTTCCACCAACTTGGCGAACTGGCCGCCCTCGGCACCATGCCCGCACTCCTGCGCCAGCTCGCCGGCCTCGGCGGCTGCACGCACCCGATCCGCCTCGACGGCCACCGCACCGAGTACGCCGTCGACACCCGCACCGGCGAGATCGGTGGCGTCCTCCACCACCTCGACTCCTCCAGCCTCCCGGCCGGTCACCTCTTGGTCCGCTGCAACAACCGCCGCACGACCCGCTGCGTGGCCTGCGCTGAGGTGTACCGCCGCGACACCTTCCACCTGATCACCTCCGGACTGCGCGGCGGCAAGGGCGTCCCCGAACGCGTCGCCGCCCACCCGCGCGTCTTCGCCACCTTCACCGCGCCCAGCTTCGGCCCGGTCCACAACCGCCCCACCGGCCCGGCCGGCCCGGCCCGCCGCTGCCGCTGCGGCGCGCTCCACGACCAGGACGACCCCGTACTCGGCACCCCGCTCGACCCGGACACCTACGACTACGAAGCCGCCGTCCTCTGGAACGCGCACGCCGGTCCGCTGTGGCGGCGCTTCTCCATCTACCTGCGCCGGGAGGTCGCCAAGCGCGCCGGCCTCACCCAGCGAGCTTTCCGCGAGTACGCCCGGGTGTCCTTCGCCAAGGTCGCCGAGTACCAGAAACGCGGAGCCGTCCACTTCCACGCCGTCATCCGCCTCGACGGCCCCGAGGGCGGCGACACCCCGCCTCCCGCCTGGGCCACCGCCGAACTGCTCACCGATGCCATCCGCGCTGCCGCCACCGCCGCCCGCGTGGACGGCCCGGTCATCGACGGCCGGGCTCATGCCTTCGCCTTCGGTAGTCAGCTCGACGTCCGCACCATCCGCTCGGCCGACTTCGACGGCGGTCAGGAACTGACCGAACGGGCCGTGGCCGCGTACATCGCCAAATACGCCACCAAGGGCGCCGAGACGGCGACGGGAGCTCTGGACCGGCCGCTGAGGTTCCTCGCCGAACTCGCCCAGCTCGACATCAGCGACCACGCCCGTCGGCTCATCCGCACCGCCTGGACCCTCGGCGCGCGCAAGGACCTCGAACACCTCCGCCTGCGTGCCTGGGCCCACATGCTCGGCTTCCGCGGCCACTTCTCCACCAAGTCCCGCCGCTACTCCACCACCCTCGGCGCCCTCCGCGACGTTCGCGCCGCATGGCGTCGCGCACAAGCCCTGGCAGCGAACGAGACCGACCCGGACACCACCCTCGTCCTCGCGCACTGGATCTACGCCGGAACCGGCCTCACCGACGCCGAAGCCTGGCTCGCCGAAACCCTCGAACCCGCTCCCGGAACGGAAGGAGAACCGACCCATGCGTGATGACGAGCTGCTGACGGTGCCCGAAGTGATGGCGGGGCTGAAGGTCGGTCGCTCCACGGTCTACGACCTGATCCGTTCCCGTCGCCTGCCCTCGATCACCATCGGCCGGTGTCGCCGCATCCCGGCGCGGGCCGTCCGCGAGTACATCACCAACGAACTGGAGGCGGCGGCCTGATGGCCCAGCAACGCAAGCGGAACCCCAACGGCGCCGGCACCATCACCAAGCGCAAGGACGGCCGTTTCCAGTGCGCGGTGTACGTCCTCCAACCGGACGGCACCCGTGCCCGCAAGTTCGCCTACGGCAAGACCTGGGCCGAGTGCGACGCCAAGCGTCGGGAACTGCTCGACAAGGTCGACCAGGGCGTGCCCGTGCCGACCCGGTCGGCCAGACTCGCCGAGTGGCTGCCGTACTGGCTGGACAACGTCATCAAGCCTCGGCGGAAGCTCAGCACGTACGACAAGTACGAAGCGCACGTCCGGCTCTACCTGGTACCGCTCCTCGGTGCCAAGCGGCTCGAATCGCTGGGCGTCGCAGACGTGCGCCGCTTCCTCGTCCGCCTGGAGGAGAAGACCACGGCGGCGACGGCCAAGGAGGCACACCGTGTGCTGCGTTCGGCGCTGTCCTCGGCGTGCCGCGAGGAACTGATCACGCGGAACGTGGCCAAGCTCGTCGAACCTCCTCGCACAGACAACCGCGAACTGAAGCCCTGGACTCTGGACGAGACGCTCGACTTCCTGGCGGCCTCCCGTAAGGACCCGCTGTACGCGGCCTTCGTGCTCGCCATCGCCATGGGGCTCCGCAGGGGAGAGATCGTGGGCCTGCGCTGGTCGGACGTCGACCTCGACGGCCGCGTGCTGTACGTCCGTCAGCAGGTGCAGCGGCGCCGGGGCGTGTTGTACGACGACGATCCCAAGAGCCGTCGTCGCCGTGCCGTCCCGCTGCCCGCGCTCTGCATTGCGCCCCTGCGCTGGCACCGGATGCGGCAGGTGGCGGCTCGGGTGAAAGCGGGGGAGACCTGGCGTGAGTCGGACTACGTCTTCACCACCCGCACCGGCCGCCCGGTCGAGCCGCGGAACCTCTACCGATCCTTCACCCGCGTCGCCCGGTCCGCCGGCCTCCGGGTGATCCGGCTGCACGACGCCCGGCACGGCACGGCCACGCTCCTCACGGCGGCCGTCGCGCCCCGCGTGGTGATGGAGATCCTGGGGCACTCCCAGATCAGCATCACCATGGATGTCTACACGCACGTCGTGCAGGACACGCAGCGGGAGGCCATGAGCCACATGGACCGGCTACTCAGGAAGCGGCGTCCCGGTCGTCAGTGACCGACGCCGTTGATGTCAGAAGTGGATGTCAAAGGCCCCGGACCATGATCGGTCCGGGGCCTTTTGCCTGGTGCCCCCGGCAGGATTCGAACCTGCGACACCCGCTTTAGGAGTTCTCCTTGGGCGGGGCTGTGACCTGCGGAAACGTGGGTCACAGGGTGTCTGACCTGGGGAAACACTCCTCCGTAGTTCTCACGTGTTTATAGGGCTTCTCGTCCTCATGTGTGCTGTATCCGTTCCGCGTCGACTGAACGGGGGCGACCTCGTGCCGCAGGCCGCGGAGGCCCGTTAAGGCTTGCGCTATGCAATTGGAGGTATATACCGTTGATTGCATGGCGGAGCGGTGGGAGATCGAGATCGAACCCGAGGTGCGGGACTGGCTGGAGTTGCTTCCGTTCCGCCTCTACCGGCGTGTGGAGGACAAGACGGACCGTCTCTTGGACGAGCCGACGACGCTTGGTGAGCCGTACTCGCGGCACCTGGGCGGCAAGCTGCGTGAGCTGCGCTTCGAACTGGACGGCGAGGCCGTGCGCATCCCGTACTGGCTAGCTCCCGGGCAGCGGATCGTTCTGCTGACGGTGTTCCGTAAGACGAGGATGCGCGAGGCGGCGGAAGTCGAGCGTGCGCAGCAGGCCCAGAAGGTCTGCGAGGCCGAGCACGGCCGAGCCGAGCACACCTACGAACGGCGCAAGGAGAGTTGATGAATCACAGCACGTGGAAGACGCGCCGGGCCCGGCAGCTTGCGGGTGAGACGGTGGAGTACGACCAGGAGTACGTCGACGCGCGGCTGGCTGGCGATCTCGGGCAGGCGGTCTACGACCGTCGGATCGAGCTTGGCCTGTCCCAGGCCGAACTGGCCGAGCGGGCTGGGATGACGCAGCCTCAGGTGTCCCGGATGGAGGGCGGCGACACTGTGCCCACTCTCCCGCTGCTGCGACGCCTGGCCAAGGCCCTCGACGGCACCCTGAACGTGGCCATCGACGAGGGTGACTCCCACGTCACCTTCACCCCACACGCCGCCTGAAACCGAGCCGCGCTCGGTCCGTCGACGATGTCGCCGACCTGAGTCGGTGCGCGTCGCGGATGCCTTGAGGATGAGATGAATCGGGCGAGCCTGCCGCGCGCCGGCGGCTCGGCCAAGAACGCGCCGGAAGGGTGGCCAGACGTGGGTCTGGTCCGCCCTGGCGCTGTGTCGCGCGTACGAAGGCCCTCCCGTCCGTCGGACGAAAGGGCCTCTGACCAGGTGTTTCTCTGTGCCCCCGGCAGGATTCGAACCTGCGACACCCGCTTTAGGAGAGCGGTGCTCTATCCCCTGAGCTACGAAGGCGTGATGCGGCGCCCGGCAGGGCGCTCGATCCACAGGGTACCGGATCAGGGCTTCGGTGGGCGCTGGTGGGGGTTCGGGGTGGGCGGGGGAGGAGCTGGTTGAAGATGTGGTGACCTGGCCGCCGTAATCCGGGCGCTGGGGCGGGTGAGCAGCGCCGGTGAAAACGCGCTCGCTCCCCGAGACCCGCCCCCGCACACTCGTCCCATGGATCGTCTCCCCGAGATCGCCCACCGGCTCGCCCGCATCCCCGGCATCGTCGGCGTCACCCTCGGTGGCAGTCGGGCACGCGGCGCCCATCGGGTCGACTCCGACTACGACCTCGGTCTGTACTACCGACCTCACACTCCGCCCGACACCGACGCCCTCCGTCGGCTCGCCGGCGAGCTGACCGGTGGGCCCGTCGAAGTGACCGAACCCGGTGGCTGGGGGCCCTGGGTGGACGGCGGGGCGTGGCTGACCATCCCGGTGACGTCCCCAGCGCACCCAGCGCCCCCGCCCTCAGCGCCCCGAGCGTCCCCGTCCCCAGCGCTCCCAGCACCCCCAGCGCCCCCAGCGCCCCGACCCCCAGCGCTCCCAGCACCCCCAGCGCACGCAGCGCCCCCGCCCTCAGCGCACCCAGCGCCCCCACCCCCGGCGCCGCCACGCCTCCCATGTCCCCCACCCCCTCCCCGCCACCGCGTCGACTGGATCTACCGGGATCTCGACCGTGTCCGGCGGATCTGGCAGGACTGCCGGCGAGGGCGTTTCGAGGTCGGGGTCCAGGCCGGGCACCCGCTGGGCGTCTACTCCCACTCCTACGTCGGTGAGCTCGCCCTCGGACGTGTCCTCGCCGATCCGCGCGGGGAGTTGCGGGCGCTGCAGCAGGAGGTCCGGCGTTATCCCGAGGCCCTGCGCGACGCGCTGATCGGCAATGCCCGCTGGGAGGCGCCCTTCATCCTCGCCGGGGCTCGTAAGGGTGCCGCCCGTGGTGACGCCTTCTACGTCGCCGGCTGTCTCTTCCGCGCCGTCGGGTTGCTCGTCCACGCCCTGCACGCTCACGCCCGCTGCTGGGTGCTCAATGAGAAGGGGGCCGTCGAGGCCGCCGGGCGGCTCGGCGTCGCGCCCGCCCGATTCGCCACTCGGGCCCACGAGTTGTTCGTCCCGTCGGGAGCCGCGCCCGATGCGCTGCACGCCGTCCTCGACGCCGCCGACGCGCTGGTCGCCGAGGTTCTCGACCGGCTCGGGATCTGATCGTCCGGCAGGGGTGCGTTCACCGCCCGGGAAAAGTCCGGCCGGATCCGAACTGCCGGAACGGTTGACTAAACCGGTTAAGTCTCCAACACTCCTGCCACCGAGGCAAGTTCGGCCTCGTAGAGCAGGACAAGAGCCGCACACCCCACATCATCAGGAGAGGGCATGACCCTGTCTGTACGCACATCCCTGCCCAAAATCATGCGCAGAGCCGCAGTCGCCTTCACGGCCGGAATGATCGGTCTGGCCGGTTCCGTATTCGGGCTCTCGGGCACCGCCCACGCCGCCACCGGAATTCATGTCAGCAACGGCCGCATCCTCGAGTCGAACGGCAACGACTTCGTGATGCGCGGCATCAACCATGCTCACGCCTGGTACCCCGGCCAGACGAGCAGCTCCCTGGCCGCCATCAAGGCCAAGGGAGCGAACACCGTCCGGGTCGTTCTCGCCACCGGGCACAAATGGACCCGTACCTCCGCCTCCGAGGTGTCCGGGATCGTCTCCCAGTGCAAGGCGAACCGGCTGATATGCGTGCTCGAAGCGCATGACACCACCGGTTATGGAGAAGACTCCGGCGCGGCCACGCTGAGCCAGGCCGTCGACTACTGGACCGGTATCAAGAGCGCGCTCGTCGGCCAGGAGAATTACGTCGTCATCAACATCGGCAACGAGCCGTACGGAAACACCAACTACACCCAGTGGACCTCCGCCACCCAGCAGGCCATCTCCCGGATGCGCGGCGCCGGCTTCCGGCACGCGCTGATGGTGGACGCGCCCAACTGGGGGCAGGACTGGTCCGGCACCATGCGCTCGAATGCCTCCGCGGTGTTCAACTCCGACCCCGCGCGCAACACCATCTTCTCCATCCACATGTACGGCGTGTACGACACCGCGGCCGAGGTGCAGAGCTACCTCAACGCCTTCGTCAACGCCCGACTGCCCATCGTGGTCGGAGAGTTCGGGAACAACCACAGCGACGGCAACCCCGACGAGGACGCCATCATGGCCACCGCCCAGAGCCTGCGGCTCGGTTACCTCGGCTGGTCCTGGAGCGGCAACGGCGGCGGCGTCGAATACCTCGACGTGGTCAGCAACTTCAACGCCGGCCAGCTGACCACTTGGGGGCAGCGCCTCGTCAACGGGGCCAATGGCATCGCCGCCACCTCCCGCGAGGCGTCCGTGTTCGGCGGCACCGGGAGCGGAGGCGGCACCGCGCCGAACGGCTACCCCTACTGCCAGAACGGCAGCGCCACCGATCCCGACGGCGACGGCTGGGGCTGGGAGAACTCCCGCTCCTGCGTGGTCCGGGGCGGACCGGCCGACCGTTAGCCGTGTCCGCCGGTGAGTCGGGCCGGCGGTGCCGTGTCCGCCGGAAATCCGAAGTCTGCGACGTCCGCCGCGACGTCCGCCGGTGATCCGTGTCGGCCACGCCCGCCGGTGAAACCGCCGCCGGACGTCCGGTGAAGCAGCGGCCCCCGTCCCTCCCCAGGGGACGGGGGCCGCCGTACGCCCCCTCCGTCACTTCGTCGCGCCCTGCGCGAACCCGTTGTAGATGTACCGCTGGAGGAACAGGAACACCACCAGCGTCGGCACGATCACCAGGATCGTGCCGGCCGAGATGTGCTCCCAGTGCGCCCCGAAGGGGCCCTTGAAGCGGAAGAGGGCGGTGGAGATGGTGCCGAGGTCCTCGGCCGGCATGTAGAGGAAGGGGATGTAGAAGTCGTTGTAGACCGTGATCCCCTTGATGATCACCACGGTGGCGATGGCCGGCTTGAGCAGCGGCAGGATGATCTTCCAGTAGATGGTGAGGGAGCTGGCGCCGTCCAGGCGCGCGGCCTCGTCCAGGGAGACCGGGATACCCCGGATGAACTGCAGGAACACGTAGATCGAGACGATGTCCGTGCCCATGTAGAGCAGGATCGGCGCCCACAGGGAGTTGAACAGGCCGAAGCTGTTCACGACCTGGAAGGTCGCCACCTGCGTCGTCACGCTCGGCACCAGCGTCGCGATCAGGAACAGCAGCATCACCGGCTTCTTCAGCCGGAACCGGAACCGGTCGACCGCGTACGCCGTCATCGAGCCGATGAGCACCGTGCCCGTGATGGAGAACAGCAGGATGAACGCCGTGTTGGCGAACGCCGACAGCATCTGGCCGTCGTTGAACGCGGTGACGTAGTTGCCGAAGTTGAGCCAGTCGCCCGGCAGCGACAGCGCGCCGCCGTCGGCCACCTCGGCGGGCGTCTTCAGCGAGGTGAGGAAGACCACGACGAGCGGGACCAGCACGACCAGCGAGGCGACGATCAGGGAGAGGTAGATCAGCACCGGGGCCAGGCGCGGCCCGCGGCGGGCGGCGCGGCCCCGCGGCTCGCGTGCGGACCGGGGGACGGATGCGGAGACGGTCATACGAGGTCCACCTTCTCGTCGGGCACGAGGCGACGCTGGATCCAGGTGATCAGCAGGATGATCAGAAGCAGGACGACGGCGGCGGCCGAGGCGAGGCCCGTCTTGTTGAACTGGAAGGCGAGCTTCACCGTCTGGATGACGAAGGTCGAGGTGCCGGTCGCGCCGCCGGTCATGATGTACGGGATCTCGAAGACCGACAGGGACCCGGAGATCGCCAGGATGACGCTCAGCCCGATCACCGGCCGGATGCTCGGCGCGATGATGTGCCGGAACTGCTGCCAGCGGCTGGCCCCGTCCAGCTGGGCCGCCTCGTAGAGCTCGCCCGGGATGGACTGGATCGCGCCGAGGAACAGCACGAAGTTCAGGCCCGTGAAGCGCCACACGGACACGCCCGCGAGCGACGTGTTGGCCGACGTCGGGTCGCCCAGCCAGGCGCGGTCGGTCTCGGCGCCGAACCAGGAGAGCACCGAGTCCAGCGTGCCGCCGTCCTGGAAGAAGTAGAGGAAGACGAAGCCGATGGCCACGCCGTTGATCAGGTAGGGGAAGAACAGGATCCCCTTGAACAGATTGCGAAAGCGCAGGTCGAAGCTGAGGATCGTCGCGAAGTAGAGGGCGATGACGATCTGCACGACGGACGCGGCGAGGTAGTAGAAGCTGACGAAGAACACCCGGAACAGCTCGGGCCGGGTGAAGATCTGGCGGTAGTTGTCGACGCCGGTGAAGTTCCGGTCGGGGCTGACGCCGTCCCAGTCGGTGAAGCTGAAGTAGATCATGTTCGCCACGGGGACGTAGGTGAACGTGATCAGCAGGGCCAGCGGGACGGCCAGGTACAGCCAGGGCGTGAGGCGGCGCAGCAGCGGGCCGCGACGGTCGCCGCCGTTGCCGCCGCTGCCACCACGGCGGCCGCGTCCGGGTCGGCCGTCACCGGTCTGCGCTCTGCGGCCGGCGGCGGCGCGGCGCGTCTTCGCGGGCGCCGCGTGGGTCATCTCGGTCATGGAGGGCCTTTCGTCGTCCGCGGAGGGCGCGGCGCGGGTGCGCGGCGGGCGGGACGGGCGGGGCAGGGGGGCTGGCGGGGCAGGCGGGGCGGCGGGACGGGCAGTCGTACAGGATCAAGCGGGTGGGTGGGAGGGGGCGCCGGGGCAGGCGGGGCGGTCCCGGCCCGGTCAGGTGGCCGGGACCGCCCCGGTACGGGGGTGGCCTGCTCCCGGACCGGCCCGCCCCGGTGGGACCAGCCCTTCACCCGGGCCCGCCCCGGCGGGATCGGCCCACCCCGGTTCAGGCCCCGCCGATCAGGACCCCGCCGTCCTCGCCGCCTCGTTCCACCGCTTGTCGAGGTCCGCGAAGAAGTCCTCCAGGTTGCCCTTGCGTGCACCGCGCGCGAGGTCGACCAGCTGCTGGCGGTAGTCGGGCTTGTTCAGGCCGATCTCCGCCGCGTTGTCGATCGCGTTGACCTCGCCGGTCTTGGCCTCCGAGCGTTCCACGAACATGACATCGTTGTCCACGAAGTCCTTGAGCGTCTCCGGCATGGGAGCGGCCTGGAGCGCCGGCACGGCGCCCTCGGTCTCCGAGTAGCCGGACTTCTCGGTGAACCAGTCGATCCACGCCCGCGCCGCGGTCTTGTGCTCGGAGTGGACGCTGACCGCCTGCTGGTAGTCGGAGACCAGCGTGGCGCAGAAGCCGCCGTCCTTCTGGGTCGGGAACGGCATGAAGCCGATGTCGGCCGGGTCCGTGCCCGCGTCCTTGGCCGCGGCCTGCATCTGCGTGATCGCCCAGGAGCCGAGGTGCATGGTGGCGATCTCGCCCTTGGCGATCATGCCTTTGGAGGCTTCCCAGTTGGTGGTGCTCGGGTCCTTCTCGGACAGGCCGCCCTTGACGACGTCGTGCAGCAGCGAGTCGATCACGCGGAGGTCGCCGCCCTCCTTCCAGGGCGAGACGGCGCCGGCGAGTTCGTCGTTGGCGTGCTCGTCGCAGCTGACCGTGCCGATGTTGTTGCTCCAGGCCGTCAGGGGCCAGGCGTCCTTGAAGTTGGTGTAGTACGGCACCGCGTCCGTCTTGGACTTGATCTTCTTCAGGTCCGCGAGGAACTCCTCGGGGCTGGTCGGCCAGTCGGTGACGCCGGCCTTCTCCCAGACGGCCTTGTTGTAGACGAAGCCGTTGGCGGTGCCGAACTGGGCGATGCCGTAGACCTTGCCGTTCACCTCCGTCTTGTCGGTGAAGCGGTACTTGCCCTTGAAGTAGTCGCTGCTGCCGAGGGAGGCGAAGAACTTCGGGTAGTCGTTCTTGGCGACGGCGCCCGGGATCATCAGGACGTCGCCGTAGTCCTTGGTGTTCATCCGGATCTTGACCTCGCCCTCGTAGTCGGTGAGGGCCTCGAACTCGACCTTCACCTTGGGGTAGGTCTTCCGGAACTCCTCCGCGTACTTGTCCATCGTCCCGTTCTGGACGAGGTCGGTGCGGTGGGTGAGCACCTTGATGGTGCCGGAGGCGTCGGCCGGGTCCTTCGGTGACGACGCCGTGCCACCGGAGGTCGTGCCTCCGCCACTGCACCCCGCGACCGTAAGGGTCGCGATGGCCAGAAGCGCTCCCGACAGCGTCTTCTTCTTCCCCATGTGCCCAGCTCCTTCAGGAATGCGGCTCAGCTCTGCGGGTGGGATGTCGGCACTATGTCAGCGACTGGTGAACCGGTAAAGCAGTCATTCCGCTCGCGATGCTCAATCGTTACCAGGGGATCGTTTCGCTGCACGTTGACCCTGTGGTGATCGGGCAGGTTCGGTCGGCAGGGGAGCTAGACCGGTTTATGGACAGCGGGTGATCAGCGGGTTAGGTTGTCCCGCGTCACCGTCATCCCGTCTCATCCCAGACCGTGGCATGAGCCATGCGCCGCGGGCCACGGGCCACGGGCCATGAGCCACGGGCCACGAGCCATGAGTCATGCGATTGGAGCCGCACCATGAGGGACGTCACCCCCCTTGCCGAGGGCTGGAGTCTGCGCCACGACGACGCGACGCTTCCGGCGCGGGTGCCGGGCTGCGTCCACACCGACCTGCTGGCCGCCGGCGTCATTCCGGACCCCTTCCTCGGCCGCAACGAGGCCGAGGTCGCCTGGGTGGGGCGCCGCGCGTGGACGTACGTCCGGCACCTGCGCCACGACAGCGGGCACGAGCGCACCGACCTGGTCTTCGACGGCCTCGACACGGCCGCGACCATCACCCTGGACGGTCTTCCGGTCGGCGCGACCCGCAACATGCACCGCCGCTACCGCTTCGACGTCACCGGCCGCCAGGGCGAACTGGCGGTCCGCTTCGCCTCCGCCTACGACGAGGCCGAGGCCGTGCGGGCGGTCACGGGCGAACGGCCCAACGTCTATCCCGAGCCGTCGCAGTACATCCGCAAGATGGCGTGCAACTTCGGCTGGGACTGGGGGCCGACGCTGGTGACGGCGGGCATCTGGCGCCCGGTCCGGCTGGAGCACTGGTCCACCGCCCGCATCGCCGGCGTACGGCCCCTGGTCACCGTCGACGGCACTGCCGGCCGCGTCGAGATCCGCCTCGACGTCGAGCGCACCGCGGGCGGCGCGGGCCGGGACCTCACCGCCGAGGCGACCGTGGCCGGCGTCCGCGCCGAGACCCGCTTCACCGGCGACGAGGCCGTGCTGACCCTCCAGGTCCCCGACGTACGCCTGTGGTGGCCCCGCGGCTACGGCGAACAGCCCCTCTACGACCTCCGCCTCACCCTCGCCGACGACCACGGCGCCCCGCTCGACGCCTGGGAGCGCCGGATCGGCTTCCGCACGATCGAGCTGGACCGCTCGCCCGACGAGCACGGCACCGGGTTCACCCTCGTCGTCAACGGCGTCCGCGTCTTCGCCCGCGGCGTCAACTGGATCCCCGACGACGCCTTCCCGTCCCGCGTCACCCCCGAGCGCTACCGCACCCGGCTCACCCAGGCCGCCGACGCCAATGTCGACCTGGTGCGGGTGTGGGGCGGCGGCATCTACGAGGACGACGCCTTCTACGACGTCTGCGACGAACTCGGCCTCATGGTCTGGCAGGATTTCCTCTTCGCCTGCTCCGCCTACCCCGAGGAGCAGCCCTTGCGCGGGGAGGTCGAGGCCGAGGCGCGGGACAACGTTGTCCGGCTGATGCCGCACCCCTCCCTCGTCCTGTGGAACGGCAACAACGAGAACCTCTGGGGCTTCCGCGACTGGGACTGGGAGCCCGCCCTCGCCGGCGACTCCTGGGGCGAGGGCTACTACCTCGGACTGCTCCCGCGGATCGTCGCCGAACTCGACCCCACCCGCCCGTACGCCGCCGGCAGCCCCTGGTCCGGTTCCTGGGACCACCACCCCAACGACCCCGCGCACGGCACCCACCACTCGTGGGAGGTGTGGAACCGGCAGGACTACGCCGAGTACCGCGCGAGCGTCCCGCGCTTCGTCGCCGAGTTCGGCTGGCAGGCGCCGCCCGCCCTGGCCACCCTGCGCCGCGCCCTGCCCGGCGAGGAACTCACCCCCGACTCCCCGGGCATGCTGCACCACCAGAAGGCCGAGGACGGCAACGGCAAGCTGAACCGCGGCGTCGCCCGCCACTTCCCGCTGCCCGAGGGCGACTTCGACCGCTGGCACTATCTGACCCAGCTCGTCCAGGCCCGCGCGGTCGCGGCCGGCATCGAGCACTGGCGCTCGCACTGGCCCGTGTGCGCCGGCACGGTCGTCTGGCAGCTCAACGACTGCTGGCCCGTCACCTCCTGGGCCGCCGTCGACGGGGACGGCCGCCTCAAGCCGCTCCACCACGAACTGCGCCGCGTCTACGCCGACCGGCTGCTCACCCTCCAGCCCACGCCCGACGGCGCCCCCGAGGGCCTGGTCCTCGCGGCCGTCAACCAGTCCGCCGAGCCCTGGTCGACCGAGGTGACGCTGCGCCGCGTGGAGGCCGGGGGCGCCACGGTCGACGAGGCCCGCATCGAGGTCGAGGTGGCCGCCCGCTCGGTGGTCCGCGTGGCGGTGCCGGCAAAACTGCTGCCGGACGCGGCCTGCGGGAAGGAGTTCCTGGTCGCGGACGCGGACGCACAGGACCCGCGCACGGGCGGAAGCGAGGGCGCGAGCGGCCTGCGCGCCCTGCACTTCCCGGTCCCCGACAAGGACTTCGCCCACCCGAAGCCGGTCTACGACATCGCCCTGGAACCGGTGCCCGGACAGGGGGATAGAGTCGATGTCGTGGTCAGCGCACATACCCTCGTCAGAGACCTGCTGCTCCAGCCCGACCGGCTCGGTCCGGAGGCCGTCTGCGACCGAGGTCCGCAGACACTGCTGCCCGGTGAGCGGACGCGCATCCGTGTCACCGGCTGCGGCGACGTCGGCATCGAGGCCGTCAGGACCGCTCTGTTCTGCGTGGACGTGGTGTGAGCGGCGGCCCCGAGGAACGCGTCACGATCAAGGACGTCGCCGTCCGGGCCGGGGTGTCCAAGGGCGCGGTGTCCCTGGCGTTCAACCACAAGCGCGGCGTCTCCGAGGCCACCCGCGAGCGGATCTTCCAGGCCGCCCGGGAACTGGGCTGGGCGCCCAGCGCGACCGCCCGCAGTCTCTCCAGCCGGCGGGTGGACGTGGTGGGGCTGGCCCTGTGCCGGCCCGCCCGGCTGCTCGGCCTGGAGCCGTTCTACATGGACTTCATCTCCGGCATCGAGAGCGTCCTCGCCGAGCGGTCCTGCTCGCTGCTGCTGCGGCTGGTGCGCGACGTGGACGAGGAGATCGCCCTTTACAAGGACTGGTGGCGCAGCCGGATGATCGCCGGGGCGATCCTGGTGGACTTCCGCCGGGACGACCCCCGGGTCCCGGCGCTCCAGGACACCGGCCTGCCGGCCGTGGCGGTCGGGCATCCGTCGCTGACCGGGTCCTTCCCGGCGGTGTGGACGGACGACGCCTCCGCGGTCGCCGAGGCGGTCAGCTATCTGGCGGCGCTGGGGCACCGGCGCATCGGCCGGGTGGGCGGTCCGACGGACCTCGGCCACAGCGCCATCCGCGCGCGGGCGTTCACGGAGACGGTCCGCAAGCTGGGCCTGGAGGAGACCCGGCAGATCGCCACGGGCTTCGACGAGAAGGAGGGCGCCCGCGCCACCCGCTCCCTGCTGCTCGCGGCCGACCGGCCGACCGCGATCGTCTACGACAACGACATCATGGCCGTCGCGGGCGCGGGCGTCGCCGCGGAGATGGGCTTCACGGTGCCGGACGACCTGTCCCTGCTGGCCTGGGACGACTCCCAGCTGTGCCGGATCACCCACCCGACCCTGTCGGCGATGAGCCACGACGTCCACCACTTCGGCGCCGAGGTGACCCGCGTCCTGTTCGACGTCATCGGCGGCGCCGACCGCGACTCCCACCAGGTGCCGACCCCCACGCTGACGCCCCGCGGCTCGACGGCGCCGCCACCGCGCAACGGCGGCTGAGGCCGCCCCCGGCGTCCGCCGCGGGTCTACGCGAAGTCGTACGGCGCCCAGTCGGCGACCCGGCGATAGCCGAGCCGCCGATAGAGGGCGTTGCTGGTCGGGTTGCCGGCGTCCGTGTAGAGCACGACCTCCGTGGCGCCCGCGGCGAGGACGGCCCGGGTCGCCTCGGCGGTCACGGCGGCGGCGTAGCCCCGGCCGCGGAAGCGGGCCGGGGTGTAGACGGGGTCCAGCCGGACCATCCCGGCGGTCATCGGGTTGACGCCCGCCATGGAGACCGGGGTGCCGTCCGGGAGTTCCCAGAAGGTGTAGCGCTTCTCGGCGTAGCGGGTGCCGGGCCAGGTGGCGGCGTCGATGGCGACGGACTCCCCGAGATCGGCGGCCAGTTCACGGCACCAGCGCATCAGGTGCTCGAGATCCTGCTCGCCCGCGGCCCGGCCGTGGCCCTCGGGGTGAGGGTCGGGCGGGGTGAGCCGGTCGAGGCGGTACAGGTGCATCCGGACGCGGAGCACGGGCGTCGTGCCGGTGTGCCGCCGCCATGCCTCGGCGAACGCGGTGGCGGTGTCGTGGTCCGCGGTGACGCCGGCGAGCGTGTGACCGAGGCCGGCCAGGTGGGCGGCGAGGGCGTCGGCCCGCTCGGGGGAGAGCGGGGTCAGGGTGAGGCGGCGGGAGGGGGGCCGGTAGAAGACCGCCCGCGTCCCGTCGTCCGACTCCAGGCGCCCGAAGAGGACGGACCCGGGCTGGTACGCGCCCGGCGTGGTCCGCCACTTCTCCACCGTGGTGAGCGGCGTGTTGTGCAGCACGGGGCGCGAGCGGAGGAAGTCTCCGGCATGGGTGAGCAGGTCGTCGAGGTCGTGGCTGAGGTGCCAGGCGTCCGGTCGCATGCTTCATGGTGCCGGGTGGCGCTCCCCGTCGAGGGGCGGGGCGGCTCCGCCGGGGACGACGGCCTGTCGGCGCCGACGGGGGCGCTCGCCACCCGGAGCGGTTCACCTGCCTGCACGGCCGGTCGCAGTCGGCGGTGCCGTCGTGTCAGGACTTGCCGTGACCGTGACCGCTGCCGTGGCTGTCGCCGTAGTCGTCCCCGTAGTCGTCGCCGTATCCGTGGCCGGGCTTGGACGGCGTGGGGCGGCCGGTCGGCTCGGTGGGTGTGGGCGTCGGCCTGGTCGGCGTGGCCGTGGGCGCCGGTGTCGTGCCGGTCGGCGACGGGGCGGGCGTCGATCCCGTGGGCGACGGGGTCGGGAACGTCGGGGTCGGGAACGTGGGGGTCGGCGTCGGGCTGTCGGTCGGGGTCGGCGTCGGGCTGTCGGTCGGACTTGCCGTCGGGCTGTCCGTCGGCGACGGCGACACCGTCTCCGTGTCGCACGCCAATTCCGCCGCGAACGGGAAGTAGTGGATCTCCCCAGCGTTGGCCGGACCGCCCGGCCGACCGGAGAGCGGACCCGCGATGAGGGAGTCGACGATGATGTCGCCCTCGATGTTGGCCGGGTCGAGGTCGGTGAGGGTGGCGCGGGGGGCGTAGATCGTGCCCTCGACGGTGTCGCCGTCGGTGACGGTGATGTCCGTGACGTCGGCGCAGTTCCAGAGGAATCGCCCCGTTTCGTGGGTGTGGGCGAGCCGTGGCGCGCCGGTGCGGCACCCGTATGGAAGGGGCGTGGCGGGTCGGCGGCGTGGCGGGCAGGGGCGGCCTCCCGGCCGGGCACGGCGGGTTCGCGGCCGGCCGGGCGGGTCAGGTCAGGGGTACGCGGGTGAAGCGGGACGACGTGTGCAGGTCGGCCTCGATCGCGGTGGCCGTGGCGCGCAGTTCCGGCAGGAGGGAGCCGACGCACTCCTGCGTCGTGTGACGGGAGATGTGCATCGCCGTGTTGACGGCGGCCACGACACGGCCCGCGCGGTCGCGGACCGGGACCGCCAACGAGCGCAGGCCCTCCTCCAGTTCCTCGTCGACGAGGGCGTAGCCCTGCTCGCGGACGGTGGCCAGGATCCGGGCCAGCTCGGCGGGGTCCGTGACGGTGTGCGGGGTCAGCGGGTGCAGTGGGCCCGGGTCGGGCGAGGGCAGGTCGCCCAGCAGGACCCGGCCCATCGACGTGGCGTGGGCCGGGAAACGGGTCCCCACCGTGATGTTCACGCTCATCACGCGGGTGGTGGCCACGCGGGCCGTGTACTGGATCTCGTCGCCGGCCGGGGTGAGGACTGCGAGCGACGTGGACTCGTGGATGCGGTCGGCGAGCGCGGTCAGGTGCGGGGCCGCGATCCGGGGGAGGGAGGTGCGGGACAGGGGTGGGTAGCCGAGGGACAGCACGCGCGGAGTGAGGGTGAAGGCGCCCTCGCGGGACTGGCGGACCAGACCGAGGTGCTCGTACGTGATCAGGGCCCGGCGTGCCGTCGCCCGGGCCAGCCCGGTCGCCCTCGCCACGTCGGCCAGGGTCAGTTCGGCGCGGCCCTCGCCGAACGCCGTCAGCACGGTCAGGCCCCGGGCCAGCGACTCCACGAACTCCCGGCCCAGCTCCTGTTTCGACGCACCCGTCCACAGGGCCAGTCCCGCGGGCAGGGCGCACGGCCGGGTCGGGGGCGCGGTGCGCAGCTCCGCCTCCATCGCCGCGACCGCCTCCCGCAGCGGGGGCAGCAGGTTCTCGCGCAGGCTCGCCGCGGTGTGCCGGCTCGTGTGGCTGACCACGCTCGCCGCGCACGCGATCCGTCCGGTGCGGGGATCGCGTACCGGAACCGCCACCGCTACGAGTCCCGGTTCGATCAACTGGTCGTCCAGCGCCCACCCCTGCTCACCGGCCTCGGCCGCGCGCCGCGCGAAGTCCCGGTCGGACAGCGGACGTTCGGCCGGCGGTACGGCGATGAAGGCGTCGTTGCGCGGGTCCTCGGCCCGGCGCGCCCGCCAGCGGCGCCAGTCCTCGGGCGTCCACTGCGCCGCGAACAGCGCGCCGGGCGCGGTGCGTTCGCCCGGCAGCAGGTCGCCGATGCGGAAGCTCAGGGACATCGCGCGGCGGCGGGTCGCCTGGTGGACGAACCGGATGCCGTCGCCGTCGCGGACCGCGAGGGACACCGACTCGTCCAGCTCGTCGGCGAGGGCGTCCGCCCGCCCGGCCAGCAGGTCGGGCAGGCGCAGGGCGGCCAGGTAGGCGTTGCCCAGCTCCATCAGACGGGGAGCGAGGACCGCGTCCCGCCCGTCGAGCCGGACGTACCCCATGCGGGCGAGGGTCGCCGTGACCCGGTCGACGGTGGACCGGGCGAGCCCGGTGGCCCGCTCCAGGGCGCTCAGGCTCAGCACGCCGTCGGCCTCCGTGAGTCGCCGCACCACCGCGACCCCGCGGATCAACGGCGCGACCGCTTCGGCCGGCGGCACGTCGGCGACCGGCAGGTCGGCGACCGGCGCGGCGTTCGTCGTGGGGTGGGCGGGACGGGCGGCGGGCATCAGTTCTCCGGTACGGCGATCGGGGCACGCCTACGGTAACCGCGCGAGCGCCCGCCGGGACGCCGGGCGTCCGGCGGCGACACGGGACGCCGGCCACCCACCCGACGCCTGCTCCCGGCCTCCGGCCCCACCTCCGCTCCCGCCCCACCTCCGCTCCCTCCCCGCTACCTCCGCTTCCGCTCCACCCGCACCACATGGTTCCCCGCCGGGTCCACGCCCGTGACCTCTATCTCGATGCCCCGGCGCGGGTCCTTGAAGGTCTGGCCCGGGGTGAAGGCGGCGTCGGAGAGTTCCGCGTGGACGTTCGGGCTGCGGGTGCAGCCGCCGCTGTCCCGGCGGGAGTCGTACACCCGCACCGGCCCCATGCCGGTGTCCACGTCCGCGTCCACCTTGTAGATCAGCACGCCCGGCCGGCACACGGCCTCGTCGTTGCCGGCGCGGGTGCGCAGCTCGGCCGCGTAGCCCGTGCGCCGGTCGATGGGTATGAAGATCAGCTTGGGGCCGCCCGGGCGGGCCAGCGGGGTCAGCAGGTGCTCGCTCGTGCCGTGCGCGGCGACGCAGCCGACCTGGGCCGGGTCCAGCCAGCCGAGCTTCCACTTGTGCCAGCCGAGGAGGTCGTTGTTGGCCCCCCAGTCCTCGCTCATGATGTCCCAGTGCCCGACCGCGCCCCCGCCCTCCTGGGTGTAGAGGTCGGGCAGGCCGAAGACGTGGCCGTTCTCGTGCGGCAGGACGCGGTAGCCGGTGCGCGCGTAGGCGCCGGAGCCGTCGTCCTGGCGGGAGTAGACGAAGGAGGCGTTGGCGACGGGGACGCCGTCCGCCGTAGGGGCCTCGCTGTTGCCGGCGAACGTCACCGACAGGACGGTGTCCAGCGCGGACGGGCCGGCGTTCGGGGTCACCAGCACGTTCAGCAGGTCGTACGCCGCGAAGTCGACCTCGGGGTCGGCGGCGCCTACCAGGTCCTCGACCAGCAGGCGGTAGCCGGGCTCGAAGGGGGCGCCGCGCTCTATGCCGTACTCCTCGAACGGCCTGGGCATCCGCAGCCAGTCGCGGATCGGGGTCTCGGGGCGGTAGTCCAGGCGGCCGTAGGAGCTGGTGCGGAACCAGGCGCGGGTCTGCGGGAAGAACTCCCGGAAGCGGTTCATGGCGCTGCCCCGGCCCGGCGCGTCCTCGAAGTCGATCATCAGGGTGAGCGCGCGGATCGTGCCGGTGGAACGGGCGTAGCCGCCGGAGGTGGGGATGCCCTCGGACATCTGCACGTCCAGCCTGCTGCTGATCATGCAGGGGGCGAGGGCGGTGGCGTGGGCCGGGTTCATCGCGCGCGCCCCGGCCGCCGCCGGGCCCACCGTGTGGTGACCCGTGCCCGCCGACGTGCCGACCGCCAGGGTGAGCGCGGTCACGGCGCCGAGCGCGGCGACCCGGCGCGGGCGTATCCGGCGCGCGCCGGAGGGGAGGGGTTGCGACGGGGGCCGTGGCTGCATGCATGGACCTTTCGCTCCAGGCAGCCACCGTTCTCCCGGCTGCACCCTCTCCTCACCCTGTGCGGGGCGTGTCGCGGGCGCGCGCTGGGGGAGACCGTTCGGGCGATCACGCGAAAGGGGGAGCGGGGGGAGGGAGGGGCAGGTGGGAGGGGGTGCGGGGAGGACGGGTGGGGGCGTGGTCCCGGGCGTCGGGCGAGGCGGGTCTGGGTGTGTTCCCGGGCGTCGGAAGACGGCGTGCGTCGAGCTTCGGGCGGGTGTGACTCAGGTCACCTCGAATGCGGGAAATAACCGGGGACTCGATCCCCGTTTAACCCTGCGTCCGGACGAAACGGGGAGCTGCTCCCCGGATCGCCGCGACACTCGTTCCGATCGCCCTGGGAAGACCACCCAGACCACTCGAGGAGTACGCCGTGAACGCCGCCGCCCCCGCACGCCGCAAGGTGCCCCGGCCGCGCGCCGACGCCCTGCGCAACCGGGAGCGCATCGTCACCGCCGCCCGGGAGATGTTCGTCGAGCTCGGCCCCGATGTGCCGCTGGACGAGATCGCCCGCCGGGCCGGCGTCGGCAACGCCACGGTGTACCGCAACTTCCCGGACCGCGACGCCCTCGTCCGTGAGGTCGTCTGCTCCGTCATGGACCGCACGGCCCATGCCGCCGAGCAGGCGCTGGCCGACCACGGGGACGCCTTCGCGGCACTGGAGAGCTTCGTGCACACGGCCGCCGACGAGCGGATCAGCGCCCTGTGCCCGATGATCGCCAGCACCTTCGACGCGCACCACCCCGAACTGGAGGCGGCCCGCACCCGGGTCGAGGCGCTGGTGCAGGAGGTCATGGACCGTGCCAAGGCCGCCGGGCAGCTGCGTCCCGATGTGGACGTCGGCGATCTGATGATCGTCATCGCCCAGCTCAGCCGGCCTCCGGCGGGTGCCGCCTGCCTCAGCATCGACCGCTTCGTCCACCGTCACCTGCAGCTGTTCCTGGACGGACTGCGGGCGCCGGCCCCCACGTTGCTCACGGGCAGGCCCGTGACCATGGAGGCCCTTCGCCGCGCCTGAGCCAGCAGTCCGCGTCCCGCGTCCGGTTCGCCCTACGCTTCTTCCGCTTTTCGTCCGACGAAGTCCCGTTTCGCCCAACGAAGTCCTGGTCCCGACGAAGCTCCGATTTCCGCCCGAGCAGTCCCGAAGCGTTCACGCTCCGATCACGTCCCGAAGATTTCACGTTCCGAAGCTCCGAAGTGGGTACAGCCATGCCTGAAACACCCCGCGCCGTCGTCCCCGGCGCTCCCGCAGCGGCCCCGGCCGCCGACCCCTTGCGCTGGAAGGCGCTCGTCTTCATCGCGCTCGCCCAGCTGATGGTCGTCCTCGACGCCACCATCGTGAACATCGCGCTGCCGTCCGCCCAGCAGGACCTGGGGATCTCGGACGGCAACCGCCAGTGGGTCGTCACGGCCTACGCCCTCGCCTTCGGCGGTCTGCTGCTGTTCGGCGGACGCATCGCCGACCTGTGGGGCCGCAAGCGCGCCTTCGTGATCGGTCTCGCCGGCTTCGCCGTGGCCTCCGCGCTGGGCGGCGCTGCCGTCAACGAGGCCATGATGTTCGGGGCCCGCGCCCTCCAGGGCGTCTTCGGCGCGATACTCGCGCCCGCCGCGCTCTCCCTGCTCGCCGTGATGTTCACGGACGCCAAGGAGCGCGCCAAGGCGTTCGGCATCTACGGCGCGATCGCGGGCGGCGGCGGCGCCGTCGGCCTGATCCTCGGCGGCTTCCTCACCGAGTACCTGGACTGGCGCTGGACCTTCTACGTCAACATCCCGTTCGCCGTGGTCGCGGCGGCCGGCGCCTGGTTCGTCATCCACGAGCCCGCGGGCGGCCGCAACCGCTCCTCGCTCGACATCCCCGGCGTGATCCTCTCCACGCTCGGCCTGGTCGCGCTGGTCTACGGCTTCACCCGCGCCGAGGCCGAGGGCTGGAGCGACTCGGTGACGGTCGGCATGTTCGTCGCGTCCGCCGTCCTGCTCGCCGCGTTCGTGTTCGTCGAGGCGAAGGTCAAGGCCCCGCTGCTGCCGCTGCGCGTCATCACCGAGCGCAACCGGGCCGGCGTCTACCTCTCCCTCGGCCTCGCGATCATCGCGATGTTCGGCCTGTTCCTGTTCCTCACGTACTACCTCCAGGTCGTCAAGGGCTACTCGCCGGTCAAGACCGGCTTCGCCTTCCTCCCGATGATCGTGGGCATGATCACCGGCTCCACCCAGATCGGCGCCCGGCTGATGACCCGCGTCGCCCCGCGCCTGCTGATGGGCCCGGGCTTCCTGGTCGCCGCGATCGGCATGCTGCTGCTGACGCGGATGGAGATCGGTTCGTCGTACGCCGCCCTGCTGCTGCCGGCGATGCTGCTGCTCGGCCTCGGCATGGGCACCGCGTTCATGCCGGCGATGGCCCTGGCCACGCACGGTGTGGAGCCGCGTGACTCCGGTGTCGCCTCCGCGATGGTCAACACCTCGCAGCAGGTGGGCGGCGCGATCGGCACGGCCCTGCTGAACACCATCGCCGCCTCGGCGACGGCGGCGTACGTCGACACCCACAGCGCCTCGGCGACCACGCCCTCCGCTCAGCAGCTGGTCCAGCTCAACGCCATGGTCGAGGGCTACACCAGCGCCATCTGGTTCGCCGTCGGCATCCTGGTCGTCGCCGCGGGCATCGCGGTGACCTTCATCAACGCCGGCCGCCCGGGCGGCACCGCGCTCGGCGGCTCCGCGGAGGGCGCCGAGGAGGAGCAGTTCGCGGTTCCGGTGGCCGTGCACTGACGTTCCGTACGACGGGGGGACGGACGGGGAAGGGGACGCCCCGTCCGTGAGCGGACCGGTCCTGGGGTCCAGGGGTGTCGGACACTCCCTAACGGAGCCAGGGCAGGTCGGCGCCCACTTCGGCCGGCTGAAGGCCCTCGGCGATGATCCGCATGATCTCGCCGAGGGCCTTCTGCTGTTCCGGGGTGAGCCGGTCGAACACCGCCTGGCGCACGGCGGCGACATGGCCCGGCGCCGCCTGCCGCAGGACCTCCGCGCCCCGGTCGGTCAGCACCGCGAACTGGCCCCGCTTGTCCGAGGGGCAGTCCTCCCGGCGCACCCAGCCCTTCTTCTCCAGACGTGCGACGGCGTGCGAGAGACGGGAACGGGTGATCTTCGCGCGCATCGCCAGCTCGGTCATCCGCAGCCGGCGGTCGGGCGACTCGGCGAGCTGGACGAGCAGGGCGTAGTAGATGTGCGGCATGTCCGCGTCGCGCTGGAGCTGCCGGTCGAGGTGGTCCTCCAGGAGGGTGACCGACTCGATGAAGGCGCGCCAGACCGCCTGTTCCCCGTCGGTGAGCCAGTTCGCACTGTTCATGGGTCCACCCTATGTCGCTGGTTGAAAGTTTAAATAGAGCCCACGGAACACTTGAGAGTTCAACAAGGCAGGCGTAGGGTCGTCACCGTCGCATCATGCTTGAGACTTCAAGGATCGGTCGACCCGCGGCCCCCACGGGCCGACCGGCCGGTCCCTCGACCAGGGAGCCGCCGTCATGTCTGCCGCCGCCGCGCCGGAGCGCATGCCCGCCCTCTACCTCAGCCACGGCGCACCGCCCCTCGCCGACGACCCCGTCTGGCCCGGCCAGCTCGCCGCCTGGGCCGCCGGCCTGCCCCGCCCCAAGGCGATCCTCATGGTCTCCGCCCACTGGGAGGAGGCCCCGCTCGCCCTCGGCGCCACCATCCGCGTCCCGCTGGTCCACGACTTCTGGGGCTTCCCCGAGCACTACTACCGCGTGACCTACGACGCCCCGGGCGCGCCCGCGCTCGCCGAAGCCGTGCGGAAGCTGCTGCGCGCCCCCGGCACGCCCGTCCAGGACATCCCCGACCGGGGCCTGGACCACGGGGCGTACGTCCCGCTCGTCGAGATGTTCCCCGAGGCCGACATCCCGGTCCTCCAGATCTCCCTGCCGACCCTCGACCCGGTGCGGCTGATGGAGATCGGCCGCAGGCTCGCGCCCCTGCGCGACGAGGGCGTGCTCGTCGTCGGGTCCGGCTTCTTCACCCACAACCTCGCCGCGCTGCGCCAGGGCGGCGTGCCCGCCTGGTCGGCCGAGTTCGACGACTGGGGCCGGCGCGCGCTGGAGGACGGCGACGTCGACGCGCTGCTCGACTTCACCCGCAAGTCCCCGGCGGGCCGGCTCGCCCACCCGCGCACCGAGCACTTCGCCCCGCTGTTCGTGACCCTGGGCGCCGCCGACGCGGCCGGCGAACTGGACGAGCACCGGTCGGTGATCGACGGGTTCTGGATGGGGCTGGCGAAGCGGTCGGTGCAGTTCGGCTGAGGACCGGGGCGAGGAGGCCGGTGCGGGCGGACGAGCGGGGGCGAGCGGGCGGCTCGGGGTCGTCCCGAACGGACGAGCGGGGGGGCGAGCGGGCGGCTCGGGGTCGTCCCGAGCGGCCCGGAGCGGCTCAGAGCTCCTTCTCGTACCAGGCCACGTCCCAGTAGCGGCCGAACTTGCGGCCCACCTCCCGGTAGGTGCCGACGTGCCGGAAGCCGAACCGTTCGTGCAGCCGCGCGGACGCCTCGTTCGGCTGTGCGATCCCGGCGTACGCCCGGTGCACGTCCTCACCGGACAGCGCCTCGAACAGGGCCTCGTACAGCAGCGTTCCGACGCCCCGGCCCACCGCGTCCGGGGCGAGGTACACGGAGACCTCGACGGAGGTGGCGTAGGCGGGCTTGGCGCGGAACGGCCCCGAGGTCGCGTAACCCAGAATCCGCTGTGGGTCCGCCTCCGTGGCAACCATCAACCGGTGCGGTCCGTCTACAGGGTGGGAGAGCAGCCACGAGCGGCGCTCCGAAGGAGTGAGGGCGACGGTGTCGAATGTGATGGGCGTCTCACGGACGTAGTGGTTGTACAGGTCGGTGAGGGGCGCGAGATCCGCCTCGATACCCGGCCTGACCTGCACCTCCGTGCGTCCCGACGCCATCGTGCCTCCTCGTGTGGGCCGACAGGGTACTGCATGATCAGAAAAATCGATGGGTGGGTTGGGAATTCTGTCCTGATTCCAGTCGTTGTTTCCATCGGATGCAGGGCACCCGGGGAGAGTTCCGAAGCAGACAAGGCAGGGACCGTCCGGGGTCGATGTCGAGCATCCACGGACCACCCGCTGACCTCACATCGCAAGGGAGCACGCATGGCAACCCGTGCCGTCGCCCGTCGTACGTCCGCCGCCGGCGAGACCGTCGACGCGGCCAGCAGTGTTCGCGCCCATGGCGGCGAGATCGCGGACCGCGATCTGGTCGGCATGTACCTCGACGAGATCGCGCGTACACCGCTGCTCGACGCCGCCAAGGAGGTCGAGCTGTCCCAGATCATCGAGGCGGGTGTGTTCGCGCAGCAGGTCCTCGACGGCTACGAGGAGTCCAAGGCGGACGCCAGCCGTGAGGAACTGGAGGCCCTGGTCGCCGAGGGGGAGCGGGCCAAGGACGTCTTCATCCGCTCCAACCTCCGCCTCGTCGTCGCCGTGGCCCGCCGGTACCCGCGCAGCGGTCTGCCGCTGCTCGACCTGATCCAGGAGGGCAACGCCGGCCTGGTGCGCGCGGTCGAGAAGTTCGACTACCGCAAGGGCTTCAAGTTCTCCACGTACGCCACCTGGTGGATCCGCCAGGCCATCACCCGCTCCATAGCCGACCAGTCGCGCACCATCCGGCTCCCCGTCCACCTGGTGGAGGAACTGGGCCGGATCCGGCGTGTGCAGCGCGAGTTCAACCGCGAGCACGGGCGCGACCCGGAGCCCGCGGAGATCGCCGCCGAGCTGGGTTCGACGCCGGAGCGCGTCATCGACGTGCTCGACTGGGCGCGCGACCCGGTCTCGCTGAACATGTCGGTCGACGACGAGGGCGAGACGCAGTTCGGCGACCTGCTCGAGGACACCTCCGCGGTGTCGCCCGAGCAGTCGGTGCTCACGCTGCTGCGCAGCGAGGAACTGGACGACCTGATCGGCCGCCTCGACCAGCGCACGGCCTCCATCATCAAGATGCGCTACGGCATCGACGACGGCCGGGAGCGCACGCTGACCGAGGTCGGCAAGGAGCACGGACTGACGCGCGAGCGCATCCGGCAGATCGAGAAGCACGCGCTGCTGGAGCTGAAGAAGCTCGCCCGCGACACCGGGTTCGACGCGGTCGCCTGACCGGCCGGTCGCATCGGCTGCCGCACCGACGGCCACGGGCTGCGGCACCGGCCGGCTGCGGCACCGACCGAGGTACCGACGGCGACCGGCTCCGGCACCGACCGAGGTACCGACGGCCACCGGCTCCACCACCGACCGGCGCGCCGACGGGCGCACACCCTGCGCGGGCGCGTGCGCCGGTGGCCAAAGGCCGCGCGAACAATGGCGCTGTAACGTCGCTTCAAGGGCCAGGGGCGGGGGAACAAGACTTCCGGGCCCACCCCCGGCCCACCGGCCACGTACGAGAGCCACGTCCCGACGCACTCCCCCCGGCGGCGGGACGCTCCCCGAGCCGGGCTTCGACGTCTTCCCCCGGGCGTCGGAGCCCGGCTCTTTCTCCGTCGGGCGGTGGGGGCGTCGTCGCACGGGCCTACCGGAGCCGCGGCGAGAGCACGCCGAGCGGCGGGGCACCCCGTACCTGAACACCGGGGTGGCCCGCCGGATGGCAGATTGTGCCACACCGGCATACCCTGCCGGGCGTGAGCACGACCCAAGCACCGAATCCGCCGGCACGCAAACCCCGGGAACCGGCCGACCTCGCGTCGGCCACCCCCGCACCGGCAGCCCCGGCCTCCCTCTCCCTCACCGAACGGCGCAAGGCGGCGACCCGGATGGAGATCGCCCGCGCCGCGGCGGCCCTCTTCGTACGGAACGGGCTGCGCGCCACCCGCGCCGAGGACATCGCCCAGGCCGCCGGCATCGCCCCGCGCACCTTCTACCGTTACTTCGCCACCAAGGAGGAGGCCGTCGCGCCCCTCTACGCGGCCGGCGCCCAGCGCTGGGCCGAGGCCCTCCGCGACGCCCCGGCCCACCTGCCGGTGACCGAGGCCCTGGAACACGCGGTGCGCCACACCCTCACCCCCGGCGCGGGAGTCTCCGCCGCCTCCTGGGAGTGGGTCCGCACCCTCGTCCACCTCGCCCACACCAGCCCCGCCCTGCGCAAGGTGTGGGCCGAGGTGTGCCAGGCCTCGGAGGACACCCTGTCCCAGGCGCTGGCGGCCCGGACGACGCCGTGCACGCACCGTGACGACAACGTTGCCGTACGCCATCCCGTCACGCCGGTCCCGCCCGTCACCCCCCGGCTGCGGTTCGCGGCGGCGGTGGCGGGCGCGGCGGTGCGGGTGGCCGTCGAGTCCTGGGCGTCCGGAACCGCCCCGGCGACCGGCCCCGACGGGCCCGCGGAACTGGCGCTGCGCAACCTCGAGGCCCTGCGCGACTTCCCCTGGACGTGACGCCGGGACGACCGCGTACGACGCTGTACGGCAGGTGGGCGGCTCACACCGGCGTCGGCCGCAGCGCGAGCACCGCGATGTCGTCGGCGCTGTCCGCCCCCAGCCCGATCAGCAGCTCGTCGCAGAACGTCTCCAGCGGCTCCCGGGCCAGCTCCGCGGTGTACCGGCGGAGCCGGTCCAGGGCGTCGTCCAGCGACTCGCCCCGGCGTTCCACGAGACCGTCGGTGTAGAGCAGCAGCGTCGATCGGGCCGGCAGCGCGCTGGTCGCCGCCCGGCGCGGCATGTTCGGGTCCATGCCGAGCAACAGCCCCGCACCCTCCTCCAGATAGCGGGTCCCGCCCTCCCGCGTGGTCAGCAGCGGCGGCAGATGACCGGCGGAGGAGTGCCGCAGCTCCCAGGGGCCGCCCGGAGTGCCTTTCACGACGCCGTAGAGGCAGGTGGCGGTGGCCTCCCGGTGGAGGCTGTGGTTGGCCAGATCCAGCCGGCGCAGCACCAGCTCGGGCGGCTCCTGCCGGTCGACCGCGATGCCGCGGAGCATGCTGCGCAGCTGGCTCATCGCGATCGCCGCGTCCAGGTTGTGCCCGGTGACGTCGCCGATGACGACCGCCGTGTCGCCGCTGGGCAGCAGGAAGCAGTCGTACCAGTCGCCGCCGACCTGGGCCGTGGTCGAGGAGGAGGCGTAACGGGCGGCCATCTGCAGGCTGTCGATGTCCGGGAGCACCGGCAGCAGGGAGCGCTGCAGGCGTTCGGCGATGTTGCGGGTCTCCTGGTAGAGGCGGGAGTTGTCCACCCCGAGGGCCAGGCTGTGCACCAGGTCGTCCACCAGGGACAGGTCCTCCGCGGTGAACGGCCGCCGGCCCGCGGAACGGCCCACCGTCAGCGCGCCGAAGATCTTGCGGCGGGCCCGCAGCGGGGCGACGATCGCGCTGTCCGTTCCCAGTTTCCGCAGCAGCCGCGCGTAGTGGGCGTCCAGCGCGCTCTCGGCCTGGCCGGGCGGCAGGATCCGGTCGAGCAGCAGCGGCCCCGCGCCGCGCAGCGCCCGGGCGAGCGGCCCGCGGGAGGTGTCGGAGACGGACGGCAGCCTGCCCTCGTACGCCGCCGGCCGCTGCGTGGGGGGATCGCGCAGGACGACGCAGACCCGCTCGACCTGCGCCTGGTCGGTGAACAGGTCCACCGCGTACCAGTCGGCCAGCCGCCGGGTGATGAGCCGGCCGACGCTGTGCAGTCCGCTGTCCAGGTCCAGGGTGTCGTTCAGCGCGGCGCCGGTGTCGGCGAGGAGGGTCAGCCGTTCCAGCGGCGACATGCCGGCCTCGCCCGCAGACGTCCCGCTGCCGGTCCCCGCTTCCCGTCGTACGGCCGCCGGGGACCGGGCGCCGCCGGCGGGCTCGCCGGGCGGGACCTGCCGGCTGCGCTCGGTCCGGACGGCCGGGGCGTCGATCGCGGTGGTCGCGCGGGGGCTCATCTGGCCGACGAAGACGGTACGGCCGTCGGCGGTCTCCTGCGTCTGGATCACCAGCCGCACGGGCACCATCCGACCGTCGCGGTGCAGCGCCGGCAGCGGCACGGAGCGGCCCACGATGTGCGTCCGGCCGGTGAGCAGCAGCGAGGTGAAGGCGGCGATGTGCCGTCGGCGCAGATGCTCGGGGATGAGCGTGGTGAGCTTGCGGCCGAGCAGGTCGTCGGGCTGCCAGCCGAGCAGGTCGGCGGCCGCCTTGTTGACCGCGATGATCCGGTTGCCGTCGTCGGCGGCGATGGTCGGCATCCGGCCGGCCCGTACGTTCGCGGCGTCCCACGGCACCAGGTCCGCCGCGGTGGCGTCGGGCTCGCGGGGCACCACGGTCCAGGCGGCGGGCGGGCCGCCGGCGAGCTGGCCGAGGATCTGGTCGAACATCCAGTCCTGGAAGGCCCGCAGCCGGGGCAGCGCCGGAAGGGTCAGCAGGCGCTCCTCCCGCGCCGCCGCCTCGGCCAGCCCGAGCACCCGGCGCAGGGTGCGCACCGCCGGCCCCGCGTCCCGGGGCAACGGAAGGGAGAGGGAACGCAGGTCGGCGTCGGGCGGCTGCGCCTCCACCGCCGCCGCGACACAGGCGGTGATCATGTTGCTGACGTCGTGCGCGGCGACGAGGTCCCCGTCCGTCACCTCGGGGGCGTGCCCGAGGGCCGCGGCGAACGACAGCTCGCGCAGCAGCGCGTGCCGGTGCTGCGTGCACGCCGAGTAAAGGGCGCTGGGTACGTCGATCAGCGTCACCGTGTCCCCGAAGGAGCGCTTCGGCGAGGCGGCCGTCCAGCCCGGGGAGGGCGGCGGGGGCCCGCCGGGCCACAGCTCGAACCACACCGCCTTGTGCGCCTCGCCGGTCTCCACCCCGTGCCGCGAGGCCAGCTGCTCCACCAGGGCCAGCCCCTGCCCCGTGCCGGCGTAGGGCGGACAGCGCTGCGGCACCGGCGCCCTGCCCGGCCGCTCGTCGACGACCCGCACCCGCACCCGGCCGTCCCGGACGAGGACGTCCACGTCGACGTCGGTGCGGGCATGCACCACCGCGTTGGTCACCAGCTCGCTGACCAGCAACTGCGCGGTGTCGGCCAGCTCGGAGGCGACACCGCCGAGAGCGGCGCGCACGAACCGCCGCGCCGACGCCGCGCTCTGCGGTCTCCCGGGGAATCGGCGTGACAGTGGCTTCGGCGGATCGAGGTCGCCCATGTCCCCAGTGTCCCTCCGGGGCCCGGGCGTGCGCTGGGTTCGAGGAGTATGGGCAGGTCAGAGGGGTGGGGGGATGGGCCGGGTGGGTGAGGGGAGGTGGGGATGGGGGGTGGGGGTGAAGGTGGGGTGAGAGGCGACTTGTGGGGGAGTGCGGTCGGCGTGGCTCGGGTGGCCGCGCTCGCCCGGTCGGATCGGGCGGTCGGGCGGCTCGCGGCTCGGGCGGATCGGTCGGCCCGGTCGCTCATGCGCAAGGGTGCGTGGTGGTGTGGTGCAGCCAGCGCCGGATGCTGGCGCTGATGCCGCCGGGGAGGGCGGCGAGCTGCTCGATGGCCTCGCGGTCCTCGGGGCGGGGCGGGATGCCGGCCGCCGTCAGGGCCGCGTGCAGGTCGAGGCGGCGCCGGTCGCGCGGGTCGATCGTGACGGCGGCCCGGTGGGGCGGGGCGGGGGCAGCAGGTAGTCGCCGTGGGCGTACGGGTCCAGGCGGGTCCCGGCGGTGCCGTGCTCGAAGGCGGTCGCGCTCACGGAGGGCTCCTTACGCGAGGTGTGTCGGACACCGGAAGGGAGTCGCCGCGGGCCGGAGGCGGTTGCGGAGGCGGCCGGGAACCACGCCGATGGCGTCATCGGCAGTTCATCGGCCGGTCGGAGGATCAGCCCGGCCACGCCCGCCCCGAGACGGCCCGGAGACGGCCCGGAAAGGCCCGGAGACGGCCCGGAAAGACCCCGAGACGGCCCGGGAAGGCCCGGAGACGGCCCGGACGCGGGCGGATCCGGTGCTCATCCTTCGGCGGCCCGCACCATTCGCCCGCCCAACTCCCGTACACAATCGGTTAGTTTCTCCGGACCCTCCACGGTGAAGTCGGCGCCCACCAGCGCCAGCCGCACCGCCAGCCACTCCACCGGGTCCCCGGTCGTCCCGCTCAGCCGGCAGCGGCCGGGGCCGAGCGGTTCCGGCGCCGCCCCGCGCCAGCCGCGCAGCCCCGCCGTGACGGCCTCCGCGTCCGCGGCGAACGTGACGGTGAAGTCGTACGTCTCCTGCCGGTGCCCGAGCGACCGGCGCAGATACTCCTCCGCGCTCCCCTCCGGCAGTTCGCGCGGCTCGAACCGCGCCCCGGTCGGGAACGGTTCGCTCACCCGGTCGACGCGGAACGTACGCCAGTCCTCGCGCCCCAGGTCGTACGCCACCAGGTACCAGCGCCGTCCCGTCGACACCAGCCGGTACGGCTCCGTCAGCCGGCGTGACGCGCTGCCGTCCCCGGCCCGGTAGGCGAACCGCAGCCGTTCCCGGCCCGCCACCGCCGAGGCCATCGCGGTGAGCGTCTCGGGCGCGATGGTCGCGCCGTCGCCGCTGGTCAGCGGGGTGGTCGCGGCCTGAAGGGTGGCGACGCGGCGGCGCAGCCGGGCGGGCAGCACCTGCTCCAGCTTGGCCAGCGCCCGCACCGACGCCTCGTCCACGCCCTCCAGCGCGTGGCCGGCGCCGGCGCGCAGCCCCACCGCGATCGCCACGGCCTCCTCGTCGTCGAGGACCAACGGCGGCATCGCCTTGCCCGCGACGAGCCGGTAGCCGCCGTCGGCGCCCTTGCTCGACTCCACGGGATAACCCAGCTCCCGCAGCCGGTCGATGTCCCGCCGGACCGTGCGCCGTGACACACCGAGCCGGTCGGCGAGTTCCCCGCCGGGCCACTCACGGGGCGTCTGAAGGAGAGAGAGGAGGGTCAGGAGCCGGGCCGGGGTGTCTGTCGTCATGGGAGGAGGATGCCGCGCCATTAGGACGCGATCTGACCTAATGGGGATCTAGCTTTCCCACCATGCCCTTCACCGACCCCACCGAGACAACCGTGACCACCGAGACAGCCATGACCGCTGAGACAACCGTGACCGCCGGGACGACCACCGCCCCCGGGACGACGGCGACCGCCGCGGCGACCGACGGCGGCGACCGGCGCCGCTGGTTCGCCCTGGCGATCGTGATGACGGCGGCCTTCATGGACCTCGTCGACGTCACGATCGTCAACATCGCGATACCGACGATCCAGCGCAACGAGGGCGCCTCCCTCAGCCAGATCCAGTGGATCACCGCCGGTTACGCGCTGGCCTTCGCCGCCGGTCTGATCACCGGCGGACGGCTCGGCGACATCCACGGCCGCAAGCGCGTCTTCCTCGCGGGAGTCGCCGGCTTCACCGTCGCGTCCGCGCTGTGCGGCCTGGCCGCGAACCCGGAGATGCTCGTCGCCGCCCGCATCCTCCAGGGCGCGATGGCGGCGCTGATGGTGCCGCAGGTCCTGGCGATCGTGCACGCCACGTTCCCGGCGCACGAACGCGGCAAGGTCTTCGGCCTGTTCGGCGCGATCGTCGGGCTCGGCGCGGTCTCCGGGCCGCTGCTGGGCGCCCTGCTGACGGAGTGGAACCTCTTCGGCCTCGACTGGCGCCCGATCTTCCTGATCAACCTCCCGGTCGGCGTCGCCGCGCTGATCCTCGGCCGCCGCTTCATCACCGAGTCCAAGGCGCCCCAGGCCCTGCGGCTCGACCTGGTCGGCGTCGCCCTGGTGACGCTGGGCCTGCTGATGCTGCTCTACCCGCTCACCCGCGGCCACGAGCTGGACTGGCCGGTGTGGGGACATGTGTCGATGGGCGGCGCGCTGGTGGTGTTCGGGGCGCTGGTGGCGTACGAGCGGCGCAAGTCGGCCCGTGACGGCTCCCCGCTGATCGAACTGTCGCTGTTCCGCGTCAAGAGCTTCGCGGCCGGCATCGCCGTGCAGACCGTCTTCGGCGTGGTGCTCGGCGTGTTCTTCCTGGTCTGGACGCTGTACATGCAGATGGGCCTCGGCTGGTCTCCGCTGAAGGCCGGGCTGACCGGTGTGCCGTTCTCGATCGCCGTGTCGGTGGCGGCCGGGATGTCGGTGCAGAAGCTGGTGCCGCGCTTCGGCCGGGGCGTGCTCCAGGCGGGCGCGCTGGTGATGGCGGCCGGACTGCTGCTCTACATCTGGGAGTCCGAGCACTACGGCCTCGCCATCACGCCCTGGCAGATGACGCTCCCGCTGGTCGTGATGGGCGTGGGCATGGGCCTGATCGTCGCCCCGCTGACCGACGCGATCCTCTCCGAGGTGCCGCACGAGCACGCCGGCTCGGCGTCCGGGCTGATCAGCACCGTCCAGCAGATGGGCAACGCGCTGGGGCTCGGCCTGGTCTCGGTGGTCTTCTTCGGCACCATGGACGACCACCTGGCCCCGGCAGAGGTCGGCCCCGCCTTCGCGGAGGCGTACCGGTACGCGCTCGGGTGGGCGGCCGCCGTCATGGTCGTGATCTTCCTGCTGATGTTCGCGCTGCCCAGGCGCCCGGCCCAGCACCTGGAGGGCGCGGGCGCGCCGACCGCCGCGACGCCGGCCGGGAAGGAACCGGCGTCCACGCCGTGACCCAGCCGGTGCCGGTGCGCGAACGCGGCGCGGCGCTCCCTGTGGGGCCGGTCCCGGTACGGCCGGCCGCCGCCTAGGAGCGCTGCGCCGCGCGCCGTTCCATCGCCGCCCGGGCGGCGTCCTCGCTGTCGTAGACCTCGCACATGTGCCGCCCGTCCGGGGTGGCCGTGTGCTCGACCTCCCACAGGGACAGCTCACGCCCGTCGGCCAGCAGGAACGCGTGCTCGTACAGCGAGAACGACGCCCCGGTACGGCCCGTGCGGCTCGGACGCCCGAAGGCCTGCGTGATCTGGTGCCCGCACGCCGTGGCCAGCAGCGCGGCGATCTCCGCGTCGGGACCGTCGGTGTTCTCCGCCCGGCGCAGCAGCCGGCGCGCGTGGTCCGCCGAGTCGTCCGGCACATAGGCGTGGCGGGGACCGGGGAGCGCCGACAGCCGTAACAGCACCGGCAGTTCGAACTCGGGCGCCTCCGGGGAGAGGGGCAGCCGGCCGGTGGCGGCGCGCAGTTCCTCCTCGTCGATGTACACCTCGTGCTGCGGGGCGCTGCCCGGGGTGGGGTTGTGGACCAGCTCCCACAGCGTGAGCGCCGAGCCGTCGGCGAGCAGCCATGTGTGCCGGTACGTCTCACGGTGCAGACCGGCGCTGTGGTGCGCGGAGTACAGCGAGCTGTCGTGCGCCAGCGCGCAGTCGAGCCGGCTCATGATCTCGTCGGGCAGTTCGAATGAGTTGAGGGCGCGGCCGAGCAGCCGCGCGAGGTGCTCCTCCGGAGACTCGGGCGACTCGGGTGGTTCGTACGCTTCGGTCTCGTACGGAACGCTCAAGGTCTCTCCCGGCGTTGCAGCATGTCACCTGGTGGGTGCATACCGTAGCCCCTCGGCCGGACATTGTGACCAGGAACCGAGAAAACGTGCGCCGGAAAAACGCGCCGACCGTGCACCGAGTTCCCTCCCCTTCCGACGAACTGTCAATGTCCCCAGGCCATACCGCGTTTACCGGCCGTACAGCTCCGTGTACGACGGCCAGCACCCGCCGGGCCCGTCCACCGCCCGGGCGGCGCGCACAGCGCGCACGATGGCACGAGTGACGGCGTCCGCGCCGACGGCGAGGATCTCGTTCAGCGCCAGCGGCTGCCCGGCGTCGAGCGGCCGCGCCCCGGTGGCGAGCGCGAACACCGTGTCCCCGTCGTTCAGCAGATGCACCGGCCGCACGGCGCGCGCGATCCCGTCGTGTGCCGTCCCGGCCAGCTTCTGCGCCTGGGCCTTCGACAGGTCCGCGTCGGTGGCGACCACCGCGAGCGTGGTGTTCAGCGGCGGCAGCGCGTTGCGCGCCTCGCTCTCGGCGAGCCGGCGTCGCGCGGCGTCCCGCACCCGCGCCCGCGGATGGCTCACCCGCCCCTGGAACAACTCCCCGTACAGCACCCCCGTCTCCGGATCCAGCGCCGACCCCGCCGCGTTGGCCACGACCAGCGCGCCCACCGTGATCCCCGAGCCGAGCACGACGCTCGCGGTGCCCACGCCGCCCTTCATCGCCCCGACCGTGGCCCCCGTCCCGGCGCCGACGCATCCCTCGGGCACCGGTGCGCCCGGCTCGCTCGCCGCCGCGGCCTCGACCGCCGCCCGGCCGAGCGCCGCGTCCGGCCGGGCCCGGAAATCGCCGCCACGCCCGAGGTCGAAGACGCACGCCGCCGGCACCACCGGCACGACGTGCGCCGGGTCGGCCCCGACGCGAACCCCGCGCCCGCGCTCCTCCAGCCAGGCCATCACCCCGGACGCCGCGTCCAGCCCGTAGGCGCTGCCACCGGTCAGCACCACGGCCTCGACCGTCCGGACGAGGTTGCGCGGGTCGAGCGCGTCGGTCTCCTTGGTGCCGGGTCCGCCGCCGCGCACGTCCACCGCGGCGACGGCGCCGCCCTCCGGCGCCAGTACCACCGTGGTCCCGGTGAGCCAGCCGTTTCCGGTGCGGGTGGCGTGCCCGACCCGTAGCCCCTGCACGTCCGTCAGTGCGTCAACCGTCATGCGCCCCAGTCTGGCCCGCCACGGCCTCACGGTCCCGCGTCGGCCCCGCACTCCCGGCCCGGGCCCTCCCGCGCGCCCCGTACCCTGAAGGCATGAGCACCTCCTCGGCACCCGAGCCGAAGCATGATCCAGAGCGGGATCCGAAGAGCGTCCCGGAGAGCGCTCCGGAGGGCGAGCCGAAGAGCGTCCCGGAGGGCGGGCCGAAGCGCGATCCGAAGGCCGCGCTGGTCTTCGACGACCCGCTGAACCGGCAGTCCTCGGACGACACGGACCGCGGCTGGGGCGACCGGCCGGGCGCCGGCGGCGACGCCGCCGACGATCTGAAGCGCTTCCTGGACGAGAAGCCGCCCCACCACCTCTGAGCCGCCGCCCCCGCCCCGGCTATCGCTCGGACGGGCCCGAACCCCGCTGGGCGACCAGCGTGTCGCGGATCTCCTTCAGCACCTCCAGCTCGGTCACCTCGATGACCTCCTGCGTGCCCTCCTTCGCCTTCCTGCGGGCCTCGACGCGAGCCAGGTACTTGGCCATCGGCAGCACCATGAGGAAGTAGACCACCGCGGCGGTGATCACAAAGCTGAGCGCGGCCCCGAGGACGGAACCCCAAAGGATCATGACCCCGCTGCTGACCGTGCCGTCCGCCGCCAGCTTGCAGGGGCCCTTCAGGCACGAGCTGTAGCTGTCGAGGTTCTTCGTGCCGATCGCGCCGACCAGCGGGTTGATGACGCCCTTCACCACTGCGTTGACGATGTTGGTGAAGGCGGCGCCGATGACCACCGCGACCGCCAGATCGACCACGTTCCCACGCATCAGGAAGGCCTTGAAGCCCTCCCAGAGACTGGGATCCTTCTTCTCGCTCACCTCGGGGACTCTCCTCATCGCACACGGCTGTTCCAGAACGAACAGCTCCGCAACCTACGTGAGCATGCGGCCAGGCTGTCCCATCCGATCGCTCGATCGAGCGACTTGACGGCGATTCGCGAGGTGTCCGCAGGATTCCGTTCAACACAACGTCACCGCCAGCCTCGCGGACGCCGCCGCCCCCGCGAGGTGAACGGCGGCGGCCCGCGGCACCGACAGCACGACCAGCGCGCCGCCCTCGGCGACGCCGTCGCCGGCCAGTGGCTCGGGGACTCTGCTCACCAGTGCCTCGCGCACGACCACCCGGGCCGTGCCGCCCGTCGCCGGGTCCTCGGCGGCGATGACGTCGACGCGGTCGCCGGGCCGCAGCAGTCCGACCGTGGCCGCGTCGGCGATCCGGACCGGCGCCAGGACCCGGGTGGCGCCCGCCCGGCGATCCGGTGTGCGGTCCGCCACCGGATGCCCACGGACCCGCTCGGCGTGCCGTGGGCCCGTCGGCTCACGCGGGCCGGCCGCCACCAGCGCCACGGCGGTGACCGCGAGCCCGGCCGCGAGCGCCCGCCGCCTGTGCCGTACGAGCCGGTGCAGCCCGTACCGCCCGCCGCGCACCCGGACCGGCGCGAAGTGCGGCACCTCGCAGGTGGGCGGTGCCTCCGCGCCGGGCGGAGGGGAGACGGCGGAAGAGGGCGCGGGCGCGGGAGAAGGAAAGGGAGAAGGGGAGGGGGAGGAGGCGGACCAAAAGGGAGGAGGAGAGGGAGAGGAGGCGGATGAAGAGGGAGAAGGACACGGAGAAGGAAAGGGCGACGACATGCGGACCACCTGCGATGCGGTTCGGGCGGATCGGGTTCGCAGTCCACGATGAGGCTTCGCACCGAATCCCGCCGAGACCGGTGGATCGTCCACGGGTTGTGGAAAACTCCCTCACTCGAACGAGAGGCTCCGCCCTCCGCCGGCCGATGCCTCCAGCGGCCCGCAGCTCACGGCCCGCAGCTCACGGCCCCCGGCCCACGGCCCACGGCCCACGGTCACCGAAGACACGGACCGGCCCCGACCGCAGCGCCCGCCCGCACCCCCTTACGGCAGCGCGAACCCCGGATCCATCCCGCCCAGCGCCGAAGCGCACAGACAGTCCCGCTCCCCCTCCGCCGGCAGCGCCGCCACCGCGTCGAACAGCACGCCCCGCAGCCGGTCCACGTTCGCGGCGAACACCCGCAGCACCTCGTCGTGCGAGACGCCCTCACCGGTCTCCGCGCCCGCGTCCAGGTCGGTGACCAGGGTCAGAGAGGTGTAGCAGAGCTCCAGCTCGCGGGCGAGGGCCGCCTCGGGATGGCCGGTCATGCCCACCACCGACCAGCCCTGCGCCCGGTGCCACAGCGACTCGGCGCGGGTCGAGAAACGCGGCCCCTCGACCACGACCAGCGTTCCGCCGTCCACCGGCTCCCAGTCCCGGCCGCGTGCCGCCTTCAGCGCCGCGGCCCGGCCGGCGGGGCAGTAGGGGTCGGCCAGGGAGACGTGGACGACGTTCGGCACGGTGCCGTCGGGCAGCGGCAGCCCGTCGAAGTAGGTGGCCGCACGCGACTTGGTGCGGTCGACCAGCTGGTCGGGGACGAGCAGGGTGCCGGGGCCGTACTCGGGTCGCAGGCCGCCCACCGCGCACGGGCCGAGGACCTGGCGCACGCCGACCGAGCGCAGCGCCCACAGGTTGGCCCGGTAGTTGATCCGGTGCGGCGGCAGATGGTGGCCGCGTCCGTGCCGCGGCAGGAAGGCGACCCGGCGGCCGGCGACGTCGCCGACGAAGAGGGAGTCGCTGGGCGGCCCGTAGGGCGTGTCCACCCGGACCTCGGTCACGTCGTCCAGGAAGGAGTAGAAGCCGGACCCGCCGATGACGCCGATCTCGGCCCGCCCGCCGTTCGCCGCCTCGGCCCGTGCCGCCGCCCCTGCGCTGTTCGCCGCCTCTGCCTCCGGCACCGCGTCCGTCCCGGCCGTTGCACCGCTCTCTGCGTTCGCCATGACCAGCACAGTAGCGGGCGGTGGAACGGAGCCGAGGAGCGGTGGCGAAAACGCCGGAGACCTCGCCGTCCGGTGACGACGAGGTCTCGGGGAACCTGTCTCAGGCGGCCGTGCTGCCGCTGGAGGAGGAGGTGCCGGAACCGGAGGACGACGACGAGTCCGAGGACGAGGTCGTCGAGGAGGCCGGCTTCGCGGACGACGCGGGCGAGCTGCTCGACGAGGAGCCGCGGCTGTCGTTGCGGTAGAAGCCGGAGCCCTTGAAGACGATGCCGACGGCGGAGAACACCTTCTTCAGGCGGCCACCGCAGTTGGGGCAGTCGGTCAGGGCGTCGTCGGTGAACTTCTGCACCGCCTCGAGGCCCTCGCCGCACTCGGTGCACTGGTACTGGTAGGTCGGCACTGTCTTCCTCCTGGCACTCTCACTCAATGAGTGCTAACGACGGTCCATAGTGACGCATTCCCCGGGATCAGTCCACTGCGACCGCCGAGCGGTGACCGACGCCACGCGCGACGGTCCGCCCCTGGGGCCGCGGAACGAGCCGGGAACGCAGCGCCACCAGCGTCACCAGCGCGAGCGCCGTCCCGCCGAGCGGCACCAGGAACCCGGAGCCGTCCCCCAGGCGGTCCTCCAGCTGTCCGGCGACCGTGACGGCGGCGGCCTGCCCCAGCGCCACCGCGCCGGTGAGCCAGGTGAACGCCTCGGTGCGCGCCCCGGCCGGGACCAGGCCCTCCACCAGGGTGTAGCCGGTGATCAGCGCGGGCGCGATGCACATGCCGACCAACAGACCCGCCCCGGCGAGCAGCAGGACCGAGTCCGCCGCCCACAGCCCCGACGCGGCCAGCGCCAGGGCGCCGTAGCCGAGGACCAGGCGCCGGTGCGGGGCGGCCTTCCAGGCGACGGCGCCGCAGACGATGCCCGCGAGCATGTTGCCGGCGGCGAAGACGCCGTACAGGACGCCGTTCAGGCCGGGTTCGCCGATCGACTCGGTGAACGCGGCCAGGGACACCTGCATGCCGCCGAAGACGGAGCCGATGCCGAGGAAGGCGACGATCAGCACCCGCACTCCGGGGACGCGCAGCGCGGAACCGTGCTCCACGCGCGCGTGCCCGGCGGCGGCCACGGCCGGCTGGGTGGAGCGCTGCGCGGCGAACAGCAGCCCGCCGACCAGGGTCAGCGCCGCCTCCGTCAGCAGGCCCGCGGCGGGGTCGACGGCGGTGCACAGGGCGGTGGCGAGCAGCGGGCCGACGACGAAGGTCAGCTCGTCGGTGACGGACTCGAAGGCCGCGGCGGTGCCCATCAGGGGCGAGCCCTGCAGTTTCGCGCCCCAGCGGGCGCGCACCATGGGCCCGATCTGCGGCACCGAGGCGCCGGTCGGGACGGCCGCCGCGAACAGCGCCCACAGGGGAGCGCCGGACAGCGCCAGAGCGGTGAGGGCGAGGGCGGAGGCCGTGTGCAGCAGGACGCCCGGGATCAGGACGGCGCGCTGCCCGAAGCGGTCCGCGAGCCGGCCGCTGTAGGGGGCGAACAGCGCCATGGAGACGCCGGTGACGGCCGCGGCGGCGCCCGCGGCGCCGTAGGAGCCGGTGGTGTGCTGCACCAGCAGGACGATGGACAGGGTCAGCATCGCGAACGGCTGGCGTGCCGCGAAGCCGGGAAGCAGGAACGTCCAGGCGCCGCGGGTGCGCAGCAGCTGCCCGTATCCCGGGCGGGAGGGGGCCGGCGCGTTCTTCGCCGGACGGGTGACCGTGGATGCCACGGCCCGTGCCTTTCTGCCGCCTGGTAGCGCGCCCGTGCGGGGGCGCCGAGAGCTGTCCTCGTGCGCGGAACTGCGGTAGATACCGGCGCCCACAGGAGTGAGGGGGGCGTTCCGGCCGCCTTGCGGTCGCGCCAGCCCTGCGTCAGGCAGAGGTGGTTCGATCAACGTGCGCCTTCATCGTACAGGGCGGGGCGGCCGGTCCACCTGTGAAGGTGCGCACGTCACCGCGGTTCTCCCGTGGCGCCCAGCCAGTCGGCCAGCTTGCCGCCGTGGCCGACCGCGCGCAGCCGGCGTTCCGCGGCGTCGCGGACCGGGTCGGTGGCGACCACGAGGAGTTCGTCGCCGCGGCGCAGCACGGTCGTGGGCAGCGGGACGAAGGACTTGCCCTCGCGCACGACGAGGGTGACCGCCGCCCCGGCGGGCAGCCGCAGTTCGTTGACCTCGACGCCGTGCATCCGCGACCCCTCGGGGATGGCAACGGACAGCAGATGCCCGCGCAGCCGCTCCAGCGGGGCCGACTCGATGCCGAGGTCGGAGGCGGTCGACCCGTCGCCCAGGTGCAGCTTGCGCGCCAGCCAGGGCAGGGTCGGGCCCTGGACCAGGGTGTAGACGACGACCAGGACGAAGACGATGTTGAAGATGCGCCGGCTGCCGTCGACGCCGCTCACCATGGGGATGGTCGCCAGGATGATGGGCACCGCGCCGCGCAGCCCGGCCCAGGACATCAGCGTCTGCTCCTGCCACGGCACCCGGAACGGCGTCAGGCACAGCACCACGCTCAGCGGGCGGGCCACCATGGTCAGCACGAGCCCGATCAGCAGCGCGGGCAGGAAGTCGTCGCCCAGCTCGTGCGGGGTGACCAGCAGGCCGAGCAGGACGAACATGCCGATCTGCGCGATCCAGCCGAGCCCCTCGGCGAAGCCGCGCGTGGCGGGCCAGTGCGGCAGGCGGGCGTTGCCCATCACCATCGAGGCGAGGTAGACGGCGAGGAAGCCGCTGCCGTGGGCCAGCGCGCCCGCGGCGTACGCGGTGACGGCGATGGCCAGGACGGCGATCGGGTAGAGGCCGGAGGCGGGCAGCGCCACGTGCCGCAGCCCCCAGGAGCCCAGCCAGCCGACGGCCAGTCCGATGGCCGCCCCGATGACCAGCTCCAGCGCGATCTCGCCCAGCAGCACGTACCAGTGCTCGAAGTGGCCGGCGGCGGAGAAGGACACCACCAGGATGACCACCGGGGCGTCGTTGAAGCCGGACTCGGCCTCCAGGGTGCCCGTCACCCGCGCGGGCAGGGGGATCCTGCGCAGCACGGAGAAGACGGCCGCGGCGTCCGTGGAGGAGACGACCGCGCCGATGATCAGAGCCTGCCGCCACTCCAGACCGACCAGGTAGTGCGCCGCCGACGCCGTGATCCCGACGCTCACCGCGACCCCGGCCAGCGCCAGCGCGGTGGCGGAGGGCAGGGCCGGCCCGACCTCCTTCCACTTGGTGCCCAGACCGCCCTCGGCGAGGATCACGACGAGGGCCGCGTAGCCGATGACCTGGGTCAGTTCGGCGTTGTCGAAGTGGATGCCGCCGATGCCGTCCTGGCCCATGAGGACGCCGATGCCCAGGTACACGAGCAGGCTGGGGAGCCCGCTGCGCGAGGAGATCCGGACCGCTGCCACGGCGACGAGCAGGACGAGCGAGCAGACGAGGAGGAGCTGGTTGAGGTCGTGGACAGTCAGCGGCCGTTCCTTCCGGGCTTTTCCTGACGCGGTTACTTCATTACCTTACCTAACTCTTGACGATTTCTTGACGCTTCACCCGGGGAGATCGAACGTCCGTCCGCGCCGGTTCCCCACTCCGCGTCAAGTCGCACGGGGCGCTGCGCCTATGGTTGCTCCAGCGCTCATTCAAAGTCACAGCCCGACCTGCCGCTCGCGTTAGGACAGCAAGGACAGCGATGCCCCCCAACACCACCGCCTCAACGGGTCAGCAGCCCGGCAAGTCCGGCAGGAAGAAGGGGCGCAGAGCCCGACTGGTCGTGCTGGTGTTCGTGCTGGCCGTCGTCGGCGGCCTCGCCTTCGGGGCGTACTGGACCATCAGCACCGTGCGCGCCTCCTTCCCGCAGACCAAGGGATCGATCACGCTCGACGGGCTCTCCGGCCCCGTGGACGTCCGGCGGGACGGTTACGGCATCCCGCAGATCTACGCCTCCTCCGAGGAGGACCTGTTCATGGCGCAGGGCTTCGTCCAGGCGCAGGACCGGTTCTACGAGATGGACGTGCGCCGGCACATGACCGCCGGCCGTCTGTCGGAGATGTTCGGCAAGAGCCAGGTCGACAACGACGAGTTCCTGCGCACCCTGGGCTGGGAGCGCGTCGCGCGGGAGGAGTACGACAAGAAGCTCTCGGCCGAGACGAAGAAGTACCTCCAGGCGTACGCCAAGGGCGTGAACGCCTACCTGGAGGGCAAGGACGGGGAGGACATCTCCCTGGAGTACGCGGCCCTGGGCTTCAGCAACGACTACCGGCCCGGCAAGTGGACCCCGGTCGACTCGGTGTCCTGGCTCAAGGCGATGGCCTGGGACCTGCGCGGCAACATGCAGGACGAGATCGACCGCTCCCTGATGACCAGCCGCCTCGGCCCGCAGCAGATCGAGGACCTGTACCCGCCCTACCCGTACGACCGCAACAAGGCGATCGTGCAGGAGGGGCAGTACGACGAGACGACCGGGACGTACCAGCAGGGCGAGACCGCGAGCGAGGACGGCACGTCCGGCAGTGCGCTGGAGACGGGCGACGGAACGGGAGCGGTCTCCCCGGGGACGGGCACCGCCGATCCGGCCGCCGCCGACTCCGCCGCCGGCACGGCCCTGCAGACGCAGCTGTCGGGCCTGTACGGCGCCCTGGAGGACCTGCCCGAGGCCGTCGGCGTGAACGGCAACGGCATCGGCTCCAACTCCTGGGTCGTCGGCGGCGAGCACACCATCACCGGCAAGCCGCTGCTGGCCAACGACCCGCACCTGTCGGCCTCGCTGCCGTCCGTCTGGTACCAGATGGGCCTGCACTGCCGCTCGGTCTCCGAGAAGTGCCGCTACGACGTCTCCGGCTACACCTTCGCGGGCCTGCCCGGCGTGATCATCGGCCACAACCGGGACATCTCCTGGGGGATGACCAACTCCGGAGTCGACGTCACCGACCTCTACCTGGAGAAGCTCACCGGCGACGGCTACCAGTACGGCGGCAAGGTCGTCCCGTTCGAGACGCGCGAGGAGACCATCGAGGTCGCCGGCGGCTCGCCCAAGGAGATCGTGGTCCGCGAGACCAACAACGGCCCCCTGCTGTCCGACCGCGACGACGAACTGCTGACGGTCGGCAAGAAGGCCGCCGTCGACACCGCCGCGCCCGACCGCGGCGACGGCTACGGCATCGCCCTGCGCTGGACCGCGCTGGAGGCCGGCACCACCATGGACGCCGTCTTCGCGATGAACCGGGCCTCCGGCTGGGAGGAGTTCCGCTCCGCCGCGGCCCTGTTCGACGTGCCGTCGCAGAACCTGGTCTACGCCGACACGGACGGGAACATCGGCTACACCCTGCCCGGGAAGATCCCCACGCGCGCGGAGGGCCACGACGGCTCGCTCCCGGCGCCCGGGTGGGACCCGAAGTACCGCTGGAAGGAGTACATCCCGCGCGACGCCCTGCCGTACGAGTACAACCCCGACCGCGGCTACATCGTCACCGCCAACCAGGCCGTCGTCGACGAGGACTACCCGTTCACGCTCACCACGGACTGGGGCTACGGCGCGCGCAGCCAGCGGATCACCGACCTGATCGAGTCGAAGATCAAGGGCGGCGGCAAGGTGTCTCCCGAGGACATGCGCCAGATGCAGCTGGACAACAGCAGCGAGATCGCCAAGCTGCTCGTGCCCCAGCTGCTGAAGATCGACGTCGGCGACAAGGACGTCCGCGAGGCGCAGAAGCTGCTGGAGGGCTGGGACTACACCCAGGACGCCGACTCGGCCGCCGCCGCGTACTTCAACTCGGTCTGGCGCAACGTCCTCAAGCTCGCGTTCGGCAACAAGCTGCCCAAGGAGCTGCGCGTCAAGGGCCAGTGCCTGTGGGTGGAGCCGGTCGACACCACCGGTCCGGTGGACGACGACCGCCGGGTGCGCGAGTGCGGCCGGCGCGACGCCGACCAGGCCCAGCCGGACGGCGGCGACCGCTGGTTCGAGGTCGTGCGCCGGCTGATGGACGACGAGGACAGCGACTGGTGGCAGGCCCGCGCGGCGGGCACCCGCCCCGGCGCCGACAACCGCGACGAGCTGTTCAGGCGGGCCCTGATCGACGCCCGCTGGGAGCTGACCGCCAAGCTCGGCAAGGACATCGACACCTGGAGCTGGGGCCGGCTGCACCGCCTGTTCCTGAAGAACCAGACCCTCGGCACCGACGGCCCGGGCTTCCTGCAGAAGGCGCTCAACCGCGGCCCCTGGAAGCTCAGCGGCGGCGAGGCGACGGTCAACGCCAGCGGCTGGAACGCGGCCGGCGGCTACGGCGTCGTCTGGGTTCCCTCCATGCGGATGGTGGTCAACCTGGACGATCTCGACAAGTCCAAGTGGATCAACCTCACCGGCGCCTCCGGGCACGCCTTCAACGCCCACTACACCGACCAGACGGACAAGTGGGCCAAGGGCGAGCTGCTGGACTGGTCGTTCTCCGAGAAGGCCGTGAAGAAGTCCACCGAGGACACCCTGCTGCTCAAGCCGTGAGCCGCCGGCCGGCGAAGGCCGGCGGCACGGAAACGGCCCTCCACGCGCGCGTGGAGGGCCGTTTCCCTTGCACTCGGCGCGCGGCCTACCCCGGTCGTCCGAAGCGGCGTACGCCCGACGGCGTCACGACGGCCCGCACCGGCCGGTCGTGCGGCTCGGCCGGAACGTGCCCGACCACCTCCGTGTCGTACAGCAGCACCACCAGCGCGGGATGCGACCCCGCACGCTCCAGCCGGGCCAGGACCCGGTCGTAGGAGCCGCCGCCGCGCCCGAGCCGCATCCCGCGCGCGTCGACCGCGAGGCCGGGCAGCAGGACCGCGCCCGCGGTCGTCACCGCGTCCGGGCCGAGACGCTCGCCGGCCGGCTCCAGCAGGGCCATCCGCCCGCCGTGCCGCACGGTGACGAGGTCACCGGCGCCGGTGTACTCGCCCCAGTCCAGGTCGTTGTCGGGCAGCAGCACCGGCAGCAGGACACGCACCCCCCGCGCGCGGAGGGCGTCCAGCAGGGCGAGCGTGCCGGGCTCGGCGCCCACGGAGACGTACGCCGCCACCGTGTCCGCCCCGGCCAGCTCGGGCAGTTCGAGCGCCCGTTCGGCCAACCGGGCCGCCGCCACCCGTACGTCATCCGGCGTCAACCTGTTCCTCATGGAGAGGATCTCCCGCCGCAATGTCCGCTTGTCACTGTCGGCCGTACGTCCCCTGTGACTCACCGTCGCTCCCGTCTCCGTGTGCTGTGCCTTCGCATTGCGCTCATATGAGAGCGAATTAATCGGAGCCTCGGATTCCGTGCAAAGGCACCCGATATGGTGGCGTGCATGACCCAGTCACACCCCAGGATCAGCAAGGCTGTCATCCCGGCAGCGGGCCTCGGCACCCGGTTCCTGCCGGCCACCAAGGCCACTCCCAAGGAGATGCTGCCGGTGGTCGACAAACCGGCGATCCAGTATGTGGTCGAAGAGGCCGTGGCCGCCGGTCTCGACGACGTCCTCATGGTCACGGGCCGCAACAAGCGCCCGCTGGAGGATCACTTCGACCGCAACTACGAGCTGGAGTCCGCCCTGGCGAGCAAGGGCGACGCCCACCGCCTCGCCAAGGTGCAGGAGTCGAGCGACCTGGCCACGATGCACTACGTGCGCCAGGGCGACCCCAGAGGGCTGGGTCACGCCGTGCTGTGCGCGGCCCCGCACGTCGGCTCGGAGCCCTTCGCCGTCCTCCTCGGCGACGATCTGATCGACCCGCGCGACCCCCTGCTCCAGCGCATGATCGAGGTCCAGGAGCAGCGCGGCGGCAGCGTCGTGGCGCTCATGGAGGTCGCGCCCGAGCAGATCCACCTCTACGGCTGCGCCGCCGTCGACCTCACCGAGGACAGCGACGTCGTCAAGGTGAACGGGCTGGTCGAGAAGCCGGATCCGGCGGACGCCCCGTCCAACTACGCCATCATCGGCCGCTACGTCCTCGACCCGGGCATCTTCGCCGTACTGCGCCGGACCGAGCCCGGCCGCGGCGGCGAGATCCAGCTGACCGACGCCCTCCAGCAGCTCGCCGCCGACGAGACGGTGGGCGGCCCGGTGCACGGCGTCGTCTTCAAGGGCCGCCGCTACGACACCGGCGACCGCAGCGACTACCTGCGTGCCATTGTCAGACTCGCGTGCGAACGTGAGGATCTGGGACCGGAGTTCCGGACCTGGCTCCGCAAATACGTCACCGAGGAGATGCAGTCGCTTTGAGCACCGCCGCGCCCCGCGCCGCCGGCCAGGACCACCTGTGGTCGGTGGACGAACACCTGGAGGACATCCTCGCCACCGTCCGCCCCTTGGAACCCATCGAGCTGCAACTGCTCGACGCCCAGGGCTGCGTCCTGGTCGACGACGTGACGGTGCCGGTCTCCCTGCCGCCGTTCGATAACAGCTCCATGGACGGCTACGCGGTGCGGGTCGCGGACGTCGCGGGCGCGAGCGAGGAGTTCCCCGCCGTGCTCGAGGTGATCGGGGACATCGCGGCGGGCCAGGGCGAGCTCCTCCAGGTGGGGCCGGGGCAGGCCGCCCGCATCATGACCGGCGCCCCGCTGCCGCCCGGCGCCGAGGCGGTGGTCCCCGTGGAGTGGACCGACGGCGGGCTCGGCGAGGGCCCGGTGAGCGGGATGCGCGCCCGCAGCGTCGCCCCCGAGGGCGCCTCGGGGCAGGTCCGGGTGCACCGGCCCGCCGAGGCGCGCGCCCACGTGCGCGCCAAGGGCAGTGACGTGAGGGCCGGCGACCGCGCCCTGGAGGCGGGCACGATCCTCGGCCCGCCGCAGATCTCGCTGCTCGCCGCCATCGGGCGTGGGACCGTCCGGGTGCGGCCCCGTCCGCGCGTGGTCGTCCTGTCCACCGGCAGCGAACTCGCGCAGCCCGGCGAGGAGCTGGGCCCCGGCCGGATCTACGACTCCAACAGCTTCGCCCTGACCGCGGCGGCCCGCGACGCCGGCGCCATCGCCTACCGCGTGGGCGCCGTCACCGACGACGCCGAGACCCTGCGCACCACCATCGAGGACCAGCTCGTCCGCGCCGACCTCGTGGTCACCACGGGCGGGGTGAGCGTGGGGGCGTACGACGTCGTCAAGGAGGCGCTGGCGCACGTCGGCGACGAGGACGAGCCGGGCGCGGGCGTCGACTTCCGCAAGCTCGCCATGCAGCCCGGCAAGCCCCAGGGGTTCGGCACCATCGGCCCCGAGCACACCCCGCTGCTGGCCCTGCCGGGCAACCCGGTGTCGTCGTACGTCTCCTTCGAGCTGTTCGTCCGCCCGGCCATCCGCACCCTGATGGGGCTCCCCGACGTGCACCGGCCCCGCGCGCGGGCAAGGCTCGTCGCCGACCGGGAGCTGACCTCGCCCCAGGGCCGCCGCCAGTTCCTGCGCGGCGCCCACGACGCCGGTGCGGGCACGGTGCGGCCGGTCGGCGGGGCCGGTTCCCATCTGGTCGCCGCCCTCGCGCACGCCGACGCGCTGATCGTCGTTCCCGAGGACGTCGAGACGCTCGCGTCGGACGCCGACGTCGAGGTGGTCCTGCTCGGCTGACCGCCCCGTGTTGGCGGTACCGTGTCGCCACGACTGGCCCGAGCGCCGCGGGGCGCCGGGCCCGGACCGGGAGCGTCACAGATGAGCACGCAGGACCGACTCACGCACCTCGACGACGCGGGCGCCGCCCGCATGGTCGACGTATCCGGCAAGGACGTCACCGCACGCACCGCGCGTGCGAGCGGACGGGTCCTGGTCTCGCCCCGCGTGGTCGAGCTGCTGCGCGGCGAGGGCCTGCCCAAGGGCGACGCCCTCGCCACCGCGCGGATCGCGGGCATCATGGGCGCCAAGCGCACCCCCGACCTGATCCCGCTGTGCCACCCGTTGTCGGTGTCCGGTGTGAAACTGGACCTGTCGGTCGCGGACGACGCCGTGGAGATCACGGCCACGGTGAAGACCACGGACCGCACGGGCGTCGAGATGGAGGCGCTCACCGCGGTCTCGGTCGCCGCGCTCACCGTGATCGACATGGTCAAGGCGGTCGACAAGAAGGCGGTCATCACGGACGTGCGGGTGGAGGAGAAGACGGGCGGGAAGTCCGGCGACTGGAGCAGGGCATGAGCTACCGCGCACTCGTCGTCACCGCCTCGAACCGGGCCGCCGCCGGGGTCTACGAGGACAAGGGCGGCCCGCTGGTCGCGGACGGCCTCCGGAGCTTCGGGTTCACGGTGGACGGCCCGCAGGTGGTCCCCGACGGCGACCCCGTGGAGGCCGCCCTGCGCGCGGGAGTCGAGGCCGGGTACGACGTCGTCGTCACCACCGGCGGCACCGGCATCTCGCCCACCGACCGCACCCCGGAGGCCACCCGGCGGGTGATCGACCACGAGGTGCCCGGCATCGCGGAGGCCATCCGCGCGTACGGCCGGGACAAGGTGCCGACGGCGGCGCTCTCCCGGGGTCTGGCCGGGGTGGCGGGCGGGACGCTGATCGTGAACCTGCCCGGATCCAGCGGCGGCGTGAAGGACGGTCTGGCCGTGCTGGAGCCGCTGCTGAAGCACGCCGTGGACCAGTTGCGCGGCGGGGACCATCCCGGACCCGGCGCCGGAAGCGGGGGTGCGAGCTGAACACCGCGTCCTGGCCCGTGGAGCTTGCGGAGGGCGATGTCGTCCTGCGGCCCATAAAGCTGCGCGACCAGCGTGCCTGGCGCGAGGTCAACCGGCGCAACCGCGACTGGCTGCGCCCCTGGGAGGCGACCATCCCGCCGCCCGGACCCGGCGGGCCGGTCACCCACCGGCCGACCTACCGCCAGATGGTCCGCCATCTGCGCTCCGAGGCGGGCGCGGGCCGGATGCTGCCGTTCGTCATCGAGTACCGGGGGCAGCTGGTCGGGCAGCTCACGGTCGCCGGGATCACCTGGGGCTCGATGTGCTCGGGCCACGTCGGCTACTGGGTGGACGAGGCGGTGGCCGGGCGCGGGGTGATGCCCACCGCCGTCGCGCTCGCCGTGGACCACTGCTTCCGCACCGTGGGACTGCACCGCATCGAGGTCTGCATTCGCCCCGAGAACGGCCCGAGCCGCCGGGTCGTCGAGAAACTCGGATTCCGGCACGAGGGACTGCGTCCCCGTTATCTCCACATCGACGGCGCCTGGCGCGACCACCTGGTCTTCGCGCTCACCGCGGAGGAAGTCCCCGACGGGCTGCTCACCCGCTGGCGCCGCACCCGGGGACTGGCCGAGCGGCAGCGCGATGAGCAGCAGCGCAGCGAGCAGCGGAGCGGCCCGCCGAACTCGCAGAACTGAAAAATGGAATAGGTGTTCGAAATTGGTCGGCGGATGACCGATCCGGCCCACAGAATTCACCGGCCCGGCCGCTTGCTGATCGGATGGTTCGCAAAAAAAGCTCGAAATATCAGCCGGATCGTGCGACACACCGGCTCAATTGGCAGATGGCCTCACGCAAACCCCTCTACCGTGTGAGGCGTGAGCAGCAGCGGCCTCATCTACGCAGTCATCGTCGGGGCCTGGGCCGCCTACTTGGTGCCCATGTGGCTCCGTAGGCAGGACGAGCTGAACGAGGCCCGTCCCACGGAACGCTTCAGCACCGCCATCCGGCTCCTGTCCGGACGGGCGGGGATGGAGCGCCGGTACGCCAAGGACCTGCAGGCGCGCTCCGCCGACGAGGGGGAGCCCGGCCAGGACGACCCGGACGCGGTCACCGACTCGGTGGACGTCCGGGCCTTCGCCGTGCCCCCGGCCCGGCCCCGCACCGAGGCGCCCCTGCCGGCGCCGGCCGCCGAGAGCGCACCGGTGCGGGGGCGGGTGCCTGCCGCCCGCAACGCGCCCGGCGCGGAGGCGGCAGCGGCGCGCGCCCAGCGCATGAAGGTGCTCGCCCGGCGGCGGCGCACCACCGTGGTCCTGTTCCTCGCCTTCACGGCGGGCGCGATCGTCGCGGCCGTGGGCGGGCTGGCCTTCCTGTGGGCGCCGGGCGTGCCGGCCGTGCTGCTCAGCGCGTACATCGCGTATCTGCGCTCCCAGGAGCGCCGGCGCTTCGCCTACCAGATGGACCGGAGGCAGGCGGAGGACGCCGCGCAGCGGCTGCGCGAGCGCGCCCGTCGCCCGCGCCGGCAGGCGCCCGAGGAGGCCGAGGCCGACGACGCCGAGGACCACCACCCCGAGCCGGAGACCGACTCCGGCATGGCGGCGCTCGCCGCGGACCGACGGGCCCTGGTCGAGCAGACCGACCACGCCGAGTGGGTCGACCAGCAGCGCGAGCGTCAGCTGCGGCCCGGCCGGGGCGACAGCTGGGAGCCGGTGCCGGTGCCCCTGCCGACGTATGTGACGGCCCCGGTCGCCCCGCGCGCCACGGCCGACGTCGACCTGGGCGCGCCCGACGCGTGGAGCTCGGCCCGCTCCGGCCCCGTCGCGGAGCCCGAGCAGCCGGCCGTCCCCGAGCCGGCGCGGGCCCCGGACCGCGCCGACGGCGACGGCCGCACCGACGCCCGCCGCGCCGCCTCGGCCCGCCGGGCCCGGGAGCGGGGCCACACGCCGCTGTTCGACCAGTACGACCAGTACGAGGACGGGGAGCGACCGCGCGCCGCCAACGAGTAGCGGGAACGGATTTTCAAGCACGCCGATCGGGGTGCTAAAGTTTCACTCGTTGCAAGGGCCTGTGGCGCAGTCCGGTAGCGCACCTCGTTCGCATCGAGGGGGCCAGGGGTTCAAATCCCCTCAGGTCCACCGCAACAACCACCCCCGGGGAAACCCGGAGTTGGTTGATCAGATCCCGCCCGATCGGTTGATCGGGCGGGATCTTTTTCGTTTCCCGCCCTTCGGTTCGTCAACCGGATTCAGAGGAACTTCGCGTAGCAGCGGCTCGCCTCGTGGTGGCGGTAGTAGCCGAACTTGGCGCACGGCTCATAGCCGCTGGACGTGTAGAGGGCGATCGCCTCGGGCTGCTGGGTGCCGGTCTCCAGGACCATGCGGACGCGGCCGGCGTCGCGGGCGTCGTCCTCCAGTGCGGTCAGGATGCGGCGGGCGAGACCACGGCCGCGCAGCTCCTTGATCACGAACATGCGCTTCAGCTCGGCGTCGCCGTCCTCGTTGCCCTCGTCGTTCTGGTCGCGGCTGCGCCAGCCGCCCGTGGCGACGGGGCGGTCGGCCTCGTCGTAGGCGATGAGATAGACGCCGTTCGGCGGCCGGAAATCCGCGGGGGCGAGGACGGTGGCGTCGCCGCCGTCGCCGTAGCGCTCGTGGTACTCGGCCTGGACCTCGTCGTTGAGCTTCACGGCGTCGGGGTGGTCGAACGGGACGGGGCGAATAATCATGTCAAGTATCGTACTTCTATGCAGAATCGGGAACGTTGCCTGGTCCAGTGTGCCGGTATCGTGCCCGGGTGCTGACTGTGACCTCTGTGAACGTGAACGGGCTGCGGGCCGCCGCGAAGAAGGGCTTCGTGGAGTGGCTGGCCGGAACCTCCGCCGACGTGCTGTGTCTCCAGGAGGTGCGGGCCGAGCCGGCGCAGCTGCCGGAGGCCGTGCGGGGGCCGGAGGGCTGGCACGTCGTCCACGCCCCGGCCGCCGCCAAGGGGCGCGCGGGCGTCTCGCTCTACACCCGGCGCGCGCCCGACGCCGTGCGGGTCGGTTTCGGGTCGTCGGAGTTCGACGCCAGTGGCCGGTACGTCGAGGCGGACCTGCCCGGTGTGACGGTCGCCTCGCTCTATCTGCCCTCCGGCGAGGTCGGCACCGAGCGGCAGGACGAGAAGATGCGGTTCATGGGGGAGTTCCTGGCGTATCTCAAGGAGCTGCGCGAGCGGGCCGCCGCCGACGGGCGCGAGGTGCTCGTCTGCGGGGACTGGAACATCGCGCACGAGAAGGCCGACCTGAAGAACTGGCGGGGCAACACCAAGTCCTCCGGTTTCCTGCCGGAGGAGCGGGAGTGGCTCGGCGCCGTCCTCGACCCGCGGGCGGGCGGGTACGTCGACGTCGTCCGGGCCCTGCACCCGGACGTCGAGGGGCCGTACAGCTGGTGGTCGTACCGGGGGCGGGCCTTCGACAACGACACCGGCTGGCGGATCGACCTCCAGGTCGCCACGCCCGCTCTCGCCGCGCGGGCGGTCAAGGCGTACGTGGAGCGGGCCGCGACCCACGCCGAGCGGTGGTCGGACCACGCGCCGGTGACCGTGGTCTACGACAAGGGCTAGTCCGGCCTCTTGCGCAGTCTGCGGTCCAGGGCCAGGGACAGTTCCGCGTCGACCACGCTGCGGGCCAGCGGGCGCAGGCGCTGGAGGTCCTCCTCGGGGGCGTGCCGCAGGACCAGGTCGGCGAAGAGTTCCGCGAGGGCGTCGGCGTGCTCGCGCACGCGCCTGCCGGCGTCGAGCACGTCCGCCAGCGGGATGCCCTCGCGGACCAGGGCCGAGGACACCTCCAGCAGCCGGCGGCTGATGTGCACGATCTCCTCGCCGTCGGTGCCGAGGTAGCCCAGCTCCAGGGCGGTGGCGAGGTTCTCCGGGGTGACCTCGCCCGCGAAGTGGTCGGCGAGTTCCTCGGGCGTCAGCCGGACCGGCGTCTCCTCGGTCGGGGCGTCCAGGCCCAGGAGGTCGCCGACGTCCCGGCCGTGGTCGAAGGCCTCCGCCAGCTCGGCGATGCCGTTCAGGGTGTGGCCGCGCTCCAGCAGCGCCGAGATGGTCCGCAGCCGCGCCAGGTGCTGGTCGTCGTACCAGGCGATACGGCCCTCCCTGCGGGGCGGCGCGATCAGTTTGCGCTCGCGGTAGAAGCGCAGGGTGCGCACCGTGATGCCGGCCAGCCTGGCCAGCTCCTCCATGCGGTACTCGCGTCGTCCAGCGGGTCGTCCAGCCTCTTCTGCCACGCCGGAAGCCTATGGCGTACCGAGGGTAACTTTCTTCGTCACGCCCCCTACCGGTCAGTACGTCACTGCTCTACTCTCCCATTGCGCCAGTGTTTACTGGCGAGGTCCTAGGCGATGCGTGGAGGCTTCGGGATGGCCGAGCACCAACACCAGCAGGAAAGCAGGCACGTACGGGTCGCGGTCGTCGGATCGGGCTTCGGCGGGCTGGGGGCCGCCGTGCGGCTGCGCCGCGAGGGAATCACCGACTTCGTCGTCCTGGAGCGGGCCGACAGCGTCGGCGGCACCTGGCGCGACAACAGTTACCCGGGATGCGCCTGCGACGTGCCGTCCCATCTGTACTCGTTCTCCTTCGCACCCAACCCCGACTGGCCGCGCACCTTCTCCGGCCAGGAGCACATCCGCGCCTACCTGGAGCGGGTGACCGACACCTTCGGGCTCCGCCCGCACATCCGGTTCCGCTCCGAGGTGCGGCGGATGACCTGGAACAGCGAGCTGCTGCGCTGGGACATCGAGACCGCGAGCGGCAACCTCTCGGCCGACTTCGTCGTGTCCGCCACCGGCCCGCTGTCCGACCCCAAGATCCCGGACGTCCCCGGCCTGGACTCCTTCCCCGGCAGGGTCTTCCACTCCGCCCGCTGGGACCACGACTACGACCTGCGCGGCAAGCGCGTCGCGATGATCGGGACGGGCGCCTCCGCCATCCAGATCGTCCCCGCCATCCAGCCCGAGGTCTCCCGGCTCACCCTCTTCCAGCGCACCCCCGCCTGGGTCATGCCCCGCGTGGACCGCGCGATCAGCGGCCCCGAGCGCGCGCTGCACCGGGCGCTGCCGCTGACCGGCCGGCTGCGGCGCGGGCTGCTGTGGGGCATCCGGGAACTGCAGGTCCAGGCCTTCACCAAGCACCCCAACGAACTGGGCCTGGTCGAACAGCTGGCCAAGCGCAACATGGCCCGCGCCATCAAGGACCCGGCGCTGCGCGCCAAGCTCACCCCCGACTACCGCATCGGCTGCAAGCGCATCCTGCTCTCCAACGCCTACTACCCGGCGCTCGCCCGGCCGAATGTGGACGTCGTGGCGAGCGGGCTGAGCGAGGTGCGCGGCTCCACCCTCGTCGCCGCCGACGGCAGCGAGGCCGAGGTCGACGCGATCGTCTTCGGCACCGGCTTCCACGTCACCGACATGCCCATCGCCGAGCGCGTGGTGGGCGCGGACGGGCGGACGCTCGCCGAGGCGTGGAAGGACGGCATGGAGGCCCTGCGCGGGGCGTCGATGTCCGGCTTCCCCAACTGGATGACGGTCATCGGACCCAACACCGGGCTCGGCAACTCCTCCATGATCCTCATGATCGAGTCCCAGCTGAACTACATGGCCGACTACCTGCGCCAGCTGACCGTCCTCGGGGGCCGGGCCGCCCTCGACGCCCGCCCGCAGGCCGTGCGCGCCTGGACCGACCGGGTGCAGCAGCGGATGAAGCGCACGGTGTGGAACACCGGCGGCTGCACCAGCTGGTACCTCGACGCGGGCGGGCGCAACACGACCGTATGGCCCGGCACGACCGGCGAGTTCCGCCGCGCCACCAAGCACGTCGACCTCGCCGAGTACCAGGTGCTGCGGCCCCCGGCGACCGGACGGGACGTCACCGCCGGGCAGGCCGCGGAGGTGGGCGCGTGAGCCGCACACCGCGCACGAGCCGCACACTCCGTCCGACGATCCGCTCACCGCGCGCGAGCCGCACGCCGCGCGCCGCCCGGATCGCCCACGTCCGCACCGGCCCCTACGCCCCGCCCGTCGCCGCCCGCGAACTCACCGCCGTCTCCGCCGACGGCGCCCGGCTGCACGTCGAGGTGCACGGCCCCGAGGGCGCCCCCGCCGTCGTCCTGGTCCACGGCTGGACCTGCTCCACCGCCTTCTGGGCCGCCCAGATCCGCGCCCTGGCCGCCGACCACCGCGTGATCGCCTACGACCAGCGCGGCCACGGACGCACCCCCGCCCACCCCGCCTGCGGCACCGACGCCCTCGCCGACGACCTCGAGGCCGTCCTCGCCGCCACCCTCGCGCCCGGCGAGCGGGCCGTGATCGCCGGCCACTCCATGGGCGCCATGACGATCCTGGCCGCCGCCGGACGGGACGGCTTCCGGGAGCACGCCGCGGCGGCGCTTTTGTGCAGCACGGGCAGTTCGCGGCTGATCGACGAGTCGACGGTGCTGCCGCTGCGCCCCGGGCGGCTGCGCACCGTGCTCACCCGTCAGGTCCTCGGCTCCCGCGCGCCGCTGGGACCGGTCACGCCGCTCGCCCGCCGGATCCTCAAGTACGGGACGATGGGCCCCGGTTCGTCCCCGGAGATGGTGGAGGCGTGCGCGCGGATCGTGCACGGCTGCCACCGCCGGGCGCGGCACGCCTGGTCGCAGGTCCTCGGCGTGCTCGACCTCGACCACGGGGCACGGGAACTGACGGTGCCGACGGCCGTCGTCGTGGGCCTGCGCGACCGGCTGACCCCGCCCGTGCACGCGCGCAGGCTGGCCGACGCCCTGCCCGACTGCACCGGACTGACCGAGCTGCCGGGGCTGGGGCACATGACGCCGGTGGAGGCTCCCGAGCTGATCACGGCGAAGATCCGCGAACTGGTCACCGCCCACATGGCGGGAAGGCCGCGCACGGAACCGGTCACGGCACCGGCCCAGGACGTCGAGGAACCGGTCGCCGCACCGGTCGAGGAGGGCGCATGAGCAGGACGAGCCTGGAGGGACGGGTCGCGGTCGTCACCGGGGCCGCGCGCGGGGTCGGCGAGCTGCTCGCCCGCAAACTGTCGGTGCGCGGCGCCAAGGTGGCCCTGGTCGGCCTGGAACCGGACGCCCTCAAGCAGGTCGCGTCCCGGCTGCACGGCGAGAGCGGCGTCTGGCACGCCGACGTCACCGACCACGAGGCCATGACGGCGGTCGCCGCCGAGGTGGAGGAGCGGTTCGGGAAGGTCGACATCGTCGTCGCCAACGCCGGTGTCGCGACCGGCGGCCCCTTCGCCGAGTCCGACCCGGTCGCCTGGCGGCGGGTCATCGAGGTCAACCTCGTCGGATCGGCGGTCACCGCGCGGGCGTTCCTGCCGGCGCTGACGGCGAGCCGGGGCTATCTGCTCCAGGTCGCCTCCCTCGCCGCGATCACCCCGGCGCCGATGATGAGCGCGTACTGCGCCTCCAAGTCGGGCGTCGAAGCGTACGCGCACAGCCTGCGCGCCGAGGTCGGCCACAAGGGCGTGAAGGTCGGCGTCGCCTATCTGTCCTGGACGGACACCGACATGGTGCGCGGCGCCGACCAGGACGACGTCATGCGCGAGCTGCGGCAGCGGCTGCCGTGGCCGTCCAACAAGACCTATCCGCTGGGCCCCGCGGTGGACCGGATGGTCGCCGGGATCGAGCGGCGGTCGGCCCATGTGTACGGGCAGTGGTGGCTGCGCGGGATGCAGGGCGTGCGCGGGTATCTGCCGGCGCTCATCGGGACCGTGGGGCAGCGCGAGATGCGGCGCTTCGCGGACCGGCTGGACGGCATGCGCATCGGGCTCGTCGGGGCGGGCGGCGCGGCGGACGAACAGGAGCGCGCCGTACGCGAGAAGTAGGAAACGTCGGGCATCCGCCGGGCCGGTCCGGGCCGGCCACGCTCCGCTACGGTCCGTCACTGATCGAAATGCGAGCTTTGTCCGCCCGTGCAAATCTGGTCGAGGCCGTGAGGGAACCCTCCCTCACCCACGACCAGGAGTGAACGCACATGGGTATGAAGGACAAGTTCCAGGACCGGGCCGACAAGCTCCGCGAGCAGGGCCAGGACAAGATGGACCAGGCCAAGGAGCGGATCGGGCAGCGCCGCGGCGGTGAGCAGGACCCGCAGCGCGAGCCGCAGCGCGAGCCGCAGCGCGACCCGATGCGGGAGCGGGACGAGGACCGTCTCGACGAGGACTACGACATGTGACCTCGGTCCCGGAGCAGCGCAAGGGGCGCCCCAAGGGGCGCCCCTTCTGTGCTGTCCTCACGCCGTTGTCGCCCTCATGCCCTCACGTCCGCGGCGGCAGCTTCGGGCGTGAACGGTCGGGGACGGCGCTGTAGTCGGGCGGGGAGGCGGGCGGATTGCTCTCCAGCAGTTCCAGCGCCAGCCGTACCGCGTCGTCCAGTTCGGCGTACCGCCCCTCCGCCCAGTCCAGCGGGGTGCGCAGGGACTCCACGTCCGGGGCGACGCCGTGGTTCTCGACCGACCAGCCGTACGCGTCGAACCAGGCCGCGTTCATCGGCACGGTGATGACCGTGCCGTCGCCCAGCCGGTGCCGGCCGGTCATGCCGACCACCCCGCCCCACGTCCGCTGCCCGACCACCGGCCCGAGCTTCAGCAGCTTGAACGCGGCCGTGATCATGTCGCCGTCGGAGGACGTCGCCTCGTCCGCCAGCGCCACCACCGGTCCGCGCGGGGCGTTGGAGGCGTACGACACCGGCTGCGCGTCGCGGGTGAGGTCCCAGCCCAGGATGGTGCGGGTCAGCTTCTCCACCACCAGTTCGCTGATGTGACCGCCCGCGTTGCCGCGCACGTCGACGATGAGCGCCGGGCGGGACATCTCCATGCGCACATCGCGGTTGAACTGAGCCCAGCCCGAGCCGCCCATGTCCGGGATGTGCAGATAGCCGCACTGCCCGCCGCTCAACTCCCGTACCACCTCGCGCCGTTTGGCCACCCAGTCCTGGTAGCGCAGCGGCCGCTCGTCGACCAGCGGGACGACCGCGACCCGGCGGGAGCGGCCCTGGCCCTCCGCCGGGACGAAGGTCAGCTCCACCGTCGTACCGCCCGCCGCGGCGAGCAGCGGATGGGGGCCGGTCACCGGATCCACCGGCCGCCCGTCCACATGGGTGAGCACCGCGCCCTCGCGGACGCCCGAACCGGCCAGCGGGGAGCGGGCCTTGGAGTCGGAGGACTCGCCGGGCAGGATCCGCTTGACCATCCACCGGCCGTCCCGGCACACGAAGTTGGCGCCGAGCAGGCCCTGCCGGCGCTGGTAGACCGGAGGCCCCTCGTTGCGGCGGGCGGCGGTGACATAGGCGTGGGAGGTGCCCAGTTCGCCGAGCACCTCGCGCAGCAGGTCGGCGAACTCGTCGGGGGAGGCGACCCGTTCGACCAGCGGGCGGTACTGGGCGAGCACCGCGTCCCAGTCGATGCCGCACATCCCCGGGTCCCAGAAGTGGGCCCGGATGATCCGGCCCGCCTCCTCGTACGCCTGCCGCCACTCCGCGCCCGGATCGACCTCGTGGAGGATGCGGCGCAGGTCGATCCAGGTGGTCGTGTCGCCGTCGCCGGGCTCGGTGGCCGGCACCGCGCGCAGGTCCCCCTCGTCGACGACGACCAGCCGGCTGCCGTCGCCGCTGACCGCGAACCAGTCGAGGTGGGAGACGAGTTCGGACTTCTTCGCCTTGCTGATGGTGAAGTGCTCCAGCGTCGGGCGGCCCGTGGTGTCGTCGGGGTTGGCGAAGGTCTCGCCCAGCGCGCCCGAGATCGGCCAGCGCAGCCAGACCAGTCCGCCGCCGGCGACCGGGAACAGCGCCGAGTACTTGGAGGCCGCCACCGGGAACGGCGTGACCCTGCTCGGCAGGCCCTCGACCTCCACGGTGGGGGCGCTGCCGTCGCCGGGCTCCTCGTCCTCCACCGGGTCCAGGCCCCCCGCTGCCGGACGCCCGTCGGGCGACAGCGCGAACGGGGACGGGGTCGCCGAGGACAGCGGGACCAGATAGGGGCGGCAGCCCAGCGGGAAGGACAGGTCGCCGGTGTGCACGTCGTAGACCGGGTCGAAGCCGCGCCAGGACAGGAAGGCGAGATAGCGGCCGTCGCTGGTGAAGACGGGGTTCTCGTCCTCGAAGCGGCCGTTGGTGACGTCCACGATCAGCCGGTCCTGGATCCTGGCGAGCCTGATCTGGCGCAGGGAACGCCCGATGCCGGGATGCGACCAGGCCAGCCAGGAGCCGTCGGGGGAGAAGGCGAGGTCGCGAACGGGGCCGTTGTCGGAGCGGACCAGCTCGGTGACCGCGCCGCCCGCCCCGCCCTCTTCGGTCACGTCGCCGCCCGCCGAGCCTTCCTCGGTCACGTCGAGCAGCAGCAGCCGCCCGTCGTGCGAGGCGACGGCCAGGCGTTCGCCCTGGGGGTCGGACACCAGCTCCAGCACCCGGCCCAGCCGCCCGGAGGCCAGCCGGCGCGGCGGGCGGACGCCGGTGGCGCGCGGCAGGGAGGCGATCTCGATCGCGTCCTCGCCCTCCGCGTCCGTGACGTAGGCGACCTGGCCGCCGGGGCCCAGCATCTCCGGGAGCCGGACCCGTACGCCCGGGGTGTCGGCGATGGTGCGGGCGGGACCGTCGCGGTGGGTGAGCCAGTACAGGCTGCCGCGCACCACGACCGCGCTCGCCCGGCCCGTCTCGTCCACCGAGAGTCCGGCGACGTGCTGGGCCGCGGGGACCTGGTACGTACGGCGGCCCGCGCGCGGTCCGCTCAGGCGCACGTCGAGGCGGCGGGGCCGGGAGCCGGGCGACAGGTCGTCCACGATCCACAGGTCGCCGGCGCACTGGTAGACGACGCGGGCGCCGTCGCTCGCGGCGTGCCGGGCGTAGAAGGCGTCGTGGTCGGTGTGACGGCGCAGGTCGGAGCCGTCGTGGGCGCAGGAGTAGAGGTTGCCGACGCCCTCGTGGTCGGAGAGGAAGGCGATCCGGTCGCCGACGAACAGGGGGGAGTGCAGATGGCCCTCCAGGTCGGCGAGGAGCCGTCGGCCGTGCAGCCAGAGGCGGCCGGTGGCGCCGCCCCGGTAGCGCTTCCAGGAGGCCGGTTCGTGCGGCGGGGTGCCGGTCAGCAGGAGGGTGCGGCGCTCGCCGTCGACGTCGCCGACCTGGATGTCGGTGACCGGGCCCCAGGGGAGTTTGCGGCCGGGGTCGCCGTCGGGGGAGACCTTGTAGGACCAGGTGAAGTGGGAGAAGGGCTCGCCGTGCGAGGCGACGGCGAGGATGTCGCTGTGTCCGTCCGCGTCGGGGGGCGTCCAGCCGCAGACGCGGGTGTCGGGGCTGCCCCAGTGGGTGAGCCGGCGCGCGGGCCCGCCGTCCACCGGGACGAGGTGCAGCTCGGGCACGAGGGTGCGCCAGCTCGTGAACGCGATCTGCCGGCCGTCCGGCGAGAAGCGGGGGTGCCCCAGCTTGGTGCGGTCGACGGTGAGCCGCCAGGCGCGGCCCGGTCCGTCGGCGGAGGCGAGCCAGAGGTCGTCCTCGGCGACGAAGCACAGCAGGTCACCGCTGAGGTGGGGCAGGCGCAGATAGGTCACGTCACCATGCTTTTCCCTGGGACGCACCGGGGCAACTCGTGCCTTTGGCGCACGGGTGCGCGCGCCGGGGGTGCGTGGAAGCGCGCGGCGTGACCCACACCACGAACGAAACGGTTTCGTTTCGCAGGGTGGGTGCGCTACCTTCGTCTTGTACGAAACGGTGTCGTACGGATTCGGTTCGACGGGAAGGTGGGACGACATGACGGAGACCGTGACGGCTACGGCGACGGCACGTCGCAGCCGGATCACCCCCGAGCGCGAGGCCGAACTGTACGAAGCGGTGCTCGACCTGCTCCGCGAGGTCGGCTACGACGCCCTCACCATGGACGCCGTGGCCGCCCGCACCCGGTCCAGCAAGGCGACGCTCTACCGCCAGTGGGGCGGCAAGGCCGAGCTGGTGGTCCGGGCCCTGCGGCACAGCAAGCCGGGCTCCATCGGCGACATCGACACCGGGTCGCTGCGGGGCGACCTGCACGCCCTGGTGACCCGCGAGGACGACTGCGCCATGGCCCAGAACTCCGCGCTGATGCGGGCCCTGGCCATGGCGGTGCACAACAACGCGGATCTGCTCAAGGCGTTCAAGGAACTCCTCGTCGAACCCGAGATGGACGAGTTCCAGCGCGTCATGCAGCGGGCCGTCGACCGCGGCGAGGTCCAGCCGGACCGCCCCGCGCTCGACTACATCGTGCACATGCTGGTCGGGGCGTTCGCGACGCGGACGCTGATCGACGACCAGCCACCGACGCAGGCGTTCCTGCGCGCGTACATTGACGCCGTGGTCCTCCCCGCCCTCGGCGTTCCGGCTCACTGACAGTCCCCTGCCAGCCCCCTTCCCCAGCGGCACGACCTGCAGCACGACCATCAGCACCACCTGACGTCACCGCTCACGTCGTCGGGCTGATCATCCCTGCCCTGAAGTACCCACGACCTGACCGGGAGTACGCCCTCGTGGCCACGTTCCTCTACAAACTCGGCCGGTTCGCCTTTCGGCGACGGCACTTCGTCGCCCTGATATGGGTGGCGCTGCTGACGCTGGCGGGTGTCGGCGCGGCGAGCGCCCCCACCCCCGGCTCCGCCTCCTTCTCCATCCCCGGCACCGAGGCCCAGAAGGCCTTCGACCTGCTGGAGGAGCGCTTCCCCGGCATGAGCGCCGACGGAGCGACCGCACGGGTCGTCTTCAAGGCGCCGGCCGGCGAGAAGATGACCGACGCCGGCCCCAAGGAGACCGTCCAGGAGACGGTGAAGGAGCTGTCCGGCGGCTCCGAGGTGGCCTCCGTCGCCGACCCGTACACGGAGAACGCCGTCAGCAAGGACGGCGCGATCGCCTACGCGTCGGTGCGCTACGACGTCTCCGGCATGGAGCTGGAGGAGTCCACCAAGGAGGCCCTGGAGGACGCCGCCCAGCAGGCGCGGGACGCCGGGCTGACCGTCGAGATCGGCGGTGACGCGCTGCAGGCCGTGCCGCACACCGGCACCACGGAGATCATCGGCATCGCGGTCGCCGCGGTGGTCCTCGTCATCACCTTCGGCTCGCTGATCTCGGCCGGCATGCCGCTGCTCACCGCGCTCATCGGCGTCGGCATCGGCGTCTCGTCCATCACCGCCCTCGCCAGCACGCTGGACCTGGGCTCCACCACCTCCACTCTGGCGATGATGATCGGCCTCGCGGTCGGCATCGACTACGCGCTGTTCATCGTCTCCCGCTACCGGGCCGAACTGGCCGAGGGCCGCGGGCGCGAGGAGGCGGCCGGCCGGGCCGTCGGCACCGCGGGCTCCGCGGTCGTCTTCGCCGGTCTGACCGTCGTGATCGCCCTGGTCGGCCTCGCGGTCGTCAACATCCCGATGCTCACGAAGATGGGCGTCGCGGCGGCGGGCACCGTCGCCATCGCGGTCCTGATCGCGCTCACCATGATCCCGGCGCTCCTCGGCTACGCGGGCCGCAAGGTCCGTCCGGCGGGCGAGAAGGGCAAGCTGCTCGGCGGCGGGCGCAAGAAGAACCAGGACGGCGGGGCGGCCCGCCCGAACATGGGCACCCGCTGGGCGAGCTTCGTCGTCCGCCGTCCGGTGGCCGTGCTGCTGCTGGGCGTGATCGGCCTCGGCGCGGCGGCGGTCCCCGCGGCCTCGCTGGAGCTGGGCCTGCCCGACGACGGCTCCCAGCCGACCTCCACCACCCAGCGCCGGGCCTACGACCTGCTGTCCGAGGGCTTCGGTCCCGGCTTCAACGGCCCGCTGATGGTGGTCACCGACGCCAAGGGCGCCGACGACCCGACCGAGGTGTTCAACGGCGTCGTCGACGACATCAAGGGTCTGGACGACGTCGTCACCGTGACCCCGCCGGCGCCGAACAAGTCCGGCGACACGGCGACGATCACCGTGATCCCCGACGCCAAGCCGTCCTCGGTCACCACGGAGGACCTGGTCCACGCCATCCGGGACACCGGCGCCGGCATCAAGGCGGACACCGGGGCCACGGTCCTGGTCACCGGTTCGACGGCGATGAACATCGACGTCTCGCAGAAGCTGAACGACGCGCTGGTGCCGTACCTGATCCTGGTGGTCGGCCTGGCCTTCCTCCTCCTGATCGTGGTCTTCCGCTCGGTCCTGGTCCCGCTGAAGGCGGCTCTCGGCTTCCTGCTCTCCGTGATGGCGGCCCTCGGCGCCGTGGTCGCGGTCTTCCAGTGGGGCTGGCTGGCCGGCCTGATGGGCGTCGAGGAGACCGGTCCGGTCATGTCGATGATGCCGATCTTCATGGTCGGCGTGGTCTTCGGCCTGGCGATGGACTACGAGGTGTTCCTCGTGACCCGGATGCGCGAGGCGTACGTCCACGGCGAGAGCCCGAGCCAGGCGGTCGTCACCGGCTTCAGGCACGGTGCGCGGGTCGTCACGGCGGCGGCGGTCATCATGATGGCGGTCTTCGCGGGCTTCATCGGCTCCAGCGAGTCCATGGTCAAGATGATCGGCTTCGGCCTCGCGATCGCGGTCTTCTTCGACGCATTCGTGGTCCGCATGGCCATCGTCCCGGCGGTCCTGGCGCTGCTGGGCAAGAGGGCCTGGTGGCTGCCGAAGTGGCTCGACCGCGCCCTGCCCAACGTCGACGTCGAGGGCGAGGGCCTGCGCGACCTGTCGGGTCCGGCCGACGACACGGACGAGGACCGGGCGCTGGCGCGCGTCTGACACGCCGCAGACAAGCCGGTGAGGGCACCGTGGGGACGGGGCAGGCCCTCACCGGCTTCTTCGTGCCGCCGGGACGTCAGCCCCGGTGGCTGCCCGAGACGACGGCGATCCTCCGGACGACGGCGCCGCCGCTCACCCGGACGGCGAGGAGCTGCGGCTTTCTCTGGCGTGTGCACGACACCGGCCGTGGGCGCGCCGTCGCATGCCACCGGATGGGGCTCGCCCCCGCCGTCCCGGTCGACCGGGTCACCCGGCCCTCGCCGGTGCAGTGGGCGTGGACGGAGTACGTCCGCCGGTCAAGGCCCGGGGAGGTCCCTGCCGCGGGTGCCGGTCGTCTCGGCGACGAGGAACCGGGCCTGGAGGGGAGAGTTCCAGTCCGGAAGGCCACGGCGTTCCTCCGGCCGGGGGCCGCTCGGCGGGCGTCTGCTCGGCGGAGGGCTGCGCGGGACGGCTCTGCGCGGGGGCGGCGGTTTCGGCAGGGCCGGTGCAGCCGCCGGCGAGGACGGCTGCGGAGGCGACCGCGACGGCCGCGGCGGCGGGGAGGGAGCGGCGCACGGAGGCCTCCGGCCGTGGCGCCCGCCGTCATGCCGTACCGGGGTAACTCGGTCGCGTCCGCGCCGCTCACGCCGTTAGCGTGCCCCGTATGACGACGAGTGGTGCGGTGCATCCGCGGTTCGGCGAGGCTCTGCGGGAGCTGGGGCTCGGGGACGTCGGCGAGCGGGCACGGAGATTTCCCGAGGCCACCCGGACCGCCGCCGAGGCGGCCGCGGCCATCGGATGCGAGCTGGGTCAGATCTACAAGTCACTGGTCTTCGCGGCCGACGGCGTCCCCGTCCTGGTGCTCATGGACGGCGCCTCCCGCGTCGACCTCGGGCTGGTGCGCGAGGCGCTCGGCGCGCAGCGCGTCACGCGCGCCGACGCCGCGGTCGTGCGCGAGGTCACCGGGTACGCCATCGGCGGCGTCCCGCCCTTCGGCCACCGGACGCGCACGCGCGTGCTCGCCGACCGTGGGCTGCTCGCCCACGACGTCGTCTGGGCCGCCGCCGGCGACCCCCACACCGTGTTCCCGATGGAGCCCAAGACGCTGATCGCCCACGCCGGCGGCGACCTCGTGGACGTGCGCGAACGCCGGTAGCGGCCCGGTGGCTGTCCGGTGGCCGCCCGCGTGGGTGCGCCCGTGCCCCGTCGGGCGCACCCTGGAAGGAGGTCTTCCGGAGGTGATCGTCATGATGCACACCGCAGTGGGATGGCACGTCGAGCTGGAGTTCCAGGAGGACGACCAGCACACGAAAGCGGCCGCGCTGGTGCGCTTGCCGGACGGGAGCGAGGTGCGCGCCCACGGGCACGCCACCCGGCACCGCACCGACCCCAACCAGCCCCGGGTGGGCGAGGAGATCGCCGGCGCCCGGGCACTGAACGAGCTGGCGATGCGGCTGCTCACCAAGGCGCACGACGAGATCGACGAGGCGTCGGGACGGACCTCGCACCCGATCCACGTGTGAGCCCGGTCAGCGGCCCAGCGACTGCCGTACCGCCGTCACCAGCGCCTGCGCCCTCGGGTCGGCCGTGACGCTCTTGCGGAAGCCGTTCGTCACATAGGCGAAGGCGACGCCGGCCTCCGGATCGGCGAACGCGAGGGCGCCGCCCCGGCCCGGGTGGCCGAAGGAGCCGGGCGACAGCAGTGGCGAGGCCCCGCCGTGCAGCATGTAGCCCAGGCCGAAACGGGTGTTGACCACCAGCACCCGGTCCGGCCCCGACGCGTGCTCACGCCGGGCCAGTTCCACCGTCTCCGGCGTGAAAAGGGCCCGCTCGCCGTCCACTTCGCCGATCAGCGAGGCGTAGAAACGGGCCAGGCCGTCCGCCGTGGCGATGCCGTTCGTCGCGGGCAGGGACGCGGCGCGGTATGCGGGGTCGTTCTGGTCGGGGAACGGCGTCACGGCCGCGAAGGCCCGCCGGGTGAGGGAGCCGGGGTCCCGGTAGGCCTCGGCCACCGCACGCTTGGGCCGGGTGCGCAGGGCGCCGCCGGCCGACGGCGCCTCGGTCTCGCCGACCCGCCCCACGCGCCCGGTCTCCGCCTCGGGCAGCCCCAGCCACAGCTCCAGGCCGCGCGGCCCGGTGACCTCCGCCGCGAGCCACTCGCCTGTCCGCCGCCCGGTGACCCGCCGGGTCAGCTCGTCCACCATCCAGCCGTACGTCAGCGCGTGGTAGCCGTGGTCCGTGCCGGGCTCCCACACCGGGGCCTGCGCCGCCACGGCCGCCGGCCCCCGCTCCGGGTCCAGCGCCTCCCGCGCGTCCAGCGGGCGGTCCAGCACCGGCACCCCGGCCCGGTGGGCGAGCACGTCCCGCACCAGGACCCGCTCCTTGCCGCCCGCCTTGAACTCCGGCCAGTACGCCGCCACCGGCGCGTCCAGGTCCAGCAACCCGCGCTGGTGCAGCAGCAGCACCACGGCCGCCGCCACGCCCTTCGTCGCGCTGCGCACGATCTGCGCGGTGCCGCGCTCCCAGGGCGCCGACCCGTCCGTGCCGTCGACGTCCCGGACCCCGGCCCACAGGTCGACGACCCGGCGCCCGTCCCGGTAGACGGAGACGGCCGCGCCCCGGTCGCCGAGCACCTCGAAGTTGCGGACGAACGCGTCCCCGACCGGTTCGAAGCCCTCGGCGACCGTGCCGTTCACATCCACGTCCGTACTCCCGTTCCCTCGCGGCGTCACGCTCCCTGCAACGCCCCCGCCCACCGGCCGATTCCGGCCGCCCGATCCCCGCTATCCCAGCAGAATCGTCACGTCGACGTTCCCGCGGGTCGCGTTCGAGTACGGGCACACCTCGTGCGCCGCGTCGACCAGCCGGGCCGCGACCTGCGCGTCCAGCACCGGCAGGGAGACGCTGAGGGCGACCGCGAGGCGGCCGCCTGGAGCCGCTTGAGCAGCGGCGAGACGGTGCCGTAGTCCAGGCGCAGGGCGGCGGCCAGGTCCTTCACCGTCGTCTCGCCGCGCTCCCACAGCACCAGCAGCACCAGGTACTGCGGGTAGGTGAGCCCGAGTTCGTCCAGGAGCGGCCGGTAGGCGGCCGTCACCGCCCGCTGGGCGGCGTACAGCGCGAAGCACAGCTGCTCGTCCAGGAGCAGCGACCCTTCCGGCGCCTGAGCCCCTTCCTCGACGGCGACGGCGTCGTCCCGGGCGTTCTCGTGTCGCGTCACGCGCCCATTGTCACGGACCTGGGGTCGAACCCGAAGGGCAGCTCCAGCCGGTGGGCGCGCATCAGCTGCTCGTCGGAGAGCAGGGTGCCGGTCGGGCCGTCGGCGGCGATCACGCCGTCGCTGAGGATCAGCGAGCGCGGGCACAGCTCCAGCGCGTAGGGCAGGTCGTGGGTGACCATGAGGACGGTGACGTCCAACGAGCGCAGGATGTCGGCGAGTTCGCGGCGGGAGGCGGGGTCGAGGTTGGACGACGGCTCGTCCAGGACGAGGATCTCCGGCTCCATCGCCAGCACCGTCGCCACCGCGACCCGCCGGCGCTGCCCGAAGGACAGATGGTGCGGCGGCCGGTCCTTGAACGCGGCCATCCCGACCTGCTCCAGCGCCCGGTCCACGCGCGCCTCCAGCTCCGGCCCCTTCAGCCCGGCCGCCGCCGGGCCGAAGGCGACGTCCTCGCGCACGGTCGGCATGAACAACTGGTCGTCCGGGTCCTGGAAGACGATCCCGACCCGGCGCCGGATCTCCGCCATGTGCTTGCGTCCGACCGGCAGCCCGGCGACCGTCACGCTGCCCGTGCCGCCGCCGAGGATGCCGTTGAGGTGCAGCACGAGCGTCGTCTTGCCCGCGCCGTTCGGCCCGAGCAGCGCGACCCGTTCGCCGCGCTCGATCCGGAAGCCCACGCCGAACAGGGCCTGGTGGCCGTCGGGGTAGGCGAAGGCGAGGCCCGAGACCTCGAGGGAAGCAGTCACAGCACCCATCCCAGCAGACAGACGGCGAGAGCGGTCGCCGGGAGGGCGAACGCGCCCGACCACTGCGCCCGCGACGCGGTCACCTCGTCGATCACCGGCATGGACCCGGCGTACCCGCGGCTGATCATCGCCAGGTGCACGCGCTCGCCGCGCTCGTAGGACCGGATGAACAGCGCGCCCGCCGACTTCGCCAGCACGCCCCAGTGCCGCACGCCGCGCGCCTCGAAACCGCGGGACTCCCGGGCGATCCGCATCCGCCGCATCTCGTCGGCGATGACGTCGCCGTAGCGGATCATGAAGGAGGCGATCTGCACCAGCAGCGGCGGCAGCTTCAGCCGTTGCAGGCCGAGCAGCAGCTCGCGCAGTTCGGTGGTGGACGCCAGCAGCACGGAGGCGGCGACGCCGAGGGTGCCCTTGGCGAGGACGTTCCAGGCACCCCACAGACCGCTGACGCTGAGCGACACGCCCAGCACCTCCGTGCGCTCGCCCTCCGCGACGAACGGCAGCAGCACCGCGAACGCGACGAACGGCACCTCGATCAGCAGCCGCTTGAGCAGGAACGGGGCCGGCACGCGCGCGACGACCGCGACCACCGCCAGCAGCACGGCGTAGACCCCGAAGGCCCACATCGCCTCGCGCGGGGTGGACACCACGACCACCACGAACGCGAAGACGGCCGCGAGCTTGGTGTGCGGCGGCAGAGCGTGCACGGGCGAGTGCCCGTGCCGGTACAGCTTGTGCGCGTGTCCGGCGCCCATGTCAGGCGCTCGGGCGGGCGGCCGGCACGTCCGCGGGGCCGGCCGGCTCGTCGCTGCGGCGGCGGCGCACCGACCAGAAGACGGCGGTGCCCGCGACGACGGTCACGCCGACGCCGATCACCCCCGCGAGGCCCCCGGACAGCCGGGCGTCCTCGACGTCCTCGACGCCGTAGTCGGCGAGCGGCGAGTCGGCGACGGCGTGCTCCTCGGCCTTCTCGTCGATGCCGTTGTCGGCGGCGACCTTCTCCAGGCCGTCGGGGCTGGCGGAGGCGTAGAAGCTGACGAACCCGGCGAGCACCAGGGAGGCGGCCAGACCGGCGATCCACACCGTGCGCGGCGAACGCGCGCGGGCCGGCTCGGGCTCCGGGGCCGGGGCGTCGACCAGCTCGCCGCCGACCCGCAGCTTCAGCGGCCGGCGCAGGTCCCGGGCGCCGTACACCAGGTCCGGCCGTACGGCGACGACCGCGCCGACCGTCAGCGCCGTGATCGCGGCCTCGCCGATGCCGATGAGGAGGTGGACGCCGACCATGGCGGTGGCGACCTTGCCGATGGAGACGTCGGCGGTGCCGCCGAGCCAGTACAGGAACGTGAAGGCGACGGCGGCGGCCGGCACCGACAGCAGCGCGGCGACGAAGGAGGCGGCGGTGATCGACCGCCGGGAACGCGGCAGCACCTTCACCAGACCCCGGAAGACGGGGTAGGCGACGACGGTTCCGACGACGGCCATGTCGGTGATGTTCACGCCGAGCGCGGTCAGGCCGCCGTCCGCGAAGAGGATGCCCTGCATCAGCAGGACCACGGATATGCACAGCACGCCTGTGTAGGGGCCGACGAGTATCGCGGCCAGGGCTCCGCCGAGCAGATGTCCGCTGGTCCCGGCGGCGACCGGGAAGTTCAGCATCTGCACGGCGAAGATGAACGCCGCCACCAGCCCGGCCAGCGGTGCGGTGCGCTCGTCCAGTTCGCGGCGCGCGCCGCGCAGGCTCACGGCGACGGCGCCGGCGGCGACGGCTCCGGCCGCGACGGAGAGGGGCGCGTTGATGAATCCGTCAGGTACATGCACCGTTCGATGATAGTGGCTTAATGCGAACGCTTTGCAAGAGCGAGAGCGTCTCGATGTGCTAAAGGGGCCGAACCGGATTGCTCCGGGAGGTGTGATTCCCGGATTGTGGGACATTGGACTGGGAGCGGATTCATGGCTTCCGCACAGGCCACGCTGAGTAAAGGGGCCGTCCGATGTCTGTAGTCGAACAGTACGCGCGAGCACACATCGTCACGGACATGGACGCCGGGGCGTCCGAGGAACACGGAGCGGTTCCGGTCGTCCTGCGCTACGACCCCGACAGCGATCCGCGCACGGTCCGCATCGCCCTGCCGGGCGCCCAGGAGTGGGCCTGTTCCCGCGAGGTGCTGGAACAGGGCCTGCGCGCCCCGGCCGGCTCGGGCGACGTACGGGTGTGGCCGTGCGGGCGCGTTCAGGCCGTGGTCGAGTTCCACACGGCGCACGGCGTCTCGGTCGTCGAGTTCGAGTCGAAGACGCTGGTGCGCTTCCTGCGGCGCACCCATGCCGAGGCCACGACGCCGGTGCACCACTGAGACGCCGGTGCACCACTGACCGGACGCGGGCTGCCCGCCGTAGGGGCCGCGCCCGCTGCGGACCGGGGGCGGCCGACCAAGCCGCCCCGCCGCCGGGCCGCCCCGATCGGCCGCCCTGTTTCCGGGGCAGCGCCGCCCCGATCGGCCGCCCTGCTGCTCGAGCAGCGCCGCCCGATCAGCCGCCGTGCTTGAGCAGCGCGGCCACGATCGGGCCCGCCGTCTCGCCGCCGTGCCCCGCCGCCTGGACGACGCCCGCCGCCGCGAGGTCGCCCCGGTACGCGGTGAACCACCCGTTCGGCTTCTTCTGGCCGTCGACCTCCGCCGACCCCGTCTTCGCGCCGACGTCGCCGGTGACCCCGGCCATCGCCTCCGCCGCCGTGCCGTACGCCGCCGTGTACGCCATCAGCTCCCGCAACTGCGCCAGCGTGCCCCCGGACATCGTGCGCGCCGCCTTCGCGAGCGTCCGCCCGTCCACCGACGGGGACACCAGATACGGCTGCCGGAACACCCCCGACTTCACGGTCGCCGACACCGACGCCATGTTCAGCGGGTTCATCCGCACCCCGCCCTGCCCGATCAGCGACGCCCCCATCGGGGCCTTCGTCTGCACCGGCACCGAGCCGTCGAAGGTGGGCACGCCGACCGCCCAGTTGTTCAGCGACAGGCCGAAGACCTGCTGCGCCTGCTCGGTCAGGTCGTCGTCCTCCAGCTTCGGCGCCCGGCTGATGAAGGCCGTGTTGCAGGACCGGGCGAAGCTGGCCTTGAAGGTGCCGTCCTCGATCCTGAACTTGTCGTCATTGTGGAACTTCCAGCCGCCGTAGGTGAAGTACTTCGGGCAGGGGTGCGCCTTGTCCGCCGACGCCAGCCCCTTCTCGATCAGCAGCGACGCGGTGATGACCTTCATCGTGGATCCGGGCGCGAGCGAGCCCTGGAAGGCGGTGTTGAAGCCGGGGGAGGAGTTCGCCACCGCGAGGATCTCGCCCGTGGACGGGCGCAGCACCACCACCGACGCCCGGGACTTCGCGGCGACCTGCTTCTCGGCGGCGGCCTGCAGGCGCGGGCTGAGCGTCGTCCTCACCGTGCCCGGGGTGCCCTCGCTCAGCTCCAGCAGCGTCTTGTCGGACAGCTTCTTCGCCGTGGACGCCTTGCCGCGCACCACACGCAACTCGACGCCCGCCGTGCCGCCGGCCGTGCTGCCGTACTTCTCGCGCAGCCCGTCCAGCACCGGCCCCAGCGACGGGTACTTCTTCGTGGTCAGCTTCCCGCCGTCGCGGTCCAGCGCCGTCACGGGCGGGTCGCCGGCCTCGCCCGTGACCAGCCGGTCGCCCTCGCGCAGGTCGGGGTGGACGACGGAGGGCCGCCAGTCGACCACCGGCTCGCCGTCGCCGCCGTCGCGGACGACGGTCAGCGCGCTGCGGTACGTCAGCGGCTTCGCGGTGTCGCCGTGGCGCACCTCGCCCCGGACGGTGAAGGCGACGCGGTCGCCCTTGCGGACGCCGGGAGTGAGTGCGAGGTCCGTGATCCGGGCGTCCTTCGCGTGACCGGCGAGCAGGGCCTTGGCGGCCTTGGCGTCGTCGGTGGCGCGGGCGGCCTTCGCGGCGTCGCCCCGCTGCCAGGCGGTGAGGAAACGGGTCGCCGCCCCGTCGACCTCGTCGGCGGTGAGAGGGCCGGTCCGCACCGACCGCACCTGCTGGTGGGCGGCGCTCGCGGCGGTCCCGGTCGTGCCGCCGCCGGCGAAGAGCGCGTAGGCGCCGACCCCGGCCCCGGCGGCGGCCACGGCGATCACCCCGCCGATGAGGGCGGGATTCGTCTTCCGTCGCTCGGCGACACGCCTTCTCTTGCCCACTGCTTCCCGATCCTCCGCGCTGTCCCGGCCCTGCCCCCGTCACCCGGGGCGCCCTCGTCCGCCTCACGCATCCAACGACGGCGACCACCTTAGAGTCCCGTCCTGTGGAGCGGTTCAGCCTCCTGCCCGCAGCACGTCCGCCACGATGGGGCCGGCCGCCTCACCACCGCGGCCGCCCTCCTTGGTCATGGCCGCCGCCGCGAGGTCGTTGCGGAAGCCGGTGAACCAGCTGTCCGACGTGGCCTGCCCCGCGACCTCGGCCGAGCCGGTCTTCGCCCCGATGTCGCCGCCGAGGCCGCTCATCGCCGACGCGCCCGTGCCCTGCGTGGCGGTCAGCCGCATCATCTGCTTGAGCTGGGCCGCCGTGCTCGCGGGCAGGCCGTCGGCGGTGGCGAGCTGCCGGCCGTCCAGGTCCGGGGAGACCAGATACGGCTGCCGGAACGCGCCCGTCATCGCGGTCGCCGTCACCGACGCCACGGTCAGCGGGTTCATCTGCACCTGGCCCTGGCCGATCGCGCCAGCCGCGCGGTCCGGTCCGGCCACCGGCGGGACGCTGCCGTCGAAGGAGGTGATGCCGGTCTTCCAGTCGTCCCGGCCGATCCCGAACCGCTGCTGCGCCTCCTGCGTCAGCGACGCGTCCGTGAGCGGCTGCTCGTCCACGAGCTTGATGAAGGCCGTGTTGCACGAGCGCAGGAAACTGTTCGCCAGGGTGGCGCCCTCGTCGGGCTGCATGCCGGTGAGGTTCTGGAAGGTCTGGCTCTGCCAGGTCGCGGTGGGCGGGCAGGGCGCCGGGCCGTTCATCGTGGTCACGCCGTTGTCGATGAGCATCGCCGCGGTGACGATCTTCATCGTGGAGCCGGGCGCGACCCGTCCCTCGAAGGCCGCGTTGAAGGCGTCCGCGCGGTTGTTCGCCACCGCGAGCACCTCGCCGGTGCTGGGCTTGAGGGCGACCACGGACGACTCGTCGTACCGCCGCACCGCCCGCTCGGCCGCCGCCTGCACGGCCGCGCTCAGCGTGGTCGGCAGCCGGCCCGGCCGCCCCTCGGACAGGGTCACGAGCGGGGTGTCGGCCGCCTCGGCCGCCGCGTGCCGCACGACCAGCTCGACGCCGGGCTCGCCGCCCGCCTTGTCGCCGTACCGCTTGCGCAGCGTGTCCAGGATCGGCCCGAGGGAGGGGTACTCCTTCCTCGACAGCACCTTCCCGTCGCGGTCCAGGGCCTCCACTGGAGCGCTCGCCGACTCCTCCGTGACCAGCGTGTCGCCCGCCTTCAGCCGGGGGTGGACGACGGACGGCTCCCAGTCGACCAGCGGCCGCCCGGTGGTCACGCCACGCACGACGGTCAGCGCGCTGTCGTAGGCGATCGGCTTCGACTTCCCCCCGAACGACACCCTGCCCTCGACGGAGAACGGCACGGTGCTGTCCTTCGCCGCGCCGGGCGTGATCCTCACGTCGGTGATGTGCGCCGACTCCCCGAACGCGGTCAGCACCGGCTCCGCCTCGACGGCGTTGTTGGTGAGCCGTGCCGCGGCGGCCCCATCGGCGTTCGACCACGCGGCGAAGAACTTCCGCGCGGTCTCGCGCACCTCGTCCGCGCCGGGCGGCCCGGTCTCCACGGCCGCGGTCCCACCGGCGCCCCCGCCTCCGTCCCCGCCGCCCCCGTCCAGCGCGGACACCACGTTGAACGCCCCGTACCCCGCACCGCCGACCATCGCGGCGAACACCCCGCCGACGATGCCGACCTTGACCCCCCTGCGCATCGCAGCGCCCCTCCCGTTGTAGTCCCCACGCACTGTAGGCACGGGATGCCACAACGGCGGCCGGAGTTTTCCCGATCGTTGTTGCCGAACCCGCCCAACGCCGGGTATCCGGCCGCTAAACCCAGGTATCCAGCCACATCCGCGACCGCCAGTCGTCGATCGGGATGGACTGGCCGGTGTGGATGGGCCAGAAGTAGATGAAGTTCCAGGCGATCAGCAGCACCAGGACGCCCGCGCCCGTCGCGCCCGCCACCCGGCGGCCGTCGTCCGAGCGGGGCGGGCCGAGCAGGGCGCCGATCAGCATCGCCACCGCCAGGCACAGGAACGGCACGAAGACCACGGCGTAGAAGAAGAAGATCGTCCGTTCCTGGTAGAAGAACCAGGGCAGGTAGCCGGCCACGATCCCGCAGGCGATGGCGCCCGCCCGCCAGTCGCGGCGGAAGAACCAGCGCCACAGCACGTACAGCAGCGCGAAGCAGGCCGCCCACCACAGCATCGGCGTGCCCAGCGCCAGCACCTCGCGGGCGCACTTGCCGCCCGCGTCGACGGGGCAGCCGGCCACGCCGGGGTCGGGGTCCTCGTAGAAGAAGGACACCGGGCGGCCGGTGACGATCCACGTCCACGGGTTGGACTCGTAGGTGTGCGGCGAGTGCAGGCCGACGTGGAAGTCGTACACCTGGTTCTCGTAGTGCCACAGGCTGCGCCACCAGTCGGGGAACAGCCACGACCAGGCGCTGTCCTTGCCGTCCGTCGCCGCCCAGTTCCGGTAGTAGCCGCCCTTGCCGTCGTCGGGGGAGAGGATCCAGCCCGTCCAGGAGGCGACGTACGTGGCGATCGCGACCGGCACCGTCGACAGGAACGCCCAGCCGGCGTCCCGCTTCAGCATCGTGAGGTAGGGGTGCGGGGCGCCCGCCACCCGGCGCGCGCCGGCGTCCCACAGGACCGTCAGCACGCCGAACGCGGCCAGGAAGTACAGGCCGTTCCACTTCGTGCCGAAGGCCAGACCCAGCATCACGCCCGCCGCCAGCCGCCAGGGCCGCCACCCCAGACGGGTGTGCTCCGCCGTGTACGCGTCCGGTCGCGCCCGGCCGTCCTCGTCCACCGGGAGCGCCGCGGCCAGCCTCGCGCGCGCCCGGTCCCGGTCGACCAGCAGACAGCCGAAGGCCGCCAGCACGAAGAACATCAGCACGCCGTCCAGCAACGCCGTGCGGCTCATCACGAAGTGCAGCCCGTCCACCGCCATCAGCGCGCCCGCAAGGCAGCCGAGGAACGTGGAACGCAGCAGCCGGCGCCCGATCCGGCACAGCATTAGCACCGACAGCGTGCCCAGCAGCGCGGTCATGAACCGCCAGCCGAACGGATCGAACCCGAACATCAGCTCGCCCAGGCCGATCACGTACTTCCCGACCGGCGGATGGACGACGTACGCGGCGTCCGTGGGGATCGGAACGTTTCCGCCCGAGTTGAGGATGAGGTCGTTGACCTCCTTGTCCCAGTTGACCTCGTAGCCGCGGTGGACGATCGCCCACGCGTCCTTCGCGTAGTACGTCTCGTCGAATATCACGTCCTTCGGGCTGCCCAGGTGCCAGAACCGCAGCACCCCCGCGAACAGCGCCACCAGCAGCGGTCCGGCCCAGCCCGCCCAGCGGTTGATCCGCACGGCGAGCGGGTGGGCGACGCCGAGCGCCGCCCACATGCGCGGACTCGGCTCGGCGCCGGCGTACGGCGGAACCAGACGGTCCCGGACGTCGCCGCGGGGATCCGCCGGCGCGTATCCGAAGCGGCGCAGCCGCTGCTGCCACGAGGACTCGGCCCGCCCCTCGGGGGAGGACTGGTCCTGCCGGGTGTCCGTGGAGGACGCGGTACTGGTCACCGCGCCATCGTAGGGAACGCTTCTGTGGGAGTCCCGAGGTTCCCTGCGACGATTGGGGCGTGACAGGAATCCTTGTACTGGCAGGCACCCCCATCGGCGACATCACGGACGCACCGCCCCGGCTCGCCGCCGAACTGGCGGGGGCCGACGTGATCGCCGCCGAGGACACACGGCGGCTGCGGCGGCTCACCCAGGCGCTCGACGTCACCCCCAGGGGGCGTGTCGTGTCGTACTTCGAGGGCAACGAGTCCGCCCGCACGCCCGAGCTGGTCGAGGAACTCCTGGGCGGCGCGCGCGTGCTGCTCGTCACCGACGCGGGCATGCCGTCGGTGTCCGACCCCGGGTACCGGCTGGTCGCCGCCGCGGTGGAGCGGGACGTCAAGGTCACCGCCGTGCCCGGCCCGTCCGCCGTGCTGACCGCGCTCGCGCTGTCCGGGCTGCCCGTCGACCGCTTCTGCTTCGAGGGGTTCCTGCCGAGGAAGGGCGGCGAGCGGCTGTCGCGGCTGCGCGAGGTCGCGGGCGAGCGGCGCACGCTGGTGTACTTCGAGGCCCCGCACCGGCTCGACGACACCCTCGCCGCGATGGCCGAGGTGTTCGGCGGCGAGCGCCGGGCCGCCGTCTGCCGGGAGCTGACCAAGACGTACGAGGAGGTCCGGCGGGGCCCGCTGGCCGAGCTGGCGCAGTGGGCGGCCGAAGGGGTGCGCGGGGAGATCACCGTGGTCGTGGAGGGCGCGCCCGAGCGGGGGGCCGAGGAACCGGACGCGGAGGAGCTGGTGCGGCGGGTGCGGGTGCGGGAGGAGGCGGGGGAGCGACGCAAGGAGGCCATCGCGGCGGTGGCCGTGGAGGCGGGCGTGCCCAAGCGGGTCGTCTTCGACGCGGTGGTGGCGGCGAAAAAGGGGGCGTAGCGGCCCCGGGGGGTAGGTACGGTCCGGGCCTCGTCGGCCCTTTCGTAGGATCGGGGTCATGCCGTCCAACGCCGAAGCTCCGCCGCTGCCCGAGCCCCTGCGGGTGCCCGTCGCCGACTCGCACACCCACCTCGACATGCAGGACGGGACCGTCGAGGAAGCGCTCGCCAAGGCCGCGTCCGTCGGGGTGACGACGGTCGTGCAGGTCGGGTGCGACGTCGCCGGGTCGCGGTGGGCGGCCGAGACGGCGGCGGCGTACGACGCCGTGCACGCGGCCGTCGCCCTGCACCCCAACGAGGCGCCCCGCATCGTGCACGGCGATCCGGACGGGTGGTCCCGACAGGGCGCGCGCCTACCCGGCGGGGACGCGGCGCTGGACGAGGCGCTCGCCGAGATCGACCGGCTGGCCGCGCTGCCCCAGGTCAAGGCCGTCGGCGAGACGGGGCTCGACCACTTCCGCACCGGCGAGGAGGGCAAGGCGGCGCAGGAGCGCTCGTTCCGCGCCCACATCGAGATCGCCAAGCGGCACGGCAAGGCCCTGGTCATCCACGACCGCGACGCCCACGCCGACGTACTGCGCGTCCTCAAGGAGGAGGGCGCCCCCGAGCGCACCGTCTTCCACTGCTACTCCGGCGACGCCGAGATGGCCGAGGTCTGCGCCCGCGCCGGGTACTACCTGTCCTTCGCCGGCAACATGACCTTCAAGAACGCCCAGAACCTGCGCGACGCCCTCGCCCTCGCCCCGCTGGAGCTGGTGCTGGTGGAGACGGACGCGCCGTTCCTGACGCCCGTGCCCTACCGCGGGCGGCCCAACGCGCCCTATCTCGTCCCCGTCACCGTGCGCGCGATGGCGCAGGTGCGGGGCATCGCCGAGGACGCGATGGCGACCGCGCTCGGCGCCAACACGGCCCGCGCCTTCGGCTACTGACCGGAGCACCGGCGAGCGGCCGCCGACGCCGACCCCGCCCGCCGGGACCACCGTCGCCCCGCGGCTAGGCTTGTCGCGTGAGCACCTCCCCCGACGCCCTGCTGGGCCCCGCCGACGTCCGTGAGCTGGCGGCGGCCCTCGGCGTGCGTCCCACCAAGCAGCGCGGACAGAACTTCGTCATCGACGCCAACACGGTCCGCCGGATCGTCCGCACCGCCGACGTCCGCCCCGACGACGTGGTCGTGGAGGTCGGCCCGGGGCTCGGCTCGCTCACGCTGGCGCTGCTGGAGGTGGCCGACCGGGTCACCGCCGTCGAGATCGACGACGTCCTCGCCGCCGCCCTGCCCGCGACGATCGACGCGCGGATGCCGGAGCGCGCCGACCGGTTCGCGCTGGTGCACTCCGACGCCATGCAGGTGACCGAGCTGCCGGGCCCGGCCCCGACCGCGCTGGTCGCCAACCTGCCGTACAACGTCGCCGTGCCGGTGCTGCTGCACATGCTGGAGACGTTCCCGAGCATCGAGCGCACCCTCGTCATGGTCCAGTCCGAGGTCGCCGACCGGCTCGCGGCCGGCCCCGGCTCCAAGGTGTACGGCGTGCCGTCCGTGAAGGCCAACTGGTACGCCCAGGTGAAGCGGGCCGGCGCGATCGGCCGCAACGTCTTCTGGCCCGCGCCCAACGTCGACAGCGGACTGGTCTCCCTGGTCCGCCGCTCCGCGCCCCTCACCACGAGCGCGTCCCGCCGCGAGGTCTTCGCCGTGGTCGACGCCGCCTTCGCCCAGCGCCGCAAGACGCTGCGCGCCGCCCTCGCCGGCTGGGCCGGGTCGGCGGCGGCGGCCGAGGCGGCGCTGGTGGCCGCCGGGGTGTCGCCGCAGGCGCGCGGTGAGGCCCTCACGGTGGAGGAGTTCGCGCGGATCGCCGAGCACAAGGAGTCCGGCAAGTGAGCGTGACGGTACGCGTCCCGGCCAAGGTGAACGTCCAGCTCGCGGTGGGCGCCGCCCGCCCCGACGGCTTCCACGACCTGGCCAACGTCTTCCTGGCGGTCGGCCTCCACGACGAGGTGACGGCCACCCCGGCCGAGGAGCTGCGCGTCACCTGCGCGGGCCCGGACGCCGCCCAGGTCCCCCTGGACCGCACCAACCTCGCCGCCTGCGCGGCCCTCGCCCTGGCCGAGCGCCACGGCCTCGCCCCCGACGTGCACCTCCACATCGCCAAGGACATCCCGGTCGCCGGCGGCATGGCGGGCGGCAGCGCGGACGGCGCGGGCGCGCTGCTGGCCTGCGACGCCCTGTGGGGCACGGGGGCGACCCGCGGCGAACTCCTCGACATCTGCGCCGAGCTGGGCAGCGACGTGCCGTTCAGCCTGATCGGCGGCGCGGCCCTCGGCACCGGGCGCGGGGAGAAGCTGACGCCGCTGGAGGTCGGCGGCACGTTCCACTGGGTGTTCGCGGTGGCGTCCCGGGGGCTGTCCACCCCGGCGGTCTTCCGGGAGTTCGACCGGCTGACCGAGGGCACGGACATCCCCGCCCCGGTCGCCTCGCCGGACCTGATCGAAGCGCTCGCCAAGGGCGACCCAAAGGCCCTCGCCGCGACCGTCTCGAACGACCTCCAGCCGGCGGCGCTGTCCCTCTTCCCCGAGCTGGCGCGGACCCTGGAGGCGGGCCGCGGGGCCGGCGCCCTCACGGCCCTGGTCTCGGGGTCGGGGCCCACGACGGCGTTCCTCGCCGCGGACGCCGAGTCGGCGCAGGAGGTGGCGCGGTCGCTGCGAGCGTCGGGCACGTGCAGGAACGTGCGCACGGCCACGGGGCCGGCGCCCGGGGCGACGGTGCTGTGAGGGTCAGAGCCGGTCGATCTCGGTGAGGTCGATGTCGACGGGGAAGGGCTGGTCGACCTTGAGGCGGTCGCGGTGCATGCCGGCGTGCACGTAGGCCTCGGTCACGGGATCCAGCTCGTACACATGGATCACGGGCCTGCCGTCCGCCCCCATCTCCACCCGCCAGAAGTGCTCGATCCCGGCGGTGGCGTACTTCAGCGGCTTGGTCGTGCGGTCCCGGGACTCCGAGTCGGGAGAGACGACCTCGACGGCCAGCGCCACGTCCTTCGCCGGGAAGCTCGTCTGGTCCGGACCGGTGACGGCTTCACGCCGGACCACGATGATGTCGGCTTCGGGTCCGTTCTTCTTGTCGAGGACGACCGTCATTTCCTGGCTGACTCTGTACTCGTCCGGCAGGCTGCTGCGCAGGCCCAGGGCGAGCAGGAAGATCGTGTTGCCGTGGAAACGGCGCTGCGGACTCACGAAGACCAGGCTCCCGTCGATCAATTCGGTGTGCGGCGGGAGATCCGGCAGGCTGGACAGGTCGTCCACGGTGTAGCCGTCCTGCGGCGGCACCGGCCACTGGACGCGGTGCTCTACGGGCTCGGCGATCATGATTCCTCCCATGGACGGGATCCCTGCTGCCTGCTCACCACGTTAGCGGCCGATCAGCGATCATGTCATCACAAAGAGTGACCATCTCCGCGTGCGCTGACCCACCCCCGCAAGGCCCTACGCTTGAAGGCTGACCCACCCCCGCGCACAGGAGTGAAATGGCCGTCAACCTGGTCAATGTCGAGAACGTCAGCAAGGTGTACGGCACCCGCACCCTCCTCGACGGCATTTCGCTCGGCGTCTCCGAGGGCGACCGCATCGGCGTCGTCGGCCGCAACGGCGACGGCAAGACCACGCTCATCCGGATGCTGGCCAAGCTGGAGGACACCGACACCGGCCGGGTCACCCACTCCGGCGGCCTGCGCATGGGCGTGCTCACCCAGCACGACTCCCTCGACCCCGCGGCCACCGTCCGCCACGAGGTCATCGGCGACATGGCCGACCACGAGTGGGCGGGCGACGCCAAGGTCAGGGACGTGCTCACCGGGCTGTTCGGCGGGCTGGACCTGCCGGGCTTCCCGCAAGGGCTGGACACCGTGATCGGACCGCTCTCCGGCGGCGAGCGGCGCCGGATCGCGCTCGCCAAGCTGCTCATCGAGGAGCAGGACCTGATCGTCCTGGACGAGCCCACCAACCACCTCGACGTCGAGGGCATCTCCTGGCTCGCGAACCATCTGCGCGAGCGCCGCTCCGCGCTGGTCTGCGTCACCCACGACCGCTGGTTCCTGGACCAGGTCTGCACCCGCATGTGGGACGTGCAGCGCGGCGTCGTCCACGAGTACGAGGGCGGCTACTCCGACTACGTCTTCGCCCGCGCCGAGCGCGAGCGGATCGCCGCCACCGAGGAGACCAAGCGGCAGAACCTGGTCCGCAAGGAGCTGGCCTGGCTGCGCCGCGGCGCCCCGGCCCGCACCTCCAAGCCGCGCTTCCGCGTCGAGGCCGCCAACGAGCTGATCAAGGACGTGCCGCCGCCCCGCGACAGCTCCGAGCTGATGAAGTTCGCCTCCTCCCGGCTCGGCAAGACCGTGTTCGACCTGGAGGACATCACCGTCCAGGCCGGCCCCAAGGTGCTGCTCAAGCACGTCACCTGGCAGCTCGGTCCCGGCGACCGCATCGGCCTGGTCGGGGTCAACGGCGCCGGCAAGACGACGCTGCTGCGCGCCATGGCCGAGGCGGCCCGCACCGGAGGCGAGGCCCAGCCGGCCGGCGGGCGGATCACCGTCGGGCGGACCGTCAAGCTGGCCTACCTCTCCCAGGAGGTCGCCGAACTCAACCCGGCGTGGCGGGTCCTGGAGGCCGTGCAGCAGGTCCGCGAGCGCGTCGACCTCGGCAAGGGGCGCGAGATGACCGCGGGTCAGCTGTGCGAGACGTTCGGCTTCAACAAGGAGAAGCAGTGGACGCCCGTCGGCGACCTGTCCGGCGGTGAGCGCCGCAGGCTCCAGCTGCTGCGCCTGCTCATGGACGAGCCCAACGTCCTCTTCCTCGACGAGCCGACCAACGACCTCGACATCGAGACCCTGACCCAGCTGGAGGACGTCCTCGACGGCTGGCCCGGCTCGATGATCGTGATCTCCCACGACCGGTTCTTCGTCGAGCGCACCACCGACCGGGTGTTCGCCCTGCTCGGCGACGGGACCCTGCGAATGCTGCCGCGCGGCATCGACGAGTACCTGGAGCGCCGCCGCCGCATGGAGGAGGCCGCCGCCGCCTCCGCGCCCACCGCCCCCGCCCGGCCCGCGGCCGAGAAGAGCGCCGCCGACCAGCGCGCGGCGAAGAAGGAACTCCAGAAGATCGAGCGGCAGTTGGACAAGATCTCCGAGAAGGAGACCAAGCTGCACGACCAGATCGCCACGAACGCCACGGACTTCGCGAAGGTGGCCGAACTGGACGCGGAGCTGCGCCGGCTGGCGGGCGAGCGCGAGGAGCTGGAACTGCGCTGGCTCGAACTCGCCGAGGACGCGTGACCGTCGTGAAGGACGCGTGAAGGCGCGTAACAGGGGCATCACGGGCCGGTCCACCCTTGGGAACAGGGGCGGACGCGGCCCGCTGTGCTGTCGGCGCCGGGTGATAGAAAGGGCCGTCTGAAAACCGTCTGAGATTCATGAGCTACACGGGTGTGGCGAAAACGCAGCGCCGTCGGCGCGGGCCACATCGTCACAAGGGGGAACCGCCGATGACCCAGCCGCCCAGCCAGCCGCCGCAGCCGCCGCAGGGAGGCTTCGGAGCCCCGCAGGACCCGCAGGAGGGCTTCGGCGCTGCCCAGGACCCGCGCCGGGCGACGCCCCCGCCCGGCGCCCCGCAGCCGGGCTACGGCTACCCGCAGCAGCCCCCCGCCGGCCCCTACGGGCAGCCTCAGCAGCCGGGCCCCTACGGGCAGCCTCAGCAGCCGGGCCCCTACGGCCCGCCGCAGCAGCCCGCCGGGCCCTATGCCCCGCAGGGCCCGTACGCCCAGCAGGGTCCCTACGGGCAGCCCCAGCAGCCCGGCCCCTACGCCGCCCAGCCCGGCTACGGCCACCCGCAGTCCCCGTCGTACCCCGGCGCCCCCACCCCGCCCCCCGGCGGCGGCTCGCGCAACCCCTTCAAGGGCAAGCCCGCCCTCGCCGTCGCCGCCGCCGTGGCCGCCCTGCTCGTCATCGGCGGCACCGTCTACGCCGTGACCGGCGACGACGGCGGCAAGGCGAAGAAGCCGGTCGCCAAGACCAGCGACGGCCCCGCGCCCAAGACCTCCGGCACCCCGGTCAACCCCGGCGACGGCAGCGGCGACGGCAAGGGCGGCGACGACCCGGAGAACCTCAACGACGGCCGCAAGCCCGGCGAGTCGAAGGTGCTCTGGTACAAGGACGCCCCCGACGCCCCGGCCGACGGCGCCGACGCCCCCGGCATGTGGATCACCGACAAGACGGCGGTCAAGGCGGCCTACAAGCAGCTGTTCGCCTTCAACGTCGGCGACGGCCAGCCCACCTGGGAACCGGTCGGCTTCCAGGAGCAGATCTGCGCGGCCACCCCGCAGAAGACGGCCGACGACAAGATCGTCGTCGCGTACATGAGCGGTTCCAGCGACCGCGCCAAGTGCAACCGGCTCGCGCAGATCGACCTCAACACCGGCACTCAGGGCTGGCAGGCCGAGGTCGAGGACGGCGCCCTGTTCGACAGCGCGCTCTCGGTGGAGCTGTCCCTGGCCGGCGACACCCTGATGGTGGGCCGCTCGCAGTCCGGCACGGCGTACGACGTGACCAGCGGCAAGAAGCTGTTCGACAAGAAGAAGTACGACGACTCCTGCTTCCCGACCGCGTTCGCGGGCGGCGCGAAGCTGATCTCGGTGGCGTCCTGCGGCGCGGGCACCGAGACCGAGCACGAGGAGATCCAGGAGCTGGACCCGCGGACCGGCAAGGTCAAGTGGACCCAGAAGTTCGACAAGGGCTGGCGCATCCTGCGCACCTACTCCGTGGACCCGCTCGTCGTCTACAGCACCAACGAGGACAAGAACGCCTGGAACATCTCCACCATCGACGACCGGGGCGGCCTGCGCTCCCAGGTCGAGGTGGACGAGGAGTTCGCCCCTGAGTGCGGCTGGGGCATCCTCCAGCGCAACCTCACCGGCTGCCTGGGCGTCGCCGCCGACGCCGACACGCTGTACCTGCCGACCAAGGCGACCGCCGCCGCCAACGAGGTCGTCGCCGTCAGCCTGTCCACCGGCAAGGAGAAGTGGCGCGTCGAGTCCCCCGCGGACGAGACGATGCTGCCGCTCCAGGTCGAGGGCGGGAACCTGATCGCGTACGTCCAGCCGTCGTACGACGCGGGCGGGCGGATCGTGTCGATCGCGACGGCCGGCGCCGGCCACGAGCCGAAGACGCTGATGCAGAACCCGGTCGGCGCCGCGGAGGTCGAGGGCGGCTTCTTCTCCCGTGACCTCGCCTGGGCGGACAACCGCTTCTACCTCTCCACCACCCGGCTCAACGGCGACGACGAGGCCAAGGAGAAGCTGATGCTCTCCTACGGCAACTGACGCCCGCGCAACCGCCTTCGCCACCCCTCCGGCTCCCGTCCCACGAGGTAACCCACCGTCATGACCCAGCCGCCGCCCCCGCCGAACCAGCCCCCCAGCCAGCCCCAGGGCCCCGGCTACGGCTACCCGCACACCCCGCAGCAGCCCGCCCAGCCGCCCCAGCCCGGCTACGGCTACCCGGCGCAGCCGCCGGGCGCCCCGACCCCCGCCCCCGGCCACAACCCGTACGCCCAGCAGCCCTCCGCCGCGCCCAACCCCTACGGGCAGCAGTCCGGCTACGGCTACCCGCAGCCCCCGACCACGCCGATGGCGCCGTATCCGGGCGCACCCGGCGGCAAGCGGAAGATCAACGCGCAGGTCGCCATCATCGTCGCCGCCGTCGTCGCCATCGCCCTGATCATCGGCGGCGGCGTGTGGTACTCCTCCGGCAAGGACGACGGCAAGGACGACGTCGCCGCGAGCAGCGGCGGCGCCACCGGCGGCGGCGAGGACAAGGGCGGCGAGGGCGGCACGTCCACGACGGGCGACGAGAAGGTCCCCGCCGACGTCAAGTCCCGGGTGCTGTTCCAGGTGCCGCAGCCCGAGGTGGAGAAGGGCGAGTCGGTCGTCGTCGAGGGCTCCTGGCTCACCGACACGGTGTACGCCAAGAGCGGCATCGCCGAGATCGTCGGCTACGACCCCGACTCGGGCGCCAAGAAGTGGACGATCGACCTGCCGGGCCCGGTCTGCCAGACCACGCCGCACATCACCGAGGACAACAGGACGGCGATCATCCACCAGCCGAAGATGCCGGCCAAGGACGGCTTCGAGGGCTGCAGCGAGATCGCGGCGATCGACCTGGACGCCGGCAAGAAGCTGTGGACCAAGACGGCCGCCGCCGGCGACGACACCATCAGCTTCGACAACGTCACCGTCGGCGCGACCACGGTCGCCGTGGGCAGCCACGACGGCGGGGCCGCGTTCGACATCGCCACCGGCAAGGCGCTGTGGACGCCGAAGGTCGGCGACACCTGCCACGACGCCGGCTACGGCGGCGGCCCCAAGCTGGTCGCGGTCCGCAAGTGCGGCTCGTACGGCGCCTACCAGCTCAACATCCAGACCCTGGACCACAAGACGGGCAAGGTCGTCTCCGAGTACAAGATGACCGAGGGCATCGACTACGCCAGCGTCGTGTCGACCGACCCGCTGGTCGTCGCCGCAGACGTCGGCGACTCCGCCGGCGACGGCAGCGGCATCTCCGACTTCTTCTCCATCGACAACAAGACCGGGCAGCTGCGCGCCCGCATCTCCGCGCCGGGCGAGGAGTACGCCGCCGAGTGCGACGGCATCACCCGGATCGAGAACTGCTCCGGCGTCGTCGTCGGCAACGACCGGCTGTACCTGCCGACCGAGGAGCACGACGGCAGCGCCGACCTGAAGAAGACCAACGAGATCATCGCGTTCGACCTGGCCCGCGGCAAGCAGACCGGCCAGCGTCTGGTCGCGGGCGACGGCTACACGCTCACCCCGCTGCGGATGGACGGCGGCAACGTGATCGCGTACAAGCGTCCCCCCTACGACGAGGGCGGGCAGGTCCTCAGCATCGACGGCGGCAGCTTCAAGGCCGTCAAGCTGATGCAGAACCCGGACACCGAGGCGGTGCGCGACGTGGAGATGAGCATGCTCCCCGACACGGCCGAGCTGCGCTTCCGCAACGGACGCCTGTTCATGTCCGAGGTGTACGCCAGCAACTACGGCACCGGTGAGAAGCGGTACCTGGCGATCGGCTTCGGCACCAAGGGCTGACCGTCCTCGCGCCGTCGAACGCGGCCCCGCACCCCGCACGACCGGGGGTGCGGGGCCGCGCGCGTGGTGCATGGCGGGCGCGCGCGGAGCGAAAGACCGCGGTTCAGGGCAGATCTCATGAGTAGGGGCAGCGCGAAGCCCGACTTGCGTGTAGCTTCCGGGGGCATGACGAGCGGGGGGGCGGCCCGGACCTGGGGAGCGTCCGGCGCGCCCGCCGGGGGGACTGGGGGGTTCGATGGGAGTGCGGCTCATGGTGGTCGACGACCACCGGCTGCTCGCCGAGGCGCTGGCCTCGGCGCTGAAACTGCGCGGCCACCGGGTGCTGGCCGCGGCGGCGCCGGCGGCGGGGGCGGCCGAGCTGGTGATCGCCCGGGCGCCCGAGGTGTGCCTGCTGGGTACGGCCGCGCCCGCCGACCCGGGGGCGTTCGACCCGGTGGTGCGGATCAAGCGGGAGCGTCCGCAGGTGGCGGTGGTGGTGCTGGGGCCGGTGCCGAGCCCGTGGGGGATCGCGGCGGCGTTCGCGGCGGGGGCGTCCGGCTATGTGCGGCACGACGAGCGCATCGAGGGCGTCGAGCGGGCGATCGTGAAGGCGCGGGCGGGGGAGGTGGCCGTCGCGCCGCAGCTGCTGCAGGGGGCGTTCGCGGAGCTGCTGAACCCTGCGGCCCAGCCCGACGACGAGGGCCGGCGCCTGCTCCAGATGCTCACCCCGCGCGAGGTCGAGGTCCTGGTCAGGGTCGCCGACGGCGAGGACACCCGGCTGATCGCGGCCGGCATGGGCATTGCCCCCTCCACCGCCCGCACCCACGTCCAGCGCGTCCTGATGAAGCTCGGCGTCGGCTCCCGCCTGGAGGCCGCGGCCCTGGCGGCCCGCACGGGCCTTCTGGACCGGGCGGGCTCACTGCCCCGGCAGGACCGGCAGGGGCGGCAGGACGGTCGGCCGCCGGGACCGGGGCTCGGACCGCGAGCGGCCCCGGGGCCGGAGTCGTAGCGGCTCGCGGCCCCGGTGGCGCCGGGCGTGGATCACTCCGGGCGGCGGTCGTCCGGTACGGCGTCCGGCGGGGGCGGGGCGATCGGGCGCAGCTTGAGCCAGATCAGGAAGAACAGGCCCAGCAGCAGCATGCCCAGGCCGGTCCACAGGTTGATGTTGACGCCCTCGGCCTTGTCGATGGCCGCGTCGTCGTCGGTGAGGCCGGCGATCGTGACGATGACGCCGTAGAGCACGAACAGGCCGCCGATGATGCGCCGGATGTCGAACAGGCGGGCGGCCGTGGCGGACTTGCCCTCCAGCTCGGTGACTTCCCGCTGGACGTCCTTCTCGGAGTAGCCGTACTCGTGTGACATGTCAGTCCATCCTCCCAGTCGTGGTGCCGTCCGTCAGAACGAGAACGGGATGTAGCAGGCGGCGGCGAGGATCACGGCGCCCCAGCCCAGCAGGGCCGGCTTGCGGTACCAGGCGTCGTCGCCGGCGGCGGGCGGCTCGGCCATGCCGGGGGAGACGGTGCCGTAGACCAGGCCCTGGAGTTCCTCGGCGGGCTTGGGCTTGGTGAACAGGGACACGGCGACCATGACGACCGCGCCCGCGACGAACCCGGCGATGGCGGAGACGAAGTTGGCGCCCTGGTCGGAGGGGATGTCGACGATGTCCTGCTTGTAGAGGACGAAGTAGTTGACCATCGCCGCGGTGGTGCCGGCGATCAGCCCCCAGAAACCGGACTTCATCGAGGCCCGCTTCCAGAACATGCCGATGATGAAGACCACGAACATCGGCACGTTGAAGAAGGAGAACAGCGTCTGGAGGTAGCTCATGATGTTGGAGAACGACGACGCCAGGAACGCCGTGCCGATCGACGCCATGACGCCGATCGCGGTGATCAGCCGCCCGAACCGCACGTAGTAGGCGTCCTCGCGGCCCCGGACCACGTACTTCGCCCAGATGTCGGTGGTGAACACGGTGTTGAACGACGACACGTTGGCCGCCATGCCCGCCATGAACGCGGCCAGCAGACCGGTCACCGCGATGCCGAGCACGCCGTTGGGCAGCAGCTGCTCCATCAGATAGGGGATGGCGTCGTTGTACTGCAGGTCGGACTCGGGGGTGCCGATCTTCGGCACGAGCACGGCGGCGACCAGACCGGGGATCATCACCAGGAAGACGATGAAGATCTTGGGGAAGGCGGCGATGAGCGGGGTGCGCTGCGCGGCGGAGAGGTTCTTGGCGGACAGCGCGCGCTGCACCTCGGCGAAGTTGGTGGTCCAGTAGCCGAAGGACAGGACGAAGCCGAGGCCGAGGACGATGGTGAGCCAGTTGGCGCCGAGCGGGTTGTCGCTGCCGATGCCCGTGCCGCCCCAGGAGGTCATGAAGTCGCCGCCGCGTGACTCGGTGAGCGAGTCGGACAGGCCGTCCCAGCCGCCGACGCTCTTGAGGCCGAGCACGGTGATCGGGATGAGCGCGGCGAGGATCACGAAGAACTGGAGCACCTCGTTGTAGATCGCCGAGGACAGTCCGCCCAGGGTGATGTAGGCGAGGACGAAGAAGCCGGCGACCACGATCGCCACCCACTCGGGCCAGCCGAGCAGCGCCTCGACCACGATCGCCAGGGCGTAGAGGTTGACGCCGGCGATCAGGATGGCGGCGAAGGCGAACAGGACCGAACTGAGCAGGTGCGCCGCCTTGTCGAAGCGCAGCAGCAGGAACTCGGGGACCGAGCGGACCTTGGAGCCGTAGTAGAAGGGCATCATCACCAGGCCGAGGAAGACCATGGCCGGGATGGCGCCGATCCAGTACCAGTGGGTGGTGTAGACGCCGTACTGGGCGCTGTTGGCGGCCATGCCGAGGATCTCGGTGGCGCCGAGGTTGGCCGCGATGAACGCGAGGCCGGTGACCCAGGCGGGCAGGGAGCGTCCGGAGAGGAAGAAGTCGAGGCTGGTCTTGACCGACCGGCGGGCGGCGAAGCCGATGCCGAGGACGACCACGAAGTAGATGCCGAGGATCGTGTAGTCGAGCCAGTTGGTGGGAAGCCGCAGCTCGGCTGCCAGGTATGTGGGGGTTTCCAGGGTTTCCATACGCACTCGCTTCGTTGCGGGAACTGAGCCGGAACTGATTCCTGAACTGATCCGTGGCGGAACCTATGCCTCTGTGTTCGCCAATTGAACACGTCCCGTGTCGAACTTTGATTGATTGTGATGTTGCCAGTGGTGTGGTGAGTTGTGTTTTGGTATGTTGAGTTCTGTTGAATGTTCTGTTCGATGGCAGGTGGTACTGCGAATGGGGACCCCGCGGTGAAGAAGACCTCGACCCGGCTGGCCGACGGTCGCGAGCTGATCTACTACGACCTGCGCGACGACACCGTGCGCGACGCGGCCGACCGCCGCCCGCTGGAGCGGACCGTCACCACCTCCCAGGTCCGGCGCGACCCGCTGCTCGGCGACTCGGTCGCCGTCGCCTCGCACCGCCAGGGCCGCACCTACCACCCGCCCGCCGACGAGTGCCCCCTGTGTCCCACGCAGGGCGAGCGGCTGAGCGAGATCCCGGACTCGTCGTACGACGTGGTCGTCTTCGAGAACCGCTTCCCCTCGCTGGCCGGCGACTCCGGCCGCTGCGAGGTCGTCTGCTTCACCTCCGACCACGACGCCTCCTTCGCCGACCTCACCGAGGACCGGGCGCGGCTCGTGCTGGAGGCGTGGACCGACCGCACGGCGGAGCTGTCCCAGCTGTCCTCCGTCGAGCAGGTGTTCTGCTTCGAGAACCGCGGCGCCGAGATCGGCGTGACCCTCGGCCATCCCCACGGGCAGATCTACGCCTACCCCTTCACCACCCCGCGCACCGCGCTGATGCTGCGCTCCGTCGCCGCCCACAAGGAGGCCACCGGCGGGGAGAACCTCTTCGACGCCGTGCTGCAGCGGGAACTGGCAGACGAGCGGGTCGTCCTGGAGACGGAGCACTGGGTGGCCTTCGTCCCCTACGCCGCGCACTGGCCCTACGAGGTCCACCTCTACCCGCGCCGCCGCGTCCCCGACCTGCTCGGCCTGGACGAGGCGGCGCGCTCGGAATTCCCCCGGGTCTATCTGGAACTTCTGAGGCGCTTCGACCGGATCTTCGACGGGCGGGGTGGAGGGAGAGAAGGGGCGGGAGAGCCCCCGACGCCGTACATCGCCGCCTGGCACCAGGCGCCGTTCGGCGCGCTGGAGGAGTTCGACGGCGTCACCCGTGACGACTTCGCGCTCCACCTGGAGCTTTTCACCATCCGCCGCACTTCCGGCAAGCTGAAGTTCCTCGCGGGCTCCGAGTCCGGCATGAACGTCTTCATCAACGACGTGCCGCCGGAGCACGCGGCCGAGCGACTGCGAGAGGTAGCGAGTTCATGAGCGGTAAGTACCTGGTCACCGGCGGCGCCGGCTACGTCGGGTCGGTCGTCGCCCAGCACCTGCTGGAGGCCGGCCACGAGGTGACCGTCCTCGACAACCTCTCCACCGGCTTCCGCGAGGGCGTCCCCTCCGGCGCCGCCTTCGTCGAGGGCGACATCCGCGACGCCGCCAAATGGCTGGACTCCTCCTACGACGCCGTCCTGCACTTCGCCGCCTCCTCCCAGGTCGGCGAGTCGGTCGTGCGGCCCGAGAAGTACTGGGACAACAACGTCGGCGGCACCATGGCCCTGCTCACCGCCATGCGCGAGGCGGGCGTGCGCCGGCTGGTGTTCTCCTCCACGGCCGCCACCTACGGCGAACCCGAGCAGATCCCCATCGTGGAGAGCGCGCCCACGCAGCCCACCAACCCCTACGGCGCGACCAAACTCGCCGTCGACCACATGATCGCCGGCGAGGCCGCGGCCCACGGCCTGGCCGCCGTGTCGCTGCGCTACTTCAACGTGGCCGGCGCCTACGGCGACTTCGGCGAGCGCCACGACCCCGAGTCGCACCTCATCCCGCTGGTCCTCCAGGTCGCCCAGGGCCGCCGCGACGCCATCTCCGTCTACGGCGACGACTACCCGACCCCCGACGGCACCTGCGTCCGCGACTACATCCACGTCGCCGACCTCGCCGAGGCCCACCTCCTGGCGCTGACGGCCGCCGCTCCGGGCGAGCACCTGATCTGCAACCTCGGCAACGGCGCGGGCTTCTCCGTCCGCGAGGTCGTCGACACCGTCCGCAAGGTCACCGGCCACCCCGTCCCCGAGGTGACCGCGCCCCGCCGCGGCGGCGACCCGGCGGTCCTGGTCGCCTCGGCCGCCACCGCCCGCGAGCGGCTCGGCTGGAACCCGTCCCGTGCGGACCTCACGGGAATCGTCGCGGACGCGTGGGAGTTCGCCCAGAAGATCGCAAGGGAGCAGTAGTGGCGGCACAGCAGGTGCGGGACGCCTTCGTCGAGCTGTACGGGACCGAGCCCGAGGGCCTCTGGGCGGCGCCCGGCCGGGTCAACCTGATCGGCGAGCACACCGACTACAACGACGGCTTCGTGATGCCCTTCGCGCTGCCGCACACCGCCGTCGCCGCCGTCGCCCGCCGCACCGACGGCGTCCTGCGGCTGCACTCGGCCGACGTCGAGGGCGGCGTCGTGGAGCTGCGCGTCGAGGACCTGACGCCGGAGACCGACCGCGGCTGGACGGCGTACCCGGCGGGCGTGGTGTGGGCGCTGCGCGAGGCCGGCCACCCGGTCACCGGCGCCGACGTCCACCTCGCCTCCACCGTCCCGGCCGGCGCCGGCCTCTCCTCGTCGGCGGCCCTGGAGGTCGTCGTCGCCCTCGCGCTGAACGACCTGTACGCACTCGGCCTCAAGGGCTGGCAGCTGGCCCGGCTGTGCCAGCGCGCCGAGAACGTCTACGTCGGGGCGCCCGTCGGCATCATGGACCAGACCGCCTCCGCGTGCTGCACCGAGGGGCACGCCCTGTTCCTCGACACCCGCGACCTCTCCCAGAAGCAGATCCCCTTCGACCTCGCCGCCGAGGGCATGCGCCTGCTCGTGGTCGACACCCAGGTCAAGCACGAGCACAGCACCGGCGAGTACGGCAAGCGCCGCGCCGGCTGCGAGAAGGGCGCGGCCCTCCTCGGCGTCGACGCCCTGCGGGACATCCCCCACGGCGAACTGGACGCGGCGCTGGAGCGGCTCGGCGACGAGGAGGAGGTACGGCGGCTGGTGCGGCACGTCGTCACCGAGGACGCCCGCGTCGAACGCGTCGTCGCCCTGCTGGAGTCGGGCGAGACCCGCGCCATCGGGCCGGTGCTGACCGAGGGGCACGCCTCGCTGCGGGACGACTTCCGCATCTCCTGCCCGGAGTTGGACCTGGTCGTGGACACCGCGCTCGGCGCCGGGGCGCTCGGCGCGCGGATGACGGGCGGCGGCTTCGGCGGGTCGGCGATCGTGCTGGCCGAGGCCGGGGACGTCGAGGCGATCACCAAGGCGGTCGAAGAGGCCTTCGCCGCGGCCGGGTTCACCGCCCCGCGGGTGTTCGAGGCGGTCCCGGCGGCGGGCGCGCGCCGCCTCGGTCCCGGCTGAATCGGCTGCCCCGGCGGGCGGCTCGTGCCGCCCGCGCCCAGGACTCAGCCCAACCGCTTCGTCAGTGTGAACTCCGTGATCCCCGGCGGATAGCCGGGGATCACGCACACCACGTCGTATCCGTGCTTCCGGTAGAAGTCCGGCGCCTGGAAGTCCCACGTCTCCACGCGCGCCGCCGCGCACTCCCGCTCCTCGCGGGCCACCCGCTCCGCCTCGTCCAGCAGCCGCGAGCCCAGTCCGCCGCCGCGGTGCCGTTCGTCCACCCACAGATAGGTGACGTGCAGCCACGTCGCCCAGGTGTGCCCGACGAGTCCCCCGGCGAGTTCGCCGTCCGCGTCCAACCCCCAGACGTGCAACGGCACTTCCCGCTCGGCCGGCGTCCCGCGCAGGGCGGCCAGCACCGGCGAGGCGGCCGTGTTGCTGTCCCGGAGCCGGGCGCGCAGCAGATCGCGCCGGGCCTTGTCGACTTCTGTCTCAAGACGAAACATGCGGCACACCATAAACGCGCCCGGTGACCAGTTCCGAAAAGGGCCTTCCCCTCCCGGCTCCCGTCCGTACTCTGAGGGCAACGCCGGTGGGGGCCGGCGTTCGTTTCAGGGGTGCGAGGCGAAGTCGGGTTCGGCGCCCGTCGAGGGGGGTAGCAGTGTCTGCACGGCGGCGGCCGTGCGGCTGCCGCGTCCCCGGGCGTCGTACCCGCGTCGTCTCTCTTTCTCCGGGTTCTTCCGGGTTCTCCGGATCAGTGGGGGTTTCGTGGTTCGCATCCGAGTGCTGGTCGTCGACGATCACCGCATCTTCGCCGAGTCGCTGGCCGCGGCGCTCGCCGCCGAGCCCGACGTGGAGGTCTCCGCCGCGGGCAGCGGCCCCGCCGCGCTGCGCTGTCTCGACCGCGCAGCCGCGGAGGGCCGCCGCTACGACGTGCTGCTCGTCGACGCCGACCTGGGCGGCCTGCCCGGCGCGCGCGGCGCCCTGCCGGTGCAGCCCGTCCCGGACGGCGGCGCGGACGGCGTGGTGGACGGCATCTCGCTGGTCGCGGGCGTGCGCACGGCACAGCCCGGCGTGCGCAGCGTCGTCCTCGCCGAGAAGGACGACCCCCGGCGCGCGGCCCTGGCGCTGCAGGCCGGGGCGAGCGGCTGGGTCGCCAAGGACTGCTCCCTGTCCCGGCTGCTGACGGTCGTCCGCGGCGTCCTGCGCGACGAGACGCACCTGCCGCCCGCCCTGCTGACCGAGGTGCTGCGCGAGCTGACCGCGGCCCGCAAGCACCGCACCGACAGCGAACGCCTGGTGGAGTCGCTGACGCCGCGCGAGCGGGAGGTGCTGCGCTGCATGGTGGCCGGGCTGGGCCGCAAGGCGGTGGCGGAACGGCTGTACCTCTCCCCGCACACGGTCCGCACCCACATGCAGAACGTCCTCGGCAAGCTCGGCGTCCACTCCACGCTCGCGGCCGTCGCCCTCGCCCGGCGGGCCGGAGTGGGCCCCGCCGACCTAACCCGGGATGTTGTCGAACGGGGCGGTCAGCTGGCGTAGCAGGGCCGCCAGCTCGCCGCGCTGGGCCCGGGACAGCTCGGCGAGGATGGCGCGCTCCTGCTCCAGCAGCCCCGCGAGCGCCTGGTCGGCGCGGTCGCGGCCCTCGGGCGTCAGCCGGACCAGCACGCCGCGGCGGTCGCTGGGGTCGGGCAGCCGCTCGACCAGGCCCTTCTTGGCGAGCCGGTCGATACGGTTCGTCATCGTCCCCGACGTCACCAGGGTCTGCGTCAGCAGCTGCCCCGGCGAGAGCTGGTACGGCGTCCCGGCGCGGCGCAGCGCCGTCAGCACGTCGAACTCCCACGGCTCCAGCTGATGCTCGGAGAAGGCCAGACGGCGCGCCCGGTCCAGGTGCCGGGCCAGCCTGCTCACGCGGCTGAGGACCTCGAGCGGTTCCACGTCGAGGTCCGGGCGCTCCCGGCGCCACGCCGCGACCAGCCGGTCGACCTCGTCCTCCATGACGATCAGTGTAGTGGTTGTGTCGACGTGAAGTCTCTTGACATCAAGATACCCGGGTGTTCAAGCTGATGACATGCCCGCAACCGCCTGGGACCCGTCCCAGTACCTGCGCCATGCCGGCCACCGCGCCCGCCCCTTCGCCGACCTCCTCGCCCGCGTCCCGGACCTCCCCTCCGACGCGCCCCGCGTCGCCGACCTCGGCTGCGGCCCGGGCAACGCCACCGCACTGCTCGCCGCCCGCTGGCCCACGGCCCACGTCACCGGCTACGACAACTCGCCCGACATGCTCGCCAGGGCCGTCGCGGACCACGCCGGCGACCGGCTGGACTTCGCCCACGCCGACGTGCGCACCTGGACCCCGGACGCGCCGCACGACCTGATCATCAGCAACGCCACGCTCCAGTGGGCGCCGGGCCACGCCGACCGCTTCGCCGACTGGATCACGGCGCTGCGCCCCGGCGGCACGTTCGCCTTCCAGGTCCCCGGCAACTTCGACGCCCCCAGCCACCGCCTCCTGCGCGAGAGAGCCGCCTCCGCCCGCTGGCGGACCCGCCTGACCGGCGCCCTCGACCACGACGACGCGGTCCTCACCCCCGAGGCATACCTCGCCCGCCTCACCCGCCTGGGCTGCGCGACGGACGTCTGGGAGACGACGTACGTCCACCTCCTCCAGGGCGACGACCCGGTCCTCGACTGGGTCAAGGGCACGGCCCTGCGCCCCGTCCTCACGGCACTGGGCGAGGACGCGGCCGACTTCCTCACGGAGTACGGCGCCCTCCTGCGCGAGGCCTACCCACGGGGCCCGCACGGCACGGTGTTCCCCTTCCGCCGGGTTTTCGCGGTGGCGGTGAAGGCGGCATGACCGCTACCGGCTTCCTGAACGCGTCCAGAGCGGTGTCCGTGCCCACGTCGAACGGGTGCTCGCCACGAGCCTGTCGTGGTGGATGCCCGTGAGGGGTGCACCTTCGCGGCCCGGCCCGGCGGTCAGCTCTTCCGGTGCCCGATCAGCCGCGGCTTCTGCTCCAGCCCGTCCAGACCGTGCCACGCCAGATTCACCAGATGCGCCGCCACCTCCGCCTTCTTCGGGCGGCGGACCTCCAGCCACCACTGCCCCGTCAGGGCGACCATGCCCACCAGGGCCTGCGCGTACAGCGGGGCCAGCTTCGGGTCGAAGCCGCGGCTCTTGAACTCGCGCCCCAGGATGTCCTCCACCTGGGTGGCGATGTCCGAGATCAGCGACGCGAACGAGCCCGTCGACGTCGGGATGGGGGAGTCGCGGACGAGGATGCGGAAACCGTCCGTGTACTCCTCGATGTAGTCCAGCAGGGCGAACGCCGCCTGCTCGCACAGCTCACGCGGGTGACCCGCGGTGAGGGAGCTGGTCACCATGTCCAGCAGGCGCCGCATCTCGCGGTCCACCACGACCGCGTACAGCCCTTCCTTGCCGCCGAAGTGCTCGTACACCACCGGCTTGGAGACCCCGGCCTTCGCCGCGATCTCCTCCACCGACGTGCCCTCGAAGCCCTTCGCCGCGAACAGGGTGCGACCGATCTCCAGCAGCTGCTGGCGCCGCTCCGCTCCGGTCATCCGGGTTCGGCGCGCACGCCTCGGCCTGTCGTTGCTCGGGGTGCTGCTGGAGTCGGTCGCCACGGCGTCAATCATGCCGCCTCGGCCGCCGCCCTCCCCTGCCGGGAGCCGCCTTCCCCGCCGCTACGGCGCGAATCGATACGCGAGCGTGACGGCCAGCGCACGTCGTACGCCCACCCGAGCTGCTCGAACCAGCGGATCAGCCGCGCCGAGGAGTCCAGCTGGCCCCGCTCCACCCCGTGCCGCGCGGACGTCGGGTCGGCGTGGTGCAGGTTGTGCCAGGACTCGCCGCAGGACAGGATCGCCAGCCACCACACGTTGCCCGAGCGGTCCCGCGACTTGAACGGCCGCTTGCCCACCGCGTGGCAGATCGAGTTGATCGACCAGGTCACGTGGTGCAGCAGCGCCACCCGCACGAGCGAGCCCCAGAAGAAGCCGGTGAACGCGCCCCACCACGACATCGTCACCAGACCGCCGATCACCGCCGGCAGGGCGAGGGACACCGCCGTCCACAGGATGAACTGGCGGGAGATGGCCCGCAGCGTGCGGTCCTTGATCAGATCGGGCGCGTACTTGTCCTGCGGGGTGCGCTCCTCATCGAACATCCATCCGATGTGCGCCCACCACAGCCCCTTCATCAGGGCCGGCACCGTCTCGCCGTACCGCCACGGCGAGTGCGGGTCGCCCTCCGCGTCGGAGAACTTGTGATGCCTGCGGTGATCGGCCACCCACCGCACCAGCGGCCCCTCCACCGCCATCGACCCGGCGATCGCCAGCGCGATCTTCAGGGGTCGCTTGGCCTTGAAGGAACTGTGGGTGAAGTGCCGGTGGAAACCGATCGTGATGCCGTGGCAGCCGAGGAAGTAGAAGAACACCAGCAGACCGAGGTCCAGCCAGCTCACTCCCCATCCCCAGGCCAGCGGCACGGCCGCGATCAGGGCGAGAAACGGAACGACGATGAACAGCAGAAGCGCGAGCTGCTCCACCGAACCCTTCCGGTCGCCGCCCAGCGTCGCGGGCGGCGGGGTGTCGGTGGATTGCGGGCCCGCCTTCGGGGCGTCGGCGATCACATCGGAACTCATGGTCATGGGCGTCCCCTGGGGGGTCGTGGGTTGAGAAAGACGTCGCGGGCCCCGGAACGGGAGCAGGCTCGGGCGGGACCTCCCTACGGTTCCGTAACCTACGGCGTCGTAAGTATGTCAGCGTGTCGCCCGGCGGCAAGAGCCCGACCGACTGCGCGTCCCGACCGGCACCTATCCTTGGAGTCGGTCGGACAGCGCGGTCCGCTCTGATTACTTCCACGGAACACCGGCCCGTATGCGGCAGCCGCCGCGCGACGGACACCGGGTTCCCACCCACACGAGCTTCAGACGAGCTTCAACACTGCAAGGAGCCGCACCTGTGAGCAGTGCCGACGACCAGACCGAGTCGCGAGTGACCACCAGCAGCGAACTGCGCGCCGACATCCGCCGACTGGGCGATCTCCTCGGAGAGACCCTCGTCCGGCAGGAGGGCCCGGAGCTGCTCGACCTCGTCGAAAAGGTACGCCGACTCACCCGTGAGGACGGCGAGGCCGCCGCGGAGCTGCTGCGCGGCACCGAACTGGAGACCGCGGCCAAGCTGGTCCGCGCCTTCTCCACCTACTTCCACCTGGCCAACGTCACCGAGCAGGTCCACCGCGGCCGCGAACTGCGCGCCCGCCGCGCCGCCGAAGGCGGCCTGCTCACCCGTACGGTAGACCGGCTCAAGGACGCCGACCCCGAACACCTGCGCGAGACGGTCCGCAACCTCAACGTCCGCCCCGTCTTCACCGCACACCCCACCGAGGCCGCCCGCCGCTCGGTCCTCAACAAGCTCCGCCGCATCGCCGCCCTCCTGGACACCCCCGTCCTCATGGAGGCCGACCGGCGCCGCTTCGACACCCGCCTCGCCGAGAACATCGACCTCGTCTGGCAGACCGACGAACTGCGCGTCGTCCGCCCCGAACCCGCCGACGAGGCCCGCAACGCCATCTACTACCTCGACGAACTCCACGCCGGCGCCGTCGGCGACGTCCTCGAGGACCTCACCGCCGAACTCGAGCGCGTCGGCGTCAAGCTCCCCGACGAGACCCGCCCCCTCACCTTCGGCACCTGGATCGGCGGCGACCGCGACGGCAACCCCAACGTCACCCCCCAGGTGACCTGGGACGTCCTCATCCTCCAGCACGAACACGGCATCAACGACGCCCTGGAGATGATCGACGAACTCCGCGGCTTCCTCTCCAACTCCATCCGCTACACCGGCGCCACCGAGGAACTCCGCACCTCCCTCCAGGCCGACCTCGAACGCCTGCCCGAAATCAGCCCCCGCTACAAGCGCCTCAACGCCGAAGAGCCCTACCGGCTCAAGGCCACCTGCATCCGCCAGAAGCTCGAGAACACCAAGACCCGCCTCGCCAAGGGCACCCCCCACGAACCCGGCCGCGACTACCTCGGCACCAGCGAACTCCTCCAGGACCTCACCCTCATCCAGACCTCGCTGCGCGAACACCGCGGTGCCCTCTTCGCCGACGGCCGGATGAACCGCACCATCCGCACCCTCGCCGCCTTCGGCCTCCAGCTCGCCACCATGGACGTCCGCGAACACGCCGACGCCCACCACCACGCCCTCGGCCAGCTGTTCGACCGACTCGGCGAGGAATCCTGGCGCTACGCCGACATGCCCCGCGAGTACCGCGCCAAGCTCCTCGCCAAGGAACTCCGCTCCCGCAGGCCCCTCGCACCCACGCCCGCGCCCGTCGACGCCGCCGGCGCCAAGACCCTCGGCGTCTTCCAGACCGTCAAGCGGGCCCTGGAGGTCTTCGGACCCGAGGTCATCGAGTCCTACATCATCTCCATGTGCCAGGGCGCCGACGACGTCTTCGCCGCCGTCGTCCTCGCCCGCGAAGCCGGCCTCATCGACCTCCACGCCGGCTGGGCCAAGATCGGCATCGTCCCGCTGCTGGAGACCACCGACGAGCTCAAGGCCGCCGACACCATCCTCGAGGACATGCTCTCCGACCCGTCCTACCGGCGCCTCGTCGCGCTCAGGGGCGACGTCCAGGAGGTCATGCTCGGCTACTCCGACTCCTCCAAGTTCGGCGGCATCACCACCAGCCAGTGGGAGATCCACCGCGCCCAGCGCCGGCTGCGCGACGTCGCCCACCGCTACGGCGTCCGCCTGCGCCTCTTCCACGGCCGCGGCGGCACCGTCGGCCGCGGCGGCGGCCCCACCCACGACGCCATCCTCGCCCAGCCCTGGGGCACCCTCGAAGGCGAGATCAAGGTCACCGAACAGGGCGAGGTCATCTCCGACAAGTACCTCATCCCCTCCCTCGCCCGCGAGAACCTGGAACTGACGGTCGCCGCCACCCTCCAGGCCTCCGCCCTGCACACCGCGCCCCGTCAGTCCCACGAGGCCCTCGCCCGCTGGGACGCCGCGATGGACGTCGTCTCCGACGCCGCCCACGCCGCCTACCGCAGGCTCGTCGAGGACCCGGACCTGCCGACGTACTTCCTCGCCTCGACGCCCGTGGACCAGCTCGCCGACCTGCACCTGGGCTCGCGGCCCGCCCGCCGCCCCGGCTCCGGCGTCTCGCTCGACGGACTGCGCGCCATCCCGTGGGTGTTCGGCTGGACCCAGTCCCGGCAGATCGTCCCCGGCTGGTTCGGCGTCGGCTCCGGCCTCAAGGCACTGCGCGAGGCGGGCCTGGACACCGTGCTGGACGAGATGTACGAGCAGTGGCACTTCTTCCGCAACTTCGTCTCCAACGTCGAGATGACGCTCGCCAAGACCGACCTGCGGATCGCCGGCCACTACGTCGACACCCTCGTCCCCGACGACCTCAAGCACATCTTCGACACCATCAAGGCCGAGCACGAGCTGACCGTGGCCGAAATCCTCCGCGTCACCGGCGAGGACGAACTCCTCGACGCCCAGCCCGTCCTCAAGCAGACGTTCGCCATCCGCGACGCCTACCTCGACCCAATCTCCTACCTCCAGGTCGCCCTCCTCAAGCGCCAGCGCGACGCCGCCGCCGCGGGCACCGACCCCGACCCGCTCCTGTCCCGCGCCCTGCTCCTCACCGTCAACGGCGTGGCAGCCGGCCTGCGCAACACCGGCTGACCCGGCGCACGGACGCGAGAACGCCGGCGCCCCTGCAAAGGGGGCGCCGGCGTTCTCGCGTCCTACGGCATCCCAGCACCGGCCGGACAGGACGGCCGGCGCGCCCGGCCCGCCGTATGTCACACCACCGCGAACGCCGCCGTGACCAGCGCCAGCCCCGCCCCCGCCATCGCCCCCGCCACCCGTGTACGCCCCAGACCCCCGGCCACCACGACCGACGCCAGCAGCAGCGCGCCGCCGAGCGGCACCCACGCGTACAGCACCCCCGCCGGACCGGACCGCAGGGCCTCGTCACCGTCCGGCTTCATCACCACGGTGTAGGTCTCGCCCTCGCGCACCGCAGCCGTGTCCTCCAGCACCGCCCGCTCCCGCACCGGCCACCCCCGCGACAGCGGCGCGTACGGGCCCGAACAGGAGCCGCCGGCGCACCCGGTCACCTCGACCGTGCCCCGCTCCCGGCCCTTGGTCAGCATCACGTACTGGGCGGACCCCCACGAGGCCCACACCCCGGCGACCAGGATCAGCGCCGCCACGGCGCCCATCGCCGCGAGCCGGCCGAAACGCAGCGCGGTGAACGCGCCCTGACGGGAGACGACGGCAGAAGGCATGGCCGCGATCCTTGGCCATGACCTCGCGTTCCGTCAACCTGGGCGGCTACGAGTTGTACGTCCCCTGCGCCCGCTCCAACCCCTCGATCACCAGGCACTCCACCGCGTCCGCCGCCCGGTCCACGAAGTAGTCCAGCTCCTTGCGCTCCGCCGACGAGAAGTCCTTCAGCACGAAGTCCGCGACCTGCATCCGCCCCGGCGGCCGCCCGATCCCGAACCGCACCCGGTGATAGTCCGAACCCATCGCCTTCGTCATCGACTTCAGCCCGTTGTGACCGTTGTCCCCGCCACCCAGCTTCAGCCGCAACGTCCCGTAGTCGATGTCCAACTCGTCATGGACCGCCACGATGTTCGCCACCGGCACCTTGTAGAACTCCCGCAGCGCGTTCACCGGACCACCCGACAGGTTCATGAACGACATCGGCTTCGCCAGGATCACCCGCCGGTTCCCCGGCCCCGGCGGACCGATCCGGCCCTCGACGACCTGCGCCTGCGCCTTCCCCGCCCGCTTGAACCGGCCCCCGATCCGCTCCGCGAGCAGATCCGCCACCATGAACCCCACGTTGTGCCGGTTCATGGCGTACTCCGGACCCGGATTGCCCAGCCCCACGATCAGCCACGGGGCACTGGCATCGGTCGTCACCTGCATCTCTCCTTGATACGCGCCAGCCGCTGCCCCCGACGGGGAACAGCGGCTGACGAAACGACGTCGGCGAGGATCAGGCCTCGGCGGCCTCATCGCCCTCGGCGCCCGCACCCTCCGGGGCCTCCTCCGCCTGCGCGGCCAGGACCTGGATGACGACCGCGTCGCCGTCCACCGCGAGCTTGGTGCCCTTCGGCAGCGTGATGTCCTTCGCGTGGATGGAGGCGCCGGCCTCCAGACCCTCGACGGACACCGTCACGGACTCGGGGATGTGCGTGGCCTCGGCCTCGACCGGAAGCGCGTTCAGCACGTGCTCCAGCAGGTTCCCGCCCGGGGCCAGCTCGCCCTCGGTGTGGACGGGGATCTCGACCGTCACCGTCTCGCCGCGCTGGACCAGCTGCAGGTCGACGTGCTCCAGGAAGCCCTTCAGCGGGTCACGCTGCACGGCCTTCGGAATCGCCAGCTCCGTGCTCTTGCCGTCGATGTCCAGGGAGATCAGGACGTTCGGCGTACGCAGCGCCAGCAGCAGGTCGTGACCCGGGAAGGTCAGGTGCAGCGGGTCCGAACCGTGGCCGTACAGAACACCGGGAACCTTGTTCGCGCGGCGGATGCGACGGGCCGCACCCTTGCCGAACTCGGTGCGCGTCTCGACGGCGAGCTTCACCTCGGACATGTTGATCACTCCTCGCAGAGGTAGAACGGACGGGGTCACCCGGCCAACGAACGGCCTGCTACGAAGAGCGCGTCGATAACGGACCGCCGCAGTCGCCGGAAACACGTTCCGGAACGAGTACGGCCTCCCTCGCCGAGCAACTCCAGCAGGATACTCGGCAGGGGAGGCCATACCCAAAACGATCTTCACGACGGGATGGGACGGGGAAGGCGACAGGGCTTGGGAACAGGCTGCAGAACCCTTACTGCACCAGCCTTGCCGACACCCCCCACCGCTCCTACTGCTCGTCGAACAGGCTCGTCACCGAACCGTCCTCGAACACCTCACGCACCGCCGACGCGATCGTCGGCGCGATCGACAACACCGTGATCTTGTCCAGATCACCACTCAGCTCACCCGGCGTCGGCAACGTGTTCGTGAACACGAACTCACTCACCCGCGAGTTCTTCAACCGGTCCGCCGCCGGACCCGACAGCACACCGTGCGTCGCCGTCACGATCACGTCCTCCGCACCGTGCGCGAACAACGCGTCCGCCGCCGCACAGATCGTGCCGCCCGTGTCGATCATGTCGTCCACCAGCACACAGACCCGGCCCTTGACCTCGCCCACGACCTCGTGAACGGTCACCTGGTTCGCCACGTCCTTGTCACGCCGCTTGTGCACGATCGCCAGCGGCGCACCCAGCCGGTCGCACCAGCGGTCCGCCACCCGCACCCGGCCGGCGTCCGGCGACACCACGGTCAGCTTCTCCCGGTCCACCTTCTTGCCCACGTAGTCCGCCAGCAGCGGAAGCGCGAACAGGTGATCCACCGGACCGTCGAAAAAACCCTGGATCTGATCCGTGTGCAGATCCACCGTCAGCAGCCGGTCCGCGCCCGCCGCCTTCATCATGTCCGCGATCAAACGCGCCGAAATCGGTTCACGACCCCGGTGCTTCTTGTCCTGACGGGCGTAACCGTAGAACGGCACGATGACGGTGATGGAGCGGGCCGACGCACGCTTCAACGCGTCGATCATGATCAACTGCTCCATGATCCACTTGTTGATCGGAGCCGTGTGGCTCTGAATCAGGAAGCAGTCCGCCCCACGAGCCGACTCCTGATACCGCACATAGATCTCGCCGTTGGCGAAATCGAAGGCCTTGGTCGGGACAACCCCGACACCCAGCTGCTGGGCGACCTCCTCGGCAAGCTCGGGGTGGGCGCGGCCGGAGAAGAACATCATCTTCTTCTCGCCGGTCGTCTTGATCCCGGTCACAGCACTTTCTCCTCAGAGGTGTCTCAGCCGATCACGACACGACGTCCGAACCCGGACGAACCGACATCGTCACAGCTGGTTGGGGGTGCGGGTGTGCACTTATCACGGTACGCCGTCCCAGACGCACCTGTTTCCGGTCAGCCTTCGCCACCCGGCTCCCGGGACGCCGCCTCGGCCGCCTTCGCCGCCGCGCTCCCCGGACGCTTACGAGCCACCCAACCCTCGATATTCCGCTGCTGACCACGGGCCACAGCCAACGAACCGGGCGGCACATCCTTCGTGATCACGGACCCCGCGGCCGTGTACGCGCCGTCCCCCACCGTGACAGGCGCCACAAACATGTTGTCCGAACCCGTCCTGCAGTGCGACCCCACCGTCGTGTGATGCTTGCTCACACCGTCATAGTTCACGAACACACTGGCCGCACCGATGTTCGAGTACTCGCCGATCGTGGCATCACCGACATAGGACAGATGCGGCACCTTCGTACCCTCGCCCACGGACGCGTTCTTCGTCTCCACATACGTCCCGATCTTGGACTTCGGCCCCAACCGCGTCCCCGGCCGCAAATACGCATACGGCCCCACCGACGCCTCCGGACCCACCTCCGCCCCGTCCGACACCGTATTGTCCACCCGGGCCCCCGCACCCACCCGCGTGTCCCTCAGCCGGCTGTTCGGACCCACCTCGCACCCCTCGCCGAGATGCGTCGCACCCAACAACTGCGTCCCCGGATGCACCACCGCATCCCGCTCGAACGACACCGACACATCCACCCACGTCGTGGCCGGATCCACCACCGTCACGCCGTCCAGCATCGCCGCACGCAACAACCGCTCATTCAGAATCCGCCGCGCCTCCGCCAACTGCACCCGGTTGTTGATCCCCACGATCTCCCGGTGATCCACCGCCACCGACGCCCCCACCCGATGCCCGGCCTCACGCAAAATCCCCAGGACATCCGTCAGATACTCCTCACCCTGACTGTTGTCCCTGCGCACCTTCCCCAGCGCATCCGCCAGCAGCCGCCCGTCGAACGCGAACACCCCGGAATTGATCTCCCGAACCGCCCGCTGCTCCTCGGACGCGTCCTTGTGCTCCACGATCGCCGTCACCGCACCCGACGCCGGGTCCCGCACGATCCGCCCGTACCCGGTCGCGTCCGGCACCTCCGCCGTCAGCACCGTCACGGCGTTCCCGTCCTCGGCATGCGTGCGCGCCAGGGCCAGCAACGTCTCCCCGGTCAGCAGCGGAGTGTCCCCGCACACCACGACGACCGTCCCGTCGACGCCCCCGCCCAGCTCCTCCAGCCCCATCCGCACGGCATGCCCGGTGCCGTTCTGCTCCGCCTGCACGGCGGTGCGCACGTCGGGCGCGATCGCGGCGAGGTGCGCGGCGACCTGCTCGCGCGCGTGGCCCACGACGACGACGAGGTTCTCGGGCTCCAACTCACCGGCGGCGGCCAGCACATGCCCCACCAGGCTGCGGCCGCAGATCTCGTGCAGAACCTTCGGTGTGGCCGACTTCATGCGGGTGCCCTCACCCGCTGCGAGTACGACGACGGCTGCCGGGCGGTTGGCGCTCACGGGATGCCCTTCGGCTGTGGGATGCGGGGTGACGTCCGCAGGATACCGGGGGTGGTTGTGGGGGGCATGAGTACGGGCCCTGACCTTGTGGGTCAGGACCCGAACCGAATAGTTGCTCCCCCGCCAGGACTCGAACCTGGAATGATCCATCCAAAGTGGATAGTGTTGCCGATTACACCACGGGGGAGTGCAAGCCCGGCTAATCGGACATTCCGTCGACCGGCTGGGCGGCTCCCAACACTATGCCGTACCAAGAGCCTTCGATGCGACGGTACAACTCCGCCCCCTTGAGGACTTTGATCACCAGACAGCCGCGGTACGACTCGCCGACGTTCTTGCGGACCGTCTTGGGGTTGTGCTTCTTGACGGTCGTCCTGTTGAACGCGGATCGGTCGGCGCCGACGAGGTGGGCCCAGTACTGTTCGGCGGCGGGGATGTCGGCGGTCTCATGGATCATGACCGTGTAACGGAGGCGCTCGCGCTCGACTCCGAGCAGGTCGAGCCAGGCGAGGAAGACCCGGATCATGCTCGGGTCGCTGTTGACGAACGCGACCGTCTCCCGTCGGCTGTAGGGCTTGTCCTTGCCGCCCTCGGCCCAGTAGAGGCCCACGCCGACCAGGAACAGCTCACGGCTCGTAAGCCTTCCGATCGACTGCTTCGCGGCTTCCTTCGTTCGACGTCGCTCCTCGTCGCGAATGCGCAGCTTCTCCTCCCAGCCGCGGCGAGCGATGGCCGAGGCCTCCTCCGGCGTGCGTTTGCGTTCCGGCTTCGGCAGATCCCGTACCCACAAGGACACCGAGCTCCTGGAGCAGCCCAGCTCCGCCTGGATCCGGTCGTACGTCCACCCCTGGAGTCGTAGCTCGCGGGCCTTCTCGCGGAGGTCGTCCTTGGCGCGGGGGCGCTTGGTCCAGGCCGGTGGGGGTTCGCCCTTGACGAGTTGGTGAGGACGTCGTTGTTGAAGATCTTCAGTTCGTCGCGGATCTGCCGGAGGCTGAGGCCCGCTCGGCGGAGGGCGACGGCCTGGGCACGCAGGGCTTCGAGGTCCGCGTACTTGCCGGTTGAATGTGCCATGTGCATACCGTCCGTGCGGAATGTGCGATTCCGGGGTCGAACGGGACGGGTTCATCAGTTCGGGGGATATCGAGCGGTTCGGTGGGGTTCGATTGCGGGGCCCGGTGCGGGGTGGTCGGAGAAAGTCGACGGAAAAGGCGTGCGGTGCGCCCGTAGGCTGGGGGCATGACCACGTCGGGGGAAGAAGACGCCGGGGTCCGGTCGGGGCCCTGGTGGTGGAGTCGGCGGCGCAGTGCGGTGCTGGACGGGTGTCTTGCGCTGGTGTCGGCGGTGGAGTGCGGGGCCGAGGGGATTCCGTTCGCGCGGGACGCGGGGATTCCGGTGGCCGCGGGTGTGGCGTTCGGGGTGCTGGCGGGTTCGACGCTGCTGGCGCGCCGGGTGTGGCCGATTGCCGTGGTGCTGGTGTCGGTGGCGATCGCGCCGGCGCAGATGGGGTTGCTGCTGACGGTCGTCGGTCTGTACACGCTGGCGGCGTCGGAGTTGCCGCGGCGGATCATCGGGTCGTTGGCGGGGATGTCGCTGCTGGGCACGTTGGTGGTGACGTTCGTGCGGGCGCAGCAGGACATGACGAGTGGGGAGTTGTCGCTCGGGGACTGGTTCGTGCCGTTCATTTCGATCACGGCGTCGTTGGGGGTGACGGCTCCGCCGTTGTTGCTGGGGCTGTATGTGGGGGCCCGGCGGCGGTTGATGGAGAGTTTGCGGGAGCGGGCGGACAGTCTGGAGCGGGAGCTTCAGTTGTTGGCGGAGCGTGCGGAGGAGCGTGCGGAGTGGGCGCGCAGCGAGGAGCGGACGCGGATCGCGCGGGAGATGCATGACGTGGTGGCGCACCGGGTGAGTCTGATGGTGGTGCACGCGGCGGCGTTGCAGGCGGTGGCGCGGAAGGATCCGGAGAAGGCGGTGCGGAATGCGGCGCTGGTGGGGGACATGGGGCGGCAGGCGCTGACCGAGCTGCGGGAGATGCTCGGGGTGCTGAGGAGTGGTGACGGGGAGGCGGGCCGGCGGGACCGGGCGGGGGTTCCGTTGGCTGCGGTGGGGGTGGCCGCGGCGGTGGCGGCTTCTCGTGCTGCGGAGGAGTCGGACGGGCCGTGTCTGTCCGAGCTGGAGGAGTTGGTGGGGCAGTCGGAGGCGGCCGGGATGGTCGTGGATCTGCGGGTGGAGGGGGAGGTGCGGTCGTATGCGCCGGAGGTGGAGCAGACCGCGTACCGGGTGGTGCAGGAGGCGCTGACGAACGTGCACAAGCATGCGGCGGGTGCGAAGACGTATGTGCGGTTGGCGCACCGGGTCTCGGAGATCGCGATGCAGGTGGAGAACGAGCCGCCGCCGGAGGTGTCGTCGGCGTCGTCGGCCCGGTTGCCGTCGGGGGGCAATGGGCTGGTGGGGATGAAGGAGCGGGTTCTGGCGCTGGGCGGGGTGTTTGTGTGCGGTCCGACGGATGCGGGGGGTTATCGGGTGTCGGCGGTGATTCCGGCGTCGTAGCCGGGGCGGGGGTCTTTGGTGGAGGCCGTCGTGTGTGGGGGTGGGCCGCTGGGGGGTGTGGCCCGGCTGTGGTCAGGCGGTGGTGAGGCGTTGTGGGGTGAGGCCGGTGATGAGGCCGGTGAGGGCGTGGTCGATGTCGGGGCCGAGGTACCAGTCGCCGGTGTGGTCGAGGGCGTAGACGCGGCCTTCGGTGTCGATGGCGAGTATGGCCTGGGTGTCGGCTTCGGCGCCGAGGGGGCTGACTTCGGTGCCGAGGGCGCGGCCGAGGTCGCCGAGGGTGCGGGCGAGGTGGAGGCCGTGGAGGGGGTCGAGGTGGAGGGTTGCGGGGGCGATTTGGCGGCCGGGGCCGGTGGGGGTGATGTGGAGGTTGCCGAATTCGGCCCAGGCTTCGACGGCGGCGGGGAAGACGGCGTGGCGGTGTCCGGCGGGTGAGGTGTGGCCGCGGAGGGTGTCGGCCCAGATTTCGGCTTGTTTGATGTCCCAGCGTCCGGGTTGCCAGCCGGCGGCGCGGAGGGCGGCGTCGACGGGGACGGCGAAGCGGGTGGTCGAGGTGCGGTCGGTGTGCATCTGCCCTTTGTTCGTTCGGGGTGGGTGGTGTGGGGGTGTGGGGCGGGTGCCGGTCAGGCGGCGGGTGTCGTGGGGTCGACGATGCGGACGCCGAAGTGGGCGCTGAGGGCGGTGCAGGCGCGGCAGGGTGGGGCGAAGCTGCCGTGGAGGGGGTCGCCGTCCTCGCGGATGCGGCGGGCGGTGAGTTTCGCCTGTTTGAGTGATTTGCGGGCTTCGCCGTTGGTCATGGGTTTGCGGGCGGCGCGTTTGCTGCGGGCGGCGTCGGCGTTGGTGAGGTGCCGGGAGATGAGGATGGTCTCGGCGCAGCGTCCGGTGAAGCGGTCGCGTTCGGCGCTGGTGAGGGTGTCGAGGAAGTCCTGGACGAGGGGGTGCAGGGCTGGTGTGTGGTCGCCGCGGGCGGCGGTGCCGGTGAGGGTGGTGCCGCGGACGGAGAGGGCGGCGGCGACGGTGGGGAGTATGCCGTCGCGGCGGTGGCGGAGGGTGGGGGCGTGGGGGGTTCGGGTGGCGCTCCAGCCGATGCGGGGGTCGCCTTCGGGTGCGTTGCCGGGTTCGCCGGCGTGCGGTCCCGTTTGCGTCGCGTTCATGATCGTTTTTCCCCTCCGTGCATCCCCCCGGCGGACACAGAGTGCCAAATGCCGTGGCTGGTGGGGAAGCTGGGGCGGCGCGACACGCCCGTGTTCGGGTGGTCCGTGACGGTGACGTGTCGGCTGGTCACAGCGGGTGGACGTGGTGGCGGGGGTGGTCGGTGGGTGGGTCGGGGCCGCGGTGACCTGCGCCGGTGACCGCTTTCCCGGTACCGCATAGGCTGTCGGCGCACCGCGATGTGCGCGGGCAACGCGCAGGGAAGACAGTCGACACCCGCAGGGGGCAACCGCCATGACGACAGGTCGGCTCGGGCTGGGGTCGCCTCCCGGCCGTCAGGCCGGGGGACAAGCCGTGCCGCCGAACGCGGCGTATGCCGGGCAGGTCGTGCATTTCCCGGATCCGGTCCGGGCGGCGCGTCACCCGAGGGGGGTGCGGGTGGACGAGCGTGGTTACCCGGATTTCTCGCCCTATGCGCGTGCTGCGGTGGAGATCGCGGATCCGCCGGAGGGTTTCGGTGTGGACGAGCTGCGGCTGACGGATTACGTGTCGGCGAACGCGGCGCTGGCGGCGAGTGGGCACGCGTTGTGGGACACGGTGCCGGCGGTGGCGACGCCGCACGGCTGGACGTGGCATCACGTTGCGGGGTCCCGGCGTCTTGAGTTGGTGCCGGTCGAGGTGAAGGCGTTGCTGCGGCATCACGGCGGTATCGCGACGGCGGCCGTCGATCAGTCGAAGCGGGGTACGCGTCCGTTGCAGGAGACGCGTCCGGCGCACTTCGGGCTGCCGAAGTCGGGTGTGGCGGTGTCGGAGGCCCAGGTGCTGGGGGTCGAGGAGGATCTCGGTTACCGGTTGCCGGGGGCGTATCGGTCGTTCCTGAAGGCGGCGGGTGGTTGTGCGCCGGTGGGTACGGCGTTGGACGCCGAGCTGGGGCTGTTGATCGATCAGCCGTTCTTCACGGTGCGTGAGGAGGCGGCGGTCAATGACCTGGTGTACGTCAACAAGTGTCTGCGTGACCATCTGACCAAGGACTACCTGTGCGTGGCGTTCGTGCAGGGCGGTCTGCTGGCGGTGAAGGTGAAGGGCGAGCGGGTCGGTTCGGTGTGGTTCTGCGCGTACGACGACGTGCGGGACGCCGATCCGGCGTGGTCGCCGGCGGAGCGGGTGGAGCGGTTGCTGCTGCCCTGCGGGGAGGACTTCGACGTCTTCCTGTCGCGGTTGGCGGGGTCTCCGCCGGAGCTGGAGACGGTGGCGAATCTGATGGTGGACGGCGGGTTCGCGCGGGTGGCGCCGGTGTCCGGTGCGGTTTCCGGTGGGGGGAGTGACTGACGATGGTGACGTTCGCGCAGGCGCAGGAGCGCGCCGAGGAGTGGATCAACGGTGATGTGCCCGCGTACCAGCATCGTGAGGTGCGGGTGCGGGAGTTCGAGCTGGGGTTCGTGGTGTGGGCCGAGGACCGCGCCGACGGGCCGCGTTCGGACGGGGGCGCGCAGCGGTTGGTGATCGCCCGGGACAGCGGAGAGGCCACGTTGTGGCCGTCGTTGCCGGTGGGTGAGGTGATCCGCCGGTACGAGGAGGAGTACGGCCGTCCGGAGGCGGCCCCGGAGCCTCAGCCGCCGGCTGCGGCGCGGGTGGATCTGAATCAGACGTCGTTCCTGTTGAGTCCGCCGGAGTGGCTGCAGGAGGCGGCGGACCGGTTGGGGATTCCGGACCGGCGGAGTGGCGGGACGGACGGTACGGACGGGGCGGGGGCGCGGTCGGGGGGCGCGCCCGAGTCCGTGGGGGCTTCTGCGGGTGGTTCCGGGGCCGGTGCGGGTTCGGCTTCCGGGGTCGGCGCGGGCTCGGGGGCCGGTTCGGGTTCCGGTTCCGGCGGTGGTGCGGCCTGGCCCGCTGCCGCGGCGCAGGAGGAGGGTGCGCCGGGCACGCCTGCGGGGGCGACTCCGTGGGCGGGTACGGACACCAATGCCGAGGTGGGCGAGGACCGTTCGGTGCCGTTGCCGGCGACGGTGTTCGCGCCGCCGCTGAGCGGCTCGGACGACGAGACGCCGCCGCCCGTGGCGCCGCCGGAGGCGCAGACGGCTTTGATGGCCGGGGGCAGTGGGCTTCCGCCGACGGCGGTGGCGCCGGTGCTGGGCGGGCCGGGAGGGCCTGTGCCGCCTGGGGCGCCGGGTGGACCGGGTGCGTCGGTGCCGCCTGGGGTGCCGGGTGGTCCTGGGATGCCGGGTGCGCCGGGGATGCCGGGTGGACCGGGCGGGCCCGGTGCGCCGCAGGGCAGTCCGCCTCCGCCGTCGCAGGCGCCGGGTACGCCGACGCCTCCGCCCGGAGCGCCGGGTACGCCGACGCCTCCGCCGGCTCAGCCGGGCCGGCCGGTGCCGCCGGACGCCGGGGACATCGCCGAGGCCGCGACCAGCAAGGCCGCGCCTCCTCCGCGCCGGGTGGGTGCGACGCCTCCGCCTCCGCCGGGGGCGCCGGGCACTCCGGGCGTCCGCCCGGGGAGCACGCCGCCGCCTGGTGTGCCGGGGGGTACGGGGGGCGCGTATGTCCCGACGCAGATGGTGTCGTCCCTCGGACCGGACGGTCCGGGTCCCGTGCCGCCGCCCGCGCCTCCCGGTGCTCCGGGGGCCCCGGGCGCGCCTGCGGCTCCGGGTGCTCCGGGCGCCCCTGGTGGTACGCCCCCCGGCGGTGTTCATCACGCGGCGACGATGCTGGCCGACCCCTCGACGGGCGGGGCTCCGCATCCGCCGGGTGCGCCCGGCGTGCACGGCTCGGCCGGGGGTGCGCGCGGTGCGGTGCACCACGCCGAGACGATGCTGGCCGGTCCCGCGGTCGGCGGCCCCGGCGTGCCCCCGCCTCCGCCGGCTCCCGGTGTGCCCGGCATGCCCGGTCCGGGCGGCGCGCACACCCCGCCGCAGCCGATGCACCACACGCCGCCGCAGCCCGTGCCGCCCGGCCCGCCCGGCGCCGTGCCGCCGCCGGGTGCGTACGGCTATCCGCAGCAGGCCGGCGTGCCCACGGTCGGCCCCGGCTACCAGGCGGTCCTGCGCTACCGGGCGCAGGACGGCTCCGAGCAGCAGCTGATCCGGCGTTCCGCGCCGGGCATGCCGCATCCGGAGTGGCAGATCTTCCACGAGCTGCGCGCCATGAACGTGCCGCCGGACCAGGTCCTGGAGCTGCACACCGAGCTGGAGTCCTGCCAGCTGCCGGGCGCCTACTGCGCGCGGATGATCCGTGAGCAGTGGCCGCAGGCCCGCATCACGAGCATCGCCCCCTACGGCACGGATCACGCGAGCCGTCAGCAGGGCATGCGGCAGCTCCTCGCCCACCAGGGTGAACTGCACCAGGTGGCCGACGGTCCCGCGCGCCCCGCGCCGGTGCGTGCGCCGTTGCCGCCGGTGCCGCCTGCGCCGCCGATTCCGCCGGAGGGCGTGGCGCAGGAGCTGGCGGGGGCGTTCGGGCCGGGGGTGTTCCGGTTCGAGCAGCCTGCGGTGTCCCGGCAGGGCGTGCCGCCGGTCGTCGCGCACACGCTGGTCGTGGCGGGGCTGCCGCTGGACATGGGGCCGTTCTTCTGGGCGCAGGCCCAGCCGGGGCGGCCGGTGCCGACGCTGGCGGAGCTGGCGGCGGAGCGCGGGGTGCAGCCGGCGCCGGACGCGGGCTCGTACCTCGTCATGGGCAGCGATTTCGGCAAGGCCATCTGTGTGCAGTACGGGACCGCGCACATCGTCGCGGTGCCGGTGGAGGCCGGGCCGGGCGGAGCGCCGGTGCCGCCGCAGTTCGTGAACACCGGCCTGCCGGAGTTCGCGCGGTGCTTGGCCCTGTTGGGCCGGATGTGGCGGCTGAGGTTCGGGCTGAACCAGGAGCAGGCGGGCCGCTGGACCGTCGACTTCCAGGCACAGCTGGCCGCGCTGGACCCGGCGGCGCTGGGGTCGCCGGAGAGCTGGTGGTCGGTGCTCCTGGAGCAGATGTGGGACGGCCTGCTGTGAGGTTTTGACACCTGCGGGGGTGCGCGAGCGAAGGGGGCGTGCCCGGTCGGACGACGACCGGGCACGCCCCCTTCGCCGTGCGCGGCGTATGGGGTGCGGGGTGCGGTGCGCGCGGGGTGTGCGCGGCGTGCGAAGGGCGGGCTGCGGGGTGTGGCGCGCGCGATGCCCGGAGTGTCGCATTATGAACATTTCCTGCTGGTCCACCAAGATGTGCGCAACCGCAGCGAAAAAGTCATACCCGCATCATTCGAGAGGTCTCGGAATGAGCAGCGCACCGGTGTCACCCCACGGCTTCGTGACCGTCCGGGGGCGCGGCTACCGCCCCGACCAGGCCGATGCGTTCGCCTCGGCGCTCTCCGGCGAACGCGATGCCGCCTGGGAGCGTGCCGCCCGCCTCACGGTGCTGGCGCGGGAGATGGAGGAAGGGCTGGAGGAACTGCGGGAGACGGTGGCGGGGCTCGCGCCGCAGACGTACGAGACGCTGGGGGAGGGCGCGCAGCGTGTGTTCCGGTTCGCGTGCGAGGAGGCGGAGTCCGTGCGCGAGCGTGCGCGGCTCGCGGCCCGGGAGTGTGTGGCGCGGGCGCGGGAGCGGGCCGAGGAGGTGCGCCGGGTGGCGCGGGAGGAGGCGGACGCGCTCCTCGCGGAGGCCGACGCGCGGGTGCGTGAACGGCTGGAGACGGCGCGCGCCGAGGCCGACGAGATCCGGGTCGCCGCCCGGCGCGCGCTGAAGGAGGAGCGTGCGCGCCGACTCGTCGTGCTGCGCGAGGTGCGGCAGCGGACCGAGGCGCTGGTGACCGGGCAGGAGCGGGAGCATGCCGAGCGCTGGGCGGAGGTGGAGCGGGAGGCGGGGGAGAGCGCGGCGGCGCTGGACGCGAGCAACGCCGGACGGATCGCGCGGGCCGAGCAGGCGCTGGCGGAGGCGGAGCGGGCGCTGGCCGACGCCGAGCGGGGAGCCCGGCGCCGGCAGGAGGAGGCCCGTGCCCGTGCCGCGGAGATCATCGCGGAGGCCCGGCTGACGGCGGACGGCATCGCCCGCGAGACCGAGCGGGTGCTGCGCGAACACGGGGAGCGCTGGGACGCCGTACAGGCGCAGATGGACGCCGCGCGGAACCGGATCGAGGAGCTGACCCGGCGTCGTACGCCGGTCGAATGACGACTACGGTCGTCCGCCGGTCCGCCGGCCCGCCGGTCTCTGCACGCGGCCTCGGTCCTGGGCGGCCGAGACCTCCGCTGCCTGCGCTGTTCGTCCGACGCGCGGCGGCCGGACAGCAGGGTGCCGAGCCAGCCGGAGGCGAAGCCGAGGGGGACGGTGACGATGCCGGTGGTGGTGCCCTCATGCCGGGCACCAACCTCGTCTCCGGCTCGCCCGTCTCCGCCTTCCCCGTGGCCGACTCCACCCGCTTCCCGTTCACAGTTGTCAAACCGGCCGGTCGGTATGCGCTTTCTGCGCGCCGGCGAGGAACCCGTTCCTCATGCGCATCGCCTTCCTGCTGCACAACGCCTACGCCGTCGGCGGCACGACCCGCACCACGCTGAACCTGGCGGCCGCCCTCGCGCCCCGCCACGAGGTGGAGCTGGTGTCGGTCTTCCGGCACCGCGCCGAACCGTGGTTCGCCGTCGACCCGGCGCTGCGCCTGCGCGCCCTGGTGGACCGGCGGGACGGCTCGGCCGACCGCGCCCACCCGGAGTACGGGCTGCTCGGCGGTCGCTTCCCGCGCGGGGACAGCCGTGCCCCGCAGTACCACCGGTTGGCGGAGCGGCGGATCGTTGAGTGGCTGGGCGCCACGGACGCCGACGCCGTCGTGACCACCCGCACCGGACTCAACGTCCTCCTGGCCGGGTTCGGGCCCGCGCGCGCCCTGCGCATCGGCCAGGAGCACCTCACCCACGACTCGCATCCGCACGCGCTCCGGCGCACGCTCCAGCGTCACTACGGCGCCCTGCACGCCCTCGTCACCACGACAGAGGCCGACGCCCGCGCCCACCGGACCGGCCTGCGCGTCCCCGGCCTGCGCATCCTGGCCATCCCCAACGGCGTCCCCGACCCCGGCGGCCCCTACGCCGACGCCGGCGCCACCACGATCGTCGCCGCGGGCCGGTTGACCCGAGTCAAGCGGTTCCCGACGCTGGTCGACGCCTTCGCCCGGGTGGCCGGCGACTTTCCCGGCTGGACCCTGCGGATCTACGGCGACGGACCCGAGCGCCGGGCCGTCGCCGACCGCATCGACCGGCACGGGCTGCGCGGCAGGGCCGAGTTGGCGGGGCTGGTGACGCCGCTGGAGCGGGAGTGGGCCAGGGGCTCCGTCGCCGCGGTCACCTCGGCGCGTGAGTCGTTCGGCATGACGATCGTCGAGGCGATGCGCTGCGGGCTGCCGGTCGTCAGCACCGACTGTCCCCTGGGGCCGCGGGAGATCCTCCGGCACGGCATCGACGGACTGCTCGTCCCCCGCGACGACGTGGACGCCTTCGCCCGCTCCCTGCGCCTGCTCATGGCCGACCGCGGCCTGCGCGCCCGCATGGGCGAGGCCGCGCGAACGCACGCGTCCCGGCGCTTCGACCCGGCGGTGATCGCCGGCCGCTACGACGCCCTGCTCGCCTCGCTGAGCCCGCCGGCCCCAGCCGCCCCGGCCACCTCGCCGACCCCGCCGGCCCCGGCCGCCCCGGCAGGCGGTGGCCGGCCACGGTTCGGTGCGGTGCCTGTGGCGGTGGCGACGGTGCGGATCCGGGCGCAGGCGGTCGGGCGTCGGGTCGCTGGGTGGGGCAGGCGGTGAGGACGGGGTGTGTCCTGGGAGGGATGGGCCGAACGGTCGACTGTCCGCGCCGCCTGGACCCTCGGGCCGTCGGTCCTCGGCCCTCGGCCCGGGGACCGTTCGGCCCGAGGGCAGTTCGGTCCGAAGGCCGTTCAGTCCTTGAGGACCGGGAACCGTCGCGGCGCCAGCAGCAGGAGGGCGAGGAAGGCGAGGGCCGCCGCTCCCGCCGCTCCCAGATAGACGGCGTGGACCGCGTCCGCGATGGCTCTGCGGGTCGTTTCCGAGGCGGCCCCGGTTTCCAGGCCGTGGGCGATGGCGTCCAGGTTCGCCGCGTCGCCGACCCGGGAGGCCAGCACACCGTTGGCGACGGCCCCGAAGAGGGCCGCGCCCAGCGTCTGACCGGTCTGCCGGCAGAAGAGCACCGACGCCGTCGCCGTACCCCGTTCCGCCCAGCCCACCGTGGCCTGCACGCCGACGATGAGCGGAAGCTGGAACAGGCCCAGCGCCGCCCCCAGCAGCAGCATCAGCAGCGCAGGCTGCCAGGCCTCGCCCGGATACGGCAGGAGCGGGAAGGCGAGGAGGATCAGGGTGGCCAGGCCGATGCCGAGCATGGCGGAGTTGCGGAAGCCGATCCTGCGGTAGACGTGCTGGCTGTGCGCGGCGGAGATGGGCCAGGACAGCGTCCACACGGAGAGGACGAAGCCCGCGGCGACCGGGCCGAGGCCGAGGACGGACTGGGCGTACGTCGGCAGGAAGACGGTGGGCGCGACCATGAGCAGGCCCAGCGCGCCGAGGGCCAGGTTGACCGCGGCGATGGTGCGCCGGCGCCACACCCAGCCCGGAATGATCGGCTCGGCGGCCCGGCGTTCGACCACCACGACGACCACGACCAGGGCCAGTCCGGCGCCGAACAGGCCGAGGGACGGGGCCGACAGCCAGGGCCAGGCCACGCCGCCCTGGACCAGGGCGGTGAGCAGGACGCCGCCGCAGGCGAACACGGCGACCGCGCCCGCCCAGTCGACCCGCGCCCGCGGCATGGACTCCCGCTCGGGCTCGTGCAGGTGACGGACGATCAGCCACAGCGCGGCCCCGCCGACGGGCAGGTTGACCAGGAAGATCCAGCGCCAGTCGGCGTATCCGGCGAGCAGGCCGCCCACCGCGGGCCCGGCGACCGCCGACACCGCCCACACCGTGGAGAGCTTGGCCTGGATCTTCGGGCGTTCCTTGAGCGGGTACAGGTCGGCGGCCAGGGTCTGGACGGTGCCCTGGAGGGCCCCGCCGCCCAGGCCCTGGACGATGCGGAAGGCGATGAGCGCCCACATGTTCCAGGCCAGCGCGCACAGCAGCGAGCCCGCCAGGAAGACGGCCGCGCCGACGACCAGCACGGGTTTGCGGCCGAAGGTGTCGGAGAGTTTGCCGTAGACGGGCAGCGAGACGGTGACCGCGAGCAGATAGCCCGAGAAGAGCCAGGAGAAGACGGAGAAGCCGCCCAGGTCGCCGACGATCTGTGGTACGGCCGTGGCGACGATGGTGGAGTCCAGCGCCGCCAGACCCATGGAGAGCATGAGCGCGGCGACGACGGCGCCGCGTCTGCCGGTGTCCGGCGCCCGCCCGGTGGCGGTCCCTCGTATGCCGATGTCCTCCTGGCCCACGGGATTTTCCTTTCCCCTTGCACCTATCTGCCGGTGCACAGCTTCCCACTCGCACCTCATGTAGGGGCAGAGCGCGGCTTCGGAGCGGCTTCCCCTAGGGGTACCTCCGCACTACGGATGGGGGCGGGTTCGTACCGGCGGAGGACGAGGCGGCGAGTGCCGTTATTTAACCTGGCTTTACACCGTGAGGGGGGCGGGCACGGGCGGTTGCCTCAGTCCGGGGGGTGGGGTTTTCCCCCGGACAAGTGGGGGTTCAGCCTCATCGAACCGGAGGCGCCGCCGGGGCCAGACTCGTGGTCGTACCGCAGCACGTCTCGTACCGCAGTACATCTCGCACGTCAGCACGTCCGGCACCTCAGCACGTCTCGTACCTCAGCACGTCTCGCACCGACCGTACTCGCACGTTCTACGCACGCTTCGATTTCATTCAGACATAGGAGAGTTACCGTGACATCGGCTGTAACCATTCCCAGGCACGGGGGCACTGGAGGGCGTACGGCCGTTGCCGCGCGGGCGCGGCAGGTCGTCAAGGCGTACGGGGCCGGGGAGACCCGCGTCGTCGCCCTCGACCACGTCGACGTGGACATATCCCGCGGCCAGTTCACCGCGATCATGGGCCCCTCGGGGTCCGGCAAGTCCACGCTGATGCACTGCCTCGCCGGGCTGGACACCGTCACCAGCGGCCAGATCTACCTGGACGAGACGGAGATCACCGGTCTGAAGGACAAGAAGCTGACGCAGCTGCGCCGGGACCGGATCGGGTTCATCTTCCAGGCGTACAACCTGCTGCCGACGCTGAACGCCATCGAGAACATCACGCTGCCCATGGACATCGCCGGGCGCAAGCCCGACAGGGAGTGGCTGGACCGGGTCGTGGAGACGGTCGGGCTCGCCGGCCGGCTCAAGCACCGGCCGACCCAGCTGTCCGGCGGCCAGCAGCAGCGCGTCGCCGTGGCGCGAGCGCTCGCCGCCCGCCCGGAGATCATCTTCGGGGACGAACCGACCGGAAACCTCGACTCGCGCGCCGGCGCCGAGGTGCTGGGCTTCCTGCGCAAGTCGGTGGACGAACTGGGCCAGACGATCGTGATGGTCACGCACGACCCGGTCGCCGCCTCCTACGCCGACCGTGTGCTCTACCTGGCCGACGGCCGGATCGTGGACGAGATGTTCAAGCCGACCGCCGAGGCCGTCCTGGACCGCATGAAGGACTTCGACGCCCGGGGGCGCACGTCATGACCGTGCTCAAGACCTCGATGCGCAACTTCTTCGCGCACAAGGGGCGCATGGCGCTGTCGGCGGTGGCCGTGCTGCTGTCGGTGGGCTTCGTGACCGGCACGCTGGTCTTCACCGACACCATGACGACGACGTTCGACAAGCTGTTCACCGCCACCTCCTCCGATGTCACGGTCAGCGCCAAGGGCTCCTCGGACACCGGGGAGACCACCTCCGACACCGGCAGGCCGCCGGTGCTGCCGGCCTCCGTCGTGGACGAGGTGCGGGCGACGGAGGGCGTCAAGTCGGCCGAGGGGACCGTCTTCTCCACCTCGGTGACCGTGGTGGACGCCGACAAGGACAGCCTGTCGCCCACCAGCGGCGCCCCCACCATCGTCGGCGGCTGGAACGCCAACGAGGCCCGCACCATGAAGATCACCGAGGGGGCCGCGCCGAAGGGCGCCGACCAGGTGATGGTGGACGGGGACACCGCCGACAAGCACGACCTCAAGCTCGGCGACGAGATCGCCGTGATCACCGTGGTCGGCACGCACACCGCGAAGATCTCCGGCATCGCCGACTTCACCGTCACCAACCCCGGCGCCGCGATCTTCTACCTGGACGTCGCGACCGCCCAGAAGACCCTCGTCGGCGAGAGCGACGTCTTCACCAACATCAACGTCACCGCCGAGGCCGGCTTCAGCGACGCGGCCCTCAAGCGCCACGTCGTCGCCGCGCTCGGCGGCGGCTACAAGGTGCAGACCGCCCAGGAGGTCGCCGACGCCAACGCCGAGCAGATCGGCGAGTTCATGGGCGTCATCAAGTACGCCATGCTCGGCTTCGCCGGGATCGCCTTCCTGGTCGGCGTCTTCCTGATCATCAACACCTTCTCCATGCTGGTCGCCCAGCGCACCCGCGAGATCGGGCTGATGCGGGCCATCGGCTCCAGCCGCAAGCAGGTCAACCGGTCGGTGCTGGTGGAGGCCCTGCTGCTCGGCTTCTTCGGGGCGCTGCTCGGAGTGGGCGCGGGCGTCGGCATCGCCGTCGGGCTGATGAAGCTCATGAGCATGACCGGCATGAAGCTGTCCACCGACGATCTGACGATCGCCTGGACGACGCCGGTGATCGGCATGGTCCTCGGCGTGGTCGTCACCGTCCTCGCCGCCTACCTGCCCGCCCGCCGCGCCGGCAAGGTCTCCCCGATGGCCGCCCTGCGCGACGCCGGTGCGCCCGCCGACGCCCGGGCCGGCCGGATCCGCGCGGTGCTCGGCATCGTCCTCACCGGCGTCGGCGCGGGCGCGCTGTACCTGGCGGGCGCCGCCGACACGGCGAGCGACGGGTCGCTGTGGCTGGGCCTGGGCGTGGTGCTGAGCCTGATCGGGTTCGTGGTGATCGGGCCGGTGCTGGCCGCGGGCGTGGTCCGGGTGCTGGGCGCGCTCGTGCTGCGGGTCTTCGGCCCGGTGGGCCGGATGGCCGAGCGCAACGCGCTGCGCAACCCGCGCCGCACCGGCGCCACCGGCGCCGCCCTGATGATCGGTCTGGCGCTCGTCGCCTGCCTGTCGGTGGTCGGCTCCTCCATGGTCGCCTCGGCCACGGACCAGCTCGACAAATCCGTCGGCACCGACTTCATCATCCAGTCCGACAGCGGACAGCTGATCACCCCGCAGGCGGTCGCCGCCGTCAAGGAGACGCCCGGTCTCGACCGGGTCACCGAGTACAAGGTTCTCGAGGCCGACCTCGTCACGCCCGACGGCAAGGTCTCCAAGAACGAGACGATCAACGCCGCCGACCCGACCTACGCCGAGGACGTGCGCACCGAGACCGTCGCTGGCGACCTCGCCGACGCCTACGGGCAGAACTCGATGTCCGTCTTCGAGGGCTTCGCCGAGGAGCACGGACTGACCGTCGGCTCCAAGGTGAAGGTCGACTTCCGCGACGGAGGCACCGCCACCCTCACCGTCCGCGCCATCACCAGCGACGAGGTGGTCATCGACAAGGGCGCGATGTACGCGTCCATCACCACGGTCGCCGAGCACGTCCCGGCCGAGAAGATGCCGCTGGACATCATGGTCTTCGCCGCGGCGAAGGAAGGACAGCAGGACGCCGCCTACAAGGCCCTGAAGTCCGCGCTGCACGACTACCCGCAGTACACGGTCCGCGACCAGACCGACTACAAGGAAGCCCTCAAGGACCAGATCGGCCAGCTCCTCAACATGATCTACGGCCTGCTGGCCCTCGCGATCATCGTCGCGGTGCTCGGCGTCGTGAACACCCTCGCCCTGTCGGTGGTGGAGCGGACCCGGGAGATAGGCCTGATGCGGGCCATCGGCCTCTCGCGCCGGCAGCTGCGCCGCATGATCCGCCTGGAGTCGGTCGTCATCGCCCTCTTCGGCGCCCTGCTGGGGCTCGGACTGGGCATGGGCTGGGGCGCCACCGCCCAGCAGCTGCTGGCTCTGGAGGGCCTGACCGTCCTGGAGATCCCCTGGCCCACCATCGGCGGAGTCTTCGTCGCCTCGGCCTTCGTGGGCCTGTTCGCCGCCCTCATCCCGGCCTTCCGGGCCGGCCGGATGAACGTCCTGAACGCCATAGCAACGGATTAGGGCCCGAGAGCAACGGATCCGGGCTCGAGAGCAACGGATTGGGGCCCAAGAGCAACAGATTGGGGCCCCGCGGCGCAGTACAAGAGGGGGAGTGGGACACGGGGAGTCCGAGCCACCGCATACGGGGGTTGCGGAGGAAGGCCGGGCCCGGCGGAGAAGTCCGCCGGGCCCGGCCCACGCAGTGCGCCGGGTGATCGGCGCGAGGGCGACGTACCCTGGAGACACCCCGGCCCGCCCCGCGCGTCGGGTCCTTCGCGTTGCCCCCGGCATCTCGGCCCGGAACACCCCGGCCCAGGACGGAAAGCCCCTTCATGAGCCTGCACGGTCTGCTCGACGCCGTCGTCAAGGACACCGCCCTCGCACACGCGATCAAGGCGGCCTCCGACGGCAACCGGATGCACCTCGATCTGGTCGGCCCCCAGGCGGCCCGCCCCCTCGCCGTCGCCGCGCTGGCCCGTGAGAGCGGCCGCCCGGTGCTGGCGGTGACGGCCACCGGCCGCGAGGCCGAGGACCTCGCGGCGGCCCTGCGGTCGCTGCTGCCGCCGGAGGGCGTCGTGGAGTACCCCTCCTGGGAGACGCTGCCGCACGAGCGGCTCAGCCCCCGCAGCGACACCGTCGGCCGCCGGCTCGCCGTGCTGCGCCGCCTGGCCCACCCCCGCCCCGACGACCCCGAGACCGGCCCCGTCTCCGTCGTCGTCGCACCCGTACGGTCCGTGCTCCAGCCGCAGGTCAAGGGCCTGGGCGACCTGGAGCCGGTCGCGCTGCGCGCCGGGCAGACCGCCGATCTGAACCGGATCGTCGAGGCACTCGCCGCCGCCGCGTACGCACGCGTCGAACTGGTCGAGAAGCGCGGCGAGTTCGCCGTACGGGGCGGCATCCTCGACGTGTTCCCGCCCACCGAGGAACACCCCCTGCGCATCGAGTTCTGGGGCGACGACGTCGAGGAGATCCGCTACTTCAAGGTCGCCGACCAGCGCTCCCTGGAGGTCGCCGAGCACGGCCTGTGGGCGCCGCCCTGCCGCGAGCTGCTCCTCACCGACCAGGTCCGCGAGCGCGCCGCCGCCCTCGCCGAGGCCCACCCCGAACTCGGCGAACTCCTCGGCAAGATCGCCGAGGGCATCGCCGTCGAGGGCATGGAGTCCCTCGCGCCCGTCCTGGTCGACGACATGGAGCTGCTGCTCGACGTGCTGCCCAAGGGCTCCATGGCCGTCGTCTGCGACCCGGAGCGGGTGCGCACGAGGGCCGCCGACCTGGTGGCGACCTCGCAGGAGTTCCTCCAGGCGTCCTGGGCGGCCACCGCCGGCGGGGGCGAGGCGCCCATCGACGTCGGCGCGGCCTCCCTGTGGTCCATCGCCGACGTCCGCGAACGCGCCCGCGACCTGGACATGATGTGGTGGTCGGTGTCGCCGTTCGCCGCCGACGCCGAGCTGGACGCCGACACCCTCAAGCTCGGCATGCACGCCCCCGACACCTACCGCGGCGACACCGCCAAGGCGCTCGCCGACACCAAGGGCTGGCTCGCCGACGGCTGGCGCACCGTCTTCGTCACCGAGGCCCACGGCCCGGCCGCCCGCACCGTCGAGGTCCTCGGCGGCGAGGGCGTCGCCGCGCGCCTCGACGCCGACCTGCGCGAGATCACCCCGTCCGTCGTCCACGTGGCGTGCGGCTCCATCGAGCACGGCTTCGTCGACCCGGCGCTCAAACTGGCGGTCCTGACCGAGACCGACCTGTCCGGCCAGCGCGCCGCCGGCCGCGAGGGCGCCCGGATGCCCGCCCGCCGCCGCAAGACCATCGACCCGCTCACCCTGGAGGCGGGCGACTACATCGTCCACGAGCAGCACGGCGTCGGCCGCTACATCGAGATGGTCCAGCGCACCGTGCAGGGCGCCACCCGCGAGTACCTCGTCGTGGAGTACGCCCCCGCCAAGCGCGGCCAGCCGGGCGACCGCCTCTACATCCCCACCGACCAGCTGGAACAGATCACCAAGTACGTCGGCGGCGAGGCCCCGACCCTGCACCGGCTCGGCGGCGCCGACTGGACCAAGACCAAGGCGCGCGCCAAGAAGGCCGTCAAGGAGATCGCCGCCGACCTGATCAGGCTGTACAGCGCCCGCATGGCCGCCCCCGGGCACGCCTTCGGCGCCGACACGCCCTGGCAGCGCGAGCTGGAGGACGCCTTCCCCTACGCGGAGACGCCCGACCAGCTCACCACCATCGCCGAGGTCAAGGAGGACATGGAGAAGTCCGTCCCCATGGACCGCCTGGTCTGCGGCGACGTCGGCTACGGCAAGACCGAGATCGCCGTGCGCGCCGCCTTCAAGGCCGTCCAGGACGGCAAGCAGGTGGCGGTGCTGGTGCCGACGACGCTGCTGGTGCAGCAGCACTTCGGCACGTTCAGCGAGCGCTACGCGCAGTTCCCGGTCACCGTGAAGGCGCTGTCCCGGTTCCAGACGGACACCGAGGCCAAGGCGGTCCTGGAGGGCCTGCGCGAGGGCTCGGTCGACGTCGTCATCGGCACGCACCGGTTGTTCTCCTCGGAGACCAGGTTCAAGGACCTCGGCCTGGTCATCGTGGACGAGGAGCAGCGCTTCGGCGTCGAGCACAAGGAGCAGCTGAAGAAGCTGCGGGCCAACGTCGACGTGCTGACGATGTCCGCCACCCCCATTCCGCGCACCCTGGAGATGGCGGTGACCGGCATCCGCGAGATGTCGACCATCACCACGCCCCCGGAGGAGCGCCACCCCGTCCTCACCTTCGTCGGCCCCTACGAGGAGAAGCAGATCGGCGCAGCCATCCGCCGCGAACTCCTGCGCGAGGGCCAGGTCTTCTACATCCACAACCGCGTCGAGTCCATCGACCGCGCGGCGGCCCGGCTGCGCGAGATCGTCCCCGAGGCGCGCATCGCCACCGCTCACGGCCAGATGTCCGAGTCGGCGCTGGAGCAGGTCGTGGTCGACTTCTGGGAGAAGCGGTTCGACGTCCTCGTCTCCACGACGATCGTCGAGTCCGGCATCGACATCTCCAACGCCAACACCCTGATCGTGGAGCGCGGCGACACCTTCGGCCTGTCCCAGCTGCACCAGCTGCGCGGCCGCGTGGGCCGGGGCCGCGAGCGCGGGTACGCGTACTTCCTGTACCCGCCGGAGAAGCCGCTGACCGAGACCGCCCACGAACGGCTGGCGACCATCGCCCAGCACACCGAGATGGGCGCGGGCATGTACGTCGCCATGAAGGACCTGGAGATCCGCGGCGCCGGCAACCTCCTCGGCGGCGAGCAGTCCGGCCACATCGCGGGCGTCGGCTTCGACCTGTACGTGCGGATGGTCGGCGAGGCGGTCGCGGACTACCGGCGCCAGCTGGAGACGGGGGAGATCGAGGAGGAGCCGCCGCTCGAGGTCAAGATCGAGCTGCCGGTCGACGCGCACGTCCCGCACGACTACGCGCCGGGCGAGCGGCTGCGGCTGCAGGCCTACCGCTCCATCGCCTCCGCCAACTCCGAGGAGGACATCAGGGCCGTACGCGAGGAACTCGTCGACCGCTACGGCAAGCTGCCCGAGCCCGTGGAGAACCTGCTGCTGGTGGCCGGGCTGCGGATGCTGGCGCGGGCCTGCGGCGTCGGCGAGGTCGTGCTCCAGGGCAGCAACATCCGGTTCGCGCCGGTGGAGTTGCGCGAGTCGCAGGAGCTGCGGCTGAAGCGGCTGTACCCGGGCTCGGTGATCAAACCGGCGGCGCACCAGATCCTCGTACCGCGCCCGAAGACCGCGAAGGTCGGCGGCAAGCCGCTGGTCGGGCGGGAACTGCTGGGCTGGGTGGGGGAGTTCCTGACGTCCGTGCCGGGGTCGTAGACGCGGGCGCGGCGTCCCTGCTGGGGGCGCGGGCGCCGGCGTCCCTGCTGGGGGCGTGGACGCGGGCGTCCGTGGCGGTGGCTTGGGCGCGGGCGCGGATCCGGCTGTCGTCGTGGGCGAACGGAAGCCGCCCGTCACGGACCGGCCGTGCGGGCGGCTTCGTCGTGCGCGGAGCTTCGTTCTCCGGCCTTACTGCTGCTGATCGGGCTTGTCGCGGTCCACGCCGTACCGCCCCTCGATCTTCTGCTGGGCGGTGTCGACCTGGTCCTGGTACTTGTTGCCGGTCCTCTGGTTGACCTGCTTCTCCGCGGCGTCGGACAGCTTCCTGGTCCTGTCCGGCGTCATCTTGCCCTTCAGCTTGTCGAAGATGCCCATGCGCAGCTCCTTCCGGAGGTGATCCTCCACCGACGATACGCCGGATGTGGGGGGAATGCCGATTTCGCCCCAGTGTGGTCTGGACCTCTCGGCGGCTACGGTGGCGGCAGCCGGACGGGCCGGCGGGACGGTGTGAGGGAGGACGCGGCGTGAGGCGTCTCAGGAGCGGGACGGCGGTCGCCGCGGTGACGGCGGCGCTGGTCGTGGCGGCCGGCTGCACGGAGGGGACCACCGGCTTCGGCGGACCGGAGGGGACGCGGAGTCCCGGGAGCGGGGGAGCGGCCCTCGCGGCGGCCCGGGTCCTGCCCGTGAAGGGGCGCGCCCCGAAGACCGGCTACGACCGGGACCGCTTCGGCAGCCCGTGGGCCGACACCGACTCCAACAGCTGCGGAACCCGCGACGACATACTCCGCCGCGACCTCGACGACGTCGAGTTCGGCGACGGCGAGGAGTGCGAGGTGTCCTCCGGCACCCTGGACCCCGACCCGTACACCGGCAAGGACGTCGCCTTCGTGCGGGGGCGCAGCCGCGTGGACATCGACCATGTCGTCGCACTGTCCGACGCCTGGCAGAAGGGCGCCGGGCAGTGGGAGCCGAGCAAGCGCATCGCCTTCGCCAACGACCCCCTCAACCTCGTCGCCGTCGACGCGGGCGCCAACCGGTCCAAGGGCGACGGCGACACGGCGACCTGGCTGCCGCCGAACAAGTCGTACCGGTGCCGGTACGTCGCCACGCAGGTCGCCGTGAAGAAGAAATACGGGCTCTGGGTCACCGCCGCCGAGAAGGCCGCGATGACCAGGGTGCTGTCCGGTTGTCCCGGGCAGCGGCTGCCCGACGGGGGCTCGCCGACGAAGGCGCCGTCGCGGTTCCGGGCGGACTGAGCGCGGGCGGGCCGGTCGTGCCGGCTATTCGGTCGCGGAGCGCGGGCGAGCCGCCTACCTTGGCCGCGTGAGCCGGGGTGTCCGGCATGACCGGGGTATGGGTGTGACTGAGGTGGTTGGGGTGTCCGGCGTGACCGGCGTGACGGTGGCGAGCCTGGCCGAGCGGCCCGAGGCGCTGGAGCGGGTGACCGGCATGGCCGACAGCTGGCCGCCGTTCGTCGTCAACGACCTCGTCGGCAACGCGCACTACGGCCGGATCGCCACCGAACTCCCGCAGTACGTGCTGTTCGCCGAGGACGAGAACGGCGACGTCGTCGCCCACGCCTACAGCGTCCCCTTCGCCCTCGGCGCCGACGGCCGCGGCGGACTCCCCGCCCGGGGCTGGGACCAGGTCCTCGTCTGGGCCTTCTCCGACCTGCGCCGCGGTGTCCGGCCCGACACCGTCAGCGCCATCTCCGTCGTCGTCGCCCCGCACGCCCAGGGGCGCGGCCTGTCCGCCCTGATGCTCACCGCCCTGCGCGACAATGCCCGGGCCCTCGGTTTCCGCGAGGTCGTCGCCCCGGTGCGGCCCAGCGCCAAGCACCTGGAACCCCGCACCCCCATGGAGGAGTACGCGCGCCGGCTGCGCCCCGACGGGCTGCCGTACGACCCCTGGCTGCGCGTCCACGCCCGCGCCGGCGCCACCCTGGACTCGGTCGCGCCGGCGTCGATGACCGTGACCGCCTCGCTGGAGGACTGGCGCGGCTGGACCAAGCTGCCCTTCGACGCCGCCGGCGAGGTGGAGGTGCCGGGGGCGCTGGCGCCGGTACGGTGCGAGCCGGAGCGGGGGTACGCGGTGTACGTCGAGCCGAACGTGTGGATGCGCCACCGGCTGTGACGGCGCGTCTCAGGCGGCGAGGTCGTCCAGGTCGATGATCTCGCCCGCGGGCTCGCGGGCCGGGACCGGCTTCTCGTAGTCGCGGAAGGCGAGAGTGCTCGGGTCGGCGGTGGAGGTGCTGTCGACGCGCAGCAGATAGGGCTCCTCCTCGGTGGCGACGTACAGCGTGTAACGGTCGGCGCCGTTCTTCTCGGTCAGCGTGATCGCGGGCGTGCCGTCGACGGTGGTGGTCTCACCGCGCTCGGCGGCGGAGTGCACGTCCTCGGCGCCGCCGAGCAGGGTGTTCAGGTCGCAGAAGGCGGTCATCTCGGCGGCGTCGTCGCCCGTCGCGGAGGTCTTCGCCCACTTCCCGGCCAGCAGGTCGACCACCGCGTCGGTCTCCGCCTCGTCCTGGCCCTCGCCCTGCGCGCGCAGGAAGGCCTCGTCGTACCGCAGGTAGATCGTGTCGCCGGTCTTGATCAGGTCGGCCTTGCCGCCGTCCATGCTCAGGGTGCCTGCGCACTCGTTCTGCTTGTTGAGGGCCATGTCCAGCCCGATCGTGCCACCGCTCGCCTCGTCGGGGACGTCGCCCGTCACGCGCAGCGAGGAGGCGCCGGTCGTGGCCTCGACGGCACGGTTGGCGATCTGGCCGCCGGTGAGGCCGGGGAAGGGCTCGTCGGACCCGGACTTCGCGGACTTCTTGGTCTTGCCGGAACTGCTTGGGCTGCTGGTCTTGCCGGACTTGCTCGACTTGTCGGCCTTGTCCTGGCTCGACAGGCAGCCGGTGGCGCCGAGGGCGGTGGCGGTGATGAGGCAGAGGGCGGCGATGGCGGTGCGGCGCATGAGGGCTCCTTGGAGGCGTGGCGGGGGTTGAGGGCGGGCTTCGTTGCGTGCTCACTCGGCGGGCCGCCCGTTCGGTGGGTCAATAAGATCAGAGCCTGTGAACCGAGTCAACACGATTCACGCGTCAAGGCCGGTACACGATTGTGAAGGCTTCGAGTATGCGCTCGCCGCTATGCTCGGCGCACAGGCAGCACACGGGACGAGGGGAGCCAGGCGCGTGCAGGACAACGCCACAGAGGTGACCGCCGCCGGGATCGCCCGGCTCGCCGGCGTGGGACGCGCCGCCGTCAGCAACTGGCGCCGCCGTCACGCCGACTTCCCCAAGCCCGTCGGCGGCACCGAGACCAGCCCCGCCTTCGCGCTGGCCGAGGTCGAGGCATGGCTCCGCAAGCAGGGCAAACTCGCCGAGGTTCCTCTGCGCGAACGCGTCTGGCAGCAGGTCGCCGGGCATCCCGGAGGCCCGGTCACCGCGCTCACCCACGCAGGCTGCGTGCTGCTGCTCATCCACGACCGGCCCACGGTGTGGCTGGAGGTGAGCGGCGGCTCCGACGAACGGCTCGCCGCGCTGCTGCCGGGTGCGCTGGAGCAGGTGATCGTGCCCCGGTTCGGCGGCGACCGCGTTCACACGGGAGCGGCGGGGCGCGGGGCGGAAGCTGTGAACTCCCGGCCCACTGTGAACCCAGTGCCGCCCGTTCCCGTAGAGGCTCCCCGGACCGGCTGGTCCGTCCCGGCCCCGTCCGTTCACACCCCCACCGGCCCCGACCTCCTCCCCTCCGCCCCCCTCCTCCGCGGCGCCGCCGAGCTGGCCGCCGACGTGGGCGCCCGGCAGGCGTTCGAGTTCCTGCTCGGCCGCCACCTCGACGCCAACCCCCGCCAGTACACGCTCACCCCGGTTGACCTGGCCCGCCTCATGGCCGAGCTGACCGGACCCGCCCGCACCGTCCTCGACCCCGCCTGCGGCGCCGGCACCCTGTTGCGAGCCGTCGAAGCCCGCCCAGGCCAGCAGGTGTACGCCCAGGACAACGCCCCCGACCTCGCCGCGCTCACCGCGCTCCGCCTCGCGCTGCACGGCAGGGCCACCGTCCGGGCCGCCGCCGGGGACGCCCTGCGCGCCGACGCCCACCCCGACCTGCGCGCCGACGCCGTCCTGTGCCATCCCCCGTTCAACGAGCGCAACTGGGGGCACGACGAACTGGCGTACGACCCGCGCTGGGAGTACGGCTTCCCCGCGCGCACCGAGTCCGAGCTGGCCTGGGTGCAGCACGCGCTCGCCCGGCTCCGGGACGGAGGCACGGCCGTCCTGCTGATGCCGCCCGCCGTCGCCTCCCGGCGCTCGGGCCGCCGTATCCGCGCCGACCTGCTGCGCCGCGGCGCGCTGCGGGCCGTCGTCGCGCTGCCGGTGGGCGCGGCCCCGCCGTACAACATCCCGCTCCACCTGTGGGTGCTGCGCCGGCCCGAGAAGGCGCCCGCGCAGCCCGAGGTGCTGCTCGTGGACACGGGGCGGTTCGCCGCCGACGGGCGCGGCGGACCGGACTGGCGGGGAGTGCGCGACGCGGTGATGCACGCCTGGCGGCCGTTCGACCGGGACGGCACGCTTCCCGAGCAGCCGGGGCTGGCGCGTTCCGTGCCCGTGATCGATCTCCTCGACGACGACGTGGACTTCGCGCCCGCCCGGCATCTGCCGCTGCCGGCGGCCGACGGCGTCACCCAGCTCACGGAGATGCGCGAGCGCCTCGGCGAGACCCTGCGCCTGACCGCCGGTCTCACTCCGGCGCCCGCGCCGCTCACGCCGCCCGCGCGCTGGCCGCTCACCACCATCGGCGAACTCGCCCGCGCGGGCGCCCTCACGATGCGTACCGGCGGAAACGGCGGGCACGCGCGCGTACCCGTTCTCACCGACCACGACGTCCTCGCCGGAACCGCTCCCTCCGGGACGCTGCCCGAGAGCGACGAGGAAGCGGTGCTCCTCGCGGTCGGCGACGTCGTCGTGCCGGTGCTCGGGGGCGGCGCGGTGGCGCGCGTGATCGGCGACGGGACGGCGGGCGCGGCCCTGGGCCGCAACCTCGTGCTGCTGCGCCCCGACCCCGCGTCGCTCGACCCGTGGTTCCTCACCGGTTTCCTGCGCGGCACCGACAACCACCGCCAGGCCAGCAGCTACGCCTCCACCGCCACCCGGCTCGACGTCCGACGCCTGCAGCTGCCCCGCCTCCCGCTGGACGAGCAGCGGCGTTACGGCGCGCGCTTCCGCGCGCTGGACGAGTTCGAGAGCGCGCTGCGCGATGCGAGCCGACTGGGGGCGCGTCTCGCCCGCGGGATGTACGACGGCCTGACGGACGGGACCGTCGCGCCCGACTGAGAAAAGCCCCGGCATCCGTAAGTGATCAGTGCGACAACGGTTCGGTACAACCCGGGACGGGTTGTCGGTGTCGACCTATACGCTCGAAGCGACAATCTCACGACCGGCGTTGCCCGACGCCGGTTCGAACCCCGCACGCGTGCGCGCACCAGGCATCAGGAGCAGTCATGCATGGCCACGGCTATACGCAGCCGGTGAAGCAGCCGCCCCCGACGGCGTTGCTGGTCCTCCTGCGCGTGCTGTTCGTGGCGTTGGCCGTCTTCAGCCTCGGCCTCCTGACGTGGGTGATGCTGCTGCGTCTCGCGGCCGTCACGCGCAAGTCGCTCCACTGGGGCCTGTTCGTGGCCGTGCTGGCGATCGACATCCTCTCCCTGGTGCTGCTCGGCACCGAGCCCGGCGACGAGATCCACACCACGGGCGGCTGGACCGGCCTGATCCTGCTCCTGGGCACGCTCGTCGTGGTGATCGCGTACTACATCGCGGCCGAGGTGCGCCACTACCACGACGTCCGCTACGGCATCCCCGCCGGACGGGCGACGGCGTCGTACGGGTACCCGAACCCGGCCGCGACCGCCCCGTACACCACCGCGGCCACGGGCCCGCAGCCCGTCGTCCACCCGGCCCCGCCGCACACGCCGATACCCGGCCCGCCCCCGCCCGTCCCCGCGCAGCCCCACACCCCGATACCCGGGCCCGGCACGCCCGCGCACACCCCGCAGCCGCAGCGCCCCGCGCCCGCGCGCATCGACCAGGTGCGGGCCGAACTGGACGAGCTGAGCGACTACCTGCGCAAGCAGGGCGGCCAGGGTGGTCACAGCGGTCGGGGCGACGGCGGCGAGGGCGCGCGGTGACCGTGGCGGCGAAGCGCGTCGTCGCCGGCCGCTACGAACTGGCCACGCTGATCGGGCAGGGCGGCATGGGCCAGGTCTGGACGGCCTACGACCAGCGGCTCGACCGGCGCGTGGCGGTGAAGCTGCTGCGCCCCGACAAGGTGGCCGGCCAGGAGGCCGACGAGCTGCGCCGCCGTTTCGTGCGGGAGTGCCGGGTGACGGCCCAGGTGGACCACCCGGGGCTGGTGACCGTGCACGACGCGGGCAGCGACGGCGCGGAGCTGTTCCTCGTCATGCAGTACGTCGACGGGGCCGACCTCTCCGACCACCTCGCCGAGCACGACCCCTACCCCTGGCCGTGGGCGGTGGCGGTCGCCGCGCAGCTGTGCGCCGTACTGAGCGCCGTGCACGCCGTGCCGATCGTCCACCGGGACCTCAAGCCGCGGAACGTCATGGTGAAGCAGGACGGCACCGTCACGGTCCTCGACCTCGGCGTCGCCTCCGTCATGGACACCGACACCACCCGCCTGACGCACACCGGCTCGCCCATCGGCTCCCCTGCCTACATGGCCCCCGAGCAGGCGATGGGCGGCGCGGTCGGCCCGTACACCGACCTGTACGCGCTCGGCGTGCTCATGCACGAACTGCTCAGCGGCGACGTCCCGTTCGCGGGCTCCACGGCGCTCGGGGTGCTGCACCGGCACCTGTACGAGGCGCCGGTGCCCGTGCGCCGGCTGCGCCCCGAGGTGCCCGAGGCGCTGGAATCCCTCGTGCTGCGCCTGCTCGCCAAGGACCCGCAGCACCGGCCCGGCTCCGCGCAGGAGGTCTACGAGGAACTGGCGCTGCTGCTGCCCGCGCGCGGGATGCCCTCCGGCGCGCCCCTCGACCCGACCCGCCCCTTCCTGCGCCCGCACGCCCCCTGGCCGGACCGCGCCCGGACGCCCGCGCCCCAGCCCGCCCCGGCCACACCGGCTCCGGAGACGGCCGAGAAGCCGGACGTGGCCCGCGCGGTCGACGAGGTGAAGCGGCTGCTCGGCGAGGGACGCATCACCCAGGCCGTCGACATCCTGGGCGCGATCCTTCCCACGGCCGCCGAACAGCACGGCGAGAACTCCCCGGTCGTACGCACCCTGCGCAAGCAGTACGCGGCCACGCTCATGGACGACGGCCAGTACCGTCGCGCGCTGCCCGAACTGCGCCGCCTGGCCGACGAGCGCGCCGCCGAGGCCGGACAGGCCGACCCGCAGTCGCTGCGCTACCGCTACGAGGTCGCGCAGTGCCTCGAACAGCTCGGTGAACCGGCGGCGGCGCTCGCCGAGTACCGGTCGCTGTTGCCGTACTACGAGAACCAGTACGTCTCCGGTGACCCCGAGCTGGCCCACGACGTCCGCCGCCGCATCGGGCATCTGCTGCTCGCCGTCGGCGACCGGGCCGCCGCGCAGGCCACTTTGGTGCGGCTGCTGCACGACGTGGAGACGCTGCACGGGCCCGGACATCCGCTCGCCGCGGAGGTGCGGCGGACGCTGCAGTGGCTGGGGCAGGTGCGCTGACCGCCGGAGGGGCGAACGGGCGCCTTCGGCGGGGGTGCCGTCGGCCGTGCGGGCGCCTGCGGCGCGGGCGCCTGCCGCGCGAGGGCGCCTGGGGTGCGGCTGCCGACCGCGCGGGGAGCCCGTGGTGCGGGTGCGTGAGCCGTGGGTGCCTGAAGTCGCGGTGAATCGTTGGTCGAATGGGTTGGCCAAAGCCCGGCCGCTGCCTACCATCGATCACCGCAAGACTTTGTGCACCGTCGCACAATCTCCTCGGGAGGTTCCCCTTGCACCGCCGCCGTCGCACCGCGCTCCTCCTGTCCGCCGCGATCGCCGCGGCCCCGCTGCTGACCGCCTGCGGCAACGACGCGCACCCCGGTGCCGCGGCCGTGGTCGACGGCCGGCGGATCACCGTGGCGCAACTCGAGAACCGGGTCGACGAGGTGCGCGAGGCGCAGCGGGCGGCGGTGGGCGACGAGACGCAGTACGCGCAGATCGTCGCCAGGACCGGCACCCTCGCCCGCGACACCCTCCACAGCATGGTCCTGGACCAGGTGCTGCACCGCGCCGCCCGGGACGCGGGCATCACGGTCAGCCGCAAGGAGGTCCAGCAGATGCGCGCCGGCCTCGAACAGCAGGCGGGCGGCGCCAAGGGCCTGGAGACGACCTGGCTCCAGCAGTACGGGGTGCCTCCGGAGCGCCTGGACGAGAACCTGCGCCTGCAGCTGGAGGCGCAGAAGCTCGCCCGGCACCTGGGCACCGACACCGGCCAGCCGGCATTCTGGAAGGCCCTGTCCGAGGCATCCAAGAAGCTCGACGTGGACCTCAACCCGCGTTACGGCACCTGGGACGTGGAGAAGAGCAGCCGGGTGGACGCCAAGACGCCGTGGGTGCGCGAGGTGACGGCGGAGGCACCGCCGGAGCAGCCGGCGTAGGCGCGGCGGTACGGCTGCGGGCGGAGGCGTAGGCGGCGGGTACTGCGGGCCGGCCGCCGGCCGGGCGGCCGACGTGCAGGCGGTCGCGGGGTTCGGTGGCGTGCCAGGCTGTTCATCCGATGATCGCAGTGGTCGCTGTGGACAACTCGCGAGCGCCTCGCCGTGGTGGGTTACGTTCGGATCGTGAACGCAACCAGCTTCGAAGGCACCCCGGACACCGGTCCCGACCCCCGTTCCGCGCCCGGACGTATCGTCCTGCTCACCACCAGCCACCGCGTCGCCCCCGGGCTGCTCTCCTGGCCCGCGTGGCAGGCCCTGCACGCCGCCGACCAGGTGCTCTGCGCCGACGGGGCGCACCCGCAGCTGCCCTATCTGCGGGAGGCCGGGATAGCCGTCGCCGAGGCGGCCCCGACCGCCGAGGAACTGGTCGACGCGTGCGCCGACGGGCGCACGGTCGTGGTCGTCGCCACCGGCGAGGGCGAACCCGGGCTGACGGACGGACTGGCCCGGCTGGCCGGCGGCGGACGCGTGCGCATGCCGGAGCTGGAGCTGCTCCCCGCCTCCTACGACCTGCCCGGCGCCCGCCTCCTCGACCTCGTCCAGGTCATGGACCGCATCCGCGCCGAGTGCCCCTGGTCGTCCCGCCAGACCCACCAGGGGCTCGTGAAGCACGGCATCGAGGAGATGTACGAGCTGATCGAGGCGATCGAGGACGGCGACCGGGACGAACTCCGGGAAGAACTGGGCGACGTCCTGCTCCAGGTCGTCTTCCACGCCCGGATAGCCGAGGAGGACCAGGACGCCCCCTTCTCCATCGACGACGTGGCGGGCACCATCGTCGCCAAGCTCATCCACCGCCACCCGCACGTCTTCGGCGACGCGACGGCCTCCACCCCCGAGGAGGTCAGAGAGCACTGGCTGCGCACCAAGGCCCAGGAGAAGCGGCGCACGTCGGTGACCGAGGGCATACCTCTGCACCAGCCCGGCCTCGCCCTCGCGGCCAAGCTCGCGTCCCGGGCGCGTACCGCGGGCCTCGACGTGCCGCTGCCGAAGGACGAGGGGATCGGCTACGAGCTGCTGGCGCTGGCGGCACGGGCCGAGGCGGAGGGCGTGGATCCGGAGACGGCGCTGCGCGCGGCGGCACGCGCGTACCGGGACGCGATCAGGGAGACGGAGGCCGCGGTGAGCACGGCGGCCGAGGAGCCCGGAAAGGAGTCTCAGCGGCCGGATAACGTCGACGGGTGACCAACCAGCCGCATTCCCGTCAGCACGCCGCCCCACCCGCGCCCGAACTCTTCACCTGGGAGTTCGCGACCGACCCCTACCCGGCGTACGCCTGGCTGCGCGAGCACGCGCCGGTGCACCGGACGCGGCTGCCCAGCGGGGTCGAGGCATGGCTGGTCACCCGGTACGCCGACGCGAGGCAGGCGCTGGCCGACCAGCGGTTGTCCAAGAACCCGGCCCACCACGACGAGCCCGCGCACGCGAAGGGCAAGACCGGCATCCCCGGTGAGCGCAAGGCCGAGCTGATGACCCATCTGCTCAACATCGACCCGCCGGACCACACCCGGTTGCGGCGGCTGGTGTCCAAGGCGTTCACCCCGAGCCGCGTCGCGGAGTTCGCGCCGCGCGTGCAGGAACTGACCGACCGGCTCATCGACGGGTTCGCCCGCACGGGGAGCGCGGACCTCATCCACGAGTTCGCCTTCCCGCTGCCCATCTACGCCATCTGCGACATGCTCGGCGTACCGCCCGAGGACCAGGACGACTTCCGGGACTGGGCGGGCATGATGATCCGTCACGGGGGCGGGCCGCGGGGCGGTGTCGCGCGGTCGGTGAAGAAGATGCGCGGCTACCTCGCCGAGCTCATCCACCGCAAGCGCGAGTCCCTGCCCGCGGAGCCGGCGCCCGGCGAGGACCTCATCTCCGGCCTGATCCGCGCCTGGGACCACGGTGAGCACCTCACCGAGAACGAGGCGGCGGCGATGGCGTTCATCCTGCTGTTCGCCGGGTTCGAGACCACCGTCAACCTCATCGGCAACGGCATGTACGCGCTGCTCACCCACCCCGTGCAGCGCGCCCGCCTCCAGCACTCCCTCGCGGCGGGAGAACGCGACCTGCTGGCCACCGGAGTCGAGGAACTGCTGCGCTACGACGGGCCGGTGGAGCTGGCCACCTGGCGTTTCGCGACCGAGCCTCTGACGATCGGCGGCCAGGACATCGCGCCCGGCGACCCGGTGCTCGTCGTCCTCGCGGCGGCGGACCGGGACCCGGAGCGGTTCACCGACCCCGACACGCTCGACCTCGCCCGGCGCGACAACCAGCACCTCGGTTACGGACACGGCATCCACTACTGCCTCGGCGCGCCGCTCGCCCGGCTGGAGGGCCGGACAGCGCTGGCCACGCTGCTGACCCGCCTCCCCGACCTGCGGCTCGGCGTCGACCCGGCAGAGCTGCGCTGGCGGGGTGGACTCATCATGCGCGGACTGCGCACGCTGCCGGTGGAGTTCACGCCCGAGCAAGGTCGTGCATAGCGGACTCTTCCACACCCGTGTCCCAAACCAAACATGACAGCCCTTCACATCTGTGATCTTCACGTGATCTGCGCGGCATGAACTTGTGACAAGTGATCGTCTGCCGATACGTTCACCCATCAACGTGGCGGCGGCGCATCACCCGCCGCGCGGGTCACTGCTGTCTCGGGAAAGGTCCCCGCATGCTCTCCGGGAACGGTCGTCACCGTCGCCCCCGCCAGGCCCCGGCACTCGTCGTCGCGGCCGGCGTGACCGGCTCCGCCATCGCCATCCCCCTGCTCGGCGCGACCGGCGCCAGTGCGGCGAGCGGTGCGACGTGGGACAAGGTCGCGGAGTGCGAGAGCGGCGGTTCCTGGAGCGCCGACACCGGCAACGGGTACTACGGCGGCCTGAACCTGTCGCAGGAGGACTGGGAGGCGTACGGCGGTCTCACCTACGCGTCGCGACCGGATCAGGCCAGCCGTTCCCAGCAGATAGCCGTCGCCGAACGGCTGCTCGCGGACCGGGGCGCCGAGGCGTGGGCCAGTTGCGGCATCCTCGTCGGTCTCAACCAGGACGACAGTGAGGCGGGCGTCGACACGGGGGTGGCCGGCGACGCGGCGTCGAGCACGCCGGACGGCGTCCTCAACCCGCCCGGATTGTCCAACTCCTCCGGTTCTTCCGCCTCAGTGGGCGGGAAGTCGGGTGCGAAGTCGAGCACGAGCCCGACCGAATCGGCGGGCGCGGGGAAGTCGGCCGAATCCGACCGATCCGGCGAATCCGATGAATCCCCTGGAACTGAATCGACGGATTCGGGTCGGGCGACGGCGTCCGAGACCGGAACCGGAGCCGGGGCCGGCCGGGAGACGGGCGCACCCTCCGCCTCCGTCTCCACTTCCCCCTCTGCACCCGAATCACCCGACAGGGGCACGGATGTGTCGGAATCTGCAGACTCCGACACTCTTGCCAAAACCCCCGAAAGTGTCGGCTCTTCCAGTCTCATCGACACCGGCATCGCCGACGCGGGCTCGGGAACCGGCCGTCATCGCGGCTCCAGCGCGCAGGAGGACGTCCTCGACGACCGCGAGGCCGGGGCCTCCGGCTCCACGGGGCGGCACGCCTCGCGGGGCGGGTCGGCGGAGCGGGCGGCCGCCGGCGGGTCGTACACGGTGCGCGAGGGCGACAGCCTCTGGGGCATCGCCGACTCTCTTGAGGTCGACGGCGGATGGTCCGCGCTCTACTCGGAGAACAAGGACGCCGTCGGCGCCGACCCGGACCTCATCCTTCCCGGTCAGACCCTGGATGTCGGGGTCGAAACGGTCGAAAAGTAGCGGGAGTTCACGTCACGGTTCGGGCTGATTGTCCGTTTTGGAATCAGTGTGGGATGAGTCTCAGAAGCCCTGATCGTCTTTGAAATTCCGCCGATCGCGTGTCTACGGTCGTGACCGCTCGCCAATGCGGGCCCCGGTAGCCGCAACGCCGAATCCTGCCAGCGGCCGTCCGGGAACAGTCGTCGCGTCAAGCGCCGTAGGCAGGAGCGGGGGACCCAAGGTAGGCGCCGTTCCGGGCAGTTGAGCCCGGGGCGGCTAGGGGTGAAGCCGCGTCCCGTGAGGGACGCGGCCGGGCAACTCAACCGGCCCGAACCCGACAGCTCACCTCGCAGGCGTCGGTGAGGGGATCAACCATGCTGTTTTCCGGCAAGGGCAAGCACCGTCGTCCGACCGCCCTCCAGCGCTCCACTCGCGCCATCGCCATCGCCGGCGTGACCGGCGCCGCCGTCGCCGCTCCGCTGATGGCGTCCGGCACCGCCTCCGCCGCCACCGCCTCCGAGTGGGACGCCGTCGCCCAGTGCGAGTCCGGCGGCAACTGGTCCATCAACACCGGCAACGGCTACTACGGCGGCCTGCAGTTCTCGGCCTCCACCTGGGCCGCCTTCGGTGGCACGCAGTACGCCGCCACCGCCGACCAGGCCACCAAGGAGCAGCAGATCGCCATCGCCGAGAAGGTGCTGGCCGGCCAGGGCAAGGGCGCCTGGCCGCACTGCGGCACCGGCCTGTCGAACTCCGCCTACAACGGCGGCTCGGCCGGCACCTCCGGCGACGCCGGCAGCTCCACCGGTTCGAACGCGACGGGCTCGGCCGACACCGGCTCCTCCGAGGCCACCGCCCCGGCCCGCGAGACGGAGCAGCAGCCGGCCTCCCGTTCCGCCGACCGCCCGGCCGCCAAGAAGACCGTCACCACCCCGACCGGCAAGAAGGTCAAGAAGGGCGACGGCGAGTACAAGGTCGTCGAGGGCGACACCCTCAGCGAGATCGCCGCGGAGCACGACGTCAAGGGCGGCTGGGCGAAGCTGTTCAAGCTGAACAAGGACATCGTCGAGGACGCGGACGTCATCTACCCGGGCCAGCAGCTGCACCTCAAGTGACGGCCGGCGGCGAGGGTCGCGAAGTGACGGCGGGCGCCGAAGGGCTGAAGTGACAGGCGGCGCGGAGCGCACTCACAGCACGCGCCGACCGACGCCGTCATCCTGAAAGCCCCCGGGCCCCCGGGCTGACGGCCACAGGCCCCAGCACCCCGGTCCCCCAGGACCCCCGCCCCCAGACCCCCGTGAGGGTTCCCCCCGTCCCCGCGGGCTCCCCGCCCCGGCGCGTTCTCCCCCGTACGCGCCGGGGCGGGGCTTTTTTCGGCCAGGCGTGCACGCAACCGTGCGCGGGACTTTTTGTTCCGTTCGGAAACAATTTACTCTCGGTTCCGTCCACGGGGTGGTCGACCGGCTGGCCGATCGCCCGGAGCCGGTTAGGCTCGTCTCGCAGAGCCACCGCGGCCCTGCGAAGCCGCGTCACATTGAAGAAGGAGATGCTCGTGCCGTCCATCGACGTCGTCGTAGCCCGGGAAATCCTGGACTCCCGAGGCAACCCCACGGTCGAGGTCGAGGTCGGCCTCGACGACGGCAGCACGGGTCGTGCCGCCGTTCCGTCCGGCGCCTCCACCGGCGCCTTCGAGGCCATCGAGCTCCGCGACGGCGACCCGAACCGCTACCAGGGCAAGGGCGTCGAGAAGGCCGTGCTGGCCGTCATCGAGCAGATCGGCCCCGAGCTGGTCGGCTACGACGCCACCGAGCAGCGCCTGATCGACCAGGCGATGTTCGACCTGGACGCCACCGACAACAAGGGCTCCCTCGGCGCCAACGCCATCCTCGGCGTCTCGCTCGCCGTCGCGCACGCCGCCTCCGAGGCCAGCGACCTGCCGCTGTTCCGCTACCTGGGCGGCCCGAACGCGCACCTGCTGCCCGTTCCGATGATGAACATCCTGAACGGCGGCTCGCACGCCGACTCCAACGTGGACATCCAGGAGTTCATGATCGCCCCGATCGGCGCGGAGTCCTTCTCCGAGGCGCTGCGCTGGGGCACCGAGGTCTACCACACCCTCAAGAAGGTGCTGAAGGGCAAGGGCCTGGCCACCGGCCTCGGCGACGAGGGCGGCTTCGCCCCGAACCTCGGCTCCAACCGCGAGGCCCTCGACCTCATCCTCGAGGCCATCAAGGAAGCCGGCTACACCCCCGGCGAGCAGATCGCCCTGGCGCTCGACGTCGCCGCGTCCGAGTTCTACAAGGACGGCACGTACACCTTCGAGGGCAAGGCGCGCTCCGCCGCCGAGATGACCGAGTACTACGCCGAGCTGGTCGAGGCGTACCCGCTGGTCTCCATCGAGGACCCGCTGTTCGAGGACGACTGGGAGGGCTGGAAGACCATCACCGAGAAGCTCGGTGACAAGGTCCAGCTCGTCGGCGACGACCTGTTCGTCACCAACCCGGAGCGTCTGGCCCGCGGCATCGAGGAGGGCGCCGCCAACGCCCTGCTGGTGAAGGTCAACCAGATCGGCTCGCTGACCGAGACCCTGGACGCCGTCGAGCTGGCCCAGCGCAACGGCTTCAAGTGCATGATGTCCCACCGCTCCGGCGAGACCGAGGACGTCACCATCGCCGACCTCGCCGTGGCCACCAACTGCGGCCAGATCAAGACCGGCGCCCCGGCCCGCTCCGAGCGCGTCGCCAAGTACAACCAGCTGCTGCGCATCGAGGAGATCCTCGACGACGCCGCGGTGTACGCCGGCCGCAGCGCGTTCCCGCGCTTCAAGGGCTGACCCGGCCGACCCGGCTGATCCGGCCGTAGAGGCAGCGTCGTCCGTACGTCCCCGTACTCGGTCCCGTACCGTGTGCGGGGACGTACGCGCGTGTGTGAAGGTGAGGCGGGGACATGGCCGTGAAGGACCGGGACCGGTTCTCCACCACGACCAGGCTCAAGCTGCTCGGCGAACAGACCGCGGCCCGGGTCTACCGCTCCCAGACCCGCCGCCAGGCCCGCCGCTCCCGGCTCACCGGCCGGGCCGCCCTGCTCGCCCTCGTCGTCTGCTCCCTGGTCGTGGCCCTCGCCTACCCGATAAGGCAGTACGTCGCCCAGCGCGCCGAGATCGCCGATCTGGAGCGCGAGCAGCGCCAGGCCCGCGAGCGCGTCGAACAGTTGCGCGACCTGAAGGCGCGCTGGCAGGACGACGCGTACGCGGAGCAGCGGATCCGGGAGCGGCTGCACCATGTGATGCCGGGGGAGACCGGGTACGTCGTGATCGACCCGGGCGCCGCCCGCCAGTCGCGCACCGACCAGGGGGCGGCCGACCGCCCCTGGCACACGAACCTCTGGGAAGCGGTCGACAAGTCCGACGCCGCCCAGTGAACGCATAGAGGAAGACAGTCTCAGACGCATGGAAACGCCCCCGCCGTCCACCCCGCGCACCGAGCCCACCGACGCGGACGTGGAGGCCTTCAATCAGCAGCTCGGCCGGCCCCCGCGCGGCCTGCGCGCCATCGCGCACCGCTGCCCCTGCGGTCAGCCGGACGTCGTGGAGACGGCCCCGCGGCTGCCCGACGGCACGCCCTTCCCGACGCTGTACTACCTGACGTGTCCGAAGGCCAACTCGGCCATCGGCACGCTGGAGGCCAACGGCGTGATGAAGGAGATGACGGAGCGGCTGGCCGCCGACCCGGAGCTGGCCGCCGCGTACCGGGCCGCCCACGAGGACTACGTCCGGCGGCGGGACGCGATCGAGGAGCTGAAGAACTTCCCCAGCGCCGGTGGCATGCCGGACCGGGTGAAGTGCCTGCACGTCCTGGTCGCCCACTCGCTGGCCGCGGGCCCCGGCGTCAACCCGCTGGGCGACGAGGCGCTGGCGATGCTGCCGCAGTGGTGGCGCAAGGGCGCCTGCGTGACGCTCCCCGGCACGGCGGCCGGCCGGACCGGGGAAGAGCCCGGACAGCCCACGGACGCGAGCGAGGAGACCGGCCGATGACCCGAGTGGCCGCCATCGACTGCGGTACGAACTCCATCCGTCTCCTCGTCGCCGACGCGGACCCGGCGACGGGCGAACTGGTCGACCTGGACCGACGGATGACGATCGTGCGGCTCGGCCAGGGCGTCGACCGCACCGGCCGGCTGGCGCCCGAGGCGCTGGAGCGGACCTTCGCGGCCTGCCGCGAGTACGCCGGGATCGTCAAGGCCCACGGGGCGGAGCGGCTGCGCTTCGTGGCGACCTCCGCCTCCCGCGACGCGGAGAACCGCGAGGACTTCGTGCGCGGCGTGCTGGACATCCTGGGCGTGGAGCCGGAGGTCATCACCGGGGACCAGGAGGCGGAGTTCTCCTTCACCGGCGCGACCAAGGAGCTGACGGGGCGTACGGATCTGGCGCTGCCGTTCCTGGTGGTGGACATCGGGGGCGGTTCCACCGAGTTCGTGGTGGGCGAGGAGCGGGTGCGCGCGGCGCGCTCCGTGGACGTCGGGTGCGTGCGGATGACGGAACGGCATCTGGTGCGGGACGGCGTGGTGAGCGACCCGCCGGCCGAGGAGCAGATCGCGGCGATGCGGGCGGACATCGAGGCCGCCCTCGACCTCGCGGAGGAGCGGGTTCCGCTGCGGGAGGCGCGCACCCTGGTCGGGCTGGCCGGCTCGGTCACGACGGTGTCGGCCATCGCGCAGAACCTGCCCGCGTACGACTCGGCGGCCATCCACCACTCCCGCGTCTCCCACGACACCGTCCGGGAGATCACCGACCGGCTGCTGCGCTCCACGCACGCCGAGCGCGCCGCCATCCCCTCCATGCACCCGGGGCGGGTGGACGTGATCGGCGCGGGGGCCCTCGTCCTGCTGTCGATCATGGAATGGATCGGCGCGGAGGAGGTCGTCGTCAGCGAGCACGACATCCTCGACGGGATCGGCTGGTCGTTGGCCTGACCGCCTGCGGGGTGCGGTACGCGTCCCGGCGGTCGCCGGCCTCGACGACGAGGAGGACGTCCTCCTCGTCGTCAGCCGGCGCCGCCCCTCTAATTACTTGCGGGTATCTTCAAACTGAGCAGGCCGGACACCGTTTGAGCGCGCCCGGCGGGTGCTTCCTCACCTCCCGTTGACGCCCGTCGGGAAAAGTTCGTGAAGTTCTTCACAAGGAATTCGGTCCCCGAGGGGGATCATCGGCGGTCGTTGCGCCATTACGGGGCCCCACCAGGGCCGTAGAGGCTCTGGAGCGGGGATGGGGGAGGGGTCGCGCGGGGTCTGCGCGGGGCGCCGGCCCGAGGCGTGAGACAGGCCAGAGGGGCAGCTCACGCGGCCTTGACAGGGGTCCGTGCTGCACGGTGGCCCGCATCCGTCACCATGGTCCGTGTCATGCGGGCCGCGAAGGATAGCACAAGCCTGGAGGAAGCTTGTGAAGGGGCGCACGAGCCACCCCCCTGGGGCGGGTGGATACTCGATGGCATGAGCACCACGGAGCGTCCCAGGATCCTCGTAGTAGGCGGTGGGTACGTAGGCCTGTACGCAGCTCGGCGCATTCTCAAGAAGATGCGCTTCGGCGAGGCGACCGTCACGGTCGTCGACCCCCGGTCGTACATGACCTACCAGCCCTTCCTCCCCGAAACCGCCGCCGGCAACATCTCCCCGCGTCACGTCGTCGTCCCGCTGCGACGCGTGCTGCCCAAGGCGGAGGTCCTCACCGGCCGGGTCACCACCATCGACCAGGACCGCAAGGTCGCCACGATCGCCCCGCTGGTCGGCGAGGCGTACGAGCTGCCCTTCGACTACCTGGTGATCGCGCTCGGCGCGGTCTCCCGCACCTTCCCGATCCCCGGCCTCGCCGAGCAGGGCATCGGCATGAAGGGCATCGAGGAGGCCATCGGCCTGCGCAACCACGTCCTGGAGCAGCTGGACAAGGCCGACTCCACGACCGACGAGGAGATCCGCCGCAAGGCGCTCACCTTCGTCTTCATCGGCGGCGGCTTCGCGGGCGCGGAGACCATCGGCGAGGTCGAGGACATGGCCCGGGACGCGGCCAAGTACTACCGCAACGTGTCCCGCGAGGACATGCGCTTCATCCTGGTCGACGCGGCGGACAAGATCCTGCCGGAGGTCGGCCCCAAGCTCGGCCAGTACGGCAAGGAGCACCTGGAGAGCCGCGGCGTCGAGATCTACCTCTCGACCTCCATGGACTCCTGCGTCGACGGCCACGTGGTGCTCAAGAACGGCCTCGAGGTCGACTCCAACACGATCGTCTGGACGGCCGGCGTCAAGCCGAACCCGGCGCTGACCCGCTTCGGCCTCCCGCTGGGCCCGCGCGGCCACGTCGACACCGAGGCCACGCTCCAGGTCAAGGGCACGGACTACATCTGGGCCGCGGGCGACAACGCCCAGGTGCCCGACCTCGTCGGCCGCAAGGCGGGCAACGAGAACGCCTGGTGCCCGCCGAACGCCCAGCACGCGCTGCGCCAGGCCAAGCTGCTCGGCGACAACGTGGTCTCCGGCATGCGGGGCTTCCCGCAGAAGGAGTACAGCCACGCCAACAAGGGCGCGGTGGCGGGCCTCGGCCTGCACAAGGGCGTCGCGATGATCGTCATGGGCAAGATGAAGATCAAGCTGCGCGGCCGTCTGGCGTGGTACATGCACCGCGGCTACCACGGCATGGCCATGCCGACCTGGAACCGCAAGATCCGCGTCTTCGCGGACTGGACCCTCGGCATGTTCCTCAAGCGCGAGGTCGTCTCCCTCGGCGCCCTGGAAACCCCGCGCGAGGAGTTCTACGAGGCCGCCAAGCCGGCCCCGGTCGCCGCCGCGAAGACCGAGGAACGCGCCAAGGCGTCGTAACACCCCTGCGCCGCCCCGAAGGGCCTCCCGCCATCCGTGGTGCGGGGGGCCCTTCGGCGTTCCGGCGAGCCGGGCAGGCGCCGGGGCGGACGAGCGGGGCGGGCAAGCGGATCGGGCGGGTTTTGCACAGCCGTAACGCATTCGAGGGACTGCGCCGGGGCGCCGTGGGTGTTTACGTGGTGTCGGACATCCAGGGGTCACCGTCACGGAGGTGTGCACCATGGCGGACGCCGCGTCGCGGCTGAGAGAGCTGGTCGAGCAGGTGCTGGGGACGCCGCTCCCGTTGGGCATTCGTTCCTGGGACGGTTCGCGGGCGGGTCCGCCGGACGCGCCGGTGCTGGTGGTGCGCAACCGGCGGGCGCTGCGCAGGCTGTTGTGGAAGCCGGGGGAACTGGGGCTGGCGCGGGCCTGGGTCGCGGGGGACCTGGACGTGGAGGGGGATCTGTACACCGCCCTCGGTGCCGTCTCCGGCCTCGTCTGGGAGCGTCCCGACGACGCCCGGACGCTCACCGAGATCCTGCGCGATCCGCGCTCCCGCGCCGCCGTCCGCGGCCTGGTCGCGCTCGCCGGGGCGCCGTTGCCGCCCGCACCGCCGCCCGAGGAGGTCCGCCGACGGCGGGCGCGTCTGCACACCCGGCACACCGACCGCCGTGCCGTCAGCCACCACTACGACGTCGGCAACGACTTCTACGAGCTGGTCCTCGGCCCCTCCATGGTCTATTCCTGCGCCTACTGGCCCGCCCCCGAGTCCGCGGGCGGCGCCCTGGAGACCGCCCAGCGCGACAAGCTCGAACTCGTCGCCCGCAAGCTCGCCCTGAAGCCCGGTCACCGTCTGCTCGACGTCGGCTGCGGCTGGGGCTCCATGGCCGTGCACGCCGCCCGCGAGCACGGCGCGCACGTCGTCGGCATCACGCTGTCGCAGGAACAGGCGGCGTACGCCCGCAAGCGCGTCGCCGAGGAAGGACTGACGGACCGGGTGGAGATCCGGGTGCAGGACTACCGGGACGTCACCGACGGGCCCTACGACGCGATCTCCTCCATCGGCATGGCCGAACACGTCGGCGCCGAGCGCTACCTCGCCTACGCCGAGAGCCTGCACCGCCTGCTCCGGCCCGGCGGCCGGCTGCTCAACCACCAGATCGCCCGCCGCCCCGAGCGCGACGAATCCGCCTACCACGTCGACGCGTTCATCGACGCCTACGTCTTCCCCGACGGGGAGCTGGCGCCGCTCGGCACCACCGTCACCCAGCTCGAACGGGCCGGTTTCGAGGTGCGGGACGTGGAGTCCATCCGCGAGCACTACGCCCTCACCCTGCGCCGCTGGGTCGCCAACCTGGAGGGCGAGTGGGCCCGCGCGGTCCGGCTCGCCGGCCCCGGCCGGGCCCGCGTCTGGCGGCTGTACATGGCGGCCTCCGCCCTCGCCTTCGAGCGCAACCGCATCGGCGTCAACCAGGTCCTCGCCGTCCGGACCCCCGACTCCGGCGCCTCGGGGCTCCCCCTGCGCACCCGCACCTGGAACGCGGACGCCTGACGGGACGGGAAAGGGGCCCGATCCCCCGGATCGGGCCCCTCGGCTGTGGCTTCGGCTGCTGCGGCCTCGGCCTCCGCCTCGGACGCGCAGCCGTACTGCCGCGCCGCTACTCCGACTTGATCGCCGTCAGCATGTTCAACCGGGCCGCCCGCCGCGCCGGCCACAGCGCGGCCAACACGCCCACCGTCGCCGCCAGCAGCAGGAACACGCCCATCCGGGCCCACGGCAGCACCAGTTCGTACGTCGCCATCCTCGTCCCCAGCAGCTCACCGGCCGCCCAGCCGAAGAACACGCCGAGCCCGATGCCGAGCACGCCGCCGAACACGGAGATCACCAGCGACTCCAGCCGCACCATCCGCTTGACGCCCTTGCGGTTCAGGCCGATCGCGCGGAGCATGCCGATCTCCTGCGAGCGCTCGAACACCGACATCGCCAGCGTGTTGATGACGCCGAGCACCGCGACGATCACCGCCATGGCCAGCAGGCCGTACAGCATGTTCAGCATCAGCGTGAACATCCGGGCGATCTCGTCGGAGATGTCCTTCTTGTCCTGGACGCGGATGGCCGGGTTGGAGCCGAGGGCCTTCTCCAGCCGGTCCTTGGCCGCCGCGGATGCGCCGTCGGACGTCTTCAGCAGGACCCGCATGTCGGCCGGGTCCGTCTGGTGCGGGGCGAGCGCGGCGGTGTCCAGCAGGATGCCCTGGAACATGTCGTTGGCCTCGTAGACCCCGGCGACCGTCATCCGCTGCCTCGCGCCGTCCTCGTACGACACCGTGAACGCCGAACCGGCGCGCCAGCCGTGCGACTCGGCGGTCAGGTCGTCGACGACCACCTCGGCGCCGCCGATCCCGAAACGGCCGTCCTCCACCGTGAGGTCGGTCAGTTCGCCGAACGCGCGGCCGGCGACGCCGGTGAGGTACTCCGTCTCGCCCTCGACGCGCGCCGGCGCGCCCCGCATCGGGCTGGTGACGGTGACGCCTTCCGTGGCGCGCAGCGTCTTCTCCACGTCCGGGGAGAGCGGGTTGCCGTTCGCCATGGAGACGACGTAGTCGGCCTGGATCGCGGCGCTCGCCATCTTGTCGATCGACTTCTGCAGGCTGCCCGCCATCACCGTCATGCCGGTGATCAGGGTCAGGCCGATCATCAGCGCGGAGGCCGTCGCGGCCGTACGGCGGGGATTGCGCAGGGAGTTCTGGCGGGCGAGCCGGCCCGCGACGCCGAAGACGCGCAGCACCGGCGCCGACGCCGCGATCAGCGGGCGGGACAGCAGCGGGGTCAGCACGAAGACGCCGATGATCAGCAGCACCGCGCCGAGGCCCATCGGGGCCTGGCCGTCCGAGCCGTCCATCGTCGTCGCCGCGAGGACCACCGCCACCCCGGCGGCGGAGAACACCGCGCCGACCGTGTTGCGCAGCACCAGCGACTTCACCGTCGCCTGCGCGTGCACGCTGCTCATCGCCGCGACCGGCGGTATCTTCGCCGCCCGTCGGCCCGGCAGCCACGCCGCCAGCATCGTGACGACGACGCCGACCGCCAGGGCGGTGCCGACCGTGCCGGGGGAGACCACCAGCGGGCCGGCCGGGACGGTCTCGCCCAGGGTGTCCAGCAGCGAGCGCAGCCCGGCGCCGATGCCGACGCCCGCGATCAGGCCGGTCACCGCGGCGACGGCGCCCACCACGAACGCCTCGACCAGCACCGCCCTGGTCACCTGCCGGCGGGACGCCCCGACCGCGCGCAGCAGCGCCAGCTCCTTGGTGCGCTGGGCGACCAGCATGGTGAAGGTGTTGGCGATGATGAACGTGCCGACGAACAACGCGATGCCCGCGAAGACCAGCAGCCCCTGCTTCATCCCGCCCATCTGGGCCGCGATCCTCTCCGCCTGCTCGTCGGCGAGCCGCTCCCCGGTGGTGGTCTCCACGACGCCGCGCGGCAGCGCCCGGTCCAGTTCGGCCTTGAGCGCGGCCTGCGTGACGCCCGCCTTCGCGGTCACGGCGATCTCGTCGTACGTGCCCGGCGTGCCGAACAGCCGCTGTGCGGTGGCCGTGTCGAACAGGGCGAGGCTGCCGCCCGCGGCGACGTTGCCGTCGTCGGTGGTGAACACGCCGGTGATCTCCGGCTCCAGGACCGGGCCGTCCACCGACAGCCGTACCGTGTCGCCGACTTCGTACCCGGTGCGCTCGGCCGTCTGAGCGTCGATGAGCATCTCGCCCTCGCCGCGCGGCGCGCGCCCGCTCACCAGCGGATAGCGGGGATCCTCGGCGCCCCAGTAGTTGCCGCCCTGCGACTGGAAACCGCCGCCGACCAGCTTGCCGTCCTTGTCGGCGATGGCGGCGAAGCCGGTGACGACGCCGGTCGCGGAGGCGGCCGACGGCACGCGGCCCGCGTCCTCCACCAGCGCCTGCGTCAGCTCGGGGGTTTCGCCGAGGGTGTCGCCGGTGTCCTTGCGGCTCTCGGCGCGCACGGCGACGTCGACGTGGTCGAAGCCCTTGGCGGAACTCTTCCGCAGGGCCTCGGAGATGGTGTTGGTGAAGACCAGCGTCCCCGACACGAACGCGACGCCGAGCATCACGGCGAGCACGGTCATCAGGAGCCGGGCCTTGTGCGCGAGTACGTTGCGCAGGGCGGTTCGGAGCATGGGTTTTCTCAGTCCAGAGGGGGTGGTGGGGCGCGGACGTCGGTCGTCGGGTCAGCTGGTGCGGCCCTTGGCGTCGAAACGCTTCATGCGGTCGAGCACCGCCTCGGCGGTCGGCCCGTGCACCTCGTCCACGATCCGCCCGTCCGCCAGGAAGACCACCCGGTCCGCGTAGGCGGCGGCCACCGGGTCGTGGGTCACCATCACCACCGTCTGCCCCAGCTCCCGGACGGAGTTGCGCAGGAAGCCCAGCACCTCGGCGCCGGAACGGGAGTCGAGGTTCCCGGTCGGTTCGTCGCCGAAGACGATGTCGGGCCGGGAGGCGAGCGCGCGGGCGACGGCTACGCGCTGCTGCTGGCCGCCGGAAAGCTGCGAGGGACGGTGACCGAGCCGGTCGGCGAGGCCCACCATGCGGATGACGGTGTCCAGCCACTCCTTGTCCGGCTTCCGGCCCGCGATGTCCATCGGAAGGGTGATGTTCTCCCGCGCGGTGAGCGTCGGCAGCAGGTTGTAGGCCTGGAAGATGAACCCGATCTTGTCCCGGCGCAACTTGGTGAGCTGCTTGTCCTTGAGCGCGCCCAGCTCGGTGTCGCCGACGCGCACCGAGCCGGAGGAGAAGGTGTCGAGCCCGGCCACGCAGTGCATCAGCGTGGACTTGCCGGACCCGGAAGGGCCCATGATCGCGGTGAACTCGGCCTGCCGGAAGTCGACCGAGACGCGGTCCAGGGCGACCACCCGGGTCTCGCCCTGGCCGTAGATCTTCGACAGCTCCGAGGCGCGCGCGGCCACCTCGGTGGTGCGGCGGGCGACGGGTGTGGTGGTCACGGAAAGCGCTCCTGTCGGACGACGGCTGTGTTCTGGAACGCGATCCATCGTCTCGGCCGGATACCACCCTGTAGTCAGCCGCAGTTCCGGTTCCGGAGCCAGACTGCGGTCGCACGCACGTCCCCGGTGTCATACCTGGGGATGACGGACGCCCCTCGGCGCCGACCCGGAACGGCGATCCTCCCGAGAACAGGTGGTGTGCCCTTGTTCGGGCGGTGAAATTCCGTCATTCGCCCCGCGTGGCCGACCGCCGCGGACAGGGCTTCTTGGCAGGTGCGGACGGCTGGAACCGAGTGCTGATGCACCCTCAGACATCAATAAAATAAGACAACATCGGTCCGCCCGCCCGCTGTTCGGGCCCCGGGTCCCGATAGGCTCGACCCTCGTTGCGGAGCCCATGGCCTGCCCGGATGGTGGAATGCAGACACGGCGAGCTTAAACCTCGCTGCCCCTCGCGGGCGTACCGGTTCAAGTCCGGTTCCGGGCACTACCGTCGTCACTCTCGGTGACCTGCTGGAACGGCTGGGTTCCCGCCCGCGGCCGTACGTCCCCGCACCCCGCGTCTTCGAGCGGACGTACCCCTTCGGGTGGCTCGGCATCCTCGCCGACGTCCCGCCCTCCCACGACGAACTGGTGTACGCCCGCCACGCCCGCGGCTTCGCCCTGCTGTCCATGCGCTCCCCCTCCGTCTCCCGCCTCTATCTCCAGGTGCCCGACGGCACGGACGCCGGGGCCTGGGACGACGAGGCGATCTGGGACGAGCTGGAGCGGCGCTTCGAGACCGACGACGACTGGCGGCTGGAGCGCGGGCCCATCACGCAGAGGTCGGTCACGCCGATGCGGTCCTTCGTCCACGAGCCCATGCGCCACGGCCGTCTCTTCCTCGCCGGCGACGCCGCCCACATTGTGCCCCCGACCGGCGCCAAGGGCCTCAACCTCGCCGTCGGCGACGTCGTCGCCTTCGCCCGCGCGCTCACCCACCGCATGCGCACCGGGTCCACCGCGCTCCTGGACGCCTACTCGGAGAAGTGCCTGCGCCGCGTCTGGCAGGCCGAGCGGTTCTCCTACGACATGACCACCCTGCTCCACCGCGCTCCCGGCGCGGACCCCTTCGAGGACCGCCTCCAGGCCGCCCGCCTGGAACGGCTCGTCTCCTCCCGCGCCGCCGAGACCGACCTCGCCGAGGCGTACACCGGCTTCCCGCTCGACTGAGAACCGGGAATCATGGAACCCGGTGGCGTGTTGCCCAGCACAGGGAGGGAAAGATCCTCCCCAAGCAGTAGCGTCATTCTTTTGCCTGTCTATTACTCTTGAGCCAAGGCTACGCAGGGTGGCCATGGAGGAGTGAAATGAGGAGCAGCAACCCGGTCTTCTCGCGACGGGGGTTCAGCCGCGACAACGGCTACGCGGGCTTCAACACCGCGCCGCAGGCCGGGGGCGCAGCTGTGGGCACCCAGGGCAACCCGTACGCCCAGCCCGGCGCCGGCAACCCCTACGCGCAGAACCCGTACGCCCAGAACCCTTACGCCCCGCAGGACCTGACCTACGGCGCCCCGCCGCAGGCCCCGGTCACCGCCGGCCGGATGACGATGGACGACGTCGTCATGCGCTCGGCCATGACGCTCGGCACCGTCGTCGTCGGCGCCGTCCTCGCCTGGGCCCTGCTGCCGGTGTCGTCCAGCAGCTACGGCCTGGCCATCGGGGCCGCGCTCATCGCCTTCGTCCTGGCGATGGTCCAGTCCTTCAAGCGCAAGGCCTCGCCCGCGCTGATCCTGTCGTACGCCGCCTTCGAGGGCGTCTTCCTCGGCGTGATCAGCGAGATGTTCAACACCCGCTGGTCCGGCGCGCCCTTCCAGGCGGTGGTCGGCACCATGGCGGTCGCCGCCGCCACGCTGCTGATCTACAAGGCAGGCTGGATCCGCGTCACCGCGCGCTACGCCCGTATCGGCATGGCGATCGCGATCGCGTTCATCCTGGTCATGGCGGTCAACCTGCTGCTCGTCGCCTTCGGCGTCGCCGAGGACGGCGGTCTGCGCAGCATGGGCCCGCTCGGTGCGATCGTCGGCATCATCGCGATCGTGCTCGGCGCGTTCTTCCTGACGCTCGACTTCAAGCAGATCGAGGACGGCGTCGCCTACGGCGCCCCCCGCGAGGAGTCCTGGCTGGCCGCGTTCGGCCTGACCATGACCCTGGTGTGGATCTACGTCGAGATGCTGCGCCTGGTCGCCATCTTCAGCGGCGACGACTGACCGGCAGCGGCGGCAGCCGCACGGACACGAGATGAGCGAGGGCCCCGGGTCGACGACCCGGGGCCCTCCGCCGTGTCCGGGGTCGGGACGACAGGGCTACAGCAGCTTGCGCGCGGCCCGCCTCAAGTCGTACTCGTGGATGATCGCCTTCGCGTGGCCGTACGCCAGGTCGTACTCGTGGCGCAGCCAGCTGACCTTCTCCTCGAAGCGGAGAGCGGGGCCTTCCTCGACGGTGCGCAGCCAGTCGGACACTTCACGACCGGTGCAGTGGGGGATGCGGGCGAGCAGATTGCGATGGGTCTCCTGGGAGAACACTTGGGACATCGGCGCCTCCGGACGCAATGGGATGTAAGCCGGTCCTTCAGGTCACCGTGCCTGAGCGTTCGCCCGTTGGCAACAGTGCGTCCCGGGCGCGTAATCTCGCGCCCGTGGTGGAAACGACGCGACTGACCCGTGCGGTGGACCACTTCGCCGACCGGCTGCGGGCCGCGCCCCAGAGCCGGCTCCAGCGGGGCGGCGCCGCGGAGGCCCTGGCGCTGGCCCGTGAGCTGGCCCGGCGGGCGCAGATCCTGGAGGACCCGGACCGCGAGCCCCGTGAGATGCCGGACGCCGGCATGTTCGCCGCCGCCGACCAGATCACCGTCGCCGCCCACGACCTGGCCCTGGTCCTGCGCGACGAGGCCGGGCTGGCGGAGGCGGTGGCGCTGGTGGAGGAGGCGCAGCGGCGGGCGGGGGTCTGAGCGGCGGCGTTCAGGAGGCGGTGGGGACTGGGCCGGGCCCGCGAGGTCGGGCTCAGGGGAAGCGGGTGGCAGCGCCGGGTCCGTAGGGCTCAGGGGGAGCGGGTGGCCGCACGGGTCCGCGGGTCACAGGGACGCGATGACCCGGTCCGCCAGGATGTAGACCGTCTCGTCACCGCAGGTGAAGGTGAGGGCGTACGCGCCCGAGACGCCCGAGCCGCCCAGCAGGACCGGGGTCTCGCCGGCGGCGAGAGCGGCGGCGAGGCGCTCGGCGGTCTCACGGTGGCCCGGGGTCATGCAGAGGGTCGTACCGTCGGCGAACACGTACACGTCGAGGGTGCCCAGTGGGCCGGGGCGGACGTCCGTCAGCTCCACGGCGGAGGCGGCGAGTTGCTCAAGGGTGGCCACCGTGCGCTCGTGGTCGTTCACCACGGGTGAGGAATGCGGGGTGAAGTCCGGGTGCGAGGGGTGCCGGCGGCGGGCGGCGGCCAGTTCCGGGGAGTCCCCGGCGTACTCCTCGGCCTCGGCGCCCGGCTCGGTCACCGGCTCCAGGTGCTCCACACCGGCGAAATCGGCCTGCCTGGGCATGAACAGCTCGCTGTCGGCCAGACCCAGCAGGGTGGGCGCGTCGGCCACGTCACGGGCCTCCTGAGCCGCCCAGAAGGCGCGCGCCTCGGCGAGTTCGCGTTCGCGCTCCTCGGCGAGGGCCTCGGCGACGGCCGCGCGTATCTCGTCGGTGTCCGCCGCGGCGCGGGCGGCGGGCACCAGCCCGTGTGCGGCACGGCCCTCGGCCAGCTCGGCGTGCAGGGCGGTGACCTGCCGGCGGAGCTGCACAAGGGTGCGCAGGACGGCGACGCCCACGGCGCCCGTGGCGGCCGTGGTGACCAGCAAGGCGATCGGCATGGCGCTCACTGACGTACTCCCGGTTCAAAGTCGACCCCCCGACTTCCTACATCAGCTTGATGGGTGAACTAACCAGCTGTCAGTGCGTAACGTCACGAAACGGACAGGTTCCTGGGTCTTGCGTTTTCGCTTCACCCGCTCTGACCTGCGGTGACACCCGTGCTGGGAGGAGAAGGTCACATCCTGGGTCTGATTGGATCACAAAACGGCCCGGAGTCCCGGTGGTTACGGGATTCCGGGCCGTTCAATGACCCATTGCGTCCGGATCGCTACGGAGGGGCGGGACGCTGTGGCGCGTCTGCTGAGGGGCGGTCAGCTCAGGCGCTCGATGACCATCGCCATGCCCTGGCCACCGCCGACGCACATGGTCTCCAGACCGAACTGCTTGTCGTGCCACTGGAGCGAGTTGATCAGCGTGCCGGTGATCCGCGCGCCGGTCATGCCGAAGGGGTGGCCGACGGCGATGGCGCCGCCGTTGACGTTCAGCTTCTCCAGCGGGATGCCCAGCTCCTGGTAGGAGGGGATCACCTGGGCGGCGAACGCCTCGTTGATCTCGACCAGGTCGATGTCGTCGATGGTCAGACCGGCGCGGCGCAGCGCCTGCCGGGACGCCTCGACCGGGCCGAGGCCCATGATCTCGGGCGAGAGGCCGGAGACGCCGGTGGAGACGATCCGGGCGAGCGGGGTCAGGCCCAGCTCGCGCGCCTTGGTGTCGGACATGATGACCAGCGCGGCGGCGCCGTCGTTCAGCGGGCAGCAGTTGCCGGCGGTGACCAGGCCGTCGGGACGGAAGACGGGCTTGAGGCCCTGGACGCCCTCCAGGGTGACGCCGGGGCGCGGGCCGTCGTCCTTGGCGACGACGGCGCCGTCGGGGAGCGTCACGGGGGTGATCTCGCGCTCCCAGAAGCCGTTCTTGATGGCTTCCTCGGCGAGGTTCTGCGAGCGGACGCCGAACTCGTCCATCTCCTGTCGGGTCACGCCCTTCCAGCGGGCGAGGTTCTCGGCGGTCTGGCCCATCGCGATGTACGGGTCGGGCAGCAGGCCGTCCTCGCGCGGGTCGTGCCAGGCGGTGCCCTCCTGCTCGGCGACCGCGGCGGTGCGTGCCTCGGCCTCGGCGAACAGCGGGTTGTGCGTGTCCGGCAGGCTGTCCGAGTTGCCCTTGGTGAACCGGGAGACCATCTCGACGCCGGCCGAGACGAAGACGTCGCCCTCGCCCGCCTTGATGGCGTGCAGGGCCATCCGGGAAGTCTGCAGGGACGAGGAGCAGTACCGGGTGATCGTGCAGCCCGGCAGGTGGTCCATGCCCATCTGCACGGCCACGATCCGGCCCAGGTTGTTGCCCTGCTCGCCGCCGGGCAGGCCGCAGCCCAGCATCAGGTCGTCGATGTCCTTCGGGTCCAGCTCCGGGACCTTGGCCAGCGCGGCCTGGATGATCGTGGCGGCGAGGTCGTCGGGGCGCAGATCCTTCAGGGAACCCTTGAAGGCGCGGCCGATGGGGGAGCGGGCGGCAGAGACGATCACGGCTTCGGGCATCACGGCTCCAAGCGACGGCGGTAGGGGCGTACGGCCGAAGTTACCGGTATGTAAGCGCTTGGTCACGGTCGCCGCGGTGTGATGCGGGCCTCTTTTCCAAGCGCTTGCTTAGTCCGTTCGGGTGGTCGTTCCGGACGCTCCGCCGGGCGTTTTGCCGACCGGCTCGTCGACCGGTTCCGCCGCGAGGGGCCTGCGGCGGCGGCGCTTGAGCAGCGCCCAGGGGCCGCGGGGGCCGGCCGGCATCGCCGCCGCGACCTCCGTGCCGCCCTCCGCCGCCGCCTCGGCGGCGGCCCGGGCCACCGGCAGGAAACCCTCGTGACGGGAGGCGTCGGGGCGCTCCTCCTCGGCCGGCCACAGGCCGAGCGCCGCGCAGACCGTCGGCAGGACGGCCATCGCGGCGGTCGCGTAGCCCTCCGCCGAGGGGTGGTAGTGGTCGGGCCCGAACAGCTCGCGCGGGTTCGCCGCGAACTCCGGGCCGAGCAGGTCGCCCAGCGACACCGTGCGCCCGCCCTGCTCCACGACCCCGATCGTCTGCGCCGCCGCCAGCTGGCGGGACGCCCGGCGGGCCAGCCAGCGCAGCGGCTGCTGCACCGGTTCGATCGTGCCGAGGTCGGGACAGGTGCCGACCACCACCTCAGCGCCGGCCGTGCGCAGTCGCCGTACCGCCGCCGACAGATGGCGCACCGAGCGGGTCGGGGGCATGCGGTGGGTGACGTCGTTGGCGCCGATCATGATCACGCACACGTCGGGCACCCGGTCCGGGTCGGCCAGGACGAGCGCCACCTGGCGGTCCAGGTCGTCGGACTGGGCGCCGGGCTGGGCGACGTTGCGCAGCTCCACGGGGCGCTCGGCCACCGCCGCGAGGCCCGAGGCGAGCAGCGCGCCCGGCGTCTGGCCCGCCCGGTGCACGCCCTGTCCCGCCGCCGTGGAGTCACCGAGGAGGGTGAAGCGCAGCGGCGGCACGCCCGGGGTGAGAAAGGCCCTGCCGTACGTCCCCTCCGCGTGCGGAACGCGCGGTGAGGAGCCGTTGCCCACCTGCCGCCGGGCCAGCCGGACCTCGGCCAGCACCAGACCGGCGACCGCCGCTCCGGCCAGCCCGATGCCGCCCCCGCCGTACGCCGCCCCGGCCGCGATCCGCCGGGCCACCCGCGCCCTCGACATGCTGGTCATGCGTCGCCGCCACCTCCTCGAACCCCGTACACCCAGTGCTTGCCCCGAAGCGGCGGTCCGCCAATCTCAACGACGAGTGAACGCGCGTCGCGCGCCGTAGGCTGGCGGCACATCACGACCACCCCTTTTGCAGCAACCGGAGACAACGGTGCAGTTCCACGACTCGATGATCAGCCTCGTCGGCAACACCCCGCTGGTGAGGCTCAACAGCGTGACCAAGGGCATCAGGGCGACCGTCCTGGCCAAGGTGGAGTACTTCAACCCCGGCGGGTCCGTGAAGGACCGCATCGCCCTGCGCATGATCGAGGCCGCCGAACGGAGCGGCGAGCTGGAGCCGGGCGGCACGATCGTGGAGCCCACCAGCGGCAACACGGGCGTCGGCCTGGCGATCGTGGCCCAGCAGAAGGGCTACAAGTGCATCTTCGTCTGCCCGGACAAGGTCTCCACCGACAAGATCAACGTGCTGCGCGCGTACGGCGCCGAGGTGGTCGTGTGCCCGACGGCTGTGGCCCCCGAGCACCCGGACTCCTACTACAACGTCTCCGACCGGCTGGTCCGCGAGACGCCGGGCGCCTGGAAGCCGGACCAGTACTCCAACCCGAACAACCCCCTGTCGCACTATCACTCCACCGGCCCCGAGCTGTGGGAGCAGACCGAGGGGCGGATCACCCACTTCGTCGCGGGCGTGGGCACCGGCGGCACCATCTCCGGCACCGGCCGCTACCTCAAGGAGGCCAGCGAGGGCCGCGTCCAGGTGATCGGCGCCGACCCGGAGGGCTCGGTGTACTCCGGCGGGTCCGGGCGGCCGTACCTGGTCGAGGGCGTCGGCGAGGACTTCTGGCCGACGGCGTACGACCGCACCGTCGCCGACGAGATCGTCGCCGTGTCCGACAAGGACTCCTTCCAGATGACGCGCCGGCTGGCCAAGGAGGAGGGCCTGCTGGTGGGCGGCTCCTGCGGCATGGCCGTGGTCGCCGCGCTGCGGGTCGCCGAGCGGCTCGGCGAGGACGACGTCGTGGTCGTGCTGCTGCCGGACAGCGGGCGCGGCTACCTCAGCAAGATCTTCAACGACGAGTGGATGGCCGACTACGGCTTCCTCGAGGACGCCGGCCCCAGCGCTCGCGTCGGCGACGTCCTCGACGACAAGGAGCACGGCGCCATCCCCTCCCTGGTCCACATGCACCCGGACGAGACCGTCGGCCAGGCCATCGAGGTCCTGCGCGAGTACGGCGTGTCCCAGATGCCGATCGTCAAGCCCGGCGCCGGCCACCCGGACGTGATGGCCGCCGAGGTCGTCGGCTCGGTCGTGGAACGCGAGCTGCTGGACGCGCTGTTCACCCAGAAGGCCTCGCTGGACGACCCGCTGGAGAAGCACATGTCGGCGCCGCTGCCGCAGGTCGGCTCCGGAGAGCCGGTCGGCGACCTGATGTCCGTGCTCGGTACGGCGGACGCGGCGATCGTCCTGGTGGAGGGCAAGCCCACCGGAGTCGTCAGCCGGCAGGACCTGCTGGCCTTTCTGGCCAAGACGGCCAAGTAACGGCAAACCTGCGGTGAACCGCCCGTGACCGCGGCGAACTTGCGGTGACGGGCGGGGCCGGGACCATCGCGGAACTGGTACGTGCGTGTCACGTACACGCAGCACCCGCTTAACACGCGTCCGGCACATTGGTGGATGTCGGCAGAGCGGGAGCGGCTCCCCGCTCAGGCCGGCACCGAACGGCGCCAAGGACCTCCGGAGCGGCTCCCGGACCTCCATGGACGCCACGGACGCGGGGGGCCTGACCCGGCCCGCGTCCCACGCGGGGACCGCCGTCGTCCCGCCCCCCGGAAACGGGGGTGCGGCGGTCCCCGCGCACAGCCTTGTTCCGCGGCGCCCCCTGCGATCGGGCGTCAGTCCTCCCAGTCCCCGTCCCCGCGGGACTTGCGACGCCCGCCGAACAGCCCCGGATGGGCCCGCGCCGCCTGGAAGGCGTTCACCCCGACGATCCCGGCCCAGGCCGCCAGCAGCCCGGGCAGACCGGCGACCCCGCCGCCGATCGCGGACAGCGGAACCGCCAGCACCAGCGAGACGATCCCGAAGCCGAAACGCTCGCCCCAGGAGTCCGTCGGCTGCGACGACCGCGAGCCCCGCGCCGCCACCAGCTGCTGCTCGGCGAACTGCCGCCGCACCCGGCGCTCCACCGCCCCGTCTATTCGCTGGTCGACCTTCTCCAGGAACGAGTCGATCAGCGCCGACTCGTACTCCTCGCCCAGATCCCTGCGCGCCCGCAAAGTGGCGTCCAGTTCCTTCTTCAGGTCGGCGTCCCGCGCGTCCATTCCGCTCATGCACACCACGGTAGGAAGCGGCGAAGGCGGCCGCACTGGGGCTAACCCCCGAGTCGGAACGGGGGGCTGCGCCTGCTGCATAGGGTCATGCAGAATGCTCGATGCTTGAATGGGTGAGGTTCGAGGATGCCGGGGTGCCGGGGTACCGGGGGCGCCGAGGTCGGGGAGCGTGTCATGGGTGAGAGCGAGAGCCGTGCCGACAGCCCGGCCGGGCGGCTGCAGGCGTTGTTCGAGGGGCGCCGGCTGACGCCGACCCAGCGGCGGATCGCGCACTGCATGGTGCGGCGCGCCGCCGACGTGCCGTTCCTGTCCAGCGTGGAGCTGGCCGAGCTGGCCGGGGTCAGCCAGCCGTCCGTGACCCGGTTCGCCGTCGCCCTCGGCTTCGACGGCTACCCCGCCCTGCGCCGCCACCTGCGCGAGGTCGCCCCCGCCGAACAGACGGCCGCCACTGCCCCGTACAACGAGTACCAGCAGGCCGTCGAGGCCGAGATCGAGAATCTGCGCCACCTCGCCGAACTCCTCGCCGACCCACGCCCCGTGCACCGGGCCGGGCGACTGCTGGCCGCCTCCCGCCCGCTGCCCGTGCTGGGACTGCGCGCCGCGGCGGCCCAGGCGTACGGGTTCGCCTACTTCGCGGCCAAGGTCCATCCCGACGTACGGCTGCTCCACGAGGGCGGCACGATGATCCACGACCGGATCGACGGCGCCGTGCGCGCCGGCGCGAGCGCCCTGCTGTGCTTCGCGCTGCCCCGGCATCCGCGCGAGGTCGTGGACACCCTCGGATACGCCAAGGAGGCCGGACTGACCGTGGTGACGGTCGCCGACTCCGCCTTCGCGCCGGTCGCCAAGGTGTCCGACCTGCTGCTGCCGGCCGCCGTCGGCACCGGGCTCGCCTTCGACACGGCCTGCGCGCCGATGCTGCTCGGGCGGGTGCTGCTGGAGGCGATGTGCGACGGACTGCCACAGGCGCAGGCCCGGCTGGAGGAGTTCGACGCGCGGGCGGCGGCGCGGGGGCTGTTCGTGGAGTGAGCCGGCCTGCCGGGGACGGGCCCTCGGTAGTCCGTCGACGAGCTGTCCGCGCCCTGCGGACGGGTCCTCGGTGGCCGCGGACGAGGTCTCTCGACCCGCGAAGGCCTTCGGCGTCCCGCGGACCGCGAAGGCCTTCGGCGTCCCGCGGACGGCCCCCGGCGACCCTCGGACCGGCCTGCGACCCGTGGACGGGCCCGCCGCGGCCGGGGGTGGCGGGCAATGGCCCGGCCCGGTCGCCGACTTCTCAGATTCGTCTCACGTTCGCCCGCTAGCCTGCCGCCCGTCAGGAGTGTGCCGAGGCGACGAGGAGGCGGATCGTGGCACGCGGAGGTCAGGGACTGGCTCGGGTGGCCTGCGTCGTACGGGCGGGGGCCGCGCCGCTGTGGTGGCTCGGGGTGCTCGCGGCAGGCGCCGGCGTGCTGGTCCCGGGCGTGACGGGTCGACGGATCGGAGTGCTCGCGGGGGCCGCGCTGTTCATCCTGGCCCTCGTCGCCGTGTATCTGCACCGGCGCGGTCGGTACGCGGCCCTGGCCGCCGGCGCCGTCCGCGCCGGCAAGCACGATGTGCTCCAGGACCGCGCGGTGACCGTGCGCAACTGGCGGCGCGGGCGCCGCTGGTGGCTGCTGCTCGCCTTCCTCGCCGCGCTGGGCAGCGCGTTCGCCGTGCCCGCGGCGGGCGGGATGCTGCTCGCCGGGGCGGGTGCGGGGCTGTGGCTGAAGGCCGCGTGGATCGGGCGGCGCGAGCGGGCCGGCGAGGCGCTGCTGTGGGTGCGGGTCGACTGGCTGGCGCGGGGCGGACGCCCGGCCGGCAAGGCCGTCAGGGCCTACCGCAGCACCGGTATCGCCGCGGGCGACGCGGCTCCGGGAGGCTCCCGCCGCCGCACTCCCGCGCTGGTGTGACGACCGTGCGGGTGTGACGTCCGCGTCGGTGCGACGTCGACGGGACCGCGCGGTCGGCGTCCGGCCCGGGCGGCGCCGGGGACGGCCGCCGGCCCGGGCCGGACGTCAGACCTCCAGGTCCTGTTCGCTGCGGCGCAGCTGGTGGCGGGCCGTCGCCAGGTCGGACCGCTCGGCGTCCAGGACGAGGTAGAGGAACAGCCCGTCGCCGCCGCGCCCGCTGAGCAGCCGGATCAGGTGGTCTGGTCGGTCAGGGTGATCAGAATGTCCTCGATCCGGCCCTTGAGCCCGAGGTGTTCCATGGTGCGCATCTTGGCGCGGACGACGTCCGTGTTCCCCGCGGCGGCGACGTTCAGGTCGAAGCCCTTGCTCCCGCCCGTCGTGCCCAGGGCCATGCCGGTGGTGTAGTCGACGAGCGCGACTCCGGTGGCGCCCTCGATCGAGGCGGGGGCTTCCTTCAGCGCGGTCTCCGTGCCGGCCATGACGTTCTCCTCTCAACTCTCCATGGTGGTGGGCATGCCGGTGGGGGGCGTCTGGGTGCCGGGCGGATCCGGGCTGGCGGGCGGGGTGCGCAGCACGCGCGGGGTGCGCACCGGCCGCTGCCGTGCGGGGCGGCCGTTCCCGGCGGGCGCCGGGGCGGTCTCCTGCCGCGGGGGCGCGGCGTCGATCAGCTCACCGATGCGGGCGCCGGCCCGGCGGCCCTCCAGGTGCAGCCGGCCGACGTTGACGCGGTCCTCGGCGAGCAGCGTCAGCACCGCGCTGCGGCCCGCCGCGTACGCCGCCACATAGCCGCGCACCCCGCGCACCAGCAGTTCGCGCAGCTCCCCCTGGCCGGTCGCGTCGGCGATCCGCACCGAGACGCCGAGCGCGGCGGCGGTGAGCGCGGCGAGGCCCTCCGGTTCGACGCCGGGTGTGTCGTGGGCGATGACCAGCCCGTCCACGCTGGCGGCGAGGGCGCCGGTCAGCTGGGGCACGCGGGCCCGCAGCCGGTGCAGTTCGTCGCGGACGGGGGCTGCCACCGCCATGTGGTCCGCCCCTGCGTGGTGTGGCCCCATGTGGTCTGTCCCCATCGGGTCGGTTCCCATCGGGGCTCTCCTTTCGGCGGACGGTTCCGCGGACGTGGTGGCCGGCCGCGGTCGGGGTTGCTGCCGTTCAAAGGGCCTCCAGCGCATCCCTGACCCTCTTCAGCAGTGCTATGTCGGGATCGGCGGTCCGCAGATCGGCCGGGGGCCCGGCGCCGGCCTCGGGCGGGGCGGCCGCGGGCGGGACGGGTGAGGGCGGGGCGGCCGAGGGGGCGGGTGCGGGGACGACACTGCCGGCCGCGGTCAGCCGTCGTACGTCCACCAGCGTGTGGAACGCCGGCCGGCCCAGCTCCCGGGCGATGTCCTTCGCCCTGCGGACGCCGTCCACCCGGGCCGGCACCGCCGCCTGCCGGGGCGCGACCGCCGGGGCGGTGGCCGGCGGGCGGGCCGGCCGCAGGGGCGCGGTGTCGGCGGTCGGGTCCGGCCGGACGCGGTGCAGCAGGGTGCGCCGGCGCAGCGTCTCGTGCTCCACGGCGGCGACCGGCACCGAGTGCAGGCAACCCAGCCAGTGGGTGGGGCCGTGGTGGAAGCGGCCCGGCGTGCTGCTCGGGGCGAGGGCGAAGTACGCGGCGTCGTAAGGGCGCCCGGATGGCACAGCTCCAGCGCGCCCGGCGTCAGCAGACCGGCGTCCAGCAGCAGGTGCCCGGCGTCCCGCCCGCAGTCCGCTCCCGTGTGCGCCCGGTCCGCCGCCTTTCGCCAGACGCGCTCCTCCAGCGTGCCGTGCGCCGTGAGGAGCACGTCGAGACCGGGGGCGAACGGGCTCTCGGCGTGCACCACCCGGCCCTCGGCCGGATAGAGGTCGCCGCAGGCGCGGACCAGGACGCCGGTGGCCTCCTCGGCGGCCGGCCGGGCCAGCATGGGGGAGACGCGGCCCTCCCGGCTCCCGGCCGACCTGTCCCGCACCGGCAGCCGGGGCGGCGGGGTCGCGGCGACCACGGTCATCCCAGCACCGGCCGTCCGGCCATCTCGCCCAGCGGGATGCGGTCCGGCGGGAGATTGCCGTCCGCGCGGGAGAGCCACAGGTGCAGGAACACGCCGCTGTCGAACGACGTCCGCACGAACCGGATGACGTGGTAGCTGCCCCGGTTGCTCAGGATCAGATCCTCGACCGGCGGATCCGTGGCGTCCCGGTCCCCGCCGTCCCCACCGGACCGGCCGCCGCCGGGCGCGAACGCCCGCTGTTCGGCGGCGAGCCCGGCCAGTTCGGCGGCCTCCGCGGCGGCCGCCTCGTGGTCGCCGCCCGGGGGATCCCCGACGGTGCCCAGAGGCCAGTCCGCTGGTCCAGTCGACCAGCGCGGCGCCCCCGGCCCCGGGCAGCCGCATGGCCTCCAGCAAGCACTCGTCGATTCCGGGCACCCCGACTCCCCTCCCGCCGGTTCGGCTGAGTGACGTCGACGCTACGCATCGTGTGGGATGAGGGGTGAGGATTCCGGCATTTTCCAATGGAACATGCGCCGCGGTGGCTAGGGTGGGTCAACTGAGCCCGTCTTCAGGTGTGTTGACGTCCCGTCCGCGCCGACGGCCCGGTGCCCTTCCGGTGCTCCTGCACTGCGCCCCCTCCCTCCGTCCTGGTGAGCGAGGTGCCGCGCCCCTTCCTCCGCCCCGGGGTGCGATGTGCCGCGTCCCGACCCCGGCGCGCACTATTGACTAGCTATATTCAGAACGTCAGGATGTGAATATCGCGAGCAACAGCTCCGGACCCGCACCGGTCACACCGCCGGCCGCACCACCAGCAGCACCGCCCGCGGCACCCCCAGGAGGCAGCCCATGTCAGGACCCCGCCCGCCCGTCACCCGCCACCACCCCCAAACGAGGCACTCCGGGCCGCCCCCTGGTTCTGTCCGAGCGCCCCGAGGCACCGAACCGAGCGCCCTGGGATGGCCGCAGGAAGCCGCCCTGCGGATGCTGCAGAACAACCTCGACCCGGAGGTCGCCGAGCACCCCGACAAGCTCGTCGTCTACGGCGGGACCGGCAAGGCCGCGCGCGACTGGCGCTCCTTCGACGCCATGGTCCGCACGCTGAAGACCCTCAAGCAGGACGAGACCATGCTGGTCCAGTCCGGCCGTCCGGTCGGCGTCATGCAGACCCACGAGTGGGCGCCGCGCGTGCTGATCGCCAACTCCAACCTCGTCGGCGACTGGGCCAACTGGGAGGAGTTCCGCCGCCTGGAGGCCCTCGGCCTGACCATGTACGGGCAGATGACCGCCGGCTCCTGGATCTACATCGGCACCCAGGGCATCCTCCAGGGCACCTACGAGACCTTCGCCGCCGTCGCCGCCAAGAGGTTCGGCGGCACCCTCGCCGGGACGATCACCCTCACCGCCGGCCTCGGTGGCATGGGCGGCGCCCAGCCGCTCGCCGTGACCATGAACGACGGCGTCGCCATCTGCGTCGACTGCGACCCGCGCGCGATCGAACGCCGCATCGAGCACCGCTACCTCGACGTGAAGGCCGACTCCCCGGAACACGCTCTCCGGCTGGCCGTCGAGGCCCGCGACCGGCGCGAGCCGCTGTCCATCGGCGTCCTCGGCAACGCCGCCGAACTCGTCCCGCAGTTCCTCGCCCTGGGCGCCCCCATCGACATCGTGACCGACCAGACCTCGGCCCACGACCCGCTGGCCTACCTCCCCGCGGGCCTCCCCTTCGAGGACATGGCCGACGCCGCCGCCAAGGACCCGGCCGGCTTCACCACCCGCGCCCGCGAGTCCATGGCCCGGCACGTCGAGGCCATGGTCGGCTTCATGGACGCCGGCGCCGAGGTCTTCGACTACGGCAACTCGATCCGCGGCGAGGCCCGGCTCGCCGGGTACGAGCGGGCGTTCGCCTTCCCCGGCTTCGTCCCCGCCTACATCCGGCCACTGTTCTGCGAGGGCAAGGGCCCCTTCCGCTGGGCCGCCCTCTCCGGCGACCCCGCCGACATCGCGAGGACCGACAGGGCGATCCTCGACCTCTTCCCCGAGAACGAGTCCCTGGCCCGCTGGATCCGCATGGCCGGAGAACGCGTCCGCTTCCAGGGCCTGCCCGCCCGCATCTGCTGGCTCGGCTACGGCGAACGCGACAAGGCCGGCGAACGGTTCAACGACATGGTCGCGAGCGGCGAGCTGTCCGCGCCGGTCGTCATCGGCCGCGACCACCTCGACTGCGGCTCCGTCGCCTCCCCGTACCGGGAGACCGAGGCCATGCGCGACGGCTCCGACGCGATCGCCGACTGGCCGCTGCTGAACGCCATGGTCAACGTGGCGTCCGGGGCGTCGTGGGTCTCCCTCCACCACGGCGGCGGCGTCGGCATGGGGCGGTCGATCCACGCGGGGCAGGTCACCGTGGCCGACGGCACACCGCTGGCCGGCGAGAAGATCCGGCGCGTGCTCACCAACGACCCCGGCATGGGCGTCATCCGGCACGTGGACGCGGGGTACGACATCGCGGAGTCGGTGGCGGCGGAACGGGGCGTGCGGGTGCCGATGCGCGAGGGCGAGCCGGCGTGAGCGACGTGCGGGGCGACCGCCCACAGACCGAACCGGCCGGCGTGGCCTCCTTCCACCGCATGTGGCGCGATCTCCTTCCCGTCGGCCGTCACCCCGCCTCGGGCGGCTACCGCCGCTACGCCTGGACGCCCGCCGACGTCGAGTGCCGCGCCTGGTTCCGGGAGCAGGCCGAGGCACGCGGACTGGCGTACGAGGTCGACCGCAACGGCAACCAGTGGGCCTGGCTCGGCGACCCCGCCGACGGGGACGCCGTCGTGACCGGCTCCCACCTCGACTCGGTGCCCGACGGCGGCGCCTTCGACGGCCCCCTCGGGGTCGTGTCCGCGTTCGCCGCGCTGGACGAAGTGCGCCGCAGGGGGGCGCGGTTCGGCAAGCCGTTCGGCATCGTCAACTTCGGCGACGAGGAGGGCGCCCGCTTCGGCCTCGCCTGCGTCGGCTCCCGGCTCGCGGCCGGACGGCTCACCCCCGAGCAGGCGCACCGCCTGACCGACGCGGACGGCGTGACCCTGCCCCGCGCCATGGAGGCCGCCGGAGTCGACCCCGACGCCCTCGGCCCCGACCCCGAACGCCTCTCCCGCATCGGCGCCTTCGTGGAACTCCACGTCGAACAGGGCCGCGCCCTCGACCTCACCGGCGACCGGGTCGGCATCGCCGACGCCATCTGGCCGCACGGACGCTGGCGGTTCGACTTCCGCGGCGAGGCCAACCACGCCGGCACCACCCGGCTCGCGGACCGGCGCGATCCGATGCCCTCCTACGCCGAAACGGTCCTCGCCGCCCGCCGGCAGGCCGAACTCGCGGGCGCCGTCGCCACCTTCGCCAAGGTCGCCGTCGAGCCCAACGGCGTCAACGCCATCCCCTCCCTGGTGCGCGGCTGGCTCGACTCCCGCGCGCCCGAGCAGGACACCCTCGACACCGTGGTCGGCGCGATCCTGGACGCGGCCCGCGCCCACGCCGACAAGCACGGCGTCGACCTGGACGTCGTGCGCGAGTCCTTCACGCCCGTCGTGGAGTTCGACCACGCCCTGCGCGACGAACTCGCCCGCATCCTCGGCAAGGACGCCGGCCTCAAGGTCCCCGTCCTCGGCACGGGCGCCGGACACGACGCCGGAATCCTCTCCGGGAGCGTCCCGACCGCCATGCTGTTCGTGCGCAACCCCACCGGCGTCTCCCACTCCCCGGACGAGTACGCCGCCGAGGACGACTGCGTGGCCGGGGTACTCGCACTCGCCGACGTACTGGAAGGACTGGCCCGCAGGTGACGCAGACCCCCGCGCGCACGTACTGGCTGGAGCACGCCTGGCTAGGCGCCCACGTCGAACCCGGCGTCGCCCTCGACGTGGCCGGCGGCCGGATCGCCGCCGTCCGCACGGGCGCCGACACCCCGCCGCCCGGCGCCGAGATCCTGCGCGGACTGACCCTCCCGGGCCTGGCCAACGCCCACTCGCACGCCTTCCACCGGGCCCTGCGCGGCGCCGTCCAGGCCGGCAGCGGCACCTTCTGGACCTGGCGCGAGGTCATGTACGCGGTGGCCCACCGGCTCACCCCGGACGGCTACCACGCCCTGGCCCGCGCGGTGTACGCCGAGATGGCCCTCGCCGGCGTCACCGCCGTCGGCGAGTTCCACTACGTCCACCACGCCCCCGGCGGCGCCCCCTACGCCGACCCCAACGCCATGGGGGAGGCGCTCGTCGCGGCGGCCGCCGACGCCGGCGTCCGCATCACCCTCCTCGACACCTGCTATCTCTCCGCCGGCTTCGGCGAGCCGCCCACCGCCCACCAGCTCCGCTTCTCCGACGGCACGGCGGAGGCCTGGGCCGAGCGCTGTTCACTTCTCAAGGAACGGGATCACGCACGGATCGGAGCGGCCGTGCACTCCGTACGGGCCGTGCCCGCCGACCAGCTGGCCACCGTGGCGCACTGGGCGCGGGAACGGCGGGCCCCGCTGCACGTGCACCTGTCCGAGCAGACCGCCGAGAACGAGGCCTGCCTGGCCGCGCACGGCCGCACCCCCGCCCGCCTCCTCGCCGACCACGGCGTCCTCGGCCCGCGCACCACCGGCGTCCACAACACCCATCTCACCGCCGAGGACATCGCCCTGCTCGGCGGCAGCGGCACCGGCACCTGCATGTGCCCCACCACCGAACGCGACCTCGCCGACGGCATCGGCCCCGCCGTCGCCCTCCGGGCCGCGGGCTCCCCGCTCTCACTCGGCTCCGACAGCCACGCCGTCATCGACCTGTTCGAGGAGGCGCGCGCGATGGAGCTGAACGAACGGCTGCGCACCCGCACCCGGGGCCACTGGACGGCCGCCGCCCTGCTGCGCGCCGCGACCGCGGACGGACACGCCGCCCTCGGCTGGCCCGACGCGGGCAGCCTGGAGCCCGGCGCGCTCGCCGACTTCACGACGATCGCGCTGGACTCGGTCAGAACAGCGGGCCCGCCGCCCCGGCTCGGCGCCGAGACGGCCGTATTCGCCGCGACGGCGGCCGACGTACGGCACACGGTCGTGGGCGGCCGGCACGTCGTGCGCGACGGGGCCCACACGCTCGTACCCGATGTGCCCGGGGCCCTGGCGCGGGCCGTGCGGAACCTGCGTGCCTGACCCCGGCGACCGCGACCGCCCCCGCCGCCCGCGGCACCGACTCCCGCACCGCACCCCACGAGGACGCCGAGGACGCCATGAGCAGCAGCACCGTCATCACCAACATCGCCACGCTGGCCACCAACGATCCCTCCCTCGGCGACGGCTCCCCCCTCGGCCTGATCCGGGACGCGGCCGTCGTCATCGACGGCGACCGTGTCGTGTGGACCGGTGAAACAAGCAAAACACCCGCCACTGACAACCGGGTCGACGCGGGCGGCCGGGCCGTCGTCCCCGGCTTCGTGGACAGCCACTCCCACCTGGTCTTCGCCGGCGACCGCACCGAGGAGTTCAACGCCCGCATGTCCGGCCGGCCCTACAGCGCCGGCGGCATCCGCACCACCGTCGCCGCCACCCGCGCCGCCACCGACGGGGAACTGGACGCCAACCTCACCCGCTACCTCGCCGAGGCCCTCCGCCAGGGCACCACCACCCTGGAGACCAAGTCCGGCTACGGCCTGACCGTCGAGGACGAGGCCCGCGCCCTGCGCATCGCCGCCGCCCACACCGACGAGGTCACCTACCTCGGCGCGCACGTCGTCGCCCCCGAGTACGCCGACGACCCGGCCGCCTATGTCGCCCTGGTCACCGGCGAGATGCTCGACGCCTGCGCCCCCCACGCCCGCTGGATCGACGTCTTCTGCGAGAAGGGCGCCTTCGACGGAGACCAGGCACGCGCCGTCCTCTCCGCCGGCCGCGCCAGGGGCCTGCACCCCCGCGTCCACGCCAACCAGCTGTCCTACGGCCCCGGCGTCCGGCTCGCCGTGGAGTTCGACGCGGCCAGCGCCGACCACTGCACGCACCTCACCGACGCCGACGTGGACGCGCTGGCGAGCGGCAACACGGTCGCGACGCTGCTGCCCGGGGCGGAGTTCTCCACCCGCGCCGCCTGGCCGGACGCCCGCCGGCTGCTCGACGCCGGGGTGACCGTGGCCCTGTCCACGGACTGCAACCCGGGCTCGTCGTTCACGTCGTCCGTGCCGTTCTGCATCGCCCTGGCCGTGCGGGACATGGGCATGACCCCCGACGAGGCGCTGTGGGCGGCCACCGCCGGCGGCGCCCGTGCCCTGCGCCGCACGGACGTCGGCCTCCTCACCCCCGGCGCACGCGCCGACCTCGTCCTCCTGGACGCCCCCAGCCACGTCCACCTCGCCTACCGGCCGGGCGTCCCCCTGGTCGCCGGCGTGTGGCGGCGCGGCGTCCGGGTGGTCTGACGACGACCCCGGTCGAACGCCCGAAAGGTGTTTCCGCGAGTGATCCCGGGGGACCCGGTGCATCCGCGGGGGTGCGTGCCCGGACACGGCTCGGCCGGCGCCCGTGGAGAGGGCGCCGGCCGGGAAGCCCGGGGCGGGGTGAAGCGACCACGAACACCGAAGGCGAGGGCGGCCACGACCACCGAGGGCGGGGCGGGGGAGCCGTCGGCTCACTCCTCGAGCGTCAGCCCCTTGCGCAGCCGCTTCAGCGTCCGCGCCAGCAGCCGGGACACGTGCATCTGCGAGATGCCCAGCTCCTCGCCGATCTCGGACTGGGTCATGCCCGCCACGAAGCGCAGCGAGAGGATCGTGCGGTCCCGCGCCGGCAACTGGGCGATCATCGGCTTCAGCGACTCGACGTACTCGATGCCCTCGAGCCCGTGGTCCTCGTAGCCGATGCGGTCCGCGAGGGCGGCCTCGCTGTCGTCCTCCTCGGGCTGGGCGTCCAGCGACGAGGCGGTGTAGGCGTTGGAGGCCGCCATGCCCTCGACGACCTCCTCGGGGGAGATGCCGAGGCGCTCCGCCAGTTCGGCCACCGTGGGGGCGCGGTCGAGCTGCTGGGCCAGTTCGTCGCCGGCCTTGGCCAGGTCGATCCGGAGTTCCTGGAGCCGGCGCGGTACGCGCACCGACCAGGAGGTGTCCCGGAAGAAGCGCTTGATCTCGCCGACGATGGTGGGCATCGCGAAGGTCGGGAACTCGACGCCGCGACTCAGTTCGAAGCGGTCGATGGCCTTGATCAGGCCGATCGTGCCGACCTGGATGATGTCCTCCATCGGCTCGCTGCGGGAGCGGAACCGGGAGGCGGCGAACTTGACCAGGGCGAGGTTGAGTTCGACGAGCGTGTTGCGCACGTACGCGTAGTCGTGCGTGCCTTCCTCGAGGGATTCGAGCCGCTCGAAGAGGGTCTTGGACAGGGCCCGGGCATCCTCGGGGGCCACTTCGTCGTACGGGGGGATCTCCGGAAGTCCGGCGAGGGCGTCGGTGAGATCGCCGTCGGTCGCGATGGGATCCAGATGTTCCGGAAGGGGTGTCGACGTCGCCCTCTGGGTATGCGATGCGTCGAGCCGGGGTGACATGATGTCCTCCATCGTTCTCGGCATTTGGCTGCCGAAGCCACTACGTGCACTGCGGTGTGCGGCGCCTCCAAAGCCGGCCGTGTCGGGTACGTGTTCCTCTAGCCCTACCCGCTTTGCAGACCCGTCCGCAAGTGCCTTTTGTTCGAATGTGTCCGTTTGTGTGCGATTGTTCGGGTGTCGGAGAGTGTGAGGAAGGCGTAGTGTTCGATGGCGAAAGTCAGCAGACACGGACCCTGGGAGAGAGACGGCATGGACCACGGGACGGTCGGCAGCGCACAGTCGGGCCGGCTTCTGGTGGAGGTGCGAGAAGAAGGCCCCAGTGCCGTCGTGACTCCGGCGGGTGAGCTGGATCACCACACCGCCGACCTGTTGCGCGAGCCCCTCGACGAATGCCTCGCCAAGGGCTTCAGTCGCCTGGTGGTGGACTGCTCGCGGCTCGAGTTCTGCGACTCCACCGGCCTCAACGTGCTGCTCGGCGCCCGCCTGAAGGCGGAGGCCGCCGGCGGCGGCGTGCACCTCGCGGGGATGCGCCCGGTGGTGGCGCGCGTCTTCGAGATCACCGGCGCCGAGGCGGTGTTCACCGTGCACGCGACGGTCGAGGACGCCCTGTCCGTCGACGGCGGCGGCCAGGCCGGCTGAGCGGCCGGCGGACGTGTCGACGGGATCGAAGTGGGGGGTGTCCCACCGGATGCGTCGGGCAGGAGACACCCTGAGCATGCCGGTCGCAATCGTTGCGCAACACCTTTCGCGCATCCCCTCGGGGGTACCGGAAGGACAGGCGCGCACGGGCCGCGGGGCGACTGCGGGACGGCGGGCGCTCATGACTGGACTTTTCCATCGTGAACTGGTGAATCGGTGAGGTGAAGCGCTGATGAGCACCACCCGGCCCTACTCGCCGGGCGACCGCGGCCCGGAGCCCGGCGGCGCTTCCGCGGCGTCGCAGGGGGACGCTCCCGGCGTCGCGGCGCCCGTCGAAGGCGCGGCCGCATCGCCCGCCGCGAGGCAGGTCCGCAGCCTGAGCTTCGACGGCGCCGCCGGTGTCGTCCCGCTCGCCCGCGACTTCGCCCGTCAGGCGCTGCACGCGTGGGGCTGGCTGCCGGCCGCCACCGCGGACCGCAGGGCCGCCGCCGAGGACGTGCTGCTCGTCGTCTCCGAGCTGGTCACCAACGCCTGCCTGCACGCCGAGGGGCCGGACGAGCTGTGGATCGCCTGCGACAACAAGGTGATCCGCATCGAGGTCTCCGACCGCGGCGCCGGCCAGCCCGCACCACGCACCCCGCACCGCGCCGGCCGCCCCGGCGGTCACGGCATGTTCATCGTGCAGCGCCTCTGCCTGGACTGGGGCGTCGTCCGCACCCCCGGCGTCGCGGGCAAGCGCGTCTGGGCGGAAGTGGGCGCGCCGGCGTAGCCGTACGGCTGAGGGAAGCCGTACGGCCCCCTCTGTAACCGCCCCGCACGAGGTGTCGGCGTAGGCCGCGCGGCAGCACGTACACGAAAGGGCCACCGGTCCCGGCGGTGGCCCCTCGCTCGTGCGCGGACCGGTGTCAGTGCACCGGGACGGGCGTCAGTGCACGCCGCCCATCTGCTCCTTGACCTTGTTGCGGTACATCCACACCGCCGCACCGGCGATCACGGCGAGCGTGGCCTCCATGGCCACCACGCCCGTCCGGTTCAGGTCGACGCCCGCGATGGAGAGCAGGCCGGTCGTGGCGTCGCCCGCGGTGACGGCCAGGAACCAGACGCCCATCATCTGCGAGGCGTACTTCGCGGGCGCCATCTTCGTGGTGACCGACAGGCCGACCGGGGAGAGCAGCAGCTCACCGACGGTCTGCGTGAAGTAGATCGCCACCAGCCACAGCGCCGCCGCCTTGTGACCGCCCTCGGCGATCGTCAGCGGGGCGAGGAACAGGAAGAAGGACGCGCCGACCAGGACCAGGCCGGAGGCGAACTTCACGATCGTGCTCGGCTCCTTGCCGCGCCGGTTCAGCGCCAGCCAGAACCAGGCGAAGACCGGGGCCAGCGCCATGATCAGGACCGGGTTGACCGACTGGTACCAGGAGACCGGGAACTCCCAGCCGAGGACGGTGTTGTCGGCGGAGGACTCGGCGAAGATCGACAGGGTCGAGCCGCCCTGGTCGTAGATCATCCAGAAGACGGCCGCGGCCACGAAGAACCAGATGTACGCGGACATCCTCGACTGCTCGGCGCGGTCGAGCTCCTTGTCGCGCTTGATGTTGACCAGCACCATCACCGGGATGATCACGCCGAGCAGGGTCAGCGGGACCAGGATCCAGTTCAGCGTGTAGACGCCGGACAGGCCCACGATCGCGTAGAAGACGACGGCGATGCCGGCCCAGACGGCGGCCTTGCGCAGGGTGGAGGTCTTCTCGGCGGCGGACAGCGGCTTCGGCACGACGCCGGAGCGGTCGGCCAGGTGTCGGCTGCCGAACAGGAACTGGCCGAGGCCCAGCGCCATGCCGAGCGCGGCGAGCGCGAAGCCCAGGTGCCAGTTGACGTTCTCGCCGACGGTGCCGATGATCAGCGGCGCGGCGAAGGCGCCCAGGTTGATGCCCATGTAGAAGACCGTGAAGCCGCCGTCGCGGCGCGGGTCGTCGGGGCCGTCGTACAGGTGGCCGACCATCGTGGAGATGTTGGCCTTCAGCAGGCCGGAGCCGATCGCGACCAGACCGAGACCCGCGTAGAAGGTGCCGGACATCGGCAGGGCCAGCGTCAGGTGGCCCAGCATGATGACCGCGCCGGCGACCGCGACGGTCTTGCGGGGGCCCCAGACCCGGTCGCCGAACCAGCCGCCGGGCATCGCCAGCAGGTAGACCAGCGACACGTACACGGAGTAGATCGCCGTCGCCGTCGCGGCGTTCAGGTGCAGGCCGCCCGGAGCGACGAGGTACAGCGGGAGCAGAGCCCTCATGCCGTAGTAGGAGAAGCGCTCCCACATCTCGGTCATGAAGAGGGTGGCCAGTCCGCGGGGGTGGCCGAAGAAGGTCTTCTCGGACCCGGGGATGCCCGGGGTGACCGAGTCCTTCGTCAGGCTGGACGCCATGGTCGATCCTTGCTGGTCGGGACGCGCTCCCAGATGCGAATGCGCGCCCGGTGGGGGACGGCCGGCGGCGGGGAGTACGCCCCGCCCGGCCGCGGTCGTTCCTTGTCGGGGCCGGCCTCGGCCGGCCCGCACACGCAAAAAGACCCTCGGCATCCAACTGTCGCCAAAGGTCCCCGCGGCGCTAAAGGCGTCCATCACCATACGTCAAGACACTGACGGAAATGGAAGGACTTGAGAGATGGATCACAGGTCACAGTGGAACCGTAGGAGGTCAATCGAAGGTCTTACCACTTTCTCACCCTGCATCCACAGGTTCGCGCCCATGCGTCCAAAGGTAAGAACCGCCGCCCCCGCATCGCGCCCCGGCGTAAGACCCCGGCGGACTACCATCACCCCATGACCCGTGTACTGCTCGCCGAGGACGACGCGTCCATCTCGGAGCCGCTGGCACGCGCACTGCGCCGCGAGGGCTACGAGGTCGAGGTACGTGAGGACGGACCCGCCGCACTGGACGCGGGCATGCAGGGCGGCGTCGACCTGGTCGTGCTGGACCTCGGACTGCCCGGCATGGACGGCCTGGAGGTCGCCCGCCGGCTGCGCGCCGAGGGCCACACCGTGCCGATCCTGATCCTCACCGCACGGGCCGACGAGGTCGACACCGTGGTGGGCCTGGACGCGGGCGCCGACGACTACGTCACCAAGCCGTTCCGCCTCGCCGAGCTGCTCGCCCGGGTCCGGGCCCTGCTGCGGCGCGGCTCCGCCGAACCCCTGCAGCCGCCCGCCACGCACGGCGTGCGCATCGACGTCGAGTCGCACCGCGCCTGGATGGGCGACGAGGAGCTGCAGCTCACGGCGAAGGAGTTCGACCTGCTGCGGGTGCTGGTGCGCGACGCCGGCCGGGTCGTCACCCGCGACCAGCTGATGCGCGAGGTGTGGGACACCACCTGGTGGTCGTCCACCAAGACGCTGGACATGCACATCTCCTGGCTGCGCAAGAAGCTGGGCGACGACGCGGCCAACCCCCGGTACATCGCGACCGTGCGCGGCGTGGGTTTCCGCTTCGAGAAGAGCTAGGCCGAAACCGGAACCGGTAAGAGGACATGCGCCGCCGACTGATCCAGTCCACGCTCGCCGTGGTGCTCGTCGTGATCGCCGTCTTCGGCGTCTCCCTGGTCGTGGTCGAGACCCGGACGATCAGCGCCAGCGCCCAGGAGCGCGTGGCGTCCGAGGCGGTGCGGCTGGCCAGCATCGTGGACAGCCGGATCCTCGGCGCCGAGAAGATCACCGCCGACATCCTCGCCGACCAGGTGGGCGACGACCGGTACGCCGTGGTCCGCATCCCCGGCCGGGCGCCCATAGAGGTCGGCGAAAAGCCGTCCGGCGACGTCATCGAGTCGTCGCGGGTCGGCGAGGAGGGCGAGACGGTCACCGTCCAGGAGGCCCGCTCGGCGGTGACCCGGGAGGTGGGCCGCACCCTGCTGATCATCGGCGCGGTGGCGCTGCTGGCCGTGATCGCCGCCGTACTGCTCGCACTGCGCCAGGCGAACCGCCTCGCCTCGCCCCTCACCGACCTCGCCGAGACCGCCGAGCGGCTCGGCTCCGGCGACCCCCGCCCGCGCCGCAAGCGCTACGGCGTCCCGGAGCTGGACCGGGTCGCCGACGTGCTGGACGCCTCCGCCGAGCGGATCGCCCGGATGCTCACCGCCGAACGCCGACTGGCCGCCGACGCCTCCCACCAGCTGCGCACCCCGCTCACCGCGCTGTCGATGCGGCTGGAGGAGATCACCCTCACCGACGACCCGGAGACGGTGAAGGAGGAGGCGACCATCGCGCTCACGCAGGTGGAGCGGCTCACGGACGTGGTGCAGCGGCTGCTGACCAACTCCCGCGACCCGCGCACCGGCTCCGCCGTCACCTTCGACCTGGACGAGGTCATCCAGCAGCAGCTCGCCGAGTGGCGCCCCGCCTACCGCAGCGCCGGGCGGGCCATCGTCAGCTCCGGCAAGCGGCACCTGGAGGCGGTGGGCACGCCGGGCGCGGTCGCCCAGGTGCTGGCGGCGCTGATCGAGAACTCCCTGATGCACGGCGGCGGCACGGTCGCCCTGCGCACCCGGGTCACCGGCAACCAGGCCGTCATCGAGGTCACCGACGAGGGCCCCGGAGTCCCCGCGGACCTGGGCGCCCGGATCTTCGAGCGGACGATCAGCGGACGCAACTCCACGGGCATCGGCCTGGCCGTCGCCCGCGACCTCGCGGAGGCCGACGGCGGCCGGCTGGAGATGCTCCAGGCCAAGCCGCCGGTCTTCGGCCTGTTCCTGTCCCGCAACCCGACGAAGCGGTCCGCCAAGGACGACGACAACCGCACGGTGCGCTGACGCAGCGCACGCTGCGCCGACCGGGGTCGCATCGGCCGCACCGGTCGCCTCGCGCCGGCGTCCCGCGGGGCCGGCCGCGGGGTCAGACGCGCGCCTTGTCCCTCGGCCTGCGCTGCGGCCCGACCCGCTCGGACTCCCGCACCGCCCCGGCGGCGTCCGGCTCCGGCGGCGCCCCGGCGGCGTCCGGTTCCCGCACCGCCCCGGTGGCCTCCGGCGGGGTCAGGGCGGCCGGCAGCGCGCGGAACACCCAGGTGCGGTACGACCAGAAGCGGAACAGCGTGGCCACGCCGATGCCGACGAACTTGAAGACGTTGCTCTGCAGCGGGCCGTCCCAGCCGAAACCGTAGGTCGCCGTGTACAGGACGCCGTTCTCGATGACCAGCCCGACCGCGCTGAACAGCACGAACAGGGTCATCTCGCGGGTGCGGCGGGTCTTGTCGCGGTCGCGGTAGGTGAAGTAGCGGAAACCGAGGTAGTTGGAGCCGATCGCCACCACCGTCGCGATGACGCTGGCCCGCACCACCTGGAGGTCGGTCGTGTGCCGCACCAGGTTGAACACGAGCAGGTTGACCAGCAGTCCCACCCCGCCCACGGCGCCGAACTTGGCCACCTCGCGCACCAGCCGCTCCAGACGCCGGCGCAGTACGCCGGGGGGTGAGGGGGGCGCCGAGCGGAGCCCCGATGAACCACGTCCCATGGTCGAGCAGGCCTCCGTCGGTCGGATGCGTCAACCCAGCCATGCTAACCATCGCCCCTTCGTGATCGCCCGCGACCGAGTGACGCCGGTCGCGGAAAGAGCCGGAATCAGGCCGTCCGGGCGCGCCGGATACCCTGGGGGAGTGACGTTTCCGGTAGTCGGCATGGTCGGCGGTGGCCAGCTCGCTCGTATGACACACGAGGCGGGCATCCCGCTCGGCATCAGGTTCAAGCTCCTCAGTGACACTCCGCAGGATTCCGCGGCGCAGGTGGTCGGCGACGTCGTCGTCGGCGACTACCGCGACCTGGAGACGCTGCGGTCCTTCGCGCGCGGCTGCGACGTGATCACCTTCGATCACGAGCACGTGCCCACCGAGCACCTCCGGGCCCTGGAGGCGGACGGCATCCCCGTGCGCCCCGGCCCGGACGCGCTGGTGCACGCCCAGGACAAGGGGGTGATGCGGGCGAAACTCGACGCGATCGGCATCCCCTGCCCCCGGCACCGGATCGTGAGCGACCCGGCCGACGTGGCCGCCTTCGCCGCGGAGGGCGACGGCTTCCCGGTGGTGCTCAAGACCGTGCGCGGCGGCTACGACGGCAAGGGCGTGTGGGTCGTGGACTCCGTCGAGGAGGCGGCCGAGCCGTTCAGGGCCGGAGTGCCCGTCCTCGCCGAGGAGAAGGTCGACTACGTCCGCGAGCTGGCCGCCAACGTGGTCCGCTCCCCGCACGGCCAGGCCGTGGCCTACCCGGTCGTCGAGTCGCGGCAGGTCGACGGCGTCTGCGACACCGTCATCGCGCCCGCCCCCGGCCTCGACGAGGACCTCGCCCTGAAGGCCGAGCGGCTCGCGCTGACCGTCGCCAAGGAACTCGGCGTCGTGGGCCATCTCGCCGTCGAGCTGTTCCAGACCCGCGACGGCCGCATCCTCGTCAACGAACTGGCGATGCGCCCCCACAACTCCGGCCACTGGTCCATGGACGGCGCCATCACCAGCCAGTTCGCCAACCACGTCCGCGCCGTCCTCGACCTGCCGCTGGGCGACCCCCGCCCGCGCGCCAAGTGGACGGTCATGGTCAACGTCCTCGGCGGCGACTACCCGGACATGTACTCCGCGTACCTGCACTGCATGGCCCGCGACCCCCAGCTGAAGATCCACATGTACGGCAAGGACGTGAAGCCCGGACGCAAGGTCGGCCACGTCAACACCTACGGCGACGACCTGGACGACGTGCTGGAGCGCGCCCGTCACGCAGCCGGCTACCTGAGAGGCACGATCACCGAATGAGCCCCCTCGTTGGCATCGTCATGGGGTCCGACTCGGACTGGCCCGTCATGGAGGCCGCCGCCAAGGCCCTGGACGAGTTCGAGATCGACTACGAGGTCGACGTCGTCTCCGCGCACCGCATGCCCCGCGAGATGATCGCGTACGGCGAGCAGGCAGCCGACCGCGGACTCAAGGCGATCATCGCGGGCGCCGGCGGCGCGGCACACCTGCCGGGCATGCTCGCCTCCGTCACCCCGCTGCCCGTCATCGGCGTCCCGGTGCCGCTGAAGTACCTGGACGGCATGGACTCGCTGCTGTCCATCGTGCAGATGCCGGCCGGCGTCCCCGTCGCCACCGTCTCCGTCGCCGGCGCCCGCAACGCCGGGCTGCTCGCCGCCCGCATCCTCGCCGCGCACGACGAGGAACTCCTCGCCCGGATGCGGGAGTTCCAGCAGGAGCTGAACGACCAGGCCACCGAGAAGGGCAAGCGGCTGCGCGCCAAGGCCGAGGGCGCCGGCAACGGCTTCGGGTTCGGCAAGTAGACGAGCGGACAGGAAGACCGGCAGACACACCGACGAGCAGGCAGACGGACGAGCAGACGAGCGAGACGGGGGACGGCGATGACCGCGATGGACGAGGCGACCGCGCTGCTGCGCGAGTTCCCGGTGGCGGACGGACACAACGACCTGCCCTGGGCGCTGCGCGAGAAGGCCCGCTACGACCTCGACGCCCTGGACATCGCCGTCCACCAGGGCGGCCGGCTGCACACCGACATCCCCCGGCTGCGGGCCGGCGGGGTCGGGGCGCAGTTCTGGTCGGTGTACGTCCGCTCGGACCTGCCCGACCCGGTCCCGGCGACGCTGGAGCAGATCGACTGCGTACGGCAGCTGCTCGACCGCCACCCCCGCGACCTGGCGCCCGCCGCGACGGCCGCGGACATGGAGGCGGCGCGCGCCGAGGGCCGTATCGCCTCCCTGATGGGCGCCGAGGGCGGCCACTCCATCGCCAACTCGCTGGCCACGCTGCGGGCCCTGTACGCGCTCGGCGTGCGCTACCTGACCCTCACCCACAACGACAACGTCGACTGGGCGGACTCCGCGACGGACGCGCCCGGCGTCGGCGGCCTGTCCGCCTTCGGCCGCGCCGTCGTCCGCGAGATGAACCGGGAGGGGATGCTGGTCGACCTCTCCCATGTGGCCCCGTCGACCATGCGGGACGCCCTGGACACCTCCGCCGCTCCGGTGATCTTCTCCCATTCCTCCGCGCGGGCCGTGTGCGACCACCCCCGCAACATCCCGGACGACGTGCTGGAGCGGCTGCCCGCCAACGGGGGAGTGGCGATGGTGACCTTCGTGCCGAAGTTCGTCCTCCAGGCCGCCGTCGACTGGACGGCCGACGCCGACGACAACATGCGCGCCCACGGCTTCCACCCCCTCGACACCACCCCCGAGGCGATGCGGGTCCACCGCGCGTTCGAGGAGCGCCGCCCGCGCCCCGTCGCCACCGTGGCCACCGTCGCCGACCACCTCGACCACATGCGCGAGGTCGCCGGCGTCGACCACCTCGGCATCGGCGGCGACTACGACGGCACCGCCTTCACCCCCGACGGACTCGTCGACGTCTCCTCCTACCCGAACCTCGTCGCCGAACTGCTGGAACGCGGCTGGTCCCGGCCCGACCTGGCCAAGCTGACCTGGCAGAACGCGGTCCGGGTGCTCGGCGACGCCGAGGACGTCGCCCGCGACCTGCGCGTCCGGCGCGGGCCGTCCAACGCCACGATCGAGGACCTCGACGGCTGAACAGGTCGCGGCCGTCCCACCGGCCCGGGCGGCACCGACGTACCCGCGCCGGGCCGGACCGGGGGACCGCGACCGTACCCCCGAACGCCCCGTCCACCAGGAGACGCCTGCCGGGGCGTGCGACGGTGACCGTACAGCGAACGCCGCGCAGGTACGGAGCCCCGCCATGGCAGACCTCCAGGAAGACGACCTGACCACGACGGCCGAGGCCGGCGCACTCGAGGTGTCGGCCCGGCTGACGGAGCCGTCCGGGCTGACGGAGCCGACTGGGCCGGTGGAGCCGACTGGGCCGGTGGAGCCGTCCGCGCGCACCGAGCCGCCGGGTCCCCCGCCCCCGGCGGTCCGCCCGGCGCACCCCTGCGGCCCGCCCGCCCCCGCGGACGACGCCGACCTGGAACGCGCCCGCGTCCTGCTCGCCGCCCACCCCGTCGCCGACGGCTACAGCGGCCTGGCCCAGGTGCTGGGCCGACTGCCCTGGTACGACCTGGAGGAGGGCGTCAGCGACATCGACACGGACGTGCCGCGGCTGCGCGAGGGCCACGTCGGCGCGCTGTTCTGCGCCCTTCAGCTCCCCGAGGGCCCGCCCGGCCGGGCGCTGTCCGCCACCCTGGAGCAGCTGGACCTGATCGGCTCGGTCGTCGGCGACCACCCCGAAGGGCTGCGCCCCGCCCGCACCGCCGGCGAGGTCCTCGACGTCGGCGCCTGCGGACGCACGGCCGTCCTCCTCGGGCCCGCCTCCGCCGTCGCCGTCGACGACTCCCTCGCCCTGCTGCGGGTCCTGCACACCCTCGGCGTGCGCGTGCTCACCCTGGCCGGGACCTCCTGGGCGGGCGATGCGGGACTGACCCGCTTCGGCGAGGAGGTCGTCCGTGAGATGAACCGCCTGGGCGTGCTCGCCGACCTCTCCGGCGCCTCCGAGGCGACCGCGCACCGCGTGCTGGCCACCTCCAAGGCGCCGGTGCTCTGGGCCCGTTCCGGCGCGCGCGCCCTGCGCCCCCACCCCGCCAACCTCCCCGACGACCTGCTCGCCGCGCTGGGCGCCGCCAAGGGCCTGTGCATGGTGCCGCTCACCGCCGAGCAGACCGGCCCGACGGTCCGGGACGTCGCCGATCACCTCGACCACGTGCGCGCCCTGGCGGGGGCCGAGTGCGTCGGCCTGTCCGGCACCTTCGACGCCGACTGCGCCCACCCCAGGGAGCTGACCGACGTCTCCCGCTACCCGTACCTCGTCGCCGAGTTGCTCGGGCGGGGCTGGAGCGACGCCGACGTGGCCCTGCTGACCTGGGGGAACGCCCAGCGGATGCTGCGCAGCGCCGACTTCGCGGCCCGCGCCGCCCAGGAGCGGCGCGGGCCGTCGACGGCGCGGATCACCGACCTGGACGGATAGGCGGCCGGGTCAGGGCCGGTAGCCGGCTGGGACCGCTGACCGGTCACGAGGGCTCGATCCGGCGCAGGGCGGCCTGCTACGGATGCTCGATCCGGCACAGGCAGAACGGATGCCCCGCCGGGTCGGCGTACACCCGGAAGTCATCGTCGTCGACCGCCTCCAGGGCCTTGGCGCCCAGCTCCAGCACCCGCTTCTCGGCCGCGTCCACCTCCTCCCAGGTGGAGCCGGCGTCGAAGTCGATGTGGAACTGCTGGGAGTTGCGGTCGGCGCGCGGCCACTCCGGCGGGGTGAACCCCTCGGCCCGCTGGAAGGACAGCCGCGGGCCGCCGGGGACCTGGAGCACCACCCAGTCGGGGTCCTCCTCGGCCGGGACGCCCCCGACGACGCCGGCGTAGAAGCGGGCGAGGGCACGGGGGTCGGGGCAGTCGAGCACGATCGAGCGGAACCGGGCCGCGGAAGTCATCGGGAATCTCCTCCGGTCAGCAGGCGCACAGACAGAACGGGTGTCCCGCCGGGTCCGCGTAAACCCGGAAGGAGCGTGAGCGGTCGTCGGCGTCGAGCACCTTGGCGCCGAGCGCGAGCACGGCCTCCTCGGCCGCGTCCAGGTCCTTGACCAGCAGGTCCAGGTGGAACTGCTGGGAGTGCTCGGCGGACGGCCACTTCGGCGGCACGAAGCCCGGGGCGGCCTGGAACGCCAGGTCCCTGCCGCTGGGGACCTTCAGGTCGGTCCACTCGTCGTCGCCCTCCGCGGTGCCGCCGAGCACCTCGGCGTAGAAGCCGGCGAGTGCGCGCGGATCGGGGCAGTCCAGAACGACGGGGCCGAGTTCGGCGATGGCCATGGCTCTCCTCCTCATCGAGGGTCCGGTTACCTCTAGATGCCGGGTAACCGGTAACGGTTACCTCATGCTCCCGCATGGGGGGTAACGTCGCAACCATGAATGACAGAGCGCCCGCGCCCGGCGGCCTCGCCCTCGTGGAGGCCCTGGTCAACACCGTCGACCTGGAGTCCGGACGGGACGCGCTCGACACACCGGAGGGCCGGGCGCGCTTCGGCGTACGGGAAGAGGACCTGCCGGACGTGCGGGAACTGCGCGAGTCCCTGCGCGCGGCCTGCCTCGCGCACGCCGGGCACCCCCCGCACCGCGAGGTGACGCCGCTGGGCCGGCTGCTGGAGCGGGCGCCCCTGTACGTCGCCGTGGACGAACGGGACGGCTCGGCGAGCCTCGCCCCCCTGGACACGGGCCCCCTGCTGTCACGGGTGGCCGCCGCCGTGGCCGAGGCGCTCACGGCGGGCACCTGGCAGCGGCTCAAGGCCTGCGAGATGCCCAGCTGCCTGTGGGCCTACTACGACCGCAGCCCCGCCGGACGGGGCCGCTGGTGCTCCATGTCGGTGTGCGGGGCACGCGCGAAGATGCGCAGGTACCGCGCGAAGGCGCCCTGAGCGCCCGGCGCGTGGTGCAGAATGCGTGAAGACGCCGGTTCGGCCGACTGAGCCTCGGCCGAACCGGCGTCACTTGTCTTCGCACTTTTCGATCGCGCCGAGAAAACCTGCCGGGGACGCCTCGATCGCGCCGGGAACCCGGCCGGGGACGCCTCGATCACGTCGGGAACCCGGCCGGGGACGCCTCGATCACGTCGGGAACCCGGCCGGAGACGCCTCGATCACGCCGGGAAGCCCGCCCAGGACTCCCCGGTCCGGCCGGGAGAACCGGCCCGAACCCTCCGGCCGGGCCGGGAGAGCCCGCTCAGGCGGTCGGACGCCCCATCGCCCGGTACGTCCACCCCGCCCGCCGCCACAGCTCCGGGTCCAGGGCGTTACGCCCGTCGAGGATCACGCGGTCCTTCACGACCTCGCCCAGCGCCGCCGGGTCCAGCTCCCGGAACTCCCGCCACTCGGTCAGGTGCAGCACCACGTCGGCGCCCCGCGCGGCCTCCGCGGGCGAGTCGGCGTAGCCCAGCGTCGGGAACAGCCGGCGGGCGTTGTCCATGCCCTTCGGGTCGTACACCGTCACCTGCCCGCCCTGGAGGTGGATCTGTCCGGCGACGTTCAGCGCCGGCGAGTCGCGCACGTCGTCCGAGTCGGGCTTGAAGGTCGCGCCGAGCACCGCGACCCGCCGGCCCAGGAACGCCCCGCCGCCCAGCGCCTCCCGGGCCATCTCCACCATCTGGCCGCGCCGGCGCATGTTGATCGAGTCGATCTCGCGCAGGAACGTCAGCGCCTGGTCCGCGCCCAGCTCACCGGCGCGCGCCATGAACGCCCGGATGTCCTTGGGCAGACAGCCGCCGCCGAAACCGATGCCGGCCCGCAGGAATTTGCGGCCGATCCGGTCGTCGTACCCGATGGCCTCCGCCAGCCTGGCCACGTCGCCGCCGGCGGCCTCGCAGACCTCCGCCATCGCGTTGATGAAGGAGATCTTCGTGGCCAGGAAGGAGTTGGCGGCGGTCTTCACCAGCTCGGCGGTCGGGAAGTCGGTGACGACGAACGGCGAACCCTCGGCGACCGGGGTGGCGTACACCTCGCGCAGCAGCTTCTCGGCGCGCTCGCTGCGTACGCCGACGACGATCCGGTCCGGGCGCAGGGTGTCCTGCACGGCGAAGCCCTCGCGCAGGAACTCCGGGTTCCAGGCCAGCTCCGCGTCCGCGCCGGCCGGGGCGTGCTCGGCCAGGTAGGCGGCGAGGCGGTCGGCGGAGCCGACGGGCACCGTGGACTTGCCGACGACGAGGGCGGGCCCGGTCAGGTGCGGGGCGAGCGAGGCGAACGCGGCGTCCACGTAGCTCATGTCGCAGGCGTACTCGCCGTGCTTCTGCGGGGTGTTCACACAGACGAAGTGCACGTCGCCGAACGCGGCGGCCTCGGCGTAGTCGGTGGTGAACCGCAGCCGCCCGCTGGACCCCTCGATGCCCGCGACGTGCTTGCGCAGCAGTTCCTCGAGACCCGGCTCGTACATCGGGACCTCGCCGCGCCGCAGGGTCTCGATCTTCTCCGGGACGACGTCCAGGCCCAGCACTTCGAAGCCCAGTTCGGCCATGGCCGCGGCGTGCGTGGCGCCGAGATAGCCGGTGCCGATCACAGTGATCTTGAGGGCCATGCGGTACTCCCGGGTGGACGTCGTCGGTGCGCTGCCTGAGCATAGTCGGGGCATGTCGGAGCCCCTCCGCGGGCAAGGTTTCCCCTGTCGCCAAGCTCACCTGTCACTCCTGTGGGCGGGCCCCTAAACTTTGTATTACTTAACGGTAATTAGCGTCCTTGGAGCGTGAGAGTCTTGGCGGGTTCGCCTGATTTCGACCTGTACCGCCCGTCCGAGGAGCACCAGATGCTCCGCGACGCCGTCCGCTCGCTGGCGGAGGCGAAGATCGCCCCGTACGCCGCCGCGGTGGACGAGGAGGCCCGCTTCCCGCAGGAGGCGCTGGACGCGCTGGTCGCGAACGACCTGCACGCCGTGCACGTACCGGAGTCGTACGGCGGCGCGGGCGCCGACGCGCTGGCCACGGTGATCGTCATCGAGGAGGTGGCCCGCGTCTGCGCGTCCTCCTCCCTGATCCCGGCGGTGAACAAGCTGGGCTCCCTGCCGGTGATCCTCTCCGGCTCCGAGGAGCTGAAGAAGAAGTACATGACGCCGCTCGCCAAGGGCGACGCGATGTTCTCCTACTGCCTCTCCGAGCCGGACGCGGGCTCCGACGCGGCCGGCATGAAGACGAAGGCCGTCCGCGACGGCGACCACTACGTGCTCAACGGCGTCAAGCGCTGGATCACCAACGCGGGCGTCTCCGAGTACTACACGGTGATGGCCGTGACCGACCCCGAGAAGCGCTCCAAGGGCATCTCGGCGTTCGTCGTGGAGAAGTCGGACCCGGGCGTCTCCTTCGGCGCCCCCGAGAAGAAGCTCGGCATCAAGGGCTCCCCGACCCGCGAGGTCTACCTCGACAACGTCCGCATCCCCGCCGACCGCATGATCGGCGCGGAGGGCACCGGCTTCGCCACGGCGATGAAGACGCTGGACCACACCCGCATCACCATCGCCGCCCAGGCCCTCGGCATCGCCCAGGGCGCCCTCGACTACGCCAAGGGCTACGTCAAGGAGCGCAAGCAGTTCGGCAAGCCGATCGCCGACTTCCAGGGCATCCAGTTCATGCTGGCCGACATGGCCATGAAGATCGAGGCCGCCCGCCAGCTCACCTACGCCGCCGCGGCCAAGTCCGAGCGCGGCGACGCCGACCTCACCTTCCAGGGCGCCGCCGCCAAGTGCTTCGCCTCGGACGTGGCGATGGAGGTCACCACGGACGCGGTCCAGCTCCTCGGCGGCTACGGGTACACCCGTGACTACCCGGTCGAACGCATGATGCGCGACGCCAAGATCACGCAGATCTACGAGGGCACGAACCAGGTCCAGCGCATCGTCATGGCCCGCAACCTGCCCTGACGGCTTCCCCGAATGGCGTACGGGTGAGTACGGGCGTACGACGGAAGGGCGGCGGTCCGGGTCTGCCGGGCCGCCTCCCGTCCCGAGGAGGAGCCATGACCCAGCCCGGAACCATGACGCCGATGAGCCAGGAGATGCAGGACTGCGTGCGGGCCTGCATGGAGTGTCACAGCGTGTGCGAGGAGACGATGAGCTCCTGTATGCAGCGGGGCGGCCAGGCCCAGATGCAGGTCATGCGCGCGCTGATGGACTGCGCCGACACCACCCGCATGTGCGCGGACATGATGATGCGCCGCTCGTCGATGTCCGGCGAGATGTGCGCCATGTGCGCGACGGCCTGCGACAGGTGCGCGGAGGCCTGCATGGCCATGCCGGACGATCCGCAGATGATGCGGTGCGCCGAGGCGTGCCGCCGCTGTGCGGAGTCGTGCCGCGCGATGGCGGGCGCCGCGATGTGAGGCGCCGGATGTGAGGCGCCGGACGTGAAGGAGGGCGCGCCCCCTGCGGGGCGCGCCCTCCTCATGCCTCGTTCACGTCGCGTCAGTTCGCGGAGACGGTGACCTTCTCGTCGTTCTTGAGCTGGTTCACCAGCGTCTTCACCTTGGTCATGTCCCAGGCGAGGTTGCCGTTGGGGGCGTTGCCCGCGATCGGCATGTTCATGGACTTGCCGTCGCCGCCGCTGACGCCCTTCATCGCCCAGAACATGGACGCCAGGTCCCACAGGCCCATGTCCTTGTCGACGACGAGCGAGTCCAGGCCGGCGCCCATCGTCGGGTAGAGCTTGAAGGGATTGAGGACCGTGCTCGGGGTGGCCACCTGGTTGGCGAGGGCGGAGAGGAACTTCTGCTGGTTCTTGGTGCGGTCCAGGTCGGAGCCGGCGAGGGCGTAGCGGGTGCGGACGAAGGCGAGGGCCTCCTCGCCGTTCAGCGTCTGCTTGCCCTTCTTGAAGTCGGCGCCGGACTTGGAGTCCTTGATGTCCTGCGGGATGTCCATCTCGACGCCGCCGACCGCGTCCACGATGTTCGCGAAGCCGGCGAAGCCGATCTCGACGTAGTGGTCGATGTGCAGGCCGGTGTTGAACTCGACCGTGCGCACCAGCAGCGTGGGCCCGTCGATCGAGTAGGCCGCGTTCAGCTTGTTCGCGCCCATCGCGGCGCGGACCTTGCCCGACTCGGAGCCCTTGAACGCGGGGATCGTGACGTTGGAGTCGCGGGGCAGGGAGATCAGGGTCGGGCCGTTGTCGCCGGTGTGCAGGATCATCATCGAGTCCGTGCGCTTGCCCTCGGCGGACCCGGTGTGCAGCTTCTTCTTCTCCTCGTCGGTCATGCCCGCGCGGCTGTCGGAGCCGACGATGAGGTAGTTGGTGCCCTCGCCCTTCTCGGGCCGGTCGATGACCGTCGCGAGGTCGACCTCGCGGTTGAGCTTGGAGTCCGCCCAGAAGTAGGTGCCGACGAGTGTGACGATCAGCACGGTCGCCATGGTGATCGCCGTCACCTTGATCCGGCGCCGCCAGTTCGGCGCGGGCCGCGGGGCGCCGCCGCCGGCGGGACCGGCGGGGCCGCCGCCGTAGACCTGGCCGGTGTTGTAGCCGCTGTCGTACCCGTCGTGTCCCTGGCCGTCGACGTACGACGGCTGCTGCGGGATGCCGCCGTACGGCGCTCCGGCCTGGTCCCCGGAGTGCGGGGCCGCCGGGCCGCGCTGCACCTGGCGCATCACGCGGGCGCCTTCCGGCTGCGCGCCCGTGCTGCCGCGTCCGTAGCCGGTGCCGCGGTTGTCGTCGGACCATCCCTGGGGCCAGTCATTCATGGGCCCCAGTGTGCCGGTCGCGGGTGTGTGCCTCACAAGGCCTGGCGGAAAATAGGGCCGGTGCTGTTGCGAAGCTGACACAAAGTCCCGAGTTGTCGCTTCGGCATAAGGTGGAGGCCATGACAGACCAGGCCAGCGCCGCAGAGCGGACGACCTCCGACACCTCCGGCATACCGGGCAAGCCGACCTCGGCCTCCCGGACCACTCTCAGCCACATCATGACCCACAACGACACCAACCTGCTCGGCACGGTGCACGGCGGTGTGATCATGAAGCTGGTGGACGACGCGGCGGGCGCGGTGGCCGGCCGGCACAGCGGCGGCCCCGCGGTCACGGCGTCCATGGACGAGATGGTGTTCCTCGAACCGGTCCGCGTCGGCGACCTGGTCCATGTGAAGGCCCAGGTCAACTGGACCGGGCGGACCTCGATGGAGGTCGGCGTCCGGGTCCTGGCGGAACGCTGGAACGAGTCCGCCCCGCCGACCCAGGTCGGCTCCGCCTACCTCGTCTTCGCCGCCGTCGACGCCGACGGCAGGCCGCGCGCGGTCCCGCCGGTGATCCCGGAGTCGGAACGCGACAAGCGCCGCTACCAGGAGGCCCAGATCCGCCGCACCCACCGCCTGGCCCGCCGCCGCGCCATCAAGGAGCTGCGCGAGAAGCGCGCGGCGGAGGGCATCGAGGACTGAGCGTTCCGTCACGGCGGCCCGCAGGCGCCGCGCGACCGCCTCAGCCGCAGCTCACCTCGTCCCCCCGGACCACCCCCGGCTCCTCCTGCGTCCCCGTGACGCGCACCGCGCGCACCTCGCGGAAGTCGGTGCCGACGGTGACCTTGAGCGTGGCGCCCTGGCCCGCGACGGGGCGCAGGACGCTGCCGGGGAAGGCCGCCGCGAGGGTCCTGGCCGAGCGGTCCCAGCGGGGGTCGTAGGAGATGACCGTGCGGCGCGCGGACGGGTCGGCCGCGCTGGTCGCGCGGTGGGTGGTGCGGAAGCCGGCCGCGGTGAGGGCGGCGTCGACCCGGCGGCCCAGCCCCGGGGTCCGGGTGCCGTTCTCGACCTGGACCAGGATCTGCCGCGGGGCCACCTCCACGGGCGCCGACGGGCGGGTGCGGGGCCGGGCGGAGGACAGCGGCTTGTCGTCGCGCAGCGCGCGGAAGATCCGGCCGGCCTTGACGGGGTCCCACTTCAGCGTCGAGCCGAGGCCCTTCACGGGGTAGGCCATCTGCCCGATCGGCACGGTGGCGAACTCCGACGAGGAGGGCGAGAAGTTCCGCATCGCCCGGCCCAGGTCCAGCAGTTCGCCCGCGCCGAAGCCCTTGTCCGCCCGCACCGAGCCCAGCACGGCCCGGGTCACGTCCCGGAACTTCATCGGGTTCAGCAGCACCCCCGAGGACGTCGACCGGTCGATCAGCGCCGCCAGGAAGCGCTGCTGGCGCTGCATCCGGCCGAGGTCGGAGGCCCCGTCGACGTAGCGGGCGCGCACGTACTGGAGCGCCTGCCCGCCGGAGAGCCGGTGCGTCCCGGCGGGCAGGTCCAGGCCCGTGTAGGAGTCCTTCAGCGGCCGGGCGGTGCAGATCCGCACCCCGCCGAGCACGTCCACCGTCTTCATGAAGCTGCCGAAGTCGACCTCCACGTAGTGGTCGATCTTCACCCGGGTCATCTGCTCCACCGTCCGCACGGTCAGCTGCGGACCGCCCTCGGCGTACGCGGCGTTCAGCTTCACCGGGTGCGCCGCGTGCCGCTCGCCGGTGACGCGGTCGGTGTGCGCGGGCAGTTCGGCGTAGGAGTCGCGCGGCAGGCTGACCACGCTCGCCCGGTTCCGGTCCTCGGAGATGTGCACGATCATGATCGTGTCGGTGCAGTGGCAGGGCTCACCGCCCAGCCGGTACCTGCGCCGCTCGGCCTCGCCGATCCGCTCCCGGCCGTCCGTGCCGACCAGCAGCACGTTCATGCCGTGCCCGGCGCGCGGCCGGTTCTTCATGTCCTTGAAGGCGTCGACCCGGTCGATGTCCGCGTCCAGGCTGCTGATCACCGCGTGGCCGATCCCGGCGGAGGCGAGGATCGCCACCGACAGCGTGGTCACCGCCCGGACGGCCCAGCGCGGCCTCCCGCGCCGGACGGGCGGCCGGGCCGCCCCCCTCGGTCGCGACCGGACCGGGGGCCGGGGCGGTGTGCTGGGCATGGGGAACACCTCCGCTGGGACAAGCGCTGCGGCCGTACGCACGAGCCGTGAGCACCGTAGGCCGATACGATCTGCGGTCCGGCGCAGCGGCCCCGGCGGGGCGCACCGCTGTCCCCCGTTCGCGGTAACGTGAGCGTCCTATGAACGCCAAGCCCGACGTGCAGCTCCCCGCCGTGTCCGTGATCATGCCCGTCCTCAACGAGGAGCGGCATCTGCGCGGCGCCGTCCACGCGATCCTCGCCCAGGAGTACGCCGGCGAGATGGAGGTCGTGATCGCCCTCGGTCCGTCCACGGACCGCACGGACGAGATCGCCGCCGAACTGGTGCGCGAGGACCCGCGCGTGCACACCGTCCCGAACCCCACGGGCCGCACGCCCGCCGCGCTCAACGCCGCGATCAGGGCCTCCCGCCACCCGATCGTGGTCCGCGTCGACGGGCACGGCATGCTGTCGCCGAACTACATCGCCACGGCCGTACGGCTGCTGGAGGAGACCGGCGCGCAGAACGTCGGCGGCATCATGCACGCCGAGGGAGAAAGCGACTGGGAGCACGCGGTCGCCGCCGCCATGACGTCGAGGATCGGCGTCGGCAACGCCGCCTTCCACACCGGCGGCGAGGCCGGCCCCGCCGAGACGGTCTACCTCGGCGTGTTCCGGCGCGAGGCGCTGGAGCAGCAGGGCGGCTACAACGAGGAGTTCATCCGCGCCCAGGACTGGGAGCTGAACTTCCGCATCCGCGAGGCGGGCGGCCTGATCTGGTTCTCGCCCGAGCTGAAGGTCTCCTACCGGCCCCGGCCGAGCGTGCGCGCGCTGGCCAAGCAGTACAAGGACTACGGCCGTTGGCGGCACGTCGTCGCCCGCTACCACGCCGGCTCCATCAACCTGCGCTACCTCGCCCCGCCGACGGCCGTGTGCGCGATCGCGGCCGGACTGGTCGTGGGCGCCGTACTGACCCCGTGGGGCTTCGTGATCCCCGGCGGCTACCTCGCGGCGATCGTCGCGGGCTCGGTTCCGGCGGGCAAGGGGCTGCCGCTGAAGGCTCGCCTGCAGATCCCCGTGGCGCTGGCCACCATGCACATGTCGTGGGGGTACGGCTTCCTGACCAGCCCGCGCTCCCTGGCCAGGCGGGTCATCGCCTCCCGCCGGCCGGCGGTGCTCAGCTCCTCCGACAGCGCGGCGGGCTGAGCACCGACCCGGGGCTCAGAACGTGTAGTTCGGGTTCACCGGCATGCACGCCGAGGTGTCGGAGGCGTTGAGCGCCCCGGCCGACTCCGGCGTCCTGTCCTCCTTCTCCGGCGCCTCGTACGCCGTGCCCTCGCGCCAGTCGGCGCCGACGGTCAGCGTGACGCCGGAGACCTCCGTGGACTTCTTCACCGCGCTCGCCGGGATGCCGAGGGCCTCGGCCACCCGGCGGGCGTCGCCCTCCAGGTCGGCGCTCGGGTAGCGGACCGTCGTCGTCTCCTGGCCCGGCCAGGCCGAGGTGTCCGCGGCGGCCTGCGCGAAGCCCTCGTCGACGAGCAGTCCGGCGACCGTGTTGGCCCGCCCCGAAGCGGCGAGCAGGGTGTCGGTGGCGGTGCCGTTGCGGACCTGCACCGCGATCTCCCCGTCCGCCGCGGCCGGGTCCGACGGCTCCGGTTCCGCGCGGGGCGTCTTCTTCTTGTCCTTGCCGTCGAGGGCGATGTCCTCGCGCACCATCCGGAACACCGTCTCGGCGTCCTCGGTCGGCTCGACCTGGTTGCCGACGAGCCGGTTGGGCATCGTCGTCATGGTGATCCGGTCGGTCGGCACCTGCTGGAGGTCGGCGGCGAGGTCGTACATCTTCTTGATGGTGCCCAGGCCCTCGTCGACGGTGAGCGCCTGCGTCGCCGCCTCGGCCAGCTTGCGCAGCGAGTTGGGGTTGCTGAGCCGGGCCTCCGCGCGCAGCTGGCGGACCATCGCGTTCATGTACATGTGCTGCGCCTTGGCCCGGTACAGGTCGCTGTTGTCGCCGAAGCCGTAGCGGGTGCGCAGCCACTGCAGGGCCTGCTCGCCCTTGACCTTGGTGGTGCCCTCCCTCAGCCTCAGCCCGGAGCCGCGGCCGCGTGCGTCGCGGGAGTACACGTTGTCCTCGACGCACACCGGGACGCCGCCGATCGCGTCGGCCATCGACACCACGCCCGCGAAGTCGATCATCATGAAGTGGTCGATGTGGATGCCGGTCAGCTCCTGCCAGGTGGCCACCGTGCAGCCGGGGCCGCCGTTCTGCAGGCTCCGGTTCGTCGCCACCGGCACCGTGCTCGCCTCGTACACCTCGCCCGTGTCCGGGTCGGTGCACTTGGGGATCATCACCAGGGTGTCGCGCGGCATGCTCACGACCGATATGTGGGAGCGGTCGGCCGAGACGTGCAGCAGCATCTGGACGTCGGCGAGCGGCGGGCCGTTGAACGTCTCCCTCGCGCCGCCGAGCTTCTGGTTCTCGGCGTTGTCGCGGGCGTCCGAGCCGATCAGCAGGATGTTGAGCGGGGTCTGGCCCGCGGCGTTCGGCGTCGGCTTGGCGACCTTGTTGTCGCCGAGGTTGAGCTCTTCCTTCTTGATGTTGCTGTTGAGGTGCTCGTAGTAGAGATAGCCCGCGCCCGCGGTGCCGGCCATCACCACCGCCAGGAACGTCGCGCTCCAGCGCAGCACCCTGCGCCGGCGCGCCCGGTGGTCGGCGCCGCGGCGGCCCCCGCCCCGCCGGCCGCCGTGTCTGGCGCCGCCGGCGGCCGGATCCCCGTCCTTCTCGCTCTCGTCCTGCCCCTGGTCCTGTTCCTGGTCCTGCGGTGTCAGGGACATCGTCTCCTCCACCGCAGGCACGTCCCCCCGCACGCTGCTTCGCGTCACTGCCTGCCCTCCCACCCCTGCAGACCCGACACGGGTCCGTCCCGCGTCAAGTCAGACGCACGACGGACCCGTTGGGTTACCCCTCAATTTCCTATTCGGCGCAGACGACCTTGTCCGCCGTGGACTTCTGGACGCCTTCGGGTGCTTTCGTCGGCGCCGTCAGCGAGACGCCGGCACCCTTGAAGTCCTCGCCCAGCACGAGCGTCATCGTGGGCAGCCCCTGGGCGTTCTCCACGCTCTCGCCCGGCTTCATCGCGGATCCGGACAGACCCATGATGTCGGCGAGCCGGCGTGCCTGGTCCGCCTGGTCGGGCGCGTACTCCAGCGTCGTTCTGCTCTGCGCCGCGTCCGCGTTGCCCGCGTTCTCCGACTTGGTCACGCCCTCGTCGTTCTGCAGCCAGCTGAGAGTCTCCTGTGCGCTGCCGGCCGCGGCCCCGCCGTTGAGAATGCGCACCCGCACCTCGGACGGGTCCGCCTTGGTGCCCTTCAGCCGGGCCGCGACCGCCGCCTTCTCCTTGGCCTTCTTCTCCTTGACCTCGGTGAAGGACACGTCCTCCTTGATCATCTGGAAGACCTGCGGGGCCTTGCTCTTGTCGACCACGACCGTCGCCTTGACCGTCTCGGCCGGGTTGTCGACCACCGGCACGGTCGTGAAGGTCAGGTTCTTGACGTTGAGCTTGCCCAGCTCCAGGCCGAGGTCCTTCAGCTTGCCGATGCTGTCCAGCTGGGAGTCGACCGTCAGCGCCTTGGTGCCCGCCTCGGCCAGCTTCACCATCTTCGATGGGTTGGTCAGGGTGTCGTTCGACTTCAGCTTGCGCATCAGCGCGCTGAGGAACTGCTGCTGGAGGTTGATCCGGCTCAGGTCGCCGCCGGTGCCCACGGAGTGCCGGGTGCGGACGAAGGCCAGCGCGTCCTCGCCCTCGATGACGTGCTTGCCCTTGGTCAGGTTGAGCTTGGAGTCCCTGTCGTTGATGTCCTTGTTCAGGCACACCTCGACGCCGCCCACCGCGCTGGTCAGCGTCTTGACCGCGTTGAAGTCGGCCACCATGAAGTTGTCCGGCGTGATCCCGGTCAGCTCGGTCACCGTGCGCATGGTGCAGCTGGGCGTACGGCCGCTCTGGCCCAGGCTGGTGTTGAAGCGGACGCCCTGCGAGCCGGGGATGACCTCGGTGGAGCCGTCCTCCTGCGTGGTCGGGCAGTCCGGGATGTCCACGATCAGGTCGCGCGGGATGCTGAGCGCGGTCGCGTTGGAGCGGTCCTTGGAGACGTGCAGCAGGATCGTGGTGTCGGCGTGGCCGGGGCTGCCGTGGTCGCCGTAGGACTCGTTGCCCGCGCCGGTGCGTTTGTCCGTGCCGATCAGCAGGATGTTGATGGCCTTGTCCTTCTGGAAGCCACCGGTGCTCGCGCCGTCGTCGGAGACGGAGGTGATGTTGCCGTTGAGGTGCCGGATGTAGAGGTAGCCGGCGCCGGCCGTGGCGAGCAGGACGAAGGCCATGCCGCCGCCGGTCCACAGCACGGCCTTCTTCGCCTTCGCCGCCTTCGACTTCTTCGCCGGACGCCGCCCGCGCCGGGCAGCCGCGGGCTCGGGGGGCGCGCCCCGCCGTCGTCGCGGACCCGCCGCGTCCCCCTCGCGGGAGTCCTGCCGGTCGCGTGCCGGGGGCATGGAACGGGCGCTCGGCGCGGCGCGGCGGGAACCGGTCCGGCGGGGGGCGGGAACCGTCGGCTGCTCTCCGGAAGGGCTCAGTCGCAGTTCGTATTCACCGGTGTTCGGATTGAGTACCCACTGGTCTGCGGGGTCGATGTGCTCCGCCCGCCCACGGCCTTGCGCGTCCACGGTTGCCTGAATCCTCCGTCGGGGCCACGCGGCGCCTTCCCCCTTCGAGGCGCACGGGGTCTCGTACAAAGCTCGTACACAGTGCGCGACCCCAGAAACGTGTTCGTGGCCGGGAGTCGAGGTGCACCGGATCGCTCACACTATCCGCCCAGTTCAGCGCCAAGCGACGACGGTGACAAATTCCACGTCCCTACAACTGGGCAATCCGCCCATTTCCTAGGACGGAGAGGGCCTCCTTGCCCAGTGTTTTACCGGCAGCCGCCTTCCGCGGCGGTGTTTCCGCGGAACACGGGTAGACGTGAGTCGCCTCCGTCACGTTCGCCGTCCGCACCGTTTTCTGTGGAATTCTGTGAAATGTCCCGTGCTTCCCGTGCCACTCCCACGGGCGCGTCCTGTCGCAGCCGGGCGAAAAGCCTTTCGGCCGCGGGCTCCACGAGCTGGTCGCGATTGGAGTCGCCGGCGTAGGACTCGCGCGGGACGGTCAGGAACTGCACCCGTTCGGTGGGGATGTCGCGCAGGCCGCGGGCGAGGTCGTACAGGCCGCGCAGGCTCGCCAGGCCCGGGTCGGTGGTGAGGGAGGAGGTGGCGGCGTCCAGCACCGGGTAGAGCTTCACCGGGTTGAGCAGCACGTCGTTGCCGCGCACCTTCTTGGCGAGCGCCGCGAGGAAGCGCTGCTGGCGCTCGATCCGGTCGGTGTCGCTGCCGTCGCCGAGCGACTTGCGGGCGCGGACGTAGCCGAGGGCCTGCTCGCCGTTGAGCGTCACGCGGCCTGCGGGAAGCCGCAGCTTGGCCGCTTTGTCGTGGATCGGCTTCTTCAGGCAGATCTGTACGCCGTCGAGAGCGTCGACCATGTTCTTGAACCCGCCGAAGTCGACGACGACGTGGTGGTCCACGCGGATGTCGGTGAGCTTCTCGACGGTCCGGATCGTGCAGGCCGAACCGCCCGCCTCGTAGGCGTGGTTGAGCATCGCGAACGCCGGCCGGGTGCGGCTGCCGTCCGGCCGCCGGCAGCTCGGCACGTCCACCATCAGGTCGCGGGGGAGCGAGACGGCGGTGGCGCTGCGCCGCCCGGCCGACAGGTGGAGCAGGATCGTGGTGTCGGAGCGCTCGGTGCCCAGGTCGCGGCCGTAGCGCCGGTTGTCCGCCCCGGAGCGGGTGTCCGACCCGATGAGCAGGATGTTCTGCGCGCCCCGCACCAGGGCGGTGGGCCGCTCCTTCTCGAACCGCGCCAGCTCGGCCGCGGCGGCCTCGTCCGGGGTGATGTTCCCGTCCAGCCTCGCGTAGAGCGCCCAGCCGCCCGCCGCGCCGCCCAGCACCAGCACGGCCGCCCCGGCGGCCCCGTACCGCATCCAGCGCCGACGGGGTGTGCGTCGGCCGCGCGAAGACATGCCCGCGGTGTCGCTCACGTCTGGCTCCACCCCTTCGCTGTACGAGCGGGTCGGCTGTACGAGCGGGCAGCCGGTGTACGGGCGGCCGGCTGGGCCGTCGTCGCTGCCGTCCGGTTCGCGCTGCCTGGTACGAGCGTGACCCGGGGGAGGCGGGGGCGCGGGCGGGGATGACCCGAACGGGTGAAGGGGGTGGGGTACGGCGCTGGACGTACGGATGAAGGGGCGGGTCACGGCCCCGGACCGACGGCGGATCGGAGGGGTGCCGTGCCGCGGGCGTCCGCCGCCGGCACGGGAAGCCGGACGCCTCTGTGAGGCGCCCGGCGTCAGCGGGCCGTCGCCGTGACCCGTTCCGCCTCGATGCGCTGGGCCAGGGACCGCTCGTCCAGCCGGTCCAGGTGCCGGCACAGCACCACCGAGCCGCCGGCCGCCAGCGGGGCGTACAGCCCCGCGCTCAGGCCCTCCCAGGTGTCGTACGGGAGTGCGGACAGGATCCGGGAACCCGGGCCCGTCAGGTCCAGCCCGGGGGCGTCGCCGAGCGCCCGCTCCACCACCTCCGCGCCCGTGAACTCCGCCCCGGCCACGATCAGCGCCGGCGCCTCCGGGTCGACCGGCGCGTACGGCGCGAACCGGTCCCCGTGGCTCGGCACGTCCACGGCGTAGTCGGCGTACCCGGCGGGCGGCGTCGCGAAGCGCCGTCCCAGCGGAGCCAGCGACAGCGCGTACCGCTCCCCGGAGCAGGCCAGCCCCGCCTCGAACCGCCCCGGCCCCGCGACCACGAAGTCGGCCCGTCCGGGATCGCCCTCCACGTCCGCGACGACGCCCACCGACGAGCACGCCAGCAGCCACACCGCCGTCTGCCAGTGCGCCGGCAGCAGCAGCGCGACCCGGTCGCCGGGCTCGGCGGACATGCCGTCCTGGAGGAGATTGGCGGTCTTGGCCACCCAATTGGCGAAGGTGGCCACGGAGAGTTCGACACGTTCGCCCGTGGCGTCGTCGTAGAAGGTCACCAGGGGGCGCGCGGAGTCCGCGGCGAGCGCGGAACGCAGCAGGTCGGCGGGGGTGCGATCGGTGGCGTTCACCCGCGCAAGCGTACGCGTGCGCCGGGTCGCCGATCGAGTCGCGCCCCTCACCGGTTCGGCCGAACGGCGGCCGACCGGCCGTCAATTCCCCGATGGACAGGTTTATATGACTATGTCCAGGATGTGGGGCATGCGTAAGCTCATCGCTCCCTCCATAGGCGTGACCTGCGCGGCAGCCCTCGCGCTGCCGCTGACCATTCCCGCGACGACCGCGGCGTCGGCCGCGATACCGGGCGCCTCGGCGACGGCGGCCACCGCGGCCACGTCACCCGGTGCCGTGCGCGCCGCCGGGCGCCCCGGTGCCGAACCCGCTGTCCCCGGCGGCACCCAGTCGCTGCCCCTCGTCCCCCTCGCCGCCGACCGTTCCCTCGGCTCGTCCGCCGTCCAGGGCCTGCCCAGCAAGGACGTACGGCCCTTCTCCCTCGTCGGCGTCGTCTGGGACGACCCGGACGACGAACTCCACGGCCGCGTCCAGGTCCGCACCCGCGCCGCGGGCACCGGCGTCTGGTCCGGCTGGCAGGACCTCGAGACGCACAACGCCGAGCACGCCCCCGACCCGGACGCCACCGAACGCGCCGCCTCCCGCGTGCGCGGCGCCACCGCCCCCCTGTGGGTGGGGAATTCGGACGGAGTCGAGGTACGTGTCGCGGCCTCCACGGCCGACGGGACCGGCGCCCCCGCATCCGCCACGCTTCCGGCAGGTCTGCGCCTGGAACTGGTGGACCCCGGCGACCCGCAGGAGTCGACGCCATCCGCGGCATCGGCCGCCGGCGCCCTCGGCGCCTCCTTCGATCCCCCGCTCACCGCCCCCCTCAGTCCTGAGAGCGTCGACGCGGCCACCCCCAACGCCGACCTGGCCCCCCTGGAGGCCACCGAGATCCCGGAGCTTGACCGCCACCAGACGGAGCAGGACCTGCTCACCCTGCACGCCGAAGGGCTGGAAGGCGTCGAAAGCCCCGACGACCTCGACGACCTCGACGACATCGACGACATCGACGACATCGACGACATCGAGAACCTCGACGAGTTCGACAACCTCGACGGCCTGCCGGAGGAACAGCGGGCGAGGCCGTACATCGGCCCGCGCCCGCGCATCGTCACCCGCCGCGGCTGGGGCGCCGACGAGCGGCTGCGCGAACGGGGGTTCGTCTACACCAAGCGGATCAAGGCCGCCTTCGTGCACCACACGGCCACCGGCAACAACTACAGCTGCTCACAGGCGCCTTCCGTCATTCGCGGTATCTACCGCTACCACGTCCGCAGCATGGGCTGGCGCGACATCGGCTACAACTTCCTCGTCGACAAGTGCGGAAACCTGTACGAGGGCCGCGCGGGGGGCGTGGCGAAACCGGTCCTGGGCGCCCACACCTCCGGCTTCAACAGCAACACCATGGGCATCGCCGTCCTCGGCACGTTCAACCGGACCTCGCCCAGCACGTCCACCGGCAGGGCCATCGGCCGCCTGACGGCATGGAAGCTCGGCCTCTACGGCGCCAACCCGCGGGCGAAGACGTCCCTCAAGTCGGGTGGCGGCAATCTCTACCGAAAGGGTAAGAACGTACGACTGAACGTCATCTCCGGTCACCGCGACGCGTTCGTCACGGACTGCCCAGGACAGCAGCTCTACCGCAAACTCCCCAAGGCACGCTGGCACGCGGCACGCTTCCAGGGACGCTTCTGACCTCACGAGTGGCTCTGCATACACTGGCCGGCCGAAAGACAGTTCGGCCGGTCCCGGCAGGAAGCAGAGACGACAGGTGACAGAAGCGATCCTCCTGGTCGGCGGCAAGGGCACCCGGCTGCGCCCGCTCACGGTGCACACGCCCAAGCCGATGGTCAGGGCGGCGGGGGTGCCGTTCCTCACGCATCAACTGGCGCGGGCGAGGGCGGCGGGGGTCGACCACATCGTGCTCGCGACGTCCTATCTGGCCGAGGTCTTCGAACCGTACTTCGGCGACGGCGCGTCGCTCGGACTGCACATCGAGTACGTCACGGAGGAGGAGCCGCTCGGCACGGGCGGCGCGATCCGCAACGTGGCCTCGCGGCTGCGGTCGGGGCCGGAGGACCCGGTCCTCGTCTTCAACGGAGACATCCTGACGGGGCTGGACATCCGGGCCCTGGTCGACACCCACCGCAGGACGGGCGCGGACGTCTCGCTCCACCTGACGAAGGTGACGGACCCGCGCGCGTACGGGCTGGTCCCCACGGACGGCACCGGACGGGTGACGGCGTTCCTGGAGAAACCCCAGACGCCGGAGGAGATCGTCACCGACCAGATCAACGCGGGGGCGTACGTCTTCCGGCGCTCGGTCATCGACACGATCCCGGCGGGGCGGCCGGTGTCCGTCGAGCGCGAGACGTTCCCCGAGCTGCTGGCGGCGGGGGCGCATCTGCAGGGCATGGTCGACTCCACGTACTGGCTGGACCTCGGCACGCCGGCGGCGTTCGTCCGCGGCTCGGCGGACCTGGTCCTGGGCCGGGCGCCGTCACCCGCCGTGCCCGGCCGGTGCGGGGACCGGCTCGTCCTGCCGACGGCGAGGGTCGCGGCCGACGCCAAGCTGGCGGGGGGCACGGTGGTGGGGGAGGGCGCGTTCGTCGCGGAGGGGGCGCGCATATTCGGCAGCACGATTCTGCCGGGCGCGGTGATCGAGCCCGACGCGGTGATCACCGACTCCCTCGTCGGGACCCGGGCGCGGGTCGGCAGCCGTACGGTCCTGAACGGCACGGTGATCGGCGACGACGCGATCATCGGCTCCGACAACGAGCTGAACCCCGGCGCGAGAGTCTGGTGCAACGCGCACATACCGCCGGGGGCGCTCCGCTTCTCGCCGGACCAGTAGGGCGCGGCCTGTACGGGGCCGCGCGGGGCTGTCCAGGGTCGGCCGGCCGCTGCCCGCCGCCGGCCGTCCGGCCGACGCGGGGCCGGCGGTGGGTTTCCGTCCGGGGCTGTGACCTGCCGGCCGGGCCGGTGGCCCGTCTCGGAGGTCCGAGCCCCACCGCCGGCCGCCTGCCGTCTCGCCGACGCGGGGCTGTGCGGTGGGCTTCCGGCCGGAGCGCCGCCGCGCACCCCGTCCCCCGCGTCGACGCCGTACTCCCTGCGCCCGCTCCCCGGGACCCGCCCGCCACCCCACGCGTCTCACAGCCGCCCGATGTCCCCCCGCGTCATCCGCGGCCCCCTCCGCTCCGGCACCCTCCCGCTCAGCAGGACGAACCGCGCCGCCCGATGCCGCTGCCCCGCGTACGGCTCCAGCAGCTCCAGCATCACCGCGTCGTCCGCCTCCCGGTTCCCCGCCAGCGCCCACCCGACGATCCCCGGCAGGTGCAGATCCCCCACCGTCACCGCGTCCGGCGCCCCGTGACTGCGCTGCACGGTCTCCGCCGACGTCCACGGCCCGATCCCCGGCACCAGCTCCAGCCGCGCCCGCGCGTCCTCGGGGGACATGCCCACCGCCTGCTCCAGCCGCGCGGCGACCCGCACCGCCCGCAGGACCGTCGACGCGCGCTTGTCGTCCACGCCCGCCCGGTGCCACTCCCAGGACGGGATCAGCGCCCAGCCGCGCGGATCCGGCATCACGCACATCCGCCCGGGGGCGGGCCCGGGCGCCGGCTCCCCGAACGCGCGCACCAGCATCCGCCACGCCTGATACGCCTCGACCGTCGTGACCTTCTGCTCCAGGATCGACGGAATCAGCGACTCCAGCACCAGCCCGGTCCGCGTCAGCCGCAGCCCCGGACGCCGGCGCCACGCGTGCGCCACCACCCGGTGCCGCGGCACGAACGCCCCCGGATCGTCCGCCGCGCCGAGCAGCTCCGGAAGCCCGTCCAGCAGCCACTGCGCCCCAGGCCCCCAGGCCTCCCCGCGCACCGCGCCGCCCCGGACCGACACCCGCAGCGTCCCCGGCCCGGCCGGCGTACGGCTGGCCCGCCACACCGACCCGTCCGGCATCGCGCGGAACGTCGGATCACCGGGCCCGCGCCGCAGCGGCCCGAGCACCAGCCCCAGCTCCAGCGGCCCGTCCGGCACCCACTCCCGCACCAGCTCCGGCGCCGCGGACTGCTGCCGGGGCACCCCGGCGGGCACGGCGACCTCCCCACCGCGCACGGTCGTGCGCGTGGGCCTGGGAGCGAAACGTCCGGCCACCGGTGAGTCCCAACGAGAGGAAGGAGAAAGAAGCGGTCCTACGAGGGTAGGCGCACCCCCCGCGGTCCTCACCTCGCCCACCCCGCCTCATGTCGCCGCCCCCGCCCCCGCCTCACGTCACCGCACCGCGATGAACATCCCCGCGTCCCGCTCGCCCCGCGGCCTCGGCGCCTGCGCCGGATGCCCGACCGCCACCGCGCCCATCGGATCCCAGTCCCCGGGCAGCCCCAGCACCTCGCGCACCACGTCCCGGCAGAACATCGTCGACGACACCCATGCCGACCCCAGCCGCTCCCCGGCCAGCGCCACGAGGAAGTTCTGCACCCCGGCCCCCGCCGCGACCACGAACATCTCCCGCTCGGCCGCGTCCCGCCGGGCGTCGCCGTACGTGTGCGAGCCGTCCATGACCAGGCACGGCACCACGAGGTACGGCGCGTTGCGCAGCACGTCCCCGCGCCGCACCCGCTTGGCGATCGACTCCGGCGACTTGCCGTCCCGGCGCAGGTCGGCGATCCAGGCGTCCCGCATCGCGTCCAGCAGTCGTACGCGCGTGGGCTCCGACTCCAGCAGCACGAACCGCCACGGTGTCGTGTGGTGCGGCGCGGGGGCCGTCACGGCGGCGGCCACGGCGCGCCGTACCGCGCCGGGGTCCACGGGCTCGTCGGTGAAGGCGCGGATCGTGCGGCGCTGGGTCACCGCCTCCCGGACGGCCTCCGAGGCGCCCAGCCGGAACATGTCGTCGCGCGCGTCCCGGACCAGCGCCCGCGCCCCGGCCCCGTCCTCCTCGGCCACCACGTGCGGCAGCCCGCGCACGACGGCCACGGGCAGCCCGGCGGCCTTGCCCTTGACCAGGTCGCCCGCGGCGGCGAGTTCGTCGGCGGTGGCGACGACGGTGGCGGCGAGCGGATTGCCGTACGCGTCCGTGCCGCCGCGCAGATCGTCCAGGACGCGCACCCCGGCGGCGCCGATCGCCACGTCCGTGAGGCCGGAGCGCCAGGGCCGTCCGAAGGTGTCGGTCACGACGACCCCGACGTCGACGCCGAGAGCCTCGCGCAGCCCTGCGCGGATCGCCCGAGCGGAGGCGTCGGGGTCCTCGGGCAGCAGCAGGACCGTGCCGGCGGGGGTGTTGGAGGCGTCCACGCCGGCCGCCGCCATCACCAGGCCCTGGCGGTTCTCCACGATGCGCAGCGCACCGCGCCGCGCCACCACCCGTACCGTCTCCGCGTCGATCGCGGCCTCCCGGTCGGCCGCCTCGACGACCCGCCCCTCGGCCTTCGACACGATCTTGGAGGTGACGAGCAGCACGTCGCCGTCGGCCAGCCCGGGCTCGGCGGCGGCGATCAGCTTGGCGAGGTCGTCCCCGGCCGCCACCTCGGGCAGCCCCGGCACCGCCCACACCCGGTATTCCGGCGCGGACTGCTTCCCGGCGCCCGGCGCGGACCGCTCGGCGGCGTCCGGCGCGGACTGCTTCCCGGCGCCCGGCGCGGACCGCTCGGCGGCGTCCGGCGCGGACTGCTTCCCGGCGCCCGGCGCGGACCGCTCGGCGGCGTCCGGCGCGGACTGCTCCCCGGCGCCCGGCGCGGACCGCTCGGCGGCGTCCGGCGCGGACTGCTTCCCGGCATCCGGCGAGGACCCCCTCCCGGCGTCCCGCGCGGACTGCTCCCCGGCATCCGGCGAGGACCCCTCCCGTGCGTCCGCCGCCACGGTGGACCGCTCCCCGGCGTCCGGCGCCGAGGACCCCTTCCCGGTCTCCGTCACTCCGCCCGCACCTCCTCCGCCAGCGTGAGCGCCTCGCGGGCCATTCGCGCGGCGGCCTCCTCGTCGGTCATCATCAGCGGCACTGCCCGGCACCGGATGCCCGCCGCCTCGACCCGCTCGACCGCGCCCGCGTCGACGGTGTCGACCAGCCAGCCGTCGAGCAGTCCCGAGCCGTAGTGCTCGGCGACCGCGGCGGCCGTGGACTCGACGCCGACGGCCGCGAGGACCTTGTCGGCCATCCCGCGCACGGGCGCGTCCCCGACGATGGGGGAGAGGCCGACGACCGGGACCCCGGCGTCCGCGATGGCCTCCCGGATACCCGGAACCGCGAGGATCGTGCCGACCGACACGACGGGGTTGGACGGCGGAAAGAGGATCACGTCCGCCTCGGCGATGGCCTCCAGGACGCCCGGCGCCGGCTTCGCCTGCTCGGCCCCGACCGGCACGACCGCCTCGGCCGGCACCGACGCGCGCAGCCGCACCCAGTACTCCTGGAAGTGGATCGCCCTGCGCTCGCCGTCGATCTCCACGGCGACATGGGTCTCGACGCGGTCGTCGGTCATGGGGATCAGCCGCACCCCGGGCTGCCAGCGGTCGCACAGCGCCTGCGTCACCGCGCTGAGCGGATAGCCGGCGCCGATCATCTGCGTCCGCACGATGTGAGTGGCGAAGTCCCGGTCGCCGAGCCCGAACCACTCGGGCCCCACGCCGTACGCCGCGAGCTCCTCCTTGAGATGGAAGGTCTCGTCGGCCCGGCCCCACCCCTGCTCCTCGTTGATGCCGCCGCCGAGCGTGTACATCACCGTGTCGAGGTCCGGGCAGATCTTCAGCCCGAAGAGGTGGATGTCGTCCCCGGTGTTGCCGATGACGGTGATGTCCGCGTCCGGCGCGGCCCGCTTGAGACCACGCAGGAATCGGGCGCCGCCGATGCCGCCTGCCAGAACCACAATGCGCATGGACACAGTCTGTCAGCCGGGTACGACAACGCGTCAGCCGGACGCCCGGGAGGCGGCGGTCACGGCGCACCGGAGAGCGTCGGTCCCCGGTGCGGCGTGCATCGGCATCTGCGTGAGCCCCGGGTAGTAGATGTGCAGGCTGACGGCCGGCTCCAGCGTCTCGTTGACGATCTCGTGCGCGAAGCCCGGCGCGAACACGCGCTGCGCACCCGCGCGCAACGCGCGCGTGCCCCGCTCCGTCCGCTCGGTCAGGCCGCCGTCGAGGACGGTCAGCACGCCGGAGGAGGGGCCGTGGTCGTGCAGCCCGGTGCCCTGGCCCGGCACCCAGGACAGCAGCCAGACCTCGTAACCGGGCCCGGTGCGCAGCCGGTGGTACCAGCGGCTGGTCGCGTCGTAACGCACCAGGTGCTCCCACTGGGGGCGGTCGGCGGCGATCTCGCGGGCGAGTCCGGCGAAGTCGGCCACGGTCGACGGGTGTTCGCGGGGCGCCTGGAGCAGGTGCGGCACTTCGAGGAGGTCGCCGGCGATCTGCAGGTCGCTGTCGCTGTTCATGGGTGGGGGGTTCCTCGGCGGGAGTGCGGGGCGTGGAGCACGCGGTGCGGGAGACCGGAGCGTGGAGCGCGGGGGTGTGGACGGGGTCCCGGTGCGGGCGAGGCGGACGGGAGACCGGGTCACGGGGACCCGGGGACAGCCGGAGCGGGACGGCTCAACAGCTGGAACAGCGACAACAGCTGCGGCGAGCGTGGGCAGCGCCGAGGGACCCGGCGGTGCGGGTCGAGGTGGGCGCCAAGTTCGCGAGCATGCCCACAAGGACAGCGGTTCACACCCCCACTGTCAACTCGCCGCCCGGTATGTGGGACATGGTTCACCTCATCCGGTTCATTCCTCGGCTGAAAGGTTTGTTCAGGCGGTTGCCGGGACACATGGCGTCCAACCGGGAGCGCGGGCTCCGTTGCGATCCAGTGATCCGGCTGTGATCCGGTTCGCTTCGGGGGCGCGTGTCGGAACGGGATCGAACCGGCGGGCGTCTGTCTCCGTACAGCCTCTGTGCGGACGGACGTTCCCCGCGGGCTCCTTCCGGGTGTCAAGGTTTAGGCCGATTTGAACACTTTCCGCTTGGCCTTGGTTCCGCAGAGTGAATAAGGGGCCCAATAGCAGATCCCGGCTTGACTCGCCCGGAGCAGCACACTTGTAATTTCACTCGTGTCGTTCAGCCGGGACCGGTAACGGCTACATCACGGGGACGCGAAAGACGGACGAGGGGCGCACATGACCGAGCTGGTGCAGCAACTGCTGGTCGACGACGCGGACGAGGAACTCGGCTGGCAGGAGCGCGCACTGTGCGCCCAGACCGACCCCGAGTCCTTCTTCCCCGAGAAGGGCGGCTCGACCCGCGAGGCCAAGAAGGTCTGCCTCGCCTGCGAGGTCCGCTCCGAGTGCCTCGAGTACGCCCTCGCCAACGACGAGCGCTTCGGCATCTGGGGCGGCCTGTCCGAGCGTGAACGCCGCCGGCTGAAGAAGGCGGCGGTCTGACCCGCTCCTCGCACCGCACGCAGGACATACGGAGACGAACGGCCCGTCACGCCTGGGTTGTCCACAGGCGGCGGGCCGTCGTCGTGGCCAGCCGCTAGTGTGGGCGCTCGTCCGAGACGCCCCGCTGCCCCCGGAGGGCACAGGCGTCCACCGCAGTCCACCGAACCGGGGCCCGTACCTCGATGTCCGTGCACAGCCACCCGGCAGCGCAGCAAGACGCCGCCGCTCCGCAGTTCCCGCGCCATGTGGTGACCGCGGTCCTCGTCTCCCACGACGGCGCCCGCTGGCTGCCCGACGCGCTCGCCGGCCTGCTCGGCCAGGAACGGCCCGTCCAGTACGCCGTGGCCGCCGACACCGGCAGCGCCGACGACTCCGCCCAGCTGGTCACCGACGCCCTCGGCCCCGACCGGGTCCTGCACCTCGCCCGGCGCACCGGCTTCGGCCAGGCCGTCGAGGAGGCCCACCGCACCGCGCCCCTCCTCACCCCCGACGAACTGCCGTACCTGAAGCGGCCCAGCGGCTGGGACCCCGTCACGCGCACCTGGCGCGACGACGCCTACGACCTGCCCGAGCTGCCGTACGGCGAACCCGTGCAGTGGCTGTGGCTGCTGCACGACGACTGCGCCCCCGAACCCGACGCCCTCGCCGAACTGCTGCGCGTCGTGGAGAACGAGCACGAACTCGGCCGCGACGACATCGCCGTCGTCGGCCCCAAGCTCCGTGGCTGGTACGACCGCCGCCAGCTGCTCGAGGTCGGCGTCAGCATCGCCAACTCCGGCCGCCGCTGGACCGGCCTCGACCGCCGCGAACAGGACCAGGGCCAGCACGACCACGTCCGCTCCGTGCTGGCCGTGTCCACCGCCGGCATGCTCGTGCGCCGCGACGTCTTCGAACAGCTCGGCGGCTTCGACCGCAGACTGCCCCTGATGCGCGACGACGTCGACCTGTGCTGGCGCGCCCACGCCGCCGGCCACCGTGTCCTCGTCGCCCCCGACGCCGTCGTACGGCATGCCGAGGCCGCCTCCCGCGAACGCCGCACCGTCGACTGCGTGGGCCGCACCGCCGCGTCCCCGCACAAGGTCGACAAGGCGGGCGCCGCCTACACCCTCCTCGTCAACACCCGCACCGCCGCGCTGCCCTGGGTGCTGCTGCGCCTGGTACTCGGCACCGTCCTGCGCACCCTCGCCTACCTCGTCGGAAAGGTCCCCGGACAGGCCGTCGACGAGATCCGCGGCCTGCTCGGCGTGCTGCTGCGCCCCGAGCGGATCGTCGCCGGCCGGCGACGGCGCGGCAGCCCGGCCGTCGACAAGGCCGAACTGCGCCCGCTGTTCCCGCCGCCCGGCGCGACCGTGCGGGCCACCGTCGAACAGGTCGCCGGCGACGTCCTCGGCCGCTCCGACGCCGAGACCACCACGGGCGCCGGACGGCACGGCGGCGCGGTCGAGTCCGGACCCGGCGGCGACGACGCGGACTTCCTGGAGATCGAGCAGTTCGCCCGCCTCAAGCGCATCGCCCGCAACCCCGGCCCGATGCTCTTCCTGACCCTGCTGCTGGTCTCCCTGGTCGCCTGCCGCGCGCTGCTCGGCCCGGGTGTGCTCGCGGGCGGCGCCCTGCTGCCCGCCCCGGCCGACTCCGCCGAGCTGTGGTCCCGCCACCTCGATGCCTGGCACCCGGTCGGCACCGGCGGCGACGCCACCGCGCCGCCCTACCTCGCCCTCGTGGCGATGCTCGGCTCCGTGCTGTTCGGTTCCACCGGGCTCGCGGTCGCCGTGCTGCTCGTCGGCTCCGTGCCGCTGGCCGGTTTCGCGGCGTACTTCGCCTCCCGCCCGCTCGTGCGGTCCCGGCTGCTGCGGGCGTGGGCCGCCGTCGCCTACGCCTTCCTGCCCGCCACCGCCGGCGCCCTGGCGGGCGGCCGCCTCGGCACCGCCGTCCTCGCCGTCCTGCTGCCGCTCCTCGCCCGCGCGGGCGTCGCCGCGAGCGGCCTCGCCGCCTCCCCGGGCGCCCGCGGCAGCTGGCGCGCCACCTGGGCGTACGCGCTGCTGCTGACGGTCGCCACCGCGTTCACGCCGATCGTCTGGCCCGTCGCGCTGGTCCTCGGCATCGCCGTGCTGGCCGTGCGCCGCAGCGACCTCCCCGCCTACGGCCTGCGCTTCCTCGCCCAGCTGGGCGCGCCGCTGCTGGTCCTCGCCCCCTGGTCGCTGACGCTGCTGCCGTTCGGCTTCTTCCGCGAGGCCGGGCTGGAGTACGGCGCCTCCGCCGCCTCCGCCCTCGACCTGCTCGGCGCGAGCCCCGGCGGACCCGGCACGGTCGGCGGCCCGATGCTCCTCGGCCTCGTCCTGGCCGCGCTGGCCGCCCTGCTGCGCACCGAGCGCCGCCGCGACATCCTGACCGCCTGGACGGCCGCCCTCGTCGCCCTCGTCTTCGCCGCGCTGTCCAACGGCTCCGCCTGGGCCGGACCCGCCACCCTCGTCTACGGCATCGCCCTGCTGACCGCCGCCCTGATCGGCGCCGAGGGGGCACGCGCACGCGTGGCCGAGCAGAGCTTCGGCTGGCGCCAGCCGGTCGCCGCGCTGATCGCCTTCGCCTCGGCGGCGGGCCCGCTGCTCGTCGCCGCCGGCTGGATGCTGGGCGGCGCCGACGGACCGCTGGAGCGCCGGGCCGACCCCGCCCAGGTGCCGGCGTTCGTCGCCGAGGAGAGCGGCAACGGCGACCAGGCCCGCACCCTCGTCCTGAGCAGCGACTCCGCCGCCCATGTCCGCTACGCCCTGGTCCGCGGCGCCGGCGCCCGCCTCGGCGACGCCGAACTCGCCGCGGCCGCCGGCGCCGACGCCGCGCTCGACCGGGTCGTCGGCAACCTCGTCGCCGGTTCCGGCGCCGACCAGGCCAGTCAGCTCGGCGCCTTCGGCGTGCGCTACGTCCTGGTGCACAAGGGCGCGCCCCGCGAGGTCGGCCGCGTCCTGGACGCCACCCCGGGTCTTCGACGGCTCAGCGAGCAGGCCGGCGACGCCCTCTGGGAGATCGACCGCACCGTCTCGCGCGCGGTCGTCGTCCCGCCCACCGACTCCGACGAGCCGCTGACCGTCGCCGCGGGCCCGGTCGAGATCCACACGACCCTCCCGGACGGCCCCGAGGGCCGCCTCCTGCGCCTCGCGGACACCGCCTCCGAGGGCTGGACCGCGACCCTCGACGGCAAGCCGCTCACCCCGAAGAAGGTCGACGGCTGGGCCCAGGCGTTCGAACTCCCCGGCAAGGGCGGCCGGCTGGACGTCACCTACGACGCCCCGGTCACCCACACGGCCTGGCTGTGGACCCAGGGCGCCCTCGCCCTCGTCCTGGTCGTCCTCGCCCTGCCCGGCCGGCGCCGCGACGTCGACGACGACCTCCCCGAGGAGCAGGCCGTCCCCGCCCAGGCCGCCGCGGGCGAGGGCCGCCGCGCCCGCCGCCTGCGCGCCCAGGCCGAAGAGGCGGCGGACACCCAGGGGCCCGCCCCGGACGCACCGGGGGAGAACCCGGACCGGACCCCCGACGAAGCCCCCGCGATCCCGCAGCAGCACCCGTACGGCGAGTGGGACACCGCCGGCTACGCGGGCGCCGAGTACGGCGCCTACGGCGGGGAGCAGTACCGGCCCGCCGACGCCTCCCAGGGCTACGGCGCCGGCGGCTACGCGCAGTCCCCGGCCGGCCCGTACCCGGCGGACCCCTACCAGGGCGGCCACTACGACCCGTACGGATACGCGGCCCCCGCCCAGGGGACGCCGTACGACCAGCAGTACGAGCAGCAGCCGTACCCCGAGGGCTACGACCCCGCGTACGACCCGAAGGCCACCGGCGACGAGCGTCCCGACGGGAGCCAGCAGTGAACCGCACCACCCTGTCCCTGATCGCCGGCGCGAGCGCCCTCGCGGCCGTCACCGGGCTCGCCGCGGTGACCTCGCCGGACGCCTCCGGGGACGCCTCCCGCACCTCCGCCGCCGTCCAGGCACCCGTGGAGCGCACCAGCCTGCTCTGCCCGGCGCCCAGCACCTCCGACCTCGCCGAGACGACGTACACGTCGTTCACCCCCGTCACCGAGGGCGCCGGGGACGAGGGCACGGCCGCGCTCACGCCCGCCGGGGCCGACGTCAACGGCGCGGACGACGGCAAGAAGGCCACGCCCGCAAAGCCCGCCGAACCCGTGCTGAAGCCCGGCAAGCCGGGCACGCCGGTCGAGGGGGAGACCACCGGCGGCGACACCCCCGCGATGATCGGCACCGCCGACGGCCTGTACGCCCCCGGCTGGACCGTGCAGCAGACCACCGAGGTCGCCGCCGGCGCCGGACGCGGACTGCTCGGCGTCAACTGCACCCCCGCGGACACCGATTTCTGGTTCCCCGGCGCGAGCACCGCCGAGGGCCGCACCGATTACGTCCACCTCACCAACCCCGACGACTCCGCGGCGCTCGTCGACATCGAGCTGTACGGCGAGGAGGGCGAGCTGCAGTCCACCGTCGCGGACGGCATCACCGTGCCGCCCCGGTCCACCGAGCCGGTCCTGCTGTCGACGCTGACCGACGCCGAGGAGACCGGCCTGACGGTCCATCTGAACGTCCGCGGCGGCCGGATCGGCGCGGCGGTGGAGGCCCTGGACGACGAACTGGGCGGCGACTGGCTGTCCGCGTCCGCCGACCCGGCCGCGAACCTGGTGATCCCGGGCATCCCGAAGGACGCCACCGAGGTGACGCTGGTCGCGTTCACGCCGGGCGACGCCGACGCGGATCTGAACGTGCGGCTCGCCGCGCCGTCGGGGGCCATCACCCCGGCCGGGCACGAGACGTTGCGCGTGAAGTCCGGCATGACCACCTCGGCCGACCTCGGCGACGTCACGCGCGGCGAGCCCGGTTCGCTGGTGCTGACGCCGACGGACCGCTCGGTGCCGGTGGTGGCGGCCGCCAGGGTCGTGCGCGGCAAGGGCGACTCCCGGGAGACGGCGTTCATCCCCGCCACGCGCGCGGTGGGCGCCCGGTCCACCTCGGCCGCCCATACCGAGAAGGGGGCCACCTTGTCGCTGACCGCGCCGGACGGCACGGCGAAGGTGCGGGTCACCGCCTCGGCGGGCACCGGAGGCGGCGAGCCGGTGACGAAGACGTACACCGTCGAGGGCGGGACCACCCAGGACGTCGAGGCGCCGGTGCCCAGCGGCCTCGAGGGGACGTACGCCCTGACCGTCGAGACCGTCTCCGGCGGCCCGGTCCACGCGGCCCGCACCCTCACCGCGACCCGCGACGGCGTCCCCGCGTTCACCGTGCAGACGCTCCCCGACGACCGGGGCATGGTCGCCGTGCCGGAGGCGGAACAGGATCTGTCGGTGCTGCAGAGGTAGGCGACCCCGGCGTCCCCGCGGACCGCGCGGGACGCCCCTCGGCCCTCGCCACGGCGTGGGGGGATGTCCGTTCAGCCTTCGCCACAGCGTGAGGGGTGCCTTTCAGCCTTCGCCAAGCGGGCCGGGACGTCGCCCGGTCCGCGCCGCCGGGTGCCGTCGGCCCCAGCCGCCGGCGGCCGTCAGTCCTCGCCGTGGCGGGGGGCGACCGCCGTCGGAAACGGCTTCACGGAGATGGCGTCAGTCCTCGCCGTAGCGGGGGTCGACCGTCTCCGGCGTCAGCCCGAGCAGCTCGGCGACCTGTTCGACCACGATCTCGTGCACCAGCGCCGCGCGCTCGTCGCGGCCCTTGGTGCGGATCTCGACCGGCCGCCGGTAGACGACCACCTTCGCCGACCGGCCCTCCCGCGCGGGAACCGTACCGCCGAGCGGCACCGACTCGTCGTTCCAGGTCCTTCCCGGGCCGTCCAGCCGCGGCACCTCCAGCACGACGAAGTCGATGTCCGCCAGCTGCGGCCAGTGCCGTTCCAGACGTTCCACGGAGTCCTGCACGAGATCCGCGAACGCCTCGGCGCGGCTCGCGGCGAGCGGCACCTGCGGGGGCGCGATCGGGCCGCGCATGCCCCGGCCGTGACGATCACGTCGGCGGGGCCCGGGGGCGGCGGCACGGGGCGGTACTCGGTTGTCCATCACTGCCGAAGCCTAGTCCCCGCCGCGCCCGGACGCCCCGTGTCCACGCGCCCCGCCAGCCTCGCCCGGCCGTCGCGGGACCGGTCGCCGGAGGCCGTTCCGGCCAAGGTTGGGCTCGATTGCATATCTCTCCGGGACCGGAGATGGCCAGGCGATTCATGGCCTTTGTGCCGAGTGGCGACCGCATCCCGGCGGGCGGGAGACCACCGACGGGCACGTCGGCGCAGGTCAGCGGCGCCCGCCGGAGGAGGGTGTGGGGCGTTTCACAGCCCGACACGGTGGGGTGAGCCGGGGCAGAGTCGTCGCGGCCCGCTCAAGAGTGCGGTACCGTCCAACGTCGTGAGCCCTGTACGTCGCTGTTCGCGCACCGCTTGCGGCCGTCCCGCCGTAGCGACGCTGACGTACGTCTACGCCGACTCGACCGCGGTCCTCGGCCCGCTCGCCACCTACGCCGAACCCCACTGCTACGACCTGTGCGCCGAGCACTCCGAGCGCCTCACCGCCCCGCGCGGCTGGGAGGTCGTCCGGCTCCTCGACGGTTCGGCCCCGGCCCGCCCCAGCGGTGACGACCTGGAAGCGCTGGCCAACGCCGTGCGCGAGGCCGCCCGCCCGCAGCAGCGCGCCGCCCAGGCCGGCGGCGCGGGCCGGTCGGCGGATCCGATGGAGGTCGCCCGCCGCGGCCACCTCCGCGTGCTGCGCTCCCCCGACAACTGACCCTCCCCACCCGGGGGAAGACCCCGACGGCCGGTCGGGGCCGTCCCGGACATCCCCCTGACCTTTGGCTACGACCGAGCGTCGACAGGGGGACCGCGGAGCGTGCTGTCGGCGGGGGCGGGTAGTTTGAGGTGACCGACAGGACTTCCAGGAGGGTTGGCCGTGGCTGCTGATCTGTCACAGATCGTCAAGGCGTACGACGTGCGCGGAGTCGTCCCCGACCAGTGGGACGAGTCGCTGGCCGAACTCTTCGGGGCGGCGTTCGCCCAGGTGACCGGTGCCGACGCGATCGTGATCGGGCACGACATGCGGCCCTCGTCCCCGGGCCTGTCCCGCGCCTTCGCGCGCGGGGCCGCCGCCCGCGGCGTCGACGTCACCGAGATCGGGCTCTGCTCGACCGACCAGCTCTACTACGCCTCGGGCGCGCTGAACCTGCCGGGCGCGATGTTCACCGCCTCGCACAACCCGGCCCAGTACAACGGCATCAAGATGTGCCGCGCCGGCGCCGCCCCCGTCGGCCAGGACACCGGCCTCGCCGACATCCGCGAACTCGCCGAGCGGTGGAGCGAGTCCGGCGCCCCCGAGCCGGCCGCCACCGCCGGCGCCATCACGCAGCGCGAGACGCTCGAGGACTACGCGGCCCACCTGCGCGGCCTGGTCGACCTCACCTCCATCCGCCCCCTGAAGGTCGTCGTCGACGCGGGCAACGGCATGGGCGGCCACACCGTTCCCACCGTCTTCGCGGGCCTGCCCCTCGAACTCGTCCCGATGTACTTCGAACTGGACGGCACCTTCCCCAACCACGAGGCCAACCCGCTGGACCCGGCCAACATCGTGGACCTGCAGCAGCGGGTGCGCGAGGAGGGCGCCGACCTCGGCATCGCCTTCGACGGCGACGCCGACCGCTGCTTCGTCGTCGACGAGAACGGCGACCCGGTCTCCCCGTCCGCGATCACCGCCCTGGTGGCCGCCCGCGAACTCGCCAAGCACGGCGGAGGCACGGTCATCCACAACCTGATCACCTCCTGGTCGGTGCCCGAGGTCGTCAAGGAGAACGGCGGCACCCCGGTGCGCACCCGCGTCGGCCACTCCTTCATCAAGGCCGAGATGGCCCGCACCGGCGCCATCTTCGGCGGCGAGCACTCCGCCCACTACTACTTCCGCGACTTCTGGAACGCCGACACGGGCATGCTCGCCGCCCTCCACGTCCTCGCCGCCCTCGGCGAACAGGAGGGCACGCTGTCCGCGCTGGTCGACCAGTACGACCGCTACGCCGGCTCCGACGAGATCAACTCCACGGTGGACGACCAGGCGGCCCGCCTCGCCGCGATCAAGACCGCCTACGAGGGCCGCGAGGGAATCACCCTCGACGAGCTCGACGGCCTGACCGTCACCTCCGCCGACTGGTGGTTCAACGTCCGCCCGTCCAACACCGAACCGCTGCTCCGCCTGAACGCCGAGGCCCGCGACGAGGCGACCATGGCCAAGGTGCGCGACGAGGTCCTGGCGATCATCAGAGGCTGACCGCGGGCGCCGCCACGGCCGGTCCACGGGGGCGGGCGCACCCCGCCCCCGCACGGCCCGCCGCGGCCCCGCGCGCCCCCCGCCACGGCGGTACGCTGACCAGGCACAACCGCATACGCACCACAGGACACGCAGCACCCCGGCGTCGTGCACGCATCAACACCAGTCGCACCGTCGCCGACGCCGCCGCCAAGCCGTCCGTGCGCCCCCGCGCACACGACCCGCCCCGAAGGGACGTTTCCATGCCGCTCGAAGCCGGCCTCCTGGAGATCCTCGCCTGCCCGGCCTGCCACGCACCCCTGGAGGAGCGGGACGCCGAGCTGATCTGCACCGGCCAGGACTGCGGCCTGGCGTACCCGGTCCGCGACGGCATCCCGGTCCTCCTCGTGGACGAGGCCCGCCGCCCCGCGTAAGGCCGCCGCCCGCGCACGCGCCCCACACCGTCCCGGCGAATCGGAGGCTGCCGCCCCCATGCTCGACGAAGCGCTGCTCGACAATGCCGAGGCCCTGGCCGCGGCCGACCACCGCGGACTGCTGCGCGGCGCCGCCGAGGCCGGCGCCCGCGTCCGCACGGCCACCCGGCACGCCGCCGAAGCCGGCGTCGGCTCCCTCGAGCCCGACGGCCGGCCCCGCGCCGTCCTCATCGCCGGCCCCGGCGCCGCCGCCACCCAGGCCGCCGACCTCCTCGGCACCCTCGCCGGACCCGGCAGCCCCGTGACCCGGCTGGCGCCCACCGGAGTCGCCCCCGCCGCGGGCGCCCTGCGCTGGGAACTGCCCGGCTGGGCCGGCTCCGTGGACCTCCTGCTGATCGCCACCCCGGACGGCACCGAGCCGGGCCTGTCCCTGCTCGCCGAACAGGCCTACCGCCGCGGCTGCACCGTCGCCGCCGTCGCCCCCGCCGGCACCCCGCTCGCCGAGGCCGCCGCCGGCGCCCACGGCCTCTTCGTCCCCCTGGCCACGGCCCCGTACGACCACGAGGAACCCCTCGCCGCGTCCGCCCCCGGCGTCCTGTGGGCCCTGCTCACCCCACTCCTCGCCCTACTGGACCGCATCGGCCTGCTCGCCGCCCCGCCCGACGCCCTGGACAAGGTCGCCGACCGCCTCGACCTCGTCGCGGAACGCTGCGGGCCCGCCATCGTGACGTACAGCAACCCGGCCAAGACCCTCGCCGCCGAACTCGCCGACGCGCTCCCCGTCGTGTGGACCGAGGGCACCTCCGCCGGACCGGCAGGCCGCCGCTTCGCCGCCGCCCTCGCCGAACTGTCCGGACAGCCCGCCGTCGTCGCCGAACTCCCCGAGGCGCTCGCCGCGCACAGCGCCCTGCTGGCCGGCCCGCTCGCCGCCGGCTCCGACCCCGACGACTTCTTCCGCGACCGCGTCGAGGAACCGCCCGCCCTGCACGCACGCGTGGTGCTGCTGCGGGACCGCCCGATCGGCGGCCTCACCGCCGCCCCGGCCGCCCGCGACCTCGCCCTCAGCCACGGCACCCCGATCAGCGAACTCGAACCCGAGGCCGGCGGCGAGCTGGAGACCCTCGCCGAACTGATCGCCATCACGGATTTCGCCGCCGTTTACCTGGCGCTCGCTTCCAGGGCCTGACCTGGCCCAGGAAGCCCTGACCCACGCACCTGAGAGAACCCATGGACCGCCTGGACAACACCATCCGCCCCTACGCCTGGGGTTCCACCACCGCGATCCCGCACCTGCTCGGGACCGAGCCCACCGGTGAACCGCAGGCGGAGATGTGGATGGGAGCGCACCCGGGCGCTCCCTCGCGCACCGCGCGCGGCACGCTCGTCGACGTCATCGACGCGGACCCCGGCGGGGAACTCGGCGAGGCCGCCGTCGCCAAGTTCGGCCCCCGCCTCCCCTTCCTCCTCAAGATCCTCGCCGCCGGCGCCCCGCTCTCCCTCCAGGTCCACCCCGACCTCCGGCAGGCCCGCGAGGGCTACGAGGACGAGGAGCGCCGCGGCATCCCCGTCGACGCCCCGCACCGCAACTACAAGGACGCCAACCACAAGCCCGAACTCATCTGCGCGCTCACCGAGTTCGACGGCCTGTGCGGCTTCCGCGCCCCCCTGGCCGCCGCCGAACTCCTCGACGGCCTCGGCGTCGACTCCCTCAAGCCCTACGTCGACCTGCTGCGCGCCCACCCCGAGGACGCCGCCCTGCGCGAGGTCCTCACGGCCGTGCTCACCGCCGACCGCGACGAGATGGCCCGCACCGTCGCCGACGCCACCGCCGCCTGCACCCGCATCGGCGGTGTCTACGCCCCGTACGCCGGCATCGCCCACCACTACCCGGGCGACCCCGGCGTCATCGCCGCCATGCTGCTCAACCACGTCCGGCTCCAGCCCGGCGAGGCCCTCTACCTCGGCGCCGGCATCCCGCACGCCTACCTGAACGGCCTCGGCGTCGAGATCATGGCCAACTCCGACAACGTCCTGCGCTGCGGACTGACCCCCAAGCACGTCGACGTCCCCGAACTCCTGCGCATCGTCCGCTTCGAGCCGGGCGACCCCGGCGTCCTGCGCCCCGAGGCGTCCCCGGACGGCGAGGAGGTCTACGAGACCCCCATCGACGAGTTCCGCCTCTCCCGCTACGTCCTCCCGGAGGGCTCCGCCGCGCACGACCTCACGCGCGTCACCCCGCAGATCCTGCTCTGCACGGCCGGCGCCGTCCGCGCCGGCGAGCACGAACTGACGCCCGGCGGGTCCGTGTTCGTACCGGCGGGCGAGAAGGCGGAAGTCTCGGGAAACGGCACGCTCTTCCGCGCCACGGTCGTCGCCTGACGGCACGGCTGCAACAATGACCCACCGGCAAAGGACGGGCAAAGCCCCGAGCGGGGTACTCGACGTCTCCGGAACGGCACACGAGGTACGAAGGGACCACGCGAACACATGAGCGCGTCAGGCGGAACCAAGGCGATCGTGGCGGCACTGTTCGCCAACCTCTCGATCGCGGTAGCGAAGTTCGTGGCGTTTCTCTTCAGCGGCTCGTCGTCGATGCTCGCCGAGTCCGTGCACTCCCTCGCCGACTCCGGCAACCAGGGCCTGCTCCTGCTCGGCGGCAAGAAGGCGCAGCGCGAGGCGACCCCGCAGCACCCGTTCGGCTACGGCCGCGAGCGGTACATCTACGCCTTCCTCGTCTCCATCGTGCTGTTCTCCGTCGGTGGCATGTTCGCCATCTACGAGGGCTACGAGAAGATCAAGCACCCGCACGAGATCGAGCACTGGTACTGGCCGGTCGGCGTCCTGGTCTTCGCGATCATCGCCGAGACCATCTCCTTCCGGACGGCCATCAACGAGTCCAACGCCCTGCGGGGGAAGCAGTCCTGGAAGGAGTTCGTCCGCCACGCCAAGGCCCCCGAGCTGCCGGTCGTGCTCCTGGAGGACCTCGGCGCGCTCGTCGGCCTGATCCTGGCCCTGTGCGGCGTGAGCCTGGCGCTGCTGACCGGCGACGGCGTCTGGGACGGCATCGGCACCCTCTGCATCGGCATCCTGCTCATCGTGATCGCGATCGTCCTGGCCGCCGAGACCAAGTCGCTGCTGCTCGGTGAGGCCGCCGGCATCGCGGAGGTGCGCAACATCGAGGCCGCGCTCGTCGACGGCGACACGGTCACCCGCATCATCCACATGCGCACGCTCCACCTCGGCCCCGAGGAACTCCTCGTCGCCGCGAAGATCGCAGTGCGGCACGACAACACCGCCGGCGAGATCGCCTCCGCCATCGACGCCGCCGAGACCCGTATCCGTACGGCCGTCCCGATCGCCCGCGTCATCTACCTGGAGCCGGACATCTACCGCGAGGCCGAGGCCGCCAGGGGCGCCGACCCGGAGGCCACCCCGGGCGGACCCGCCTCGCACCCCGCCGGCCACTGACCCACGCCACGAAAGGGGCCCGCCTCGCCAGGCGGGCCCCTTCGCCGTGCCCGGCCTCAGAGGTGCTCGGGCCACAACACGGTGTGCTGCGCCGGACTCCGCCGCGCACCCCGCCCCGCCAGCGCGCAGCACAGCCCCACGACCGCCGCCGCCAGACCGAGCAGCCCCGCGACCGCGTACGGCGCCACACGCGCCCGGCCCTCCGTCACCCGCCCCCGCACCGCGTCCACCGGCACCGTGCCGTCGTGATCGTCGAGGAAGTAGCGGGAGTCCCGCGAGTTCAGCCGGTGGTCCCCCAGCAGAAACAGCCGCCCCTCCGGCACCCGCACGTCGTACTCCAGCGGGTGCGACCCGTTGGCGATCCCGTCCTTCACATACGGCTCGACCAGCGGCCTGCCGTCGACGCTGATCCGCTGCCCGGCCCCCTCACCCCGGCAGCACACGATCCGGTCGCCGCCGACGCCGATGACGCGCTTCACCACCGGATCGGGCCCGTAGCGCTCGGGCAGTGTGATGAGCACCACGTCACCGCGCCGCACCTCGCTCCCGCCGACCGGCTCGAAGAGGATCCCGTCGCCGGGCCCGTACGTCGGCGTCATGCTCTCCGACCGCACGGTGGCCGACCCGAATTCCCCCCTGAAGGCGAGCAGCGACGCCACGATCCCCAGGACCCCGACGCCCAGCAGCACCCACCCCACGACCAGCAGCCTTCGTCCCCTGCCCACACCCGTCCCCTCCCGCGCTCGTCCACCCGGCCGCAGGGAGGCCACCGTACCGATCAACGGCCCAACCCCCGCCCCCCGCCCGGCGATCAAGGCCGCGCCCCCGGCCGGAACGGCGCGATCTGTTCGCAGACGGACTGGGGACCGCCCGCCCGATCGGTGTAGCTTGGGTGGGAGCCAGACGTCGCTGCTGATGGCGGTCGGGCGGCCCGACAGGGGCCGGCCGAGGGAGAGAGGGCCTCCGACGGACTGCGCTGCGCGCACGCGGGCATGCCTGTGTGCTCTTCGGGCACCCTGGTGTCCGCCGCCGCGCAGATCAGCCGTACCCACCTCGACCCAATCACCGAGGAGCAGCCCGAATGACCACTGTCGACAACCGACAGGACTTCAAGGTCGCCGACCTCTCCCTGGCCGAGTTCGGCCGCAAGGAGATCACCCTCGCCGAGCACGAGATGCCGGGCCTGATGGCGATCCGCAAGGAGTACGCCGAGGCGCAGCCCCTGGCCGGCGCCCGCGTCACCGGCTCCCTGCACATGACCGTGCAGACCGCCGTCCTCATCGAGACCCTGGTCGCCCTGGGTGCGCAGGTGCGCTGGGCGTCCTGCAACATCTTCTCCACCCAGGACCACGCGGCGGCGGCCGTCGCGGTGGGCCCGAACGGCACCCCGGACAACCCCCGGGGCGTCCCGGTCTTCGCCTGGAAGGGCGAGACCCTGGAGGAGTACTGGTGGTGCACGGAGCAGGCTCTGACCTGGCCGAACACCCCCACCGGCGGCCCGAACATGATCCTGGACGACGGCGGTGACGCCACCCTCCTGGTCCACAAGGGCGTCGAGTACGAGAAGGACGGCAAGGTCCCCTCGCCCGACACGGCCGAGTCCGAGGAGCACCGCGTCATCCTCGAACTGCTCACCCGCACGGTGCGCGAGACCCCGCAGAAGTGGACCCAGCTGGCGTCCGAGATCCGCGGCGTCACCGAGGAGACCACGACCGGCGTCCACCGCCTGTACGAGATGCACCGCGAGGGCACCCTCCTGTTCCCGGCGATCAACGTCAACGACGCCGTCACCAAGTCGAAGTTCGACAACAAGTACGGCTGCCGCCACTCCCTGATCGACGGCATCAACCGCGCCACCGACACCCTCATCGGCGGCAAGACCGCGGTCGTCTGCGGCTACGGCGACGTCGGCAAGGGCTGCGCCGAGTCCCTGCGCGGCCAGGGCGCCCGCGTCATCATCACCGAGATCGACCCCATCTGCGCCCTCCAGGCGGCGATGGACGGCTACCAGGTCACCACGCTGGACGATGTCGTCGAGACGGCCGACATCTTCATCACCACGACCGGCAACAAGGACATCATCATGGCCTCGGACATGGCCAAGATGAAGCACCAGGCGATCGTGGGCAACATCGGCCACTTCGACAACGAGATCGACATGGCCGGCCTCGCCAAGATCCCCGGCATCGTCAAGGACGAGGTCAAGCCGCAGGTCCACACCTGGACCTTCCCCGACGGCAAGAAGATCATCGTCCTCTCCGAGGGCCGCCTGCTGAACCTGGGCAACGCCACCGGCCACCCGTCGTTCGTGATGTCCAACTCCTTCGCGGACCAGACCCTGGCCCAGATCGAGCTGTTCACCAAGCCCGACGAGTACCCGACCGACGTCTACGTGCTGCCCAAGCACCTCGACGAGAAGGTCGCCCGTCTCCACCTCGACGCGCTCGGCGTGAAGCTGACCACGCTCCGCCCCGAGCAGGCCGAGTACATCGGCGTCAAGGTCGAGGGCCCGTACAAGCCGGACCACTACCGCTACTGAGCCCGCGGCAGTTCCCCCGCGCTTTCCGCGCATCCCAGGCGGTCCGTCCGCCGAGGCAGGCCCCCGCACCCCCGTGCCGGGGGCCTGCCCCTTGGGCGGAACGCCTTCGTCAGAACCCAGGACCCCGATGCCCCGCGGCCGTTATTCGCTCCATGATCCGCACGATCACACCCCCCTCGCGGAAGAGCACTTCCACTGCGCCCCCGGCCCCTCCGGCTGGCGCTACGTCTCCCAGCTGACCACCCCCGCCGGCGATCACCGCGGCTCGGTCGACCTGGCCCTCGACGACCTCGGCCGCCCCATCCGTCTCGAACTGCACGCGGCGGGCTGGCAGGTACGTGGCGCCGCCCTCGACGGCGTCACCTGGGTGCGCACGGACCCCACCGGCGCCCACGCCACCGAAGGCAACGTCCCCGCACACGCCTTCACCGGCACGTCCCCCGCGTTCCTCATCGCCACAGCACGCCTGCTGTCCCTCACCTCCCCGGGCGCCGCGACCCGCGTACGCCTCGTCGCCTTCACGGACCCGGTCCTCGCCCCGCGCACTCTCGACCAGTCCTGGGCCCTGGTGAAAAGCGAAGCACACGCCACTGACAACGGCCCCCTGACCGTGGACGAATACCAGGTCACAGCCCTGGACACGGGTGAGCAGCACCTCGTGCACCTCGCCGGCGACGTGGTCCTCGCCGCCCCCGGCATCGAGTTGGAAGACCTCGACTCGCCGCCGTCCGCGTTCCGCTGACCCGTCAGGCGGGCGGCGCGAAGCCGGTGGAGGGCCGGTCGGCCGGCGGTTCGGCGGAGGAGGGCTCCTGCCGCGGAGCGGAGGAAGCGGGCGGGGCGGCGTGAGGAGGAACGCCGTGAGGGGCGCCGTACCCGGCCGAAGGGGCGGAGGCGGGCGCGGACCGACCCTGCCCGGGAACCGGAGGGGCGGCGCTCGTGGCAGACCCGTGGGCGCCCGGCACCGCACCCGTCGCCGACGCCGACTGCACGCCCGCTGCCGTCGGCCCCCCGAACGCCCGCCGTGCCTCGCGGGCCTGCCGCTCGTGCACCACCGCCGCCAGGTATGCCGCCGGAGGCACGCCAGGCGGCACGGGAGTCCCCGTCCGCGCCGCCAGATCCCCGGCGAGCCGCTCCGCCATCGTCCAGCCGACCTGCGGGTCGAGCTGCCGCATCCGGGTCAGGTACTGACGGACGGCGAGCCACAGCCCGTCCGGGACCGCCGACAGATCCAGCTCCGCGAACCGCCCCGCAAGCCACGGCGGGGGAGGAGGCACGAACCCGCCCACCCGGGCGACCGGCACCCGCTCCCGTACGACGAGCGTTCCCGCGAACACGTCCCCCAGCCGGCGCCCGCGCGCCGAGACGAGCGAGGCGATGCAGGCGACCGTGCCGAACGTCAGCAGGATCTCCACCATCCCGATCGCCCCCCGCACCAGCGCGTGCCGGAACCGGATCGGCCCCCCGTCGTCCCGCACCACCCGCAGCCCGCACGCCATCTTCCCCAGCGACCGCCCATGACTGAGCGTCTCCACGGCGATCGGCGCACCCACCAGCACCAGCAGGAACGACGCGATGGACAGCGCGGTCTGCGCGGCGGCGTCCAGGGAAGCCGTGGAGACGATGAGCACCAGCGTCACGGCGACATACACGGCCAGCGCCAGCGCCAGGTCGAGCAGCACGGCCAGCGCCCTGCTGGGCAGCCTCGCGGGGCGCAACTCCAGCGCCACCGCCTCGCCCGTCACCAGCTCGCTCACGCCTGCCGTCCTTCCCCTGACCCACTCGAGAACAGCCAGTCTGCCAAGCTGAGGGCACATCGCGCCCCAGTACGACAAGCTGACCCTTACGACGAGTCTCCGGCACAGCGCCGACGATCAGCCGAGGAGCAGGAACACCGATGGACCTCGACGTCTTCGTCTCCGCCCACCGTGCGGAGTGGGACCGCCTGGAGGACCTGCTGCGGCGCCAGAACCGCCTCACCGGAGCCGAGGCCGACGAACTCGTCGCGCTCTACCAGCGCACCGCCACCCACCTCTCCCTGATCCGGTCCAGCGCCCCCGACCCCCAGCTGACCGGCCGGCTCAGCCAGCTCGTCGCCCGCGCGCGGAGCGCCGTCACGGGGACCCGACGCGCCTCCTGGCGCGACGCCACCCGTTTCCTCACCCAAGGCTTCCCCGCCGCGGTCTACCGCTCCCGCCACTGGTGGGTGCCCACAGCCCTGCTGTCCACCCTGGTGGGGGCGCTCCTGGGCTGGTGGATCGGCACGGACCCCGCCGTCCGCGCCTCCATCGCCGCTCCCAGCGAACTGCGCGAGCTGACCCGCCCCGGCGGACAGTACGAGACCTACTACTCCAGCCATCCCGCGGCGTCCTTCGCCGCCCAGGTCTGGACGAACAACGCCCAGGCCGCCGCGATGTGCCTGGTCCTGGGCGTCTTCCTGGGGCTGCCGGTGATCTGGATCCTCTTCCAGAACATGCTCAACATCGGCATCGGTCTCGGCCTGATGTCCTCGGCCGGCAGGCTCGACACCTTCCTGGGCCTGATCCTGCCCCACGGTCTCCTGGAGCTGACGGCCGTCTTCGTCGCCGCCGGCACCGGCCTGCGCCTCGGCTGGACGGTGATCGACCCGGGCCCCCGCACCCGCCGCACCGCCCTCGCGGAGGAGGGCCGCGCGGCCGTCGGCATGGCGATCGGCCTGGCCCTGGTCCTGTTCGTCTCCGGAGCCATCGAAGGCTTCGTGACGCCCTCGGGTCTGCCCACCTGGGCCCGCATCACCATCGGCGTCGTCGCCGAGCTCGGTTTCCTCGCGTACGTCTGGGTACTCGGTGGTCGCGCGGTCCGTGTCGGCGAGACGGGCGACGTCGCGGAGTCGGAGCGCAGCGCAACGGTGCCCACCGCAGCCTGATGTGCGGAGGACCCTGTCGAGCTGCTAATCTCCTCTTCGCCCCGCAGGAGCTGTTGACACGGTTCGCGTGGGGAGGTAGATTCAACTAGTTGCCTGGAACTGGATCTGATCCGGTCGGCACCTTGAGAAACTATCCGCTTCTCGAAGCATCGCTTCCGAAGAAGCCTCTCCCGATGAAATCGGAAACGGATGGCCGGTCAATACGGTCCGAAGCTTCTGATAAAGTCGGAACCGCCGGAAAGGGAAACGCGGAAGCGGGAACCTGGAAAGCGCCGAGGAAATCGGATCGGAAAGATCTGATAGAGTCG